>UQZN01000001.1 GCA_900545535.1 uncultured Phascolarctobacterium sp.
GATATTCTACGATACGCTTTTCTTTTTTCTGTCTATTTTCTCTACAGCACTTCACATCACGGGCGGCTTTTTGCAAAGGAGGGAAAGATAACGTGGAAATAAACAATAAGATCAATCTTGGTTTCAGCGGCGGCGGGTTCAGAGCTACCTTTTACTGTCTGGGCGCTTACCGCAGGTTAGTCGAACTGGGGATGGCAAGGCATGTCAACGAAATAACGTCCGTGTCAGGCGGCAGTATCGCGGCAGGGGCAATCATCAGTGCTTTGGCAGAGGGAGAATTCAGCAGCCTGTTTGATTTTGACCGGCGGGTAACAACGAAGCTGATCCATTTGGGACAATGCAATTTCCGCAGGCGGATCATGACTAAAGCATCCTGGTTCTCTTATCTGCTGCCGTATCTGCCCAAGCTGCAGCAGCTGGCTGCCGCGGCGGCTTTAAGGCCGCAAATGAGCAAAGCCTTTCCGCAGGTGCTGGATGAGGAGCTGTTTGACGGCAGAAAAATGTCTCAGACAGCGGCGCCGACAGAGTGGAGCTGCAATGCGACCTGCATCAATACCCTGAAAAGATTCAGATTTAAAAGCAGCGATATTTATGGGCATTTGCTGGGGCGCAGCAGCGATATAGGTGATATTCCCATCGCTTTTGCCGTAGCGGCTTCGGCTGCTTATCCGGTAGGCTTTGCACCTTTGGAGCTGGACGTTGAGGAAAGAGAGTTTAAAGACCTTTACGGTACGGGGACGCAGAAACCGGAAAATCCAGCCCGGATCTATCTGACTGATGGCGGTGTTTATGATAACCTGGGCAGCGAAAGTATGCTGAAATCGCCGATCCCTTTGCTGATGCTGGATGCTTCCGGTGAGAGCAAGCCTTTGTGGGATAATTCGCAGATGAGCAAGCTGGAGCTAGCCAACCGGACATTGGCGGTGGGGCTGGATCAGGTCGTATATCTGCGCCGGCGCTTGCTTTTTGAAGTAAAGCAGCATCAGCAGCTTATTTTGGGGCGTGGAATAGGACGGATCATAGAATATTGGCGCGAGCATGGAGCCAGAGGCTTGGAAATGGAAACGCTGCTGCGGGTGGAGGCGCTTTGCGCTGCGCTGAGAACTGATATGGACGGCTTTCATGATGTCGAGATAGAGTATCTGATGTGGCTGGGAGCGGTGAAGCTTGATTATGCTTTGAGACGGCTGCTGCCGGATAATGAGCTGCTGCAGCAAAGCAAGATGCCGGAGCTGCCTGATTATGATGCTGGTTTTGCAACAGTGATATTGGAGCGCGGCAGTAAAATGAGTATTTTTAAACCACTGCATCGCGATCTGCATTTAAATTAAGGAGAAAAACTGATGAAGAAAAGTTCATTTGGGATTATAATATTAATAGCGTTGCTCCTGGGGGCAGGCTTTGCTACTAAAGACAGCGAACTGGTGAAAGCTTATGTGCCGGTTTTGCTGGAACAGCTGCAGGCAGGTGAGGCTGCGACGGAGCCTGTGCTTGTGACGGAGACGCCAAAGGCGGAAGCTAAAGATCAGGCAGCGGCGAAAGCTGATGCTGATATTCTTGCCATTACCGCATTGGATGTTGGGCAGGGTGACAGTATCCTGCTGCAAATGCAGGGCAGAATATATTGATCGACAGCGGTGACCGCGGTGAGGCGGCCAGACTGCTGACCAAGCTGGAAGAAAACCATGTCGAGCAGATCGATATGCTGGTAGCTACGCATCCGCATGCCGACCATATCGGGGGAATGAAAGCTGTGCTGAACCGGTTCCCGGTCAAGCAGGTTTATGACAGCGGGCAAAACTATAAAACTAAAATGTATAACGACTTTCGCCAGCAGATAGAAAAGGAAAAAATTCCGTTCGAAGTGCTGCGGAGAGGACAGGAAGTGCCGATCAATGAAATGGTGAAGCTGAAGGTGCTGAGCCCGCATACCTTGTATAAAGGTACGGCTTCGGATGCTAATAACAACAGTCTGGTGCTGCGGTTGGAGTACAGGGATTTTTCGATGCTGCTGACAGGGGATATCCAGGCTGAGGTGGAACGCGAGCTGCTGCAAACTGACCCGGCAGCGCTTCCGGCACAGGTTTTAAAGGTAGCGCATCATGGCAGTAAAACATCGTCGATCAATGAATTTTTAGCAGCTGTCAAGCCGAAAATCGCCATCATCAGCAGCGGCGAAGGTAATAAATATAAGCACCCCAGCCCTGAGGTCGTACAAAGGCTGCATGATCTGCAGGCAGATGTATTCAATACAGCTCTGTGTGGCGACATCATTATTAAAAGCAATGGCAAAACCTGCGATATAACTGTTGAAAAATTTTATGACGAGCAGCAGGCGCAGGCAGCCTGAAGGGGAGGTATAAAAAATGCGTGAAATAACATTGCAGGAACTGGCGATGCTGGCCGAGCAGGCCCAAGGCGAGATCAGAAGGATCTATTTACACTGGACAGCAGGGCATTATGACAATACTTATGACGACTATCATCTGAACATTACCGGCGACGGAAGGCTGTGGAGCAGCTGCAGAGAGCTGACGGAGTATAAGGAGCATACCTGGCACCGTAACAGCGGCGCTGTGGCTGTAAGTATCTGCTGCTGTGCCGACGCTGTGGCTTACGCTGACGGCAGTGTGGATTTTGGCAGTGTGCCGCCTACGCAGCAGCAGTTAGAAACATTGGCACGGGTAGTAGCTGTTTTGTGCCGGGGACTTTGTTTGCCGATCGATGACAATTATGTTATGACCCATGCTGAGGCCGCTGATCTTGACAGCTACGGGCCGGCAGATACCTTTGAAAGATGGGATCTGTGGAAGCTGGCAGACAGCAACGGTGTGTTATGCGATGGCGGCGAACTGATCCGCAGTAAAGCAAAAGCCTATTGCCAGTGGTAAGAAAAAGCAGTAACGCTGTTAGATTGGCGTTACTGCTTTAAGTTTTTTTATTTAGTTTTTGTTTTAACAGGCAGCTGCGTCAAAAGTTCAATGGTAGAACCGTCGGCAAAGGTCAGACTGCTTAAAGAGGCTTTCCAGGTCACTTTGCTGAAATCGCTGTTCATGACCTTGGCATCGTCAGTCAGGAAGGGATTCAGTTCCCAGTTGAATTGATAAGCTTGCGTCTGTGCAGCGGCCAGCTTTTTGCTGCTGGCAAAATTACCGGTGTAAAATAATTCGTTATCGGCATTGTAAAGCTCCAGGACGCCGGTGAAATACTGCAGCTCTTTAGCTGCGTTGTTTGTCAGCTGAAGGTCAGCCTGCAGCAGGCGGATCACGCCGGAATACGGTGCAGAGGTGATAAAAATTTTCTGCGGCGTAACAGTAACAGCGTCGCCGATCTGCTTTTGCACAGGTTTGTTAAGCTCGGCCAGCTTGTTTTGGAAGGCCTGGTCGCGTTCGCTGATCAGGGTTTGCAGATTGTTGATCCTGGTGATCTGCCAGGTGCCGTCAGCAAGCTGCCGCATATCAAGCTCGACTAAAAAATGCTTGTCTAATTCGCTGTCAAAAACTTTAATAGTTACAACAGCGGTACTGCCGTTTTTCTGTACCTGCTCTACGCCCTGATACTGCATGGAATTGACGCCGGTCTTGTTTTTCAGGCTGTTGACGATGTCAGTGCCGTTATTTTGCAGCATCGGCGAGTCGGCATCGTTGGGATCGGCCTCAGCCATAGTACCGCTGTTGACGTATTGTCTGGTCTGATCGACCAGGATCGGTACGGCAATACCTTTGATATTCTGCACCAGCGCCGATAGAAGCGGGCTGGACAGGCGTTCGCTGCCAAAAGAGGCAGCCACGACGTCGTCGTAAGCGCTGCTGTAAAGTGTTTCCATATCGACCTGCTTTTCAAAAGCTGTAAAATCATGCTTCTGCACTGCAGTGCCAATAAGGCCCAGCGAATACTGCGGCGTTTTGACCCAATAGGCAAAGTACCAGATCAATGTTGCTGCCGCCGCCAAAACAACGGCGAGCAGTAAATATTTAAATTTTTTCGTCTGCATAAATCTATCCCCTCAAGTGGTATTTAAATAGCTGTAATGCTTATTATACTACGACTTCGGCAGGATGCAACTTTTTTAGACAACAATATAAATAAATTTTATTTCAAAACTAAAACAGCAATAAAAAAGCTCAGGCGTAGGAAAATCATCTTTCCAGGCCTGAGTTTTTGCGGTTATTTACCTGTAAATATGGTATAATTTTATCAAATGCTGATAGAAAATAAATATGTACTATGATTTAAATGCTATGAGGAGTTTGATTATTATGGAGAATAAAGATATACGCTGGCTACAAAGGTTTGAAAATTTTTCCAAAGCCTGTGCCCTGTTGTCCGAAATAAACGACTGTGATCCTGCAACGACACCGGCAATCGTGCGTGAAGGTTTTATACAGCGGTTTGAGATAACCTTTGATTTGGCGTGGAAAACAGCCAAAGACTTTATGGAATTTGAGGGGCTGCACGTTCAGCCGACACCGCGGACGGTTATAAAAGAAGCCTTTGCTGCTGGTATCATTACGGATGGACAGGCCTTTATTGATATGCTGGAAGCCCGTAACCTGATGTCACACAGATATGACGAAGAAACATTTAACACTATATTCTTAAAAATAAAGCAGGATTTTTATCCGGCTTTAGAAAAATTTCGTGTAAATCTTGGGGCGAAAAGCAAATGAAGCTGGGACTTTCGGAAAAGCATTTACAACTGATCGTAGAAGTGCTGAAACAGGCTAATATAAACAGGGCAGTGGTGTTCGGTTCGCGGGCCAAAGGCAACTGGCGCGAGAATTCGGATATTGATATTGCTGTGTTTGGGGCAGGGGTTAATGTCGGTTCACTGGCTGTACAGCTTGACGAACTGCCTATGCCATATAAGTTTGACATCGTTGATTATAATAGTATTAACAGCTGCGCTCTGCGGCAGCATATCGACAGGGTCGGCATAGAAATTTATAAAAAATAAAAAGCTCAGGTGTTGGAAAATCATCTTTCCAGGCCTGAGCTTTTTTGCGGTTGTACGCTTTGGAATTGGTGAGGCGTTTGGTTACCGGGTCAATATTGCCCCAGTTTTTGCGCCTGCTTTTGTTGATCGCCTGCTGCGCCTTTTTAGACAGCTTGGCGAAGGGGATAAATTTTGGCATATTAGTCACCTCATTTGTGGTCAGTTATAGGTATTATAACACAAAAGTTTAACTAAAAACTATATCCCAAAATGTCCAGGCCAGTGCAAGTAAAAAAAATGCAAAAAGCAAAGGTAAAAATATATAAAAGATGGCGCTGAATAATACGCCAATGACTTTCAAGACGGTCTCGTCAAAGTCAAATAATGACCCTATTTTGCGTTTTACCAATAAATATAAAAAAGAAGGAAGGACTATTATCAAAGCTCCGGGATATAATGAGCCTAAAAATTTATCTGACAAAACTAAAACAGGAATATAAACAAAGAAGATCAACATAATCATAAAGTTTCTCCTACTATTCTCATTCTCAATAATATTATAATATATAAGCAAAAAGATAATCAAATAAAAAAGAATGGGCAAAACGCAGGAGTTAAGTAAGGATTGTCGAAAATTTTATTAAAATATGTTTATGGGCACATGAATTGAATGGAGAGGATGATGAATAATGATAATCAGCTTTAGGTTCTGTGGTATCGGTTATGGATGGCTTTGGATGAAAATCCAAATTGATAGAAAATATATTGTTTGGAGCTTCGACGAGGCGCTTAGCGATCCACTGCCAGGAATGATAAGGATGTATACGGCGTTAAAACAGGGGCATGATGCAGTTTGGTCTGTAGAACGCGGGGGAACTATTGAATTTAAGACTACTTTTTCGGATGAGAAGGATAAAGTTAAATTAAAAATAAAGATCAAAGGTACCACTGACGGTATGATTGCTGATGAAACTATCCCTGGAGCAGAATATGAAATAATGAAAAACGATACTATAGAGGATTTAGAAGGGGAAGGAGAATTCGCTACAGATTATTTAATGTGGGAATTTGAAAATTTTTTCAGTTTATTGACTTCCAGTAAATACTATCCAGTACATTATCCATGCTATTCGATGTTAAAAGAAGAAACCTATACATTTTTTGGTGAAGATACAGAGTTTTATGAGAAACACAAAAATGAACACGACGATAATTATTGGAAAGAATATGATAAACGGATTTTTGCTGAAAATGCCCGGTTAAACAAATACGGAGAAGCATTTTATAAAAAATTTGATGAAATGATGAATACCTATATCGTGCCTGATAATTGGTAACGAAAAAGTTTTCTTTAGGCAGGAGATAACATAATTTTTGATAATAAGCTGGTGAGAGTATGGTATACATTAAAATAGAGCCCAAATCAGACGGATGGTCATTGTTTACAATCGAAATTGATGGAGATAAACACGCATTTTATATATCAGGAGCGCTAGGCGATTCTTTAGGCGAAATGCTGTCAGGAACGTACTGTTTAATGAATATTGAAGACACTAACTGTTATTGTCCTGATTTTATGGAGCGTCAGGAATTTGAAATGTCTGGTGCAGACTATGAATGTCGGGGAAATTTTGAAGCTGTCTTGGCTGAAAGAACAACAGTTGATATGTTTTACAAGGCAACCTTTGGGTGGGGTGAAGAACCGCGAATGATAAAATGGGTGCTGGAAAAGCCTTTAACGATACAAGATGATTTTATCCTGCATATAAAAATTGAAGTGCAAGATGACAGGAGAAAAGAGTATAATTATGACATTGACTTTAGAGAATTTTGTTATGCGCTTGCTAAAGCGTTTACACAAGCTTTCAAAGCCTACGGTATTCGCGGCTATTATGAAGCTACCTGGCAGCATAATCTAAATATCGAAAAACTCATATATTTAAAAGCTTTTGCTTTAAACAAATTAGAGGAATTTTTTCCGAAATATTCCGAATAGGAAAAGAAATGTTATAGTGATTTTGATAAAGAAATAACGTTACTGATGCTGGATATGTAAAAAAGCTCAGGCATGGAAAATTATTTTTCCATGCCTGAGCTTTTTTACGGTTGTACGCTTTGGAATTTGCGGGGCTTTTGGTTACCGGGTCGATGTTACCCCAGTTTTTGCGACGACTTTTCTTGATCGCCTGCTGCGCCGTTTTCGATAGTTTAGCGAAAGAAATTTTTGCATATTAGTTACCTCGGTTGTGGTTAGTTATAGGTATTATAACGTAGATTGAACAGATTATGTTGTTTATGCTAATTTCCTGCAAATATGGTATAATTTTTACAAAGTATTAAAATAAAGGACAAAGTAAATTTTATACTGGTTGCTTTTAGTATATTTTGCCATTAGCTGTTAACTTGAAACTGTTTTGAAGTTATACTAAACTGATGTTAGAAATGTAAGTTCACCTGAAAAGAGGCAGGCTATGAAAGTATTTAATAACATTACTGATATACTTCGGGATGATATGACATCCACAATTACAAAGGGCAGTAAAGTTTCTATTGCTGCGGCTTGTTTTTCTATGTACGCTTATAATGAGTTGAAGAAACAGCTGGAAAACATTGAGGAGTTCCGATTTATATTTACATACCCTACATTTATTGCAGAAAAGGCTGAAAAGCAAAAACGTGAATTCTATATTCCACGTCTTAATCGTGAACACAGTTTGTATGGGACTGAATTCGAGTTGAAGCTACGAAATGAGATGACGCAAAGGGCTGTTGCACGGGAATGTGCTGAATGGATACGCAAAAAAGCAACTTTTAAATCAAATACTACAGGCAACAATATGAGCGGTTTTGCCACAGTAGAATCTGTTCAGGAAAATGTTGCCTATATGCCGTTAAACGGTTTTACTACAGTAGACATTGGCTGTGAGCGTGGTAATAATAGCTATAATATGGTCAATCGAATGGAAACACCTTTTTCTGAAGAATATATGCAGCTTTTTGAAACCATCTGGAATGATAAAACTCAGTTGCAGGATGTTACAGATGTTGTTATTGAAAATATCAGTACTGTTTATAATGAAAATTCACCGGAGTTGATTTACTTCATGACACTTTACAATGTGTTCAGTGAATTTTTAGAAGATATTTCTGAAGACGTACTGCCAAATGAAGCAACCGGATTTAAAGCCAGTAAAATATGGGATATGCTTTATGATTTCCAAAAAGATGCTGTACTTGCCATTATCAATAAGTTAGAAAAGTATAACGGCTGTATTCTTGCAGATAGCGTAGGTCTGGGTAAAACTTTTACCGCTCTTGCCGTTATCAAATATTATGAGAACAGAAATAAAACCGTGCTGGTGCTTTGCCCCAAAAAACTGGCAGAAAACTGGAATACATATAAAGATAATTATATCAATAACCCCATTGCAAGCGATCGTTTAAACTATGATGTTTTGTTCCATACTGATCTTTCCAGGGAATATGGCACTTCCAATGGGCTGGACTTGGATCGTCTGAATTGGGGTAACTATGACCTTGTGGTAATCGATGAATCGCATAATTTTAGAAACGGTGGCGCAATTTCAGGAGATGACAGCAGAGAGAACCGTTACCTGAAATTGATGAATCGTGTCATACGTGCCGGAGTAAAGACCAAGGTGCTGATGCTTTCTGCTACCCCTGTCAATAACCGCTTTATTGATCTGAAAAATCAGCTGGCTATTGCTTATGAGGGCGATTCAAAATTGATCAATAATGCACTGGATACAACAAAAACGATTGATGAAATATTCCGTCAGGCTCAGAAAGCCTTCAATGTATGGAGTAAATTAGAACCGGAGGCTCGTACTACGGAAGCTTTGCTTCGCACATTAGATTTTGATTTTTTTGAAGTATTGGACAGCGTTACGATCGCTCGTTCCAGGAAGCATATTATCAAATATTATAATACTGAAAAAATTGGCAAATTCCCGGAACGATTGAAACCAATATCGTTATGTCCCAATCTCACAGATATGGACAGTGCAATCAACTATAACGAAATCTATGAGCAGCTATCATCATTATCGCTTAGTATTTATACTCCGTCCGATTATATTTTCCCCAGTAAAATAAGTAAATATAGTGATTTGGCACATAACAAAGGTATAGGGCTTACCCAGCAGGGACGCGAAGAAGGTATTCGCCGACTGATGAGTATCAATCTGCTCAAAAGGTTGGAAAGTTCGGTTTATTCCTTCAAATTGACACTTGGTCGTATTCAGGAGCTTATTGTAAGAACCATTCAGGCCATTGATCAGTTTGAAAAATTCGGCTCTGCTGACATTGATATGTATGAAATTGATAAGAGTAATGATTTTGATAAGAGTAATGATTTTGATATGGAAGACCAAAATACGGACGTTTTTTCTGTTGGTAAAAAAGTGCGGATCGCACTCTGCGATATGGATTATATAAGCTGGCGTGATGAATTGAAAAAAGACGCCGATATTCTTGAGCTGCTTACTTTGATGATTGCCGACATTACTCCTGAGCATGACAAGAAGCTACAGACGCTGCTCAAATTACTTTCGGAAAAAATCGAGCAGCCAATTAACGCTGATAACAAGAAAGTGCTGATCTTCTCGGCGTTTTCTGATACCGCAGAATATCTGTACGAGCAAGTTGGTAAATACATTAAAAATAAATATGGCCTGGAAACGGCAATGGTAACTGGTGATGTTGAGGGGAAAACCACCATTAAAGGGTTCAGGGCAACTTTAAATAATGTCCTTACGTGTTTTTCACCAATATCCAAGGGCAAAGACGTGCTGATGCCCGACAGTAAAGAAGAAATTGATATTCTGATAGCAACAGACTGTATTTCGGAAGGTCAGAATCTACAGGATTGCGATTATCTGGTAAATTATGATATCCACTGGAATCCGGTGCGCATCATTCAGCGTTTTGGCCGAATAGACCGTATTGGCAGCAGAAACGCACATATCCAGCTGGTCAACTTCTGGCCTGATCTGACACTGGATGAGTATATCAATCTCAAAAATCGTGTTGAAACACGCATGAAGATTTCTGTCATGACTTCCACAGGCGATGACGATCTTATCAATGCGGAAGAAAAAGGCGACCTGCAATATCGTAAACAGCAGCTGCAACGTTTGCAGGAAGAAGTGGTAGATATCGAGGACATGTCCTCAGGTATTTCAATCATGGACTTGGGCTTAAATGAGTTTCGGCTTGATTTGCTGGAATACATCAAGACTCATAAAGATTTGGATAAGAAACCCTTTGGGCTCCATGCAGTGGTGCCTGCCAGCGAAGACATGCCGCAAGGTGCTATCTTCATATTGAAAAATACCAATAACAGGATAAATATAGATAATCAAAACCGTATCCATCCGTTCTATATGGTCTATATTGGAGCGGACGGAGAAATCATCTGTGATTACCTTAACCCGAAGAAGCTGCTTGATACTATAAGGCTGCTTTGCAGAGGCAAAGATGAAGCTATTACAGAATTGTGCCATAAATTTAATGAAGAAACTAACGATGGCAGAGATATGCGCGCAATGTCAGAATTACTGAATGAAGCGATCAACTCTATTATTGATATCAAAGAAGAAAATGATATTGACAGCCTATTTAAAGATGGCGGCACGTCTGCGTTATTGTCAGAGGTATCAGGAATAGAGGATTTTGAATTGATCTGTTTTATCATTGTAAAATAGGGAAGTGTTGAAATGTTGGGCTTACCGCGATCCACCGAATTTAATAAGCGTATTTCCAAGCAGAAGTTTTATGAGCATCTTGCCGGAACTGCTGCCCTAAAGCGATTTTTTGCAGAACAGGTAAAGTCTGTTTACTGGCGTAATAAGATAGCAGCTACGACTATGAATATTGCTGTCGGCACGGCAGTAACAGAGATAGAAGTATTTGAGATACATCTTAATCAGCCCCAAATTGATGAGAATGTTTTGCGTCAAATCGACAAAGTGATACCCTATCATATTTTGTTTCTGCTGGAATATGAAGGTAAGCATAAAGCTGTTATAAGTTATAAAGAAGCTGCAGCGGCAGGCAGTAAAGCGTTCGCTATTATGCGCTATTATTATACAGACTGGCTTACGCTGGATGAAATGCCTGTTAAACGAGAAGGCTTGAATATTGATACGATTTATGAAAAATTTGTGCGGCAGGTAGCCGCAGATCAGCTGCAAAGTAATGATGAAGACAGCATTAAGCACGCTATAGAAAAAGAGGAAAAAAGGCGGCGGCTGAAAAAACAGATGGCTGCTTTGCAAAACAAAATCCGCAAAGAAAAGCAGCTGAACAGGCAGATACAGTTGAATGAAGAGTTGAAAAATATGAAAAAAGCAATAGAGGAAATTTAGAATGAGAATAAAAAAGGTAGAGTTAAGAGATTTTAAGCGATTTACACATTTAACGGTAGATAACATTCCTGAATCTGCAAAGTTAATTGTTTTAGTTGGACCAAATGGATCGGGAAAGACCTCTTTTATGGAAGCAATGAACCATTATTACAAATATTCAGGATATAATGATATTGGTGATTATCATTATTTAAAAAAGACGGATTGTGTAGATGAGGTTGATTATAATATATGGTATAATCTCGCTCGTCAAATAGTAGATATTGAGTTCTACAATATTAGTTTCCCAAAGAATATTGGAGAAAGTAATATTAAAGGACATTTTTATTTTAGGAGTGCATATAGAAATGAACCGGACTTTCGTATTGATTCAATGCAAAGGCAGGCAAATCCAACAGAGTCAATTCGCCTTAATTCATTGATTCAAAATGATCAAACTGTGTCTGCAAATTATCAGCGGTTAATCGCAAATACAATATCTGGTCTTTATAATGAGATAAACAGCAAAAAAACTGTTGAATGTTTGCGAGGCGAATTGACGGGAAAGATTAGCGCTGCTATTGAACGTGTTTTTGCAGATTTAAAGTTTTCTTCATTAGGTGAGCCGCTTAACAACGGAAATTTTTACTTTACAAAAGGTATAACGAAAGATTTTAGTTATCGTAATCTTTCGGCTGGAGAAAAGTCTGCTTTCGATTTGATATTGGACATGGTGGTTCAGTCAGAATACTATCCGGATGCAGTATATTGTATAGATGAACCTGAGACTCATATGCATACAAGATTGCAAGGAAGAGTGTTAAGCGAGTTATATTTATTGATACCTGGCAATTCTCAGTTGTGGCTTTCTACACATTCGATTGGAATGTTACAGGAGGCAGAAGAAATAGAAAAAAAACAGCCGGGAACAGTTGTGTTTTTAGATTTTGGGGAAAGAGATTTTGATACTGACCAAATTATTCGTCCTGCTAAAATAGGAAGAGCTGTTATGGATAAGTTCTATGAGTTGGCATTTGGAGATTTTGCCAAACTTATGCTGCCGAAAAAGGTAGTATTTTGTGAAGGCGATCCCAATGGCGGAAAACGTAAAGATTTTGATAAAAAGATTTATACAATCATCTTTGAGGAGACTCACCCTCAAGTTTTCTTTATATCTGGTGGTTCTTGTAATGATATAGAAAATATTGAAACTAAGCATGGTGAAATAATAGGAACTTTGTTAAATAATTCCGAGATTATAAAAGTTGTGGATAGGGATGATCGTACTGAACAAGAAGTTAAAGAACTGGAACAAAAAGGGATCCGTGTATTGAAAAAGAGGAACTTAGAGTCTTACTTACTTGATGATAGCATAATAAAAAAATTGTGTGATTCTGTTGGTAAGTCAGAAGAATATGAGGAATGTTTGAAAGAGAAGGAAGAAGCACTTAAAAATTCTGTTTCTAGAGGTAATGCTATGGATGATTTCAAATCTGCCTCTGGTGAAATTTATAATGCGCTTAAGAAAAAACTTGGATTGACACAATGTGGGAATAATTCTGATGCGTTTCTTAGAGATACAATGGCAACTTTGATTTCTCCTGATATGGAAATATACAAACAACTTGAAAATGAGATATTGGGATAGAAGGTAGGGAGGACAAAACTAATGGATAGAATGCGGATGGAGTCAGTTGATATGACAGCTCAGAATATTGATAAAATTGGTTCGATTTTTCCAAACTGTATTACTGAAACCGTTGATGAAAACGGCAAGCCGAAGAAGGCCATCAACTTTGAACTGCTCAAGCAGATGCTTTCGGGTGATGTGATTGACGGTGATGAAGCCTATGAGTTTACATGGGTAGGCAAAAAGGCTGCCATTGTTGAGGCAAACAAGCCTATCCGCAAAACACTCCGTCCTTGTGTGGAAGAAAGTAAGGACTGGGATACCACCGAGAACCTCTATATTGAGGGTGATAACCTTGAGGTGCTAAAGCTGTTGCAGGAAAGCTATCTCGGTAATGTCAAGATGATTTATATTGACCCACCTTATAACACTGGAAGTGATAGTTTTGTTTATCCTGATAACTATATGATGAACTTGGACGAGTATACAGAAGGAACAGGGCAATATGACGAGGATGATAACCGCTTATTTGCAGAGAACAACTCCAGCAATCCAAGGTTTCACTCTGATTGGTGTTCAATGATCTATCCTCGACTAATGCTTGCAAGAAACTTGTTGTCTACTAACGGAGTAATTCTTATCTCCATAGATGATAATGAAATTGCTACAATGAAACTTATTTGTGACGATATTTTTGGTGCTTCAAATTTTGTTGCTCAATTGGTGTGGGAAAAGAAGAAGAAAGGTTCTTTTTTATCTAAATCAATCACAAACATTAAGGAATATGTTCTTGTTTATGCGAAACAGATGGATATGTTTGAAGGTCTAATTGGTGAAATCAATGATTCTACTGAAACATACCCATGCATAAATGCTGTTAACAAAAGAGAACTCCGAACTATCCCGGCGGGTATTGAAAGCAAATATAAAGAAAAAGACTATTATATGCCCAATGGTTCTGAAATCAGCGACACAACTATGAGTATTGTATTACACTCTGATTTAGTAATTAAAAACGGCATTCTTGCAGAAGAACTTATATTGGAGGGCAATTGGAGATATTCACAGCAAGCCATGACAGAATATGCGGAGAAAAAAGAAATATATATTACCAGAGATTTGTATCTTCGCCGTATTGTAAATGATACTCGCTTCAAGACCATGAAAGACTTATTACCTCGTATTGGAGATGATGCAGATGTATCGCATAAGGATAATGTTGATATTAAGAATTTGAATAGTTCTGGTTGGGGTTCAAATGAAGATGCTGATGAGGAATTACGTCTACTTTTTGGAGTTCAAAAATTGATGGATTATCCAAAACCTCTTCGCCTATTAGTTAAGCTGTTAGCTTCTTATAGAAACATGGAAAATGAAACAATACTTGATTTTTTCTCTGGCTCTGCAACAACTGCTCACGGAGCAATGTTCCTTAATGCAGCTGACAATAGTAATCGAAAATACATCATGATTCAGTTACCTGAAGAAACTAAAGATGGTTCTCCTGCTAAAAAAGCAGGCTATCCAACAATCTGTGCAATCGGTAAAGAGCGTATCCGCCGTGCCGGAGATAAAATCAAAGCTGAAACAGGTGCTAATGTTGACTATGGTTTCCGTGTTCTGAAACTGGATGATACCAACATGACTGATGTGTATTATGCTGCTGATGAATATGACCAAGGAATGCTCTCTATGCTGGAATCCAATGTAAAATCCGACCGCACCGACCTTGATTTGCTGTTTAACTGTCTGCTTGAATGGGGACTTCCTCTTTCTATGCCTTACTGCTCCGAGCAGATTGAGGGTTGTACCGTTCATACCTACAATGACGGTGATTTGATTGCTTGCTTTGATGAGAATGTTCCTGACAGCGTGGTGAAAGCAATTGCAAAACGTCAACCGCTCCGTGCTGTATTCCGTGACAGCAGTTTTGCAAACAGTCCTGCAAAAATCAATGTAACAGAAATTTTCAAACTGCTTGCACCCGATACCAGAGTGAAAGTTCTATAAGGAGGAGGATTCTATGGCTGAGAAAAAGAAAGACGAAATAACTATCAGAAGCTCTACGGCAGAATATCTCACTTATGTTGCTTCCATTGGTAACAATGCTGACAGCGTGGAAATGCGTTATGAGGATGAGAATATTTGGCTGACACAAAAAATGATGGCTGCATTATATGATGTGGATGTCCGAACCATAAATTATCATCTGAAAAAAATATTTGAGGATGCCGAGTTACAGGAGGATTCAGTTATCCGAAATTTTCGGATAACTGCCGCTGACGGCAAATCGTATAATACAAAGCACTACAATCTCAACGCCATTATTGCGGTTGGGTTTAAAGTAAATAATCAACGAGCCGTTCGTTTTCGTGTCTGGGCAAATCAAATTGTTGAGCAGTACACCGTCAAGGGCTGGGCAATGGATGTGGAACGATTAAAAAACGGCGGGAGCATTTTAACCGAAAAATATTTTGATGAACAGCTGGAACGAATTCGTGAGATACGGCTTTCCGAGCGTAAATTTTATCAAAAACTTACTGACATTTATGCTACAGCAATTGATTATGATAAGAATGCCAAAACAACAAAGGACTTTTTTGCAAAGGTTCAAAATAAAATGCATTATGCCGTTCATCATCATACAGCGGCAGAACTCATTGTGGAAAGAGCCGATGCAGATAAACCGCATATGGGACTTACCAGTTGGAAAGCGGCACCTGACGGAAAAATTTCTAAAAGTGATGTTTCCGTTGCAAAAAATTATTTAACTGCCGATGAGATGGCTTCACTTGAACTGATTGTATCTGCTTATCTGGATTTGGCGGAAAACAGAACAAGGCGAAAAATACCTATGACAATGGAAGATTGGGCAAAGCGTATTGATATTTATTTAGCTGCTGATGATTTGGATGTATTGCAAAATCCGGGTAAAATCACTGCTGCTATTGCGAAAGACCATGCAGAGACTGAATTTGAGAAATATCGAATTATTCAGGATAAACTTTTCATGTCCGACTATGACAGATATTTGCTGGAATTAGAGGAAAAAGTAAAAGTGACTGGTGAGAAAGAATGAAACTACAATTTAAACATCAGAAGTTCCAATCCGATGCGGCAAAAGCAGTATGTGATGTGTTTTCCGGCCAGCCTTATCTGACCCCGACTTATCTGATTGATAAAGGGAATGAGCAGGGACAGGGTTCTTTGATAGAGTATACAGGCTGGAATAATCAGCGTATCGTGCCGGAATTAAATGATGGCGTGATACTGGAAAATATCAATAAAATACAAAGAAGTTACCAAATAGAACCATCTAATCAGTTGGAGGGAAGATACAATCTGACTGTAGAGATGGAGACCGGTGTCGGTAAAACATACACTTACATCAAAACCATGTACGAGCTGAACAAGCGTTATGGCTGGAGTAAATATATTGTGGTCGTACCGAGTGTTGCTATTCGCGAAGGTGTTTATAAATCCTTTCAGGTGACACAAGAACATTTTGCGGAGGAATACGGTAAGAAGATTCGTTTTTTTATTTATAACTCTGACCGGTTGACAGAGATCGACCGCTTTGCTTCTGACAGTTCGATAAATGTAATGATCATCAACTCGCAGGCATTTAATGTCAAGGGTAAGGATGCACGTCGTATTTATATGCAGCTGGACGAGTTTCGCAGCCGCAGGCCGATCGATATTATTGCCAGGACCAATCCAATAGTTATCATTGATGAACCGCAGTCGGTAGAAGGCAAGCAGACGAAGGAACGCCTGAAAGAATTTAATCCGCTGATGACGCTGCGTTATTCTGCTACTCATAAGAGCGACAGTATCTATAACATGGTTTATCGCCTGGATGCGATGGAGGCTTATAACAAGCGTTTGGTCAAAAAAATCGCAGTTAAGGGCATTACCGAAACTGGCAGCACTGCTACAGAGAGTTATGTCTATTTGCAGGGCATCAATCTTTCCAAGTCTGATCCAACGGCTACGTTAGAGTTTGATTTTAAAGGATCTGCTGGGATCCGTAAAGTCAGTCGTATCGTTGGGATCGGGTATAATTTATACGATAATTCCGGACAATTAGATGAGTATAAGTTGGGTTTTGTCGTCAAAGCTATTGATGGACGCGATAATTCTGTCGAGTTTTTGAATGGTATCAAACTGTATGCAGGTGATGTTATCGGTAAGGTAAGCGAGGATCAACTGCGCCGTATCCAGATCCGCGAAACGATATTATCGCATATCCAGCGCGAACGGCAGTTGTTTTACAAAGGTATTAAAGTATTATCGTTGTTCTTTATTGACGAAGTCGCCAGGTATAAGCAGTATGATGCAGCCGGGCAGGCTTCCAATGGCATTTATGCAGATATTTTTGAGGAAGAATATAACGATGTTATCAACAACTTACAACTTCAGTTTGGCGAAGATGATTACATTAAGTATTTAGAAGCTATCTCTGCCCATAAAACCCATGCCGGGTATTTCTCGGTAGATAAAAAGGGCAGGCTGATCGACAGTAAGGTGGGGCGCAGGGAAACAATGTCTGATGATATTGATGCCTATGATTTGATTATGAAAAACAAGGAACTGCTTTTGGATAGAGATCCCAAGAAGTCTCCAGTGCGTTTTATTTTTTCTCACTCTGCTCTGCGTGAAGGCTGGGATAATCCCAATGTATTCCAGATCTGCACGCTGAAACAGAGCAGCAGTGATGTGCGCAAGCGTCAGGAGGTTGGGCGAGGGCTGCGTTTGTGTGTCAATCAGGATGGCGAACGTATGGACAGCAATTTACTGGGGAATGACGTTCATACTGTCAATGTGTTGACTGTTGTTGCCAGCGAAAGCTACGACAGTTTTGCTAAAGGTCTGCAAAGCGAACTGGCTGAGGTTGTAGCAGACCGTTCCCGTGCAGTTACGGTAGATTTGTTTATGGGGAAAGTCATTCGGGATGCCAACGGTAATGAACAGGTTATTGATATGGGTATTGCTCAGGCGATTCATTTCGATATGATAATGAATGGGTATATTGACCGTAAAGGTGCACTGACAGATAAGTATTATGCGGATAAGGCCAATAATGAGATCAAGGTTGCCGAGGAGGTACAGGATTCGGCAGCGGATGTGCTTGCTATTGTTGATTCTATCTATGACAGTAAAGCTATGCTGCCGGAAAATGCCCGCAGCAATAATGTGGAATTACAGGTCGATCCTGATAAACTGGCTATGCCGGAATTCAAAGCCTTATGGAAGCGGATCAACAGTAAATCTGTTTACGTTGTGGATTTTGATACTGATGAACTGGTGCGTAATGCGATTACGGCTCTTGATGCGCGATTACGTGTATCAAAGATTTTCTTTAAAGTGGAAACCGGGCATATGGATAATATCAAAAGCAAAGATGCATTGCTTAGTGGAGATGCTTTTATAAAAGAAGCGTCGGCTTCTTACGGAACGGGGGCTAAAATTGCCGTCAATCATGGCGTGAAATATGATCTTGTCGGTAAACTTGTAGAGGCGACGGGTCTGACAAGAAAAGCAGTTATTGCAATTTTGACCGGAATCCAGAAAGCAGTTTTTGATCAGTTTAAGGATAATCCTGAGGACTTTATTTTAAAAGCGGCTGCCCTCATCAATGATGAAAAAGCAACTGCCATTATTCAGCATATTACATATAATGTTTTGGATGAGCATTATGATACTGATGTCTTTACCGAGCCGACGATCAAAGGCAGGTTGGGCGTAAATGCAATTAAAGCAACTAAGCATCTGTACGATCATATTGTATATGATTCTAATAATGAGAGAAAATTTGCAGAGGATTTGGATGTCAGTAATGATGTCGCAGTCTATGTGAAGCTTCCAGATGGTTTTTATATTTCTACTCCGGTGGGGCGTTATAATCCCGACTGGGCGATTGCATTTTATGAAGGTGCGGTGAAGCATATTTATTTCGTTGCAGAGACTAAAGGATCAATGTCGTCTATGCAGCTTCGATTGATTGAGGAGTCGAAACTCCATTGTGCAAGAGAACATTTTAAAGCTATCAGCAGTGGAAATGTAGTTTATGATGTTGTGGACAGTTACCAGTCGTTGCTGGATAAGGTTATGAAATAATTTTGGAGGGATATGTAGATGATTGCGCCTACATCAGTAGATACAAATTTGAGCCAGTTACTGGAAGAAGTTAGCAACGGTAAAATACAGCTGCCTGAATTTCAGAGAAGCTGGACATGGGATGATAATCGTATTCAGGGCATTATTGCCAGTCTTTCACAAGGTTATCCGATGGGGGCTGTTATGCGCCTTCAATATGGAAATCCGGATATAAAATTCAAGTATCGGCCTATAGAAGGCGTAAGTGGAATAAGCGTTATGCCGGAATATTTGGTGTTGGATGGTCAGCAGCGCTTGACATCTATTTATCAGGCGGTTTTTTCTGATAAATGTGTGAAGACAAAGAATGACAAAGACAAAAAGATTGAAAGGTTCTATTACTTGGAAATAGAAAAATGTATGGATGAGAGCGTTGATAGAGCTGATGCTGTTACTGCAGTTCCAGCAGACAGAAAAATTAAGGGAAACTTTGATAGGAATATCAAGCTTGATTTGTCTGACCGCTATAAAGAATTTGCGAATAAAATGTTCCCGATGAATATTGTTTACCACAGTAAGCAGCTTACTGATTGGATGATGGGGTATTTTAAATTCTATAACGGGGATAGTGCGGCAACAGATCTATTCATGGAGTTTAAGGCAAAAGTGATTGACACGATTATCGCTTATAAACTGCCAGTTATAACTATGGACAAATCAACTCCGAGGGATGCTGTTTGTAAAGTTTTTGAAAACGTTAATACTGGTGGAGTAGCGCTTACTGTTTTTGAGTTGGTAACTGCTGCTTTTGCCACAAGGGAATTTGATCTTCGCAAGGATTGGCTTGCATGTAAACGTGTGATACAAGGCAGGGATGATACTCTGCGTACAGATTTATTAGATGGTATTGATGAAACTACATTTTTAACGGCAATTACCTTGTATATCAGTTATATAAATAAGAGCAGTGGAAAAACAGGAGCTGTTTCCTGTAAGAAGAAAGATGTACTGGCGCTGGATTTTGATTCTTATATAGCTAACAGGGAACAGATTCTTGTCGGATTTCAACTTGCTAGAGAATTCCTTTTAAAATATCAATTTGTGTTTAGAATGCGTGATCTTCCCTATACGACACAGTTGATTCCACTTGCGGCAATCTGTGCAGCGCTTGGAAAGTCAAAATGCAATGAGCCCAATACTATAAAAATCCTTTCGCGCTGGTATTGGTGCGGAATTTTAGGTGAGCTATATGGTGGTGCTAACGAAACACGGTACGCCAATGATATAGAGGATGTGATTGAAGAAATTTATGGCAGACCAAATGCTTCGAGAACGATAAATTCTGCTTTTTTCTCTTCGACTAGGTTGCTTACATTGCAGACCAGAAACAGTGCTGCTTATAAAGGTATCATGGCCTTGTTTTATATGCAAAAGTGCCGTGATTTTATGAATAATATTACAATTGATATTGTTAACAGTATGCTACAATCCCCAGATATTCATCATATATTTCCAGAGGCTTACTGTGAAAAAGTGGGCATCAGTCGCCAAAAATATAACTGTATTGTGAATAAAACTCCTATTTTGCCGGAGACAAATCGTTCGATTGGTGGTAATGCGCCTAGTGTTTATACAAGATCCATATTGAAGAAGGTGGCTGGACTTACTGAGTTAGAATTGAAGAGCAGGATTGAATCTCATTTAATAAACTACAAGTCACTTGCAACTGATGATTTTGATACATATTTTATCGACAGAGCCAAGAAAATACTGGATCTTATCGAGATGGCTATGAATAAACCAGTATCAGATAGAAATGCTGAGATTACGGTACAACAATTTGGAGCAGCTTTAAAATGACGGTACAATCTCCGCCACATCGCCGCTAAAATCGCCGCTGTGTCGCCTGTTCATAAAAGAATAAAGTAATAAACAAGAAAAGATACAGGAGAAAAAAATAAACGTTTTGTATTTACGGTACAGCATCGTGGGTTATTCTATTAACGTACTGCCTACAAAGTAAAATCAGTTTAGAGTTTTAATATAGTATTTATCTCAATACTAACGTACTAAGCAGAATATAAAACCAGGTATTACCTGCTAACGTACGTAAGCAGTAGTACGCGAAACAAAATTTAAAATTATTTTTACACTGCCCTTGAGATAACAGGGGCAGTTTTCTTTTGCCCCGAAGCAGGGAAGTGATTACAAAACCGCTGTTTGAGAAATTATTTGTGTAAGCAGCCTGATTTTGGGGATTTGTACTGTGTATTTAGTCTGTGAAGGAGAAGATATTGGCGGGTAAGCAGTTACAGGCAGGTGATTTAAAAGAAAATTTGTGTAAGGCTGTATGTTTTTTGGGTGGTTGCCTGCCCTATATATAGTGAGGGGGTAAAGCGATAGGCTTGTTCTTTGAGCCTGGCGCAGGAGTTTTTTATCATGAGCGTGCAAAAAAGAGCTGTAAATACTCGTTTAGAGGTGGGAGGAGATCAGAATGGAAAATTTATTCAGCGAGGGTTTTATTCAGGTGGGACGCAGGTTGTTTAAAGAGCATTACTGGGAGGAGGCGACGCCGGAGCAGAAGGTGATTTTGCTGACGCTGCTGAGTCTGGCGGTATATGAGCCGAAGGTTTGGGACGCTTATGGCCGAAAGATCACTTTGCAGCCAGGGCAGTTTGTCAAAACGCTGCCGAAGCTGCAGCAGGAGTGTGGGCGTGGCATAACGCTGAGCCAGATCAAGACGGCGCTGCACCTGTTTGCAGTGGCCGGTTGGGTGACGAGCGAGCCTGTCAGCAGGTCGCCGAAAAGCGGTAAGCTGTTTACGGTGGATGCAGCTTTGCGAACAGGACTTTCCCCAAGTGAGCTTGAACTGCAGCGGCTGCGCCGGGGCTGTGGCGCTGACGGGATGCCGTTTAAAATAAGTTGATCTGCCGGCTAAAATAAAAAACTCACTGCCGCAGCAGTGAGTAAGGTGATTGGGAAAATTTGTATTTCAAGTAATTTGTGCAGGGCAAGGTGCGTTATACCCTTAGCGCTGATATTACCGCCCTTAATGTCAGTGGCTGCTATGACTGCCGCAGCCGTGCTCACCGCAGGTATGACCTGCGCCGCCGTGTTCATGTTCGTGGTGGTCGCATTTTACCGTCGGGTCATAGCTCAGCTTATTGTTGAGTAAAGCCGTTACTGCCGCGTCAGCCTCGCCAGTAACGCCGCCATAAAGCCGGATACCTGCCTGGGTAAGCGCCATTTGCGCGCCGCCGCCGATCCCGCCGCAGATCAGCGTATCAACGCCGCAGTCCTGTAAAAACTGTGCCAGCGCGCCGTGACCACTGCCGTTGGTACTGACGACTTCTGTTTTGACGATAGCCTTATTTTCGATGTCGTAAATTTTAAAAAATTCGCTGTGGCCGAAATGCTGAAAGATTTGGCCGTCCTGATAAGTAACTGCAATTTTCATGGTTAGACCGCTCCCTTGTTGTGATGTATATGGTTTTACGGCATATGCCCTAAACATTGTTTAGCATAGCACTGTTAATGGTAGGTGTCAATAAAAGGGCTGCATCTAAGTGCTGGCACTGCTGGCAGGCAAAATAAAAAAGCCCGTCGTCAGGGCAGACGCGAGCGGACAAACAGTTTATTACGGCAGAAGTTCTGATGTTTTGGCGCTGGATGTGTCAATTAGCATATCAGCGCTGCGCTTGCTGCCTGCGTTGACGACGCATAAAGTACTTGGTCAGGCGGTAAGCCACGGTGCGGTATTGGGTAGTCAGATAGACGCCGCCGAGGATGAGAATTCCGCCGACAGCCTGCGCTGCGAGAAATTTTTCATCTAAGAACAATACGCCGCAGACGATGCCGACCAGCGGCATGATATTCATAAAGACAGCGGCCTGGCTGGGACCGACGATGCCGGTGCCCCGGTTCCAGAAGATCATGGCGAGCAGCCCGCCGGCAAAAATGACGAACAGATAGGAGCCGAACGCCAGCGGCGAAAGCGTGGCCGGCAGCTCAAAGTGCCCCAGATAAGCGGCTCCGGTAGCCGTCGTTAGCGAGCCGAGCAAGCCCGACCAGGCAACGATGGCAAAGGGGGAGACAACGTCGATAATGCGCACGACGATAATAGAATACAGGGCCCAGGCGACCTGGCTGGTAAAGAACAGCACGTCGCCGATATTGAAAGCAAGGTTTAAAATAACCGCCAGCGACCCGTTGCTGAGCAGGTACAGCGCGCCGCACAGGCTGCTGCAGATCCCCAGCCACTGCAGGCGATGCAGCCGTTCGTGGATCAGCACAAAGCTGAGCAAGGCCGTGACGATCGGTGTCAGCGTGGCGATAATGGTAAAGTTGGTGACAGTTGAATATTGCAGGCCGGTAAACTGGGTGACGTTGTTGATGCAGACACCGAGGATGCCAATGGTAAATAACGCCGGCCAGGTCCTGCGGGGCGGCAGCAGCTTTTCGCCGCGCCAGGCGAGCATAGCAAACAGCGTCAGGGCTACGATAGTGTAGCGAATGCTGACCATGGGGATGGGCTGCATTTCCCTGACGACGAATTTGGCGAACATGGGTTGGATGCCCCAGATAACGCAGGTGCAGATCAAAAGCACTGAGGCGGTAAGCTTGTTTGTTTGCATAAGTTGCTTGATGACCTTTCGATGTTGCTTACTGAAAGTAGCGACTGGTAGAACCAGTTTTAACTGTTAGTCAGTGATTTTTGCCGGCGGCGTTTGACCAGATATTTGGCCAGCTTATAGGCGACATGATTGTAGTGGGTCGTCAGATAAACGCCGGCAATGATCAGTATGCCGCCGACAGCTTCGGACGGATAGAATTTTTCGTGCAGAAAGAGGATGCCGCAGATAATACCGACCAGCGGCATCAGATTCATAAAAACTGCACCCTGGCTGGGGCCGACGATGCGGATACCCTTGTTCCAGCAAATCATGCCGACGATGCTGCCAATAAAGATAACGTAGAAATAAGAGCCCCAGGCGAGCAGCGACAGATCGTAGGGCAACGCAAACTGGCCCGTAGCTACGCTGTAAGCGGCCGTAGTGAGCGATCCCAAAAGACCGGCCCAGGCTACAGCGCTGTAAGCGGAAACGTATTTGCTGACATAGGCGACAAGGATCGTGTAAAGTGCCCAGGCGACCATACTGACGACGAAAAGGATATCGCCGAAGTTAAAGCTGAGGTTGACGATCGTGGCCAGCGAGCCTTTGCTGATCAGGTAAACGGCGCCGATGATGCTGGTAACGATGCCGAACCACTGCACTTTGTGCAGGCGTTCCTGCAGCAGCACCAAACTGAGTAGTGCAGTGACGGCAGGAGTCAGCGAAGCGATGATCGTCAGATTGGCGACGGTAGAATAACGCAGCCCCGTGAACTGGGAAACATTATTGCCGCCGACGCTGAAGACACCCATCAAAAACAGCGGCAGCCAGGCCTTACGGGGCGGCAGCAATTTTTCGCCGCTGTAAGCCAGAAAAGCCAGCATCAACACGCCCACGATAAAGTAACGGATACTGACCAGCGGGATCGGATCGAATTCGCGGACGACAAAAGTGACAAACATCGGCTGTGCGCCCCAGATAACGCAGGCAGCCAAAACCATCAGTGTTGCTGCAGAAAATTTTTTTGGCATGGGAAACCCTTCTTCGCTGTTTATTTTACCAGCTGCGGGGTAAAAGCTTGCGTATCACAGCTGACAAGTTTATAGGTGATGCCGTTGCGTACGCCTTCAAAAACCATGCCGGCGTCGCTGCCGTGGATATGCCCGAAAACGCAGTGGCTGACGCCGTAGCGCTCCAGCAGGTCGGCGAAAACGGATTCATTGGCTGCGTCATACAGCGGCGGATAGTGCAGTGCGGCGATGATCTCGCTGTAACCTGCCTGTCTGGCAGCTGCCAGCGAAGCTTCCAGGCGTAGTCCTTCGCGGCGGTAGATCGCGTCGTCGTCCGCGCTGAAATTATCGGACGAAGGCAGGAGCCAGCCGCGGCTGCCGCAGATAGCTGTACTGCCGCAGGTATAAAAGTTGTTTTGCAGAAAGCTGAATTTATTTTCCGTTGCTGTCTGCATCTTTTTTAAGGAAGACCACCAGTAATCGTGGTTGCCGCGCAGCAGGATCTTGCGACCAGGCAGGGCGGCGATCCAGTTCAGGTCTGGCAGCGCGCCGGTCAGGTCCATAGCCCAGGAGGTATCACCGCAGATGATGACGGTGTCGTCAGGGCTGACGAGCTGGCGCCAATTAGCGGCGACTTTAGCGGCGTGGTCCTGCCAGTGGGGGCCGAAGATCTCCATCGGCTTGGCCGGCGGATCACCTGAAAGATGCAGGTCGCCGATAGCGTAAATATTCATAGGATGATACTCCATTTTCGTAACATATTGTTAACTTTATGTTAGCCTATTTGGCGCCGGATTGCAAGAAATTGCTTTTTTTAGTTGCCTGCTGGCCCTGGCGCAATATGGAAAAGGGCTAAAAATGACTTGGATATAAAATATATGTTATAATCTTAGTGAAATAATTTATAAATAACAGGGGAGGGAGCGGCAATGAAAATTAATAAAAAGTTGTTATGCAGTCTGCTGTGCAGTCAGTTTTTGCTGAGCACAGGCGCTTATGCTCTTGAACCTTCGTCTGTAGAGTATGTCTATTACAAGGACAGGCCGCTGGTGTGCCTGAACTTTTATGGTGCAGGGAAAAAACTGAATGATGATTATGATTCTACCTATACCCTCACTGCCCCTTTAAAGCAGGCTCTTATGCAGGGTATGGATTATATGGCACAGATGTTGGGGTCGCAGGCTGCAAATAAGGAACCGGTAAATTTTTATATTTTTACCAATGATGTTGCGAATGCTGACGCTACGACTACTAATGAAGCTGGGGAGATGTGTCTGGATATTTTGCAGCAGGCTTTTGTGCAAGGTAAAGTTTTGCCGCCCATGACCGGTGCTTATATCCGTATTGGTGTGATAGATGATAAAGATGAGGAAAATAAAGGCTGGGCAACGGACTTTTCTTCCCCGCTGCCGACAGGGGGCAACAAGTTTTCGCTGGGGCCGACGATAGCCCATGAGATGGTGCATGCATTGGGCGTGCTGGCAGCACAGGATGAAGATGATTCGACTCGATTTGCTTCTGCTTTGAATATTTACAGCGAGCATTTGTATGATTACTATGGTAAACAGGCCCAGCCAGGTATGCAAATCGTCGATGATACATATACACCAAATGCAGACCTTGCCAACAGCTTTATTGTGCGGGGCTTTGAAGAGCTGTCGGATGAAGGCGGCGCGTATTTTTCGGGCGAGCATGTGCAGGAAGTTCTGCGTGGCGCTGAGCTGGGAGATAAGTATCAAGTACCTGGCGTTCCTGTTAACGGGTGGGAATATATGAGTGATGACGATGATGGGAATCCAGTAGTGTTGCCGGATATTTCGCATTTAGAGCTGCGCAACGGCTTGATGAGTCATTTTAATTATCGTAATTATACTACTTTTATGGAAGCGGAACTGGCGGTGTTGCAGGATCTGGGTTATCAGATCGACCGGCGCAATATGTTTGGCTTTTCCGTTTATAATGATGGTCAAACACTGATCAATACCCAGGGCTACAGCGCCCGCAACGCAGCAGGGACAGCCTATCTGCCGGGTGTGGCTAATGACAGCGCTTTCGGCGTAGGGCTGCATATCTATGGTTCCAATAATACGATCACACAGGCGGCGGATATTCTGACGGACGGGTTTGCCGGTACCGGTATCCGTATTGACGGACTGGGGAACAATAAGATAACGGTAGCTGCCGATACTAGTGTGCGCGCTGACGGCAGCAATGGGATCGGTCTGCTGACTGCCTATGGCAAAAACCATGAGCTGACTGTCGACGGTGTGGTAACGGCGCTCGGCAGCGGCGGCGTGGCGGCCCGGTTCGATTTTGGCGACAATTTACTTGCCAATGGGACGGAATACCGGGGGTCTTATATCTGTTCTGTTGGTAATGCCAATTTAAAGTTAAGCGAAGAAAATCATCCTGAGCTTAGTGGAGCTTTAGTCAAAAACTTTAATGTAAATGGCACTTTGGCCGGTAGTGCCGCCGCTATTTATATCGCTCGCAATGCCTTTGTTGAAAAAATCAATATCGAAAACGGCGCGCGGCTTTATGGCGATATTATTTCTGAATGGGGTCATTTTGCTGAAGCCGAAGTTCCGGAGGATTTAAAGATTCAATATTATGATGACGGCAAATTAGGTACAGACCTTTTAACGCAGCTGAACTTTAACACTGATCTTGCCTATAACGGCAAGATCACAGGCAGCGATAACCTGCAGCTGAATGTCACAGGCGGTAAGTTGCTGTATGACGGCAGCGCCGAAGTAGTTTCCGTCAAGGTAGCGCCGGGAGCGCAGCTGCTGGGCGGTAGTTATAAACTTAATCAGCAAAACAGCATTAATTACGACAATTCAAACTCAGGCCAATTTATCAGCGCAGGCCTGATCGGCGCTTTGACGCCGACTGATGGCGATACAGAAATGTATATTGATGGTGATCTGGACGCTAAAAACAGCAAGCTGCAGTTTACGGCCAATAAAGATTTCATTGGTACCATCACCGTTACCGGCAAGGCCGATATTACTGATACTACTCTGCATATCGACAAGCAGGGTGTGTATGTGCCCAATAAAACCTACAAGGCGGAGATCGTGAAGGCAGATGGAAGTTTGATCGGCAGCATCATAAGTATGGAGGAGTATCGTTCGGGTATGCTGGGAGCAGAGTTAAACAGTGCTGATACCCCAAAGCTGTTGAACGCTCTAGACAATTCCGGTGCGGTCAATATTACTTTTATGCCGCAGGATAATTTGGGCGTGCGCACGGCAGTGCAGCAGCAAATGTACGACAATGTCAGCAGTGTTTTAGCGTCGAAGCCTGATTACAACTACGATTACGCAGAACTCTACAGTTTTGATGCTGCTAAAGCCAAAGCGGCACTGACTTCGCTGACAGGCGGCGTACAGTCTGAGCTGGCCACAGCAATAAAGCAGGATCGTTCTGCGGCGGCTGCTGTGTATGACAGGCTGGCAGCAGCGGATGCTGACAGTGATAAAGAGCTGTGGGCAGTGCTGCAAAAAGGCTGGGGCAGCATGGATAGCGATAGCTGGCGCGGTGAAAGCAAGACCAACAGCTTCGGCGTCACTATCGGCCAGGATAAGGCTTTGAGTGAGCTGTGGCGTGGCGGTGCGCTGCTGCACTATGGCAGACAAAATGTCAGCAGCAGTGGTGACAAGGGTTCGGCTGATGATGTACGTTTGGGCCTTTACAGCCGTTATGGCAGGGAAAACGCGACCAATGTTGCCATGTATCTGACCTATGGCTGGCAAACGAATGAAACGCAGCGTTCATTGGTCAATCTGCCGGAACGTCTGCGGGGCGATTATCACAGCGAAGTCTTGAGTGCAGGTCTGCAGCTGAGCCGTACTTATCCACTGTCTCCCCCCCGTGTACACAATGACAGTGGCTGGAGCATCAGGCCTTACGCTGGTGCAGATGCCTCTTTCTACAGGCTGCATGGCTTCAGTGAAACAGGCGCCCGCGGCTATGAGCAAAGCTATGATGGGCAAAGTGATAAAGTAGTCAGTGTTGATGCAGGACTGGAAGTAAAACGTAAGCTCGGTCCTGATGGCAGCTATACTATCGGCGCAGGTTACCGCCATATTTTAACTGGTGAGGATACTCCGCTGACGGCAAGACTTACGGCCGGCGGCAGCAGTTTTACCAGTATTGGCAGCGGCAGTGCTAAAGATCTGCTGACACTCAAACTGCAGGGTGAGGCCCGGGTCAGGGAAAATCTGACCATCAGCGGGCAGCTGCTGCAGGAAATGGGGCAGGACACTCGCCGGCTGACAGCAGCACTCAATGCGGAATGGAGCTTTTAACTGAAAAAAATTAACCGCCAAAATTGCTTTTGGCGGTTTTTCTTTGCCGTTATCTACTACCAAAGTCTGAATGATATTCATAATATAGATATGAAGTTGGAATTGAGCGCCAAGAATCTTTTTTCTTTCTATCCCCGGTTGCTGTTGCCGCTTTCGGTGTTTTTATACAATAAAGATACCAAAATATAAGGGAGGGGTAACAATGACCAAACAGCAGGATTTCAGTATGTGGTCGGCAAACTTTATTTTATTTTGCCTGGCTAATTTTTTGTATTACGGGGCTTTTTATTTATATATCCCGGTTTTACCGCAGTATGTAGAAATGCTGGGCGGTACGCCTGCCGACATCGGGCTGGTTGGCGGTGCTTTCGGCCTGTCATCGTTTATTATCAGGCCGTATCTGGGTAAGCTGGCCAATGAATGGGGCCGCAAACGCATGATGCTGCTGGGTACGATCTCTTTTGCGCTGCTGTTTCTGCTGTTTGGCAGAGTCACTGGCGTAGTGGCGCTGGTGGTACTGCGTTTGGCACATGGCGTTTGTCTGGCTATGTATCTGGCGGCTTCTGCGGCCTACATCGCCGATTATGCGCCGGTTGACAGGCGCGGCGAGGTACTGGGGATTTACCAGACCTGCAGCGTTGTTTCTATGGCGATTTTCCCGGCGGTAGGTATCTGGGTCCTGCAGCATACGCAAAGCTATCCCTTTTTGTTCAATGTGACTTTTGTGACGGCCTTGGTCTGCTTTTTCGTGCTGCTGCCGCTCAGAGAAACAAATCCGGGTTATGACCAGGAACAGAAACTGGATCTGCTGCCGATTTTTAAGCGCCGGGTGATTTTTATGTGCTCGCTGTGTCTTTTGGGAGCATCGCTGGTCTATGGCGCGATCCTGACTTTTTTACCGATCTATGCACCGCTGCGTCATGTAAGTGATTATGGTATTTTTTTCGTAGTCTATGCTCTGGCAACGATGGGCAGCAGGGTCTTTGCCGGTAAGCTGTCCGACCATATCGACCGCCGGCTGGTCATCCTGCCGTTTTCGCTGCTGGTAGCGCTGGCAGCCTTGTGTTTCTTCGTTTTGGATAATGTCTGGACGCTGGGACTGATCGCAGTTCTGTTCGGTTTGGGCTATGGCGCTTTGGTGCCGGCGCTTACAGCGTTGGTCGTCGATGTGACGCGGCCGGAAGAACGCGGTCCGGCGCTGGGATTTTTTACGGCGTTTATCGAAGTGGGTATCGTTGTCGGCGCCATGGGACTGGGCTTTATTACCGAGGCTTTGGGCTATGCCAATATGTTTGCGCTGTCGGGCATCATCGTGCTGGTGATCACGCTGGCCTTCTGGCTGCTGGTGCAGCAGCGGCATACTGTTAAGCTGGAAGTAGAAGAAACAGACTCCAGGTGAGTACAGGCCGTTGCAAGCCGGCTGTCGCCCCACAGGCAGCAGTACAGTAAGAAAAGACTTGAAACTCCACGGATTTGTGATATAATGGTTAAAGTATTTGCAGAATGAACAAATTCGTGGAAGCGGAGTAGTAATCTCAGGTCCCTGTTGCAGAAAGTTGACGGCAGCTGCGAGTCAATACAGGAGCAAGGTGAACTCGCCGCGGAGGAGCCGCGTCAAAAGCGCGGACGCATAACCGGCGTTACAGGTTTCGAGTGGCCGAGTTTTTTCGGCAAGCAGGGTGGTACCGCGAAAGCCATTTCGTCCCTGGCCTAACAGCCGGGGACTTTTTTATTTGCCGCGCTGCGGCGGTAAGCAAATTTTAGGAGGTTATGAGAAGAATGATCGAAGAAAAGTATGCTCCCCATGCCATAGAAAGCAAATGGCAGAAATACTGGGAAGATAACAAAGCTTTTAAAACTGACCTTGACAACAGCAAACCCAAATCCTATGTGCTGGAAATGTTCCCGTATCCTTCGGGCAACCTGCATATGGGCCATGTGCGCAACTATTCTATTGGCGACGTAGTAGCCCGCTTCCGCAGCATGAACGGTTTCAACGTGCTGCACCCGATGGGCTGGGACTCCTTTGGTATGCCGGCCGAGAACGCCGCTATCAAACACGGTATCCATCCGGCTAAATGGACGATGGAAAATATCGCCAATATGACCCGTCAGCAGAAGGAACTGGGCCTGTCCTATGACTGGGACCGCGAAGTTGCCACCTGCAAGGAAGATTACTATAAGTGGACTCAATGGTTCTTTGAGCTGTTCTATAAACGCGGTTTGGCCGTGAAGAAAAAATCCGCCGTCAACTGGTGCGATGAATGTAACACGGTTCTTGCCAACGAGCAGGTTATCGACGGCCGCTGCTGGCGCTGCGATCATGAGGTCGTTAAAAAAGACCTGTCGCAGTGGTTCTTTAAGATTACCGATTATGCGGAAGAACTGCTGGACGATCTGAAGCTTTTGAACGGCTGGCCGGAACGCGTCAAGACCATGCAGAAAAACTGGATCGGCCGCAGTGAAGGCTTGGAATTCAGCTTTGACGTGCCCTGCATCAATGCCCAACTGCCTGTGTATACTACCCGCCCGGATACGGCTTTCGGCGTCACCTTCGTGGTTCTGGCTGCCGAACATCCCATGGTAGAGCAGCTGTGTGAGGACAATCCCAAGGCTGACGAGATCAGGGCTTTCTGTGCCCGTGTGCGCAATCAGTCCGATATTGAGCGTACTTCCAGCGAGTCGGAAAAAGAAGGTATCTTTACCGGCAAATATGCGGTCAATCCCTTCAACGGCCGTCAGGTCGAGATCTGGGTCACCAACTATGTTCTGTACGATTACGGCACCGGCGCGGTCATGGGCGTACCTACCCATGATGGCCGTGACTGGATGTTCGCCGATAAATACGGTCTGGACAAGATCGTCGTTATCAATCCGAAGGATAAAGAATTGAAGCTGGAGGATATGGACGACGCCTACGAAGAAAAAGACGGCGTCCTGGTCAACTCCGGCCAGTTCAGCGGTATGGAAATGCACGCTGCTGTCAAAGCGATTATGGATTATGCGGAAGCACAGGGCTTCGGTTCCCGCCACGTCAACTACCGCTTGCGCGACTGGCTTATCAGCCGTCAGCGTTATTGGGGCGCGCCGATCCCGATCATTTACTGCCCTGACTGCGGCGAAGTGCTGGTACCGGAAGCAGAGCTGCCGGTGCGTCTGCCTGAAGACGTCAAGTTTGACGCTGGCAGTGTTTCGCCCCTGGCGACCAGCGACAGCTTTGTCAACTGCACCTGCCCGAAATGCGGCAAGCCTGCCCGCCGCGAGACTGATACTATGGATACCTTCCTGTGTTCCTCCTGGTATTATCTGCGGTATACCGACCCGAAAAACGCCGCTGCCCCATTCAGCAAAGAAGCTGTTGATTACTGGGCTCCGGTCGATCAGTATATCGGCGGTATCGAGCATGCGATCCTGCATCTGCTGTATTCCCGTTTCTTTATGAAGGTACTGCGTGACGCAGGCCTTGTTAAATACGACGAACCGTTTACCAACCTGCTGACCCAGGGCATGGTCATCAAAGACGGCGCTAAAATGAGTAAATCTCTGGGCAACGTCGTTTCGCCGGAAGAGATCATCAGCAAATATGGCGCCGATACGGCCCGCCTGTTCATTATGTTTGCCGCACCGCCGGAAAGAGAGCTGGAATGGAGCGATCAGGGCGTGGAGGGTTCCTTCCGCTTTATCAACCGCGTCTGGCGCATCGTCAGCCATTTCCAGGGCGAGCTGGCACAAAAGGTTACCAGCTATGATACGTCCAAACTGGATGAGGCGGATAAAGAGCTGCGCCGCGTGCTGCATACTACGATCAAAAAGGTGACCGACGATATTGAGCAGCGTTTTAATTTCAACACGGCTATCAGTGCCATGATGGAACTGGTCAATGCTTTGTATGTGTATAAGGAAGCGCAGAAAAATTACAATGCCGGTCTGGTTTACGAAACTATTTCCGCACTGCTGCGTTTGCTGGCTCCTTTTGTACCGCATGTAACGGAAGAACTGTGGCACGGCGTTATCGATGCAGGCAGCAGTGTTCATGCGCAATGCTGGCCCAAAGCCGAAGCAGAGGCTATGAAGGTAGATAATGTGGAGATCGTGCTGCAGATCAACGGTAAAGTCAAAGGCCGTCTGGTAGTGCCGGCGGAAGCCAGCAAAGAAGAGCTGGAAAAACTGGCTCTGGCAGATGAGCATATCGCTGCTATGGTCGATGTCAGCAAGATCGTAAAGGTCGTTTGCGTACCGGGCCGTCTGGTCAATATTGTAGCCAGACCCTGAGCCGCAGAACAAAATTAAATAGCAGGATCAGTAAGATCACATCATAAAGACGCTATGGCAGAGTTCCTAAGGTATAACGAATTTATTGTTGACCTCGGGAGCTCTGCTTTTTTGCGTTTTAAAGGGGATGGATAGCAATGCTGGAACGGGGATTAAGAAAAAAAGTAGCGGCACTGGGGGCGGCGGTGGTTTTATGTGCCGGCGGCAGCCTGTGGGGATCGTCGCCGCAGGAAACAGGGGAAATGGTCATGCCTGCTCCGGCTGCTGGCGTCAGTGCGGTACCGGCTCAGGGGGTACAGGTCTATGTGAGCGGTGCAGTAGGGAAGCCGGGTCTGTATGAAGTACCGGCAGGCAGCAGAGTAACGGCAGCAATCGCCGCTGCCGGAGGGCTGACGCTGGAAGCCAATGCGGATAAGGTCAATCTGGCGAAGCTGCTGAAGGATGGTATGCAGGTCAATGTACCGCGTTTAAATGCCAAACAGCTGCGGGAGCAGCGGTCAGTTGCTGTCGCTGACAGAAGTGATGCTACAGCAGGCGGTAACACTAGTGTTGTTGGTAGCAGTAGCGCTGCACGTGGTGCGTCAACAGCCAAAACTACGGGGAAGGTCAGCCTGAATACGGCGTCGGCAGCCGAACTGACCGCTTTGCCGGGAGTGGGCGACGTAACGGCGCAGCGGATCGTGGAATATCGGGCCTCACACAGATTTGCCAGCATCGAGGAGATCATGCAGGTCAAAGGTATCGGCAAAGCTAAATTTGCCAAAATGCAGCCGTATCTGGAGCTGTGATGCGGCAGCAATTGGAACAAATACTTGTCTATGGCACGCTGGCCTTTCTACTGGGGTGTCATCTGGGGCTCAGCAAAATTATACCCTTGTGGGCAGCCGTCAGCCTGGGTGCAGTGTTTAGCCTTTTGCTTATCGGCGCCTGCTGCAAAGACTGGGAAAGTAAAATTTTGGCAGTGCTGGCTGTGGGTGTTTTTTTCTGCTGCGGCGCTGCTATTGGCAGCGGTGCTATACGTCAGGCGCAGCTGGAAATCGGTTCGTTTACAAGTCAGCAGGTGCTGGTGTATGGTACGGCGGAACCGGGCAGTGTTAAAAACAGGCCCGAAGGCACCAGCCTGGTACTGGTGTGCAGTGCTGTGCAGTCCGAATCTGTCGCAGCAGATACTAAAGACAGCTTAAACACAACTGCTGCCCCAACCAACAGGACAGCGACTGCTGTAGCCGGTAAAGTACGCGTTTTTATCAAAAATGTGCAGCTTGCTGATAAGCTTGCAGGTAAACTGGCGGTCAGGGGCACCTTAAAGCCGCTGACGAATTTTGCCAATCCGGGCGGCTGGGACGGCGAGCTGTGGAACGAGCTGCAGGGTCTGCAGGGAAGGATGTCTGTCAGTGGCAGCGAAGTATATTTGTCTGGCGGCAGTCCGGGTATCAGCGACCGTATCGCCGGGCTGGCAAATACTTTGCGGCAGCAGCTGCGAAGCACTGTTCCCGGTCAGGCCGGCGCAGTGCTGGCCGGTATGACTCTGGGCGGTTATGACGGTATCAGCGCAGAGACGCGGGATGCTTTTGCCAGGGTAGGGCTGGCACATCTGCTGGCGGTATCGGGCACGCATATAGCGTTGCTGACCGGCTTTTTACTGTTGGTGCTGCGTCGCCGCAACCGTTATACATTGCTGGTAGTGGCAGCTATCCTGCTTTTCTATGCTGCCTTGTGTGGTTTCAAGCCGCCGGTGCTGCGGGCACTTTGCATGTCGCTGGCTCTGTTTGCTACTTGCGGTTCCGACAGACTGCCGCAGCGCAGTAATATTTTCTGCGGCGTAGTTTTGCTGCTGCTCTGTTATCAGCCGCGCTGGCTTTGGGACGTGGGCTTTCAGCTCTCCTTTGTCACCACGGCGGGGCTGTTGTATTTTTATCCGGTGCTGAGCGGAGTCTGTGCTCGTTACATGCCTGTAGCCGCAGCCGAGGTTTTGGCAGTGACCTTAACGGCGCAGCTGGCAGCTTTGCCATTTTTAGTGCATTATTTTCATCAGCTTTCTCTGACCGGTTTGGCTGCCAATCTGTTTTTAGTGCCGCTGCTGGAAATAGCCGTCCTGCTGACACTGGCAGGTTTTGCACTGCTGCCGCTGCTTGGCTTGGGCAAGCTGCTGTTCGTGCTGGCTGGCACGTTACTGCTACCGCTTTTAAAGCTCATCGGCTGGCTGGCAGCTTGGAACTGGTCGTCCGTCACCGTCGGCAGCTGGCCTTACCTGTGCAGTGCTATCTATTATTTGCTGCTGCTGTTAGTGCTGGGCAACAGCGACTGGGATGATTTTTCAAATAAAGAGCGGCGTCTGCTGATCGCTTGCTGCTACTTTACCTTAGTTGGTATCGGCGTTTACGATAAAGTCAGGCCGCAGCCGCTGACTGTACATTTTATCGATGTGGGGCAGGGGGACGCGGCACTGGTCATTACGCCGCAGCGGCAGACGCTGCTGATCGACAGCGGCGGTCTGCGCGGTGATTATGATACAGGCCGCCGCATCATTCTTCCCTATCTGCGTTATCTGGGTATCCGCAGTCTGGATGTAATGCTTTTAAGCCACGGCCATCACGACCACGCCGGCGGTGCGGCCGCTGTAGCCCAAAATCTGCCGATCGGTAAAATCATTCTGCCGCAGGAACCGCCTGCGGCAGATGTACAGGCCTTGCTGCGAAACACCAAAGCGCAGGTCGCTTATGCACAGGCGGGCAGCAATTATTCCCTGGGAAATACTGAGCTGCAGATCGTCAGCGCTCCTGTCAGCAGCAGTACTGCTGGTGACGCCAATGAAAGCTCGCTGATCGTACGGGTGGGCTCTGCGGCCGGTAGTATCGTCTTTACAGGCGATGCCACCGAAGACGAAGAATTGCTGGCAGCGGGGCAGATCCAGCCAAGTCGGGTGCTCAAGGTTAGCCATCACGGCAGCGATCATTCCTCCTGTACGCCTTTTTTAACAGCGGTTCGTCCGCAAATAGCGGTCATCTCCGTCGGCGCCGGCAACAGCTACGGCCACCCCGGCAGCGCTGTGCTGCAAAGGCTGGCAGCAGTGGGGTCACAGGTCTGGCGAACAGACTTAGGCGGGGCTATTAAAATCACTTTTGACGGCGGCACGGTAAAATGTTATAGTTATCGGTATCAGAAAGAATATTTTTAGTGTTGCAGGCTTGTCTGAAGGAGTGTGATTTTATGAAACTGGGTATCATCAGGTGTATGCAAACGGAAGACTATTGCCCCGGCACCGCTGATTTTAAAGCGGTACGTGAGAAAACAGGTGCTTTTGCGGAGGTTGGGGAAGAAATAGAGATCATCGGTTTTATAAACTGCGGCGGCTGCCCCGGTAAAAAAGCAGTCCTGCGGGTACGTGAACTGGTCAAACGCGGCGCTGATACGATCGCTTTTGCTTCCTGTATCCACAAGGGCACGCCGATCGGCTATCCCTGTCCCTTTGCGAAAAAGATGCAGCAGCTTGTCGCCGCTGATCTGGGGGCGGACATCACTTATCTTGAATATACGCATTAAAAATAGTTTCAGTATTTTGTAAGGAGTAGACGTATGGAAATCACGGCAGAAAAAATCATGCAGCAGCTGCATAAGGGCGAACTGGCCGCAAGTGTGATCGCTGTTTTTGGCGAAGAAGGCTATTACAAAGATAAGATCGCCGTTGCATTGCCAAAGGCTGTTTTTGGTGAAGCAGCGCCGGAAGACAGAGAGATCACCGCCTTTGAACGTGATACAGATATGAAGGAACTGTCTGCCGCCATCAATACCTATCCGTTTTTCTCGGGCCGCAGTCTGGTCGTCATTAAAGATGAAAAGCTGTGGGGCGGGAAGGACGCCGGTGAGAAACGCAAACAGCAGCAGGAAGAACTGGCCGAACTGCTGGCCGATGTGCCGGAGCACTGTCAGGTATTGCTGTTGGGCGAAAAGATCGACAAGCGCAGCAAGCTGTATAAAGGCCTGCTCAAAACGGCGGCGATGGTAGAATGTAAGCCTGTCAAAGCCTACCAGCTGAAACCCTGGCTGGACGATCAGGCCGCTTTGCGCGGCTGTCGGTTTGATTACGGAGCGTCGCAGACGATCATGGAATATTTATCGGTGACGGATAACGCGCCGCTGCTGCTTTTGGAGCAGGAAATAGAAAAACTGTCGGTTTATGCCGGTGAACGCAAGATCTGGACGAAAGACGATGTTGAGCAGACCTTTGCCGCCTTGCCTGAGGTTTCGCGTTTTGCATTGCTGAACGCTATCGCTGAAAAGAAGTTGGGCCAGGCGCTGGAGCTCCTGGGCGAAGAACGCAAGCATGGCAATACGGTGCTGGCGCTGTGCGGGCTGATCTCGTTTCAGGTGCGCCGTTTAGGCCGGGTCAAAGAGCTGCTGGAAGGCAGGGCTTCGCAGGCCGAGATCGCCTCGGAATTGAAAGCGGCCCCCTTTGCCGTCAAAAAAATGGTCGAGCAAAGCCGTCGTTTTGGTTTGGGCGAATTGGAACGGGCGCTGCTGGAGCTGTCGCAGCTCAATATTGAAGTACGTTATGGCGGCAGACAGTTTGAAAAGCTGGAAGAGATACTGATCCGCCTGCTGAGTGACTGATCTGCGGTGCTGGTTGAGAAAAGCGTTTAAAGATTCTTGTAAACACTGGACAAGCCAGACTGATGTTTGTTATAATGATGGCGATAGATCAATGGGGATCTTTCTGTTTTGCTGCCCAAAACAGGAAGGTCCTTTTTATATTTATAGTTGTATTTCTGTTTCAGCATTGGGAAAGGAGCGCGGCATAGTGCCGCAAGTGATTACTATGATGAACAAGGAAATGTTGTATTACATCAACCCCGAACAGCAGACCCCGGAGGAATTGAAGGCTTTGCTGGAAATACATCCGGAAATCAAATTTGTTTCTTTTATGGGTGTGGATTTTGCCGGCAACGACACTGATGAAAAAGTGCCCATCAATTTGTTTCTTGAAGATATTAACGGCTTTCTGGAAGGCATGGCTGCCCAAACCGACGGTTCTTCCGTTGTTTTGCCCGGTATCGCTACGCTGAACAACGCCCGCGTCGATATGAAGATCGATAAAAGCGTCAACTGGTACATAGATTATAATTACGAGCATTTTGATGCCAATACCGGCAAAATGGTCGGCACTCTGCGTATCCCATGTTTCCTGATCCATAACGAGGTCTTTGTCGATTCTCGTTCGATTCTGCAAAACAGCCTGGATTATGTGGAAGCGCAAATGCTGGAAATGTTCAAAAAACATCCGCAGATCGCAGGTCTGGAGCATGTCGACCTGTCTCAGATCGAAAAACTGATTTTTACCTGTGCTACCGAACTGGAATTCTGGGTCAAATCCCCGCGTGAGGATGCGCCGATCGATGCACTGTCATCTTCACAGATGATGCAGGAACAATACTGGCAGCGTACCCGCGGTAACGTGCGTACTGCTTTGGAGCAGACTATTGAAATGATGGAGGCCTACGGTCTGGAGCCGGAAATGGGCCATAAAGAATGCGGCGGTATCCGCGGCCAGATCGACGGCGCCGGCCATATGACCCATGTCATGGAACAGCTGGAAGTAGACTGGAAATTCAATGTTGGCCTGCAGACTGCCGATAATGAGCTGCTGGCCCGCATCATCGTCAAAGAAGTTTTCCGGATGAACGGTCTGGAGGTTTCCTTCCAGGCAAAACCGATCCCCGGCGTTGCCGGCAGCGGTGAACATACTCATGTTGGTATCGCCGCCAGACTTAAAAACGGTAAAACAGTCAATCTGTTCGCACCTGGCGATATGAAAGCTGATTTCCTTTCCGCTATCGGCTACGGCTCGATGATGGGCCTTTTGAAAAACTATGAAGTCATCAATCCCTTCATTTCGGCGACAATCGATTCGCTGAACCGCTTGAAACCCGGTTTTGAGGCTCCTGTCTGCATTGTTACCTCTCTGGGTATCAGCCCGCAGATCCCTTCCCGCAACCGTACGATCCTGGCCGGACTGATCCGCGATATCGACAGCCCGCTGGCGACCCGTATCGAGATGCGTTCGCCGAACCCCTATACTAATACTTATATCGCCATTGCCGCTTTCTATCTGGCTATGTGGGACGGTATCAAGGCCTGCGTGGAATCCGGCAAAAACCTGCAAGAGCTGGAAGCCGAGCTGTCCAAAAAAGCTGGCGTTGAAGGCTTCTATCTGGAAAAAGACCGTGAATACCGCAGTGAAGACGATGTTTTTGAAGATTTTACAGAAGCAGAGCGCAGCCGTCTGTTTGGTAAACCGCCTGCAACCGTGTGGGAAAATATGTGCGGCTTCAGCAAATATCCTGAAAAGAAAGCAGCTCTTACCAGCGGCAATATCCTGCGTCCGGAATTTATCGATTCCTTTGCTAAAGGCGCTTTGATCCGCTGGCAGACCGAGCTTTTAAACAGAATGATCCCCGAATTCCATGCCGAGATCGTAGCCATGAAATGCCTGCATGATACCGGCTTCTACAATAAATGCGACGACGAAAAATGGGCCAAGATCGCCGCTCTGCGCGTGATGCTGGCTAAGGATTCTGTTGAAGCTCCCTGTATTTTCACCATGATCCGCGAGGCTTTTGCCCGTGGTGATTTTGACAGCGCTTCCAAATTGAAGCTGGAAATGGTCAAGACCATGGAAACGCTGCGCAGCAGCTATCACGATTATAAACAAAATATCATCGACTGATAAAACTATTATCACTGGACCCGCCGGTAGCTGTTATCGGCGGGTCACGTTATTTTTCACAAAATGTTTGCTTGACTGGAGCGGAGTCAAGGCCTGTATAATTTAGGCAGGGAAAAATAAAGCGGGCAGGATCAGTGCCGTGACGAAAGATAAATGTTATTGGGGGAGCGCAAAATGAGGTGGAATAAGTTTTTTTCAAAAACAGGCCTGCTGGCAGTGATGCTGGTAGTGATCGGAATAGGAATATTTTTTTATGAACGGCAATACTGCGGGGCTGAACAGCCGGCGCGATATGAAACGCAGCAGCTGCGGCAGGTGATCACAGCTGACAGTAAGACTTCGCGGACGATCATGTGGCAGACGGCGGCGCCTGAAAGTGACGCCTGGGTGGAATACCGGCTGCAGGGCGGTCAGGATATTCAAAAAACAGCGGCGCAGGGCAAAGAATTTGCAACCGACGCAGGCACTGTCTATCAGCAAAGCGTGACTTTGACAGGGCTGAAACCTGCGTCAGTATACGAATACAGGGCCGGAAGCGGCAAAGAATTTTCAGACTGGCATACATTGCAGACAGACGGCGGCGGTGCTTTTTCCGCTTTGATCTTCGGTGATTCGCAAAGCCTTGATTATAATGTCTGGCGGCAAACAGCGTCAGCTGCCTATGCTAACGACAAAGCGGCCGCCTTTTTCATCAACATGGGCGATCTGGTCGATAACGGCGAACAATACAGCCAGTGGCGCAGCTGGTTTCGCGGTGCAGCAGGACTGCTGCCGCAGATACCTGCTGCGCCCATCAGCGGCAACCACGAAAACTATTCGCTGCAATGGAAGCCCTACAAGGGTGACTTGTATCTAACTTTGTTCGACCTGCCGCTAAACGGGCCGGAAGGTCTGCAAAAACAGGCTTACAGCTATGATTACGGCGAGGTGCATTTTGCTGTTATCGATACGCAGCTGGAAGAATTAAAAGACTGGCAGCCTGATTTGGTTGCACGGCAGGTCAAATGGCTGGAAAACGATCTGGCAGCCAGCAACAAAAAATGGAAAGTAGTTTTAGTGCACCGCAGTCTGTTCCGTTATCAGGATGGTAAACCGAACGAACTGGGCGCGGCCCTGCTGCCGGTTTTGGACCGCAGTAATGTAGACGTAGTTTTTTCGGCACATATTCATACCTATGGACGTACGGCTCCCTTTAAAAACGGCAATGTAGCAGGACAGGGAACGGTCTATATTTCTTCCGGGCGCAGCGGCGACAAGACCTGGGCCGGTTCGCGGGCCAAACCGCAGGAAGTGGTTTTTGACAATGTGCTCGATCAGCCTAATTATATGAAACTGACTGCCGACAGTCACAAACTTACTGTTACCAGCTTGAAGCAGGACGGTAAGCTCATCGATACAATGACGCTGACAAAATGACAAGCTTCTGATTTTTTGATATAATAATACTATTAACAAATCAATGAATGGAGTGACATCATGGCTAAAGACAGTTCTTTTGACGTTGTTTCCGAAGTAGATATGCAGGAAATGGACAATGCGGTCAATCAAACGAAAAAGGAGATCGCCCAGCGTTATGATTTCCGCGGCAGTGATGCCAGTATCGAATTAGAAGAAAAATGCATCAAATTGGCAGCCGAAGACGAATACAAGCTAAACGCTATTATCGATATGCTGCGTGCCCGCATGGCCAAGCGCGATATCCCTCTGCGCTGCCTGGAGCTGGGCAAGGTAGAACCGGCTTCCAAAGGTACGGTACGCCAGACGCTGAATATCCTGCAGGGCATACCCAAAGAAAAAGCCAAAGCGATCGTGGCCGCTATCAAAGCTATGAAGCTGAAAGTAACTGCCCAGTTGCAGGACGACCAGGTGCGTGTGAGCGGCGCTAAAAAAGACGAATTACAGGCAGTAATCCAAATGCTCAAAGCAGGCGACTTCGGTGTCGATCTGCAATTCATCAATATGCGCTGAACAGGTTTGTAAACGCTTCCTGCTTATGTAGGAAGCGTTTTTTTGTTTCTCGGCAATGTGACTTGTTAAGGTCTGATAGGTAGCAGATTTTTCAGCTGTAGGTGTTGCTTAAAAATCTGCAAAAAATATGTATACATGTATACATAGAAAAATTAAAAAAATAAAATTTTAAATTAAGGATATAAATAAGCCGCAAGGCCTGATGACAAGTAGTTGAACATCTTTCAGAAGACTTCGTTTGCAGCAGACAAACAAAACTTGATTAGGGGGGGACATGTGTTATAATTGACTCAACAAAATAAATAGCAGTAATTCTTAATCATAACGTCAGCGCTAAAGCAATAATTGCCTGAATGTCGATCCCGTCGGTAAAATGGTTGAGAATTTACAGTTTGTACTACGAGAGATGGTAAAGCTGGTTTGGTATCTTGTTTAAGATACTATCAGACAGTTTTATCGTTCTACGATAAAACTGCTTTTTTATTTTGTAGTAAAAATTATATATTGTTGGAATCAGGTACATTGTTGGTCTGTCAATAATGTTTAACAGGGAAGTCCGGTGTGAATCCGGCGCTGTCACGCAACTGTATTAGGGAGCTTCAGCATTGCAGTCCTTTCACTAAGGGATGCTGGAGTAATGATCTTGAGTCAGAGTGCTGACTGGTTCTATCTTTTGAACAGCCTGCGTAGACAGACTGGGAGAAAATTTTGCAGAGATATTTAGGTTTGGCGTTTTGTCAGGCAAATATTTCTGCGGACGCTATGATTATGCGCTGAAACCAGCAGCGCGGAAATTTTAGTATTTTCGACCAGAAAAGCGGAGCAGGCTGTTTGGTAAAAACAAACGCTGTACTTTCACCGAATGGACTGGTAGAAAATGCGGCGTTATTTTTTACCTAAAGAGTGGGAGGATGGATTTGTATGAGGAAAGAAAGAAGCGGACTGCGGCAAGCAGCCATAACGGCTGGTATTTTAGCTGCTGTGGGCGTTTGCACATTAGGGGGGGACGCGAGGCCTCTATGGGCTGCAGAAGCAACTGAAAATGCAGTAGAACCAACAGCGGTGACGCAGGATGTCCAACCTGCAGCAGTCGAAGCTGATGGTGAGGGAATGGATTTTACCCTGGAAGGCGTAACAGTTGAGGCGAAGCGTCCTGATTGGGAAGCAAAATTGTCGCCTGGCACGGTAACGGTTATTCGTCCCGATGACTACAAAGGCGAGCAGAAAGACCTGCCCGACTTGTTGAAAATGGTCCCTGGTGTGCATGTACGCGAGGTAAACGGTAAAGGTCAGTATACTACGGTCAGTGTGCGTGGATCGACGGCTGCACAGGTCGGGTTGTTTGTTGATGGTGTTTTATTCAATTTAGGCGGCGACGCGGCGGCAGATATTTCGACTATTCCGGTACATAATGTCGAGCGGATCGAAGTCTATCGTGGTTACATACCGGCGCGCTTTGGCGGTACTTATATGGGCGGCGTCATTAATATCGTTACTAAAAGGCCAACCAAAGCTAACGTACAGGCCAGTTTTGGCAAAAGCTCCTTTGGCGGTTACAAAGGCAGCTTGCAGATCGATGCGTCCTTGGGTAGTGGCGCTTTGATGGTTGGCATCAACCGCGATCAGAGCGACGGCGATTTTAAATATAAAAATTATGCCAGTGAGGGCAGAAGACCGGAATTTCAAAAAGAATTGAAATCAATTATGGCAGGCCTTGAGAATTTTGATCGTACTGCAATTAATCAGGCGTATGAAGAGAACTTTATTACTGGTGAACAAAAAACAAAATATTTGGAAAATTTAAATGAGTGGGGACAGTTTTTAGAAGGTGGTGAGTTGCATACAGTTGTTTCTCAATATTATGCTAATGAGCTTAATAACGAGTTTAATAATAGTAAACTTACAGAAGACGAGTTTTGGAAATTAATGGATGGTGATGATCCAACAGGTGCCTTGCAGAGTAAATTTGACAATTGGCAATCTATTATTATAAATTATATACCATCGTTTGATATGGATGCTTTTTTTGAGGAACTGGGAAATGGCAATAATGACAACATTGGAGCCATAACTGATCCGAACAGTTTTTTTGATACCGTAGAAGCTGGTTCTACAAAAGCCGATGAGTGGATAACTGATAAAGTTTCTCATGACTCAGCCAGTTACCAGTCTGCTTTGAAAATGAAAGAGCATTATGAAAGAGCATTAAAACTCTTAGGAGATGACTGGCGTTATCGCAAATACAACGATTATAAAAATACTGATTTTATTGCTAAGTGGCAGGATGAACATTGGCTTGCCAAAGCCACTTGGAAGCAGATCGACAGACATTTGCCGCGTGGCATGCTGTGGAATGCTTGGCCTGATCCTAATATAGATACAGATGTACTTGATTTTTCCATGGCACAAACAAAACAGAAATTGACCAGTAAAGAAGCGTTGGTGGGACGGCGCGATACGGTAGGTAATCTGGAATGGGGCTGGAACTTAAATTATCTGGATCAGGAGAAACGCTATAAATGTGAAAATTGGGAACTGTTAGACGCTGCTTTACCAACAGTTCCTTATTCCTCAGTACCTTTTCGAAAGTGGAGCGCTTATGATAGTAAACGCTGGGGCGGCGCTATCGACGGCACATATAAAGCCGGTAAAAATCATCTGCTGGAGTTTATGCTCAACTATTCTGATGAAGATATGGATGTGGCGGGTTCTGGTGTTACGGATGGCAGTTTATCGTCTCAAGCTGCACAAAATGGTTATAGAACTGATTATAGCCAGAAGCTGCTGAATATTCAGCTGCAGGATACGATTACACTGAACAGTAAAGGCGATTTGTGGCTGACGCCCAGTGTGCGTTATAACCAGTCTGAGATATATGGCGGAAAAAGTGTCGGCTACGACCAGAATGTAGGGAAGCCTACGCAATGGCGGCATGAGGCAGCTGAGCAGCAGGATAACAAGGTAACATGGCAGATGGCACTGAAAAAACAAGTCAATGATAATTTGACACTACGGGCTACAGGGGGAACTTATTACAGGCTGCTGAATCTGTACGAGATCGCCGGTGATGGCGGCGGTATTTTGCCAGCTCCTATATCTGATGGGAAAAGAGTAAGTGGTTATATGTTCCCTTATCCGGAAGAGGGCAGGCAGTATGATATCAGTGCCATTTGGGACGGCAAGCTTTTGGGGGCTGATAACAAAACACAGCTGACATATTTTTACCGTAAGTCGGATAATCTGCTGATGCTGTGGCGCTGGGGGTATGACTACTGGACATATGCAAATGCCGGTAAAGGTACCAGCCGCGGCGTAGAGTTACAGACTGATTTTAACTGGGAGAAATGGGACTTTACGCTGGGAGCCACTTATTTAAAAAGCAAACTCAGTCATCTTGACACTTCACCGACGGGCTCGACCAGTGGTGTTGGCACTTACGCATCAAACCCAACTTATACGCCTGAATGGGAAGGTTTTGCCAGAGTGGCTTATCGACCCGATAAAAAAACTATGTTGTTTGGCGAAGTGAAGTATGTGGATGAAATGTATACGACTTATAATGAAGGCAGTCCAACGATACAGGACGCTTTGATGACCATTAATTTAGGCGCTAAATATAAATTCAGCAAGAATTTTGAATTGGCTGTTGGCTGCAACGATATCTTTAACAAAGGGCCGGAATTAAAGGAAACTACTTATTTCCCAGACACTTCCAGCGGTACTTCTGTAGCGAATAGAATAACCAATGCCAACTACCCAATCCAGGGGCGTACTTATTATGCTACTGTGTCGTATAAGTTTTAAAATAAAAGCTTGCGAGGAGATGGTTCCAATGGTTTAGTATGTGTTATGGCAACGGTTATAAAAAAACACAATTATCAATTATAATGAAATGGAGTGGAGTGATAACAATGTCTGAGAACTTATTTGCTTATACTATTTCTAACTATTCTGAAAGTGAAGCTGGTGCTATTACAGGTGCGCGTGCCGGCAATACTGTTGATACTACTGCTGCTAAAGGTAAAATCACTGGACTGAACGGTGATGCAGCCTGCTTCAACTATACGAAAGATAATACAGACAGTGAATTGGTGTTCCGCCAGTATACTTACAGCACTACATCTTTACTGCCGAACCGTTTTGTTGCTTCTCAGGGTAATTGGGGCACACCGGAAGCCAGCGCTACTTGGACTGGCATCGCTAATATACACGCTGTTGCCAGCAAAGGCAATTATCTGTTTGCTACCGGTTACGACCTGGCGAAAGTTGTTGTAGCTGATATGACTGATGCAACAAATCCTTACAGTCAGAAATTTGCTTATGATTTTCCCGCTGCTTTGGCAGAAGCAGGCCACGTTTATCATGGCGAGGGCGTGGCGGTTTTAGGCAATTATCTGTATGTGCTGTTTTCTAATAATACTGGAACCGGTTATTATGCCGATTATGAAGAAGGCTATGTTGTGCAGTACAGTATTAATATGACTACTGGAGCATTGATTTATACAAATAAATTCGTTCGTGTAGGTAAAAATGGATTTACTTTGGAATTGTACGGACGTAAATTGTATGTCTGCGCTTTGGGGGGTATGCAGCAGGCTGGTACGACAAATCCAGACACATGTATTAGTATTGTAACTGTCAATGCATTAAATAATATGTCTGTTGCTGCTGCCAAGATCCCAACTACAGGCGTTAGCGGAGACTTCCGCGATATATCTATCGTAGATGGTTATGCTTATATTTTTGCGGGCTATTATGCCAGTGATTATAACACTTTTAATGGCAAGATTTACAGAGTGGCAGTGGCAGATTTGGAATTGACTGGTAAAACATGGGATACTATCAAATCTTTTGCTGATCCGGGCTACTTTTGGGCTATCCATGCCGAAGGCTACAGCAATAAACGTTTCTGGTTTGTTAAAGGTAATGTAATCGAAGTGTATACTGATGCTTCCGGTTCTTCTTTGGGAACTGCACCTTATGACTTTGATGCAGCAGCACTTGCTGTAAATAGTAGTTATACAAATATCAATGCAGCCTGCTTCATTGCTGCTAATGCGGCTGCAACGACTAGAAGTGCAGCTGCTTCTGCCGGTTCTAAATCCTGCATTGGCCATGCTCGTTTAGCTCGTGAAGCCTATGAATTAGCACAAAAAGCAAAAAAATAGTTTGAGTTTGGAAATTTAAAAGAGTATTTATAAGATGTTAGATACATGAAGCTCCTGTAATAAACACAGCATTAAGGCTACTGCTTTAAGTGGTTGCCTTAATGCTGCTTGATTTATAAAAAATATATGCGGAGAGTAAGTTTATGGGAAAAATATTGAAGTTGTTGGCTCTGATTTTAGGATTGACGTTTCCATTTAGTGTTGTGAATGCAGGGCAACCAGCAGAACAAGAAGCTGAACAACCAGCTATTTATGAAATGAGTATACTTCCTAAAAAGACACCGGAAGAATTGGAACAGGAACGCTGGGCGTACTTGATGAGTAACGGAACGGGACTTTTTTTATATGACAATAAAGCGCTGGCTATCAGCGATGATAATAAAGATGTAGTACAAATATTGGTGCGTACAATTTATAGAGATAAGCAGATAATAGATAAGCTGAACAATAAATACGGCAGTAAGCTTGAGGATGACGATAGTGCAATAAATAGTGATATGCAAATGTTAATTAATGTGCGGAAAAAAACTTATGCAATAATCGACAGCAAGCTTTTCAGTAAGCAGGGTAAGTTATTATACGAAAATATACAGGACAAAAAGTTTTTTCCTATTAAGTCACAAACATTAATGGATACGGTATATATGATAGCGAAAAACTATCAGCGAAATAATTGAGATTTACTTTATTACATAAATGTTAATTTGGTGGTGGTAAACAGATGAAATTTATTGCGGCAATTATTTTCAGTTTAAGCATTTTAATGGCAGCGCAGGGGTTGGCTGCCGAGGAAAGCGGCATATGATGGTACTTTTGCTGATTATTTTTATCATGCGGGTAATTGTGGCACCTGTAAAAATGCAATCATGGTTTATTTTATGAGCGAGGTGGCGCCGGATGTTTTGAACAGGGACGTTAAGCAGTATGGCGGCAGTGTTCGTAATTTGTTGCAGGGTAACGATTGGTTGCGCGAGAAGAATTTTGAAATTGGTGAGGAGTCTGAAAAGGCTGTATTTGACGAGATGGTACAGAATATTTTTGTACAGGAGTGTTCTGTTGTGTGCAGGCAGATCAGAAGTCGGTTTTTGTATATGCACGAGCATCAGAAAACGGTTTTAAGAAAAGACAGATGCATTGGAAAATTGGAAGATATATCCAGACAGCGTGAAAGAACAGCGGCTGTTTTACGGGAGAAAGATCAACAACTTGTAAAATTGGAGCGGCAGTTGTTCAAACAATCTAAATTGCTGGCATCTCTGCAGGACGAACTGAAGCTTAAAAATAAACTGTTAGATGACATCAAAACTGAGTATAGATATATGAAGGAGTGCATAAACAGTGAAAACAATGATATGGAATTGCCTGCGACCGTAGAGTATCTTGATACGAAAACTGTTGCTGCGTTGCGGGTTGCCGTTATCGGAGGTCGCGATGACTGGCAGAACCGTTTGAAGCAAAAGTATCCTGATTTTATTTTTATCGGGGTAAAAGAAGTAAATTATGATGTGAACGTGCTTGATAAGGCTGATGTAATAGTGTTTAACTGGACATATGTCGGGCATAGTGTGTATAGTAAACTAAAAGACTATCTTGGAAAATTTTCCAAACCGCTGGTTTATACCCGCGGCAATGAGGAGATATTGTTGCGTGAGTTGGCGCGTTACGTATAAAGGACACAGCATCTTTATTTTTAAGATTGCTGTGTCCTTTATAATATATGAATTTCATTTTTTATAATCAAGAAGGTGTTTATGGCAGGGGTATACATAGTATATACCTGCTAATTTTTCTTTATAATAGGAATTTCTATTTTGGATATGAAATTACTATGTGAATCTGATGTCCAGTAATTTTTAAATGTTTTTATAAAAATGGTATTACTTAAATTAAGATCAAGCGCTGCACAGAAGTCTGTTATTTGTGGTTGGGCGTAGTTTAAAGCATCATGAAAGTTATGATTTACAAAAATTTGAAGATATAAATCATAATTTTTTGTGTAATTATAGTTATTTTCATTAGTCTTACAGAAAACCTGGTAAAAGTCGGGCTTTTTATCAAGACAGGGAAGGGTAAATATAAATCCTGTTAAATCGTATTCTTTGATGCCATTATTGTCTGTTGCTGAACTTAACAGTTCAGCTGCAATTAAAAAACGTTCTTTTTGTGATTTGCTTAAGGTGATTTGGTCGCTGACTAAAAAGTATTCTTTTTCCTGATATGACAGGGTAATTTCATTTAGTTTTCTTGAATTGTATGTTTCTATTAAATTTATTTTACTTTGAATAGCATCACATAGTTTATTTATGATAGCTTTTTGCTTGGTCAGAGTATTTAATTGTTTATGCAATAGTTCTAATATGTTATTTGTGTCTCTATTATCAAGAAAAGTAATTATATCTTTTAAATGAAAGCCCATTTTTTTTAAATCCAGAATGATACCTAAAATAAAATATTGTTTGAGAGAATACATTCTATAGCCATTGTTATCAATAAAGGCTGGTTTAAGGATATTTTTTTTATCATAAAAAATTAGTGTTTGTTTAGATATTTTATGTAGTTCAGCTAATTCTTTTGCAAAGAAGTAATTGTCTTTTATTGACATTTAATAATTCCTCCTATTGACTTTATAGTAACTATAAGGTGTATTATTCATTATGATATCACAAACTACCAAATAATTCGATAAAATAATATAGTTTTTGTTTGTGTATTATAACTATAAAGAAGGGAAGTTAAAATGATGAAAAAATTTTCAGGAAATGTACTTGTTTTAGCTGCTGTTTTCAGTATGATTCATCAGGGAATGTTGTTTGCAGAGGAGTTGAATACATATAATTTGGACGAGGTACTTGTTACCGAATCGAGGCTTGAAAAAGAAAAAGAAATGAATACTCCGGCTGCTACTGAAATATTTACCAAGGAAGATATAAAAAATTATAATGGCAGTAATGTGCAGGAGATATTAGAATATGCTACAGGAGCAATTGCCGCCCAGCCAACAGGTGTTGGGTCTACTTTTGGTATGCGCGGATTAACTGGTGCGAGCAGAAATCCAACTATTTTAATTGACGGCGTACCTTTAAATATGCAGGGATTTGGTAATTTAGATGCAATCCCGGTCAATGCTGTGGAAAGGATTGAAATCATAAGAGGCACCGGCGCTGTTTTATACGGTACTGATACGCTGACGGGCGTTATAAATATCATTACGAAAAAATCGCAGCAGGTTTCTATGAGTGCAGGTTATGGCAGCAGAGGCAAACGATTGGCTTCCTTAAATGCAAATGGTGATAAATTTGGTGTTTCATATAGCCATGACAGGGTTGCTGAACGTAATTGGTATACTTCTTCAAAAACTTCTAAGGGGAGGTGGATGGAAAAAAACAGTGCGCTGTTAAAATATACGCCTAATGATAATTTTGCTTTCCGATATTTAATTACAGATAATCAGAATACTTATGATAAATTTCAAAAATCTAAACCTAATGGTAACAATGATACTACAATTGCTTTCCATGATTTGAACATGGTATACAGGAATAAGGGAATTAATATCACACTGTTTGGGCAGCAGAGAAAGTATGAGAATGATTATTATAATAATTCCGGGACTTTAGTTCCTAAAAGTTCTTTGCGCAGGAAAAGTTATAACTATGGAGCAGATACCAGATATAATTTTAAAACCGGTAAGTATGATATAACAACTGGGTTGGAAATAGCTTTAGAAGCTGATTCACATGGTAATGTTAAAGGGACTTCTTTTGATTTGGATATGATTAAACGGCATAGGAAGGCCATATATTTTCAAGTCGTCAATGATGTAAATGATAAAACACAGTTTTCTTTCGGCGGCAGAGAAGTGATGTATGACAAGATGAAGAATGAATTTTTACCATCTTTCCAGATTTTGCATAAACTTAGTAAAAAGGATTCACTGTTTTTTAATGTCAATAAATCATTCAGAATACCAACGATAGGAGATCAGTACTCGGACAGTGATGCCGTAATTTTTAACGATGATCTTGGACCGGAAATTGGCTGGAACTATGAAATCGGCTGGAAAAAGTTGCTTTCGGACAGGGAAATGTTAAAATTATCTTTATACCATTTGGATATCGATAATCGTATTTATACTCAAAAAATCGATGATGATCACAGCATGGTCGTGAATGCCAATAAATTTAAGAATACAGGTGTTGAGTTATCATATGAGGGACAGTTAAATGAGCAGTGGAAATTAAAAACTGCGGTGGCATTCTCTGATCCAAAGCAGAATAATAAGCCGGGAGATGCTTTTCAAAGATGTGACGATAAATTGCTTATAAACAGTGTTTTGACTTATAAAACAGGTAAGATTACAAGTAATCTTTTGCATCAGTACGCCGCCATGCGCTATAATGCTTTCAATCCTCAGTCTGGCAAAGGTATTAAGCAATATTTGAGTTTTAATACTACTTATAAGTTTGATAAAGAAAACAGTGTGAAGTTTGCCGTTAATAATCTTTTAAACAGAACTGAAGAAATGGCCGCTTCCAGAGGTACGTTGCTGCCTTGTAGAGATTGGTTTATTTCTTATGAAAGAAATTTCTAAAAAATATATTTATTTTGTGAATCTAAACAGAGGAAAATGTATGCAAAAAGCGTTATTGGTATTAATTTTACTATTTTCATGGTTTGTTTCGGGTTGCAGCGAAGAGCGCAGTAATGTATCTGGAGAAGCAGGCATTTATTCAATAATGGATGCACGCGGGAAAATAGTTGCTTTTCACAAGCCGCCACAAAGAATAGTCTGCCTTAATTATAGCGCCTGTGAGATATTAACGGAATTAATCCCGTTGTCTGATGTAATCGCGACTGATAAATGGGCGCATGAAGAGGATCTGTCAAATTGTACGGAAGTAATAAAAGACATACCTGTTTGTGAAGATAATGTTGAGAGTATCTTGGCCTTTAAACCGGATCTGGTTATTTTGGCAAGTGGCAGAGGGACAGTCTTGGGGGAACTGTTGGATACGATAGATGTGAAAAATTGTATTTTACAGCAGCCTGAGAATATTTATAAGATACCAGATTATATTAAATTATTGGGAAAACTGGTAGATAATGAAGCTGCAGCGGAAAAAATGGCTGCAAAAGTTTCAGGGTATCTGAAGGCTGAGCGGGATACTCCGCGGATATCTGGAGTATTATTGCTGCATCCTAATGGAGGAACAGGTCATAAAGGGTCTATGAGTAATAGTGTTTTTGAAACTTGTAATATTGAAAATTTAGCTGCTCGGTATGAAAATTTTGCTGGAAATTATCTGGGAAAGGAGCAAATTGTAGCATTAAATCCGGAAAGACTTATAGTTTTGGATTGGTCGTTTGGTGGTCAGCATAAAAGTGCGGCAGCAAGAAAAAAAGAAGTTTTGGAAGATCCGGGTTATCAGAGTATTGATGCTGTCAAAAATGGCAGAGTGATAATCCTGCCTATGAAGTATTTTAATTGTAATACACAATATGTAATAAACAATATGGAAAAGTTAAAAAAAGAACTTGCAAAAACTGTTTGACTAAGATGCCTGCTGAAGGCTGTTCTTTTTTCAATTTTGTTAAGAACAAATTTACGGTCACCGCCCGGGATAAGAGCTTTGAGGACGGAGTGACCGTATTTTGTTTTAACTTTACAAACTTTACATTGATTTTACAAAACCATGCTAACGGATTTTACTTTACTGGGCTATGCTATAGACATAGTCAGAAAACTACAAGCAAATCATAAAATTTTGGAGGCTATAGTGATGAAAATGAACAAAAAAGTAGCAGGTATTTTATTAGCAGCAATGAGCACGATGATTTTTACAGGCTGCGGCAGCAGTGAACCTGAGAAAAAGGCTGATACTGCGGCAGCAGGCAGCAAGATCGTCGTTATCTCCCGTGAGGATGGCAGCGGTACCCGTGGTGCTTTCATAGAACTGTTCGGCATCGAAAAGAAGGATGCTAACGGCAAAAAAGTCGATCATACTACAGACAATGCTGCGATCACTAATAACACTTCTGTTATGATGACCACTGTTGCCGGTAATAAAGACGCTATCGGCTACATTTCTCTGGGTTCTTTGAACGACACTGTCAAAGCACTGAAAATAGACGGTGCTGAGGCCAGTGCTGCCAACGTCAAGAGCGGTGCTTATAAAATCGCCCGTCCTTTCAACATCTGCACTAAAGACGGCTTAAGCGAAGTTGCTCAGGATTTTGTGACCTTCATCATGTCGAAAGAAGGCCAGGAAGTAGTTGCCAAAGCCGGCTGCATCGGTGACGAGAAAGCCGCTCCTTATAAAGGAACCAAACCGGCAGGTAAGGTTGTCGTTGCGGGTTCTTCTTCCGTAACTCCGGCAATGGAAAAACTGAAAGAAGCTTACTTGAAAATCAATCCTGCGGCTAACATCGAAATTCAGACCAGTGATTCCACTACAGGCGTCAAATCTGCGATCAGCGGTATCTGCGACATTGGCATGGCGTCCCGCGAGCTGAAAAAGAGCGAACTGGACCAGGGCTTGAAAGCTACAGTCATTGCTACTGATGGTATCGCGGTTATCGTCAATAAAGACAACAAGATCAGCGACCTGAAAAAAGAACAGGTCGAAGCGATCTTTACTGGCAAGACTACCGAATGGAACAAACTGTAAGCTGATAAAAATCATATCTGAAACATCAACGGCTGCCTTTCGGGGCAGCCGCCTGTATAATGCGAGGGCATATGGAGAAACGCAAAGAAGAGATAATGAAATTTGTTTTTCTGCTGGCGGCGTGCGTATCTATCGCCATGGTGGCGATGATCTGCCTGTTTTTATTCGCCAACGGCCTGCCGACTATCGGTAAGATCGGGATAGCAGACTTTTTCCTGGGTGAAAGATGGCGTCCGGCTAATGATATTTACGGCATCCTGCCGATGATTCTGGGCAGTTTATACGTTACCTTGGGGGCTATCGTTGTCGGTGTACCTGTCGGTATCCTGACGGCGATCTTTATGGCGCGTTTCTGTCCCGGGAAAATATATAATGTGCTGAAGCCTGCCGTAGAGTTATTAGCGGGTATTCCTTCCGTAGTTTACGGTTTTTTTGGTCTGGTGGTAATGGTACCGCTGATCCGCGAACATGTAGGCGGAACCGGCAGCAGTATGCTGACTGCTTCACTGCTTTTGGGTATGATGATCCTGCCGACACTGATCAGTGTGGCCGAGGCTGCCTTGCGGGCAGTGCCCAACAGTTATTACGAAGGGGCTCTGGCTTTGGGGGCAGGCCATGTCCGCAGCGTATTTTTTACGATCGTGCCGGCTGCCAAGTCGGGTATCATGGCGGCGGTCATTCTAGGGATGGGCCGTGCTGTCGGCGAAACGATGGCGGTGATCATGGTTGCCGGTAACCAGGCCCGGATGCCGATAGGCCTTTTGGAAGGCGTGCGCACGATGACGACGAATATCGTTATTGAAATGGGTTATGCTGCCGATCTGCACCGTGATGCTCTGATCGCTACGGCAGTAGTACTGTTTATTTTTATCATGATCATTAATCTGACGTTTTCGTACTTGAAAGGTAAGGTGGTGCAGCAATGATAGGGTTGAAAGCACAGCTTAACCGCAGGTTGTACGAGTGTGGTCGTGATCCGCTGTCGCTGTTTTTGCTGGGCTGCGTGGTGGCTGCGGCGCTGACGACTTTTCTGGTACTGAGTTTTTTACTGGGCTATATTTTGTGGCAGGGGCTGCCTAATATCGAAGCCAGTCTCTTTGCCTTGCATTATAATTCCGAGAACGTTTCGCTGTTTCCTGCTTTAGTAGATACGGTCCTGATGGTGCTGCTGGCTTTGGCTATCGCAACGCCGCTGGGTATTTTCGCAGCCGTGTATCTGGTAGAATATGCCAGCCGCGGCAATAAGCTGGTGGGAGTAGTGCGGGTGACTGCCGATACTTTAGCGGGTATCCCTTCCATCGTCTACGGCTTGTTCGGTATGCTGTTTTTCGTCACCTATTTAAAATGGGGTTATTCGCTGCTGGCCGGTGCCTGCACCGTTGCGATCATGATCCTTCCCCTCATCATGCGCACAACGGAAGAAGCTTTGAAGGCTATCCCGGACAGTTACCGTGAGGGCAGCTATGGTTTGGGCGCAGGCAAGCTGCGTACTGTTTTCGCCGTAGTCCTGCCTTCTGCTGTCCCCGGGATTTTAGCAGGCGTTATCCTTGCTATCGGCAGGATCGTGGGCGAAACGGCAGCGCTTATCTATACATCCGGCACGGTGGCGGCGCTGCCAGATGGAGTGCTGTCATCGGGCCGAACTCTGGCGGTGCATATGTATGTGCTGGCCAGCGAGGGCCTGTATATGAAGCAGGCTTATGCGACAGCCGTCATTCTGGTTGTGATCGTTATTGCGATCAATGCTTTATCGAGCCGGCTGGCCAAACAATTGATGAAGGGAAAATAATATGGACGCAAAAATAGCTATTGAAAATTTAGACCTGTATTACAGCGAGTTTCAGGCGCTGAAAAATATCAATATGCGGATACCGGAAAAGGAGATCACTGCTTTTATCGGGCCGTCCGGCTGCGGCAAGTCGACGCTGCTGAAATCTTTGAACAGGATGAACGATCTGATCGAAGGCTGCCGTATTACCGGTAAGGTATTGCTGGACAATGACGATATTTACGCTAACGACGATGTGAACCTGCTGCGTAAACGTGTCGGGATGGTTTTTCAAAAGCCGAATCCGTTTCCCATGAGTGTTTATGACAATATTGCTTTCGGACCGCGTACACATGGCGTAAAAGGCAAAGCCAAGCTGGACGATATGGTAGAGGAAGCTTTGCGTAAGGCGGCGATCTGGGATGAGGTCAAGGACAGGCTTGATAAAAGTGCTTTGGGCTTTTCCGGTGGTCAGCAGCAGCGGCTCTGTATTGCCCGTGCTTTGGCAGTGCAGCCGGAAGTCCTGCTGATGGACGAACCGACCTCGGCGCTGGACCCGATCTCGACCCTCAAGATTGAAGATCTGGCTCTGGAGTTGAAACAAAACTATACTATCGTTATCGTTACTCACAATATGCAGCAGGCGGTGCGTATTTCTGATAAAACGGCCTTCTTCCTTCTGGGCGAGGTGATCGAGTTCAATGATACTGATACTTTGTTTGCCAATCCGCAGGAGAAAAAGACTGAAGATTATATTACGGGGAGGTTTGGCTGATGGTAAGAAGCAGATTTGCGGCGCAGATGGAGCTTTTGAACACGGAACTGATCGTCATGGGAACTTTATGCGAGAATGCTTTGGAGCATGTAATGCAGGCTTTGCAGGAGGATAACGATGCTCTGAACAGAGAAATTGTTATTTTAGGCAAACGCACAGAGGAAAAAGAGCGTGAAGTAGAGAATATTTGTATAAATCTGCTTTTAAAACAGCAGCCTGTCGCTTCTGATCTGCGTCAGATCTCAGCGGCGCTGAAAATGATCACCGACCTGAGCCGTATCGGCGAGCAGGCGGGCAATATTGCTGAAATTTTAGGTAAGGCCGAGTTTGGCCGTGACTACGACACAACGCTGCTGCAGCAAATGGCGACGGCGGCGAAAAAAATGGTCAGCACCAGCCTGGACGCTTTCGTAAAAGGCGACCTGAGGCTGGCACAGCAGGTGGAACGTGACGACGACGTCGTTGACGAATTGTTCAGCAAAGCAAAAAAAGAATTGATCCAGGTCATACGCAGCACTCAGGATAGCGGTGAGCAGGCTATCGATTATCTGATGATCGCCAAGTATTTTGAAAAAATCGGCGACCATGCGGTCAATATTTCCCAGTGGGTGCTGTTTATGATCACAGGAGCACATGAGGAGGATACTGTGCATGATCTTTTGCGTGGAGGACGATCCTAATATTCGTGAACTGGAAGTTTATACATTGCAGTCCGTCGGTTTTAAAGCATTGGGCGTCGGCAGCGGTGAAGAGCTGTTTAAAGCACTGGAATGTGCTAAGCCGACTTTGATCCTGCTGGACATCATGCTGCCAGGAGATGACGGCATAACGCTGCTGAAACAGCTGCGCAGTGATAAACGTACAGCCCAGGTGCCGGTCATCATGGCTACAGCCAAGGGCTCCGAGTTCGACAAAGTGCACGGACTGGATAACGGTGCTGATGATTATATCGCCAAACCCTTTGGCATGATGGAAATGGTGTCGCGGGTGAAGGCCGTATTGCGCCGCTATAAGCAGGATGACAAGCAGGGCAGGCTTACTGCCGGCGAACTGGTGATGGAAATCGATAAACACCGCGTGTTGGTTGGCGGGCAGGAAGTCATACTGACTTTTAAAGAATTCGAGCTTTTGCATAAACTGCTGGAACGTCCGGGGCAGGTGTTTACGCGCGAACAGCTTTTAACTGACATCTGGGGTTATGATTTTGCCGGTGAGACGCGTACTGTCGATGTGCATGTACGCACGCTGCGTCTGAAGCTGGGCAAGGCGGGCTCGTTGATCGAGACAGTACGCGGCGTCGGTTATCGTATAGGAGCAGGCTATGAGAAATAAAATTTTCAGCGGACTGCTGTGGTTATCTACAGCGGCTGTGGTCATTGCTTCCGTGTTGATCGCCGTGATCATGTATCAGGGGTCGATGACAACGATGCAGCATGATTTGAGGCAGGAAGCTGCTTTTATCAAAATAGGTATGGAGCAGGACGAAAAAAGTTATTTACAGGCTTTACAGGCTGAAGGGAATAAGGTGACACGGGTTACTTTGATCGCGCCTGACGGCAAAGTCCTGTATGATAATTATGTGCCTGCCGAAAAAATGCTCAATCACAAAGACCGGGAAGAAGTGCAGTCAGCACTGACTGACGGTGTTGGTCTGGCAGAACGTATGAGCGACACCCTGTCGGAAAAAACTTTTTATTATGCGCTGCGATTGGAAAACGGTGATGTGCTGCGTGTTGCCCGAACTACTGATTCTGTTTTTGCGACAGTGGCAGGCAGTATTCCTTATATGATAGCAGTAGTGCTGCTTGTGGCTTTTGTTGCCATGCTTTTAGCCCGCCGGATAACGGATAAAATGGTTTTGCCGCTGGAACAGGTCGATTTGGAGCATCCTTTGGAAAATGACACTTACGATGAATTGGCGCCTTTTTTAACACGGATCTCCCAACAGCAAAAACAGGTTTCGGAAGGATTGCAGCAGCTGCGTCAAAAGCAAAACGAACTGACAGCCATTACTCAGAGTATGAATGAAGGGCTGATCCTTTTGAATGACAGGCAGAATATTTTGTCGATCAACGACAGTGCGGCCAGATTATTTGGTTTGCAGGGCAACGAAGTGGCTGGTAAAAATATTCTGACCTTGGAACGGGGACAGGAAGTGCAGGAACTGCTGCAGAAGGTTGCCGCTGCTGGCAGCGGTGAAAGTCTTTATCAGAAGGATGGACGTTATTATCAGCTTTGCGGCAGCAGTGTTGGCGGCAAGGGCAGTGTACTGCTGATTTTTGATGTTACGGAAAAACGGGCGGCAGAAACATTGCGGCGGGAATTTTCAGCGAATGTTTCCCATGAATTGAAAACACCGCTGCAGTCGATTCTGGGGTACGCCGAGATCATGAAAAACGGTTTGGTTCAGGAAGGTGACAAGCAGCGTTTTCTGGAAAAAATCTACAGCGAAGCTGGGCACCTGATTGGATTGATCGATAATATTATGAAATTGTCGCGCCTGGACGAAGCTGCCGGAGATATGAAAAATCTGGAAATGGTCGAGCTGAAAAAACTGGCTGAAAATACGGCTCAGCGTCTGCAGGCTCAGGCAGCCGGAAAAAATATCAGTGTCAGTGTCAGCGGCTGTGAAGCTGAGGTCGAGGGTGTACCGGCGATTTTGGGCGAGGTCATCTACAATCTGATCGATAACGGTATCAAGTATAATCGTGATGGCGGCCGCGTCGATGTAACGGTGGCCGTTGCTCCGGGAGAGGCTGTGCTGACCTTTAAGGATACCGGCTGTGGTATCGGCAGCGCGGATAAGGAACGTGTTTTTGAACGTTTCTATCGGGTCGATAAGAGCCATTTTAAAGAAACTGGCGGCACTGGTCTTGGCCTTTCAATCGTCAAGCATGGTATTTTATTCCATCAGGGACGTATCGAATTGGAGAGTGAGCTGGAACAGGGGACGACTATAAAAATCTTTTTACCAAGAAAATAAGCAAAATACCATTCACTGTATTGCACAGATGAATGGTATTTTTTTGTCTTCCTAAAGCTGATTATATAATAAAATTCTGTTTCATTGCTTAAAACGTATAATTTTGATAAAATTAATATAAATATATAATGAAAACAACTAATAAATTTATATTAAAACAATAAAAACAAAGGAAGCATTATTCTGATGAAATGGCTTAAAAACAGCTTGAAAATATTGGCGATGATAATAACGATTTTAGCCTGTGTATCTGCATCAGCGGCGGAAACACAGGCTAAACAGGTTGTTCGTGTTGCTTTTCCAGAATCCAAAGGACTGTGTGAAACTTATGCCGATGGAACGCGTGGCGGTGCAGTTTACGAATGGCTGCTGGAAATAGCTAAATATACAAATTGGGAATATGAATTTGTTGAAGATGATTTGATGGAAGCGATCCGGGGGATTTCTACAGGCAAATATGATTTGATGGGAGCTATTTTAAAAATTCCCGGTTTTGGTGAGAATCTTTATTATCCGGATTATCTGATCGGTTTCAACAACAGTTTATTGATTTACAATAAAGATGATTATAGTATCAAGAGTTTTGATGTAAAAAGCATCGACGGTAAAACGATTGGCGTTTTTAAAAATGCTGCGGCCAAGTTGAAACGTCTGCATAATGTACTTGATTTTAACAATGTAGCATGTAAATTTAAATATTACAGCGAGACCGATGATTTTGAACAGGCTTTGAATAAGCATGAAGTGGACTTGCTTTTGGTAAACGATACTTATAAAAACGTAAGTGATTACAATGTAGCGCTGCGCTTTGACGCAGAACCGTGTTATATTGTAGCCCAAAAAGCTGATCCTGTTATCTGTGCCCAGCTTAATGATGCTATCAAAAAAATTTATGAGGCTAATCCAAATTTCGGGGAGACAAGTTTTAGAAAGTATTTCCCGGTCAATTATCATAATGCCGCCAATATTTCACAGGAAGAACTTGACTTTATCAAACGTAGTCAGCCATTTAAGGTTGCGGTGATAGAAGATAATTATCCTTTTTATTTTCGGGAGGGTAAAAAGTCTGTTGGCATTGTTCCCGATATTCTGTCCTTGATTTCGGCCCAGACGGGAGCAGAATTTGAATATGTAACGGCTGTCTCTTATAAAGATTCCATTGAAATGGTCAAGACAGGCAAGGCTGATGTTTTAGGCTATTTTGCTAATGAGGATAATGCCGTTGGTGCAGAAGGCATAGATATTACTCAGAATTATATGACACTGAATTCGACCGTGATGCGTAATAAGTATGCTGCTTTTTATGATAACAGAAGTGTTGCTGCAGTTATCAATGGCAGTACGGCTTCCCGCAATATCAAGCATGGCTCGGTAGTATATTTTGATACTTATGAAGAATGCCTGAAAGCAGTGGATGAGGGTAAAGCTGATTATACCAGGCTGCCTGTAGCTGTTTTAGAGCATTTGTATATGAGAGATTATTATACAAATATAACGCCGGTGGTAGACAGTCCTAAAGTATATCTGGCATTGGGCGTCAATGCTGATAGAGATACGCAGCTGTATTCCATATTGACTAAAGGGCTGGTAAACCTGACTGATGAACAAACTTCAAAGATTCTCTCTAATAATACTTTGATGTCAGGGAAAAAGGAGATGTCTTTTAGGGCGTTGGTTTATTCGAACCCGGTTACGTTTTCTTTGATCATAATTGTCTTTATTATACTGGCAGCTACGCTTGTTTTTATGTATTTCTGGTTTAAAATGAAAAATCAGGTTATTTACTTTAAGATGAAGCGAGTCGAGAACCTGAGCAAGGTGCGGTCGGAATTTCTTTCCAGGATGTCTCATGAGATCAGGACGCCGCTTAATGCTATTATTGGACTGGCCAATCTGATGCGGCTTTCCGGAGACGGGGATCCCGTTACGCAGAAAAATATTTCGAAAATAGATTCATCTGCTAAATTTTTGCTGTCGATAGTTAATGATATTCTGGATATGTCAAAAATTGAAAGCGGTAAGATCCAGCTTGAAAGCAGGCCGTTTTCTGTGGAAAACCTGCTTGAACAGCTGCGCAATATTTTTCAGGTTATGGCCGAGGAAAGGAATATCAACTTACAGTTTAAAGGCTATTTTACACATAAAAATTTTGTCGGCGATGAATTGCGTTTGAAACAGATCTTGATCAATTTGCTGTCTAATGCTCATAAATTTACAGAAACAAAAGGTGAAATTACTGTTACTGTTTTGGAAAGCGCTGTTTCGGAAAACAGCTCAGCGTTGCGGTTCAGTGTTTGTGATACTGGCATCGGAATACCGGAAGCAGATCTGGAACGAATTTTTGGGTCCTTTGAACAGGTTTTCAGAAAAAGTCGCAGTAATCAGCAGGGGACAGGTCTGGGATTGGCGATCAGCCGCAACCTGGTAGAATTGATGGGTGGTATTTTAAGCGTGCGCAGCGAAGTTGCCAAAGGCTCGGAATTCTTTTTTACTATTGAACTGCTTGTTTATCAAGGGCAGCTTGAGGAGAGTTTAAAAAATAATGAAGTGGCTGGCAAGTATCATGTATTACAGGGGAAAAATGTTTTGTTGGCAGAGGATAATGACCTGAATGCCGAGATTGCTGCAACAATGCTGGAAATGCAGGGCGTAAAGGTAGAGCGTGTCGTTAACGGTCAGCAGGCTGTCGACAGATTTAAGGAAACATTACCAGGTACCTATGATCTGATTCTGATGGATCTGCAGATGCCAATCAAGGACGGTTTAGAGGCAGCTGTAGAGATAAGAGCGCTGGAGAGAGCGGATGCACGGGGAATACCGATTATTGCTATGACTGCCAATACGATGCAGGAAGATCGGGAGAAAGCATTGTCGGCAGGCATGAATTGTTTTATTCCCAAGCCTTTTGATGTAGAACAGCTATATCAAAGTATAGAAAAATTTTTAAACTAGCTGAGTACTGTTTTTTTGCGTAATAAAAGAAGCGTGTATTGGGGAGAGGTTGCTGTGAAGCAAAAATATCTGAATGTCTTTGCTTTAACGGGTTTATGTTTGCTGACCTGGACAATAGAGACTGCGGCTGCTGAGGAAGCCGCAGAATTTTATTTGGAGCCGATGATAGTTACAGCAGCACGTTATGAAACAAACGAAATCAAGCCTGGTTATTATAAAATTGGTGAGCAGCAGCTAAAAGCAGGTAATTATGATAATGCTTTGGACGTTGTGCAGGAATTGCCTGGTATCACTATTATGGGACAGGGTGTCAGCGGCGGAAGAAATGCTTACAGTAATATCCTGCTGAATGGTTCTGACCGTTATATTGTGGTGGTAGATGGTATCCGCGCCAACTGGAACGGCAGCAGCTACAATGATTTTGATTTTAGTGTGCTGCCAGCTGAAATGCTGGCGAGTGTAGAAGTACTGCCGGCGTCTGCGGGTGCTATATACGGTAATGCGGCGAAGGGCGGCGTAATCAGGATCACTACCAAAAAAGCTGCTGAGGGCGTTAAGACCAGTATCAATCTGGAAACCGGCAGCTATGGACGTGAAAGCGAAAATATTCTGCAGCTTGGCAAAAGTGGCGACTGGAGCTGGTTAGTGGCTGCACAGAAAAGTATTACAGGTGACTACAGCAGCGCCAGACACAGCATACCTTCATATGATAATACCGAAAATGCCGACGTTAAGGTAACAAAATCCTGGGGTGATGCTGCCGAGCTTACTTTGAGCTACAGCGCTTTCAGTGGCAGATATATGTCGAAGATCTTTAACTATAAAAATATTGAAACAGATACAACTAAACCGGCAAATTTAGTTAAGAATATTTTTATGGTCAATGCCCGTAAAACTGAAAATAATATCAGCCTGGAATTTAATCGAAAAATTTCTGACAGCGAAAATAATCTTTTGGGTATTTATCGACGTGGCAGTAATGCTGTCTATGATGAAGGGTCTAACGTTCCTAACCCCTGGCTGATCGAATTGCGCACGCAGGGATTTTTTGACCGGTATACTAAGCAGTGGCATCCTAAAAATACTTTGACCGGCGGTATTGAATATTATCAGGATCTGGTGCTGGATTATCAGGACCTTACTTCAAATTATAATGACAGGACTATGATCAGCAAGGCTGTTTATCTGCAGAATGAGTGGCAGCTGGACGACAGGCTCAAAGCAACAGGCAGCCTGCGGCAGGACTGGAATTCTTCTGCCGGTAAGAAATTGTCACCTGCGGTTGCTGTAGAATATAACCCTTCTGATAAACTGTTGTATACATTAGCGTATACTGAATATTTTGCACCGCCGAAACAAGTGCAGGTATTTTCACCTGCATATGGTAATGAGGAGTTGAAACCGGAAGAAGGTAAAGTCTACGAATTTGGGGCTTCTTACACACCGGAGGCTTCACTGACTCTGAAAGCCAGTATTTTTCACCGTGATGCTGCTAATGTTATCGCAGTAGATCGTACTGTAGATCCACGACGCTACGCTAATGTTGCTCGTGAGAAAGCCACTGGCTTTACGCTTTCTGCCGATAAACGTTTTTCAGAGCAGTGGCGGGCTTCAGTAGCCTATACGCAGGCGAAGGTAGAGACAGAACGCAGCAAAAATATGCCTCAGGTTAGTACGATGATTCCGCATGGTGAATTACAGTTTAATCTGCTTTATGACAGAGAGCCTTACAGCGCTTTACTGCAGGGGCGAGGTGTGTTTGACCAGGCCAACGGCCGCGGCGAGAACCTTTTTGCCAATAACACCTACTGGGTCTGGAACGCTTCTGTAAACTATAAATTGAATAAGCAGGCGAAGCTGTATGTGAAGGTCAATAATATTTTTAACCAGTTTTATTCCAGCTGGGATAATGATACAGGTGGTTTTTTAGGGTTTGACGAATGGTATGCCGAACCGGGGCGGAATTACCAGATTGGCATCAATTATACTTTTTGAGTGCAGTTATTGAGTAAAACATATAAATTAAAAAATACCGTTGGACACATCTTGTCCAACGGTATTTTAACGTCAGTTATTTCTTTTTGTCTTTTTTCAGTTCTACATCGATCTCAAACAGTCTGTCCCAGGGGAACGAAATGTCAAAATTACTTTTCTGGGTAAATTTATAACGCTCTGACAAATCGTGGCAAACTCCTAAGGCCAGTTCATGGATCGGTTTTTGATAGGGGCCGAGCAGGTAAACGGCAGCCTTCTGATTCTTGCTTTCTAAAAAGGCTGTGGCACTGCGGCGGGCGTTTGCCTGGTAATACCAGTCGTCGATGACCCTGATCCGCATCAGCTTTTCTGCCTCCTGTTTCGGCATCTGCGGCATCAGGATACCCTGGCAGATAGCAAAACCAACGGTATTGTCTGCCGTATTCCAGCCGTTATAAGCTGTCAGGCGTTCCAGCTGCTCCTGCTTGGCCAGTTCATTCATAAAGCCGTTATCGGCTCCGTTGGAATAGGCTACGTCAGCCAAAGATACCTGGTAACCTTTGTCCAGAAGCTGTTTGAGCTGTCCGATATAGGTACGGTTTTGCGGTGAAGAGAAAAATTGGTTAGAAGGAGCTGTAGAATCCATCATCACACCGTCGAAGGGCGTATTGAGTGCCAGGACTATATCGGCATTAGCGGCACTTGTAGCAGTGCGGCCGTCTACTGCTAAGATCTGCTGCGGTACTGACTGTCCTAAGGTCATATCAGAATATTGCGGCAGTGTGCGCGGCCCCCAGCCGTCAGCATAAAATGCATAAACTCTGGGCTGGTAACGGTTCAGTTCATTGCCTGCTCTTGTCAGCAGCAGCAGTCCCAACTGGTCGACACCGGGAACGATCTGAAATGTACGCTGTGTCAGGTCATAGGTTTCCTGGGTCAGCTTGCGGGCTTCCATATGCGTATGGGACAGCGGCGCATTATCATCTTTGCCGATTGCCAGAAAGTGGAACCGGTTACTGCGGGTCATTTCAGTCAGCTTGCTGTTGATATGAAGATTTTTCTGCCGCCGTTCCAGCCAGTCCTGTAGATCTGCTTTGGGCAGATTGGTGGCCAGAGTTTTTTTCGTTAAGGCGTCTTTTAAGCTGAGGCCTATCAGATCCTCGGAGTCACAAAGTTCGGAATAACGGAAAATAGCTGGACCGATTTTGGAATAATAAGGCGGTTCAACGGCGCCAAAACTGGCACGTGGTGTACGCATCAAGGTTGAAAAGGCATAAAGGCGTACAGGAAATTGATCGCGCAGGGTTTCAAGCCGCTGCAGGCGCTGTTCTAAAACTGCCTGCGGTTCGTGATGAGTGCGTGAAGCGACCAGGCCGCCATAGATCAGGCTGTCTGTGGAAATAACGGCGGCTTCTGCCTGCGGAGCACGGCTGACGAGCCATTTCCATAATTCATCAGGACTGCCGTTGCGATTATACGAAGCAAGATATTTATCAGGTGGAATCAGCACTTTATAACCTGCTGCTTCCATTGTGCTGACAACATAAGAGGAACAGACAGGACGGTTATCCAGAGGTAAAAAAAGCAGGGTCTCTTTTGTTTTTTCTGCTGCCTGAGCCGAAGTAAAAAACAGCAGTAGCAGGCATAGCGGCAGTATTTGTCTGAGTTGATTCTTCCAAAGTTTCATTTAGGGCATCTCCTAAAACTATCACTAAATCTAATATAATTATAAGATAACGATACAAATTTGGCTACAAGAATTTTACAAATCAAAATTATTGACAATAATTATTGTTAAGTTTATAATTAGAGTCAATCACATAATCAATCGGTTATGCGAAGGACGAGGCTAACGTATCTTTCCTGCAGAGAGAAGCGCCCAGGCTGCAAGCGCTTTGGAAAAACGATAGACCTTACCACCTTCAAACTACATTGCGGAACCTGCCAGGTGGCATAAGTATGCAGTGTCGTATGCCGGCGTTAACGGTACCGAGTGGGCTTGCTAGTGGCAGGTCAATTAGGGTGGAACCGCGGTCAACTCCGTCCCTTTCCAGGGAACGGAGTTTATTTATTTTTAGGAGGCTAAGGAAATGGCAAATGTTAAAGTAACCTTAAAAGATGGCAGTGTTAAAGAAGTTGCTGCCGGAACGACTTTGCTGGAAGTAGCGAAGGGCTTGTCGCAGAAGCTTGGCAAACAGGCGCTTTTGGCAGTAGTAGATGGTGTGAATAAAGATTTGACAGATAAATTGGAACAGGATGCGGCAGTAGAATTTGTCGTGCCCGAAAGCGCTGAAGGCCTGCATGCGATCCGTCATACGGCGGCACATGTTATGGCACAGGCGATCCAGCATTTGTTCCCTGATACTAAATTTGCGATCGGGCCGGCTATTGCCAATGGATTTTATTATGATTTAGACAGCGAGCATGTTTTTGTCCCGGAAGATTTGGTGGCTATTGAAAAAGAAATGGCTAAAATCGTTAAAGCTAATCTTCCACTTGTGCGCAATGAATTGCCCCGCAATGAAGCTTTGCAAATGTTTGCGGATAAAAATGAAAAATATAAGGTCGAACTGATCAATGATCTGCCTGAAGATGCTGTTATCAGTACCTATACTCAGGGCGACTTTACCGATTTGTGCGCAGGTCCGCATTGTCCGTCGACCGGCAGGGTAAAGGCGTTTAAATTACAAAGTATTGCCGGAGCTTACTGGCGCGGCGATGAAAAGAATAAAATGCTGCAGCGTATTTATGGCACAGCTTTCCCCAGCAAGGAAGAACTGGACGCTTATCTGCATATGCTGGAAGAAGCTGCCAAACGTGATCACCGTAAACTTGGCAAGGAACTGGATCTGTTCAGCATTATGGAGGAGGGACCGGGCTTCCCGTTCTTCCATCCCAATGGCATGGTTATCCGTAATGAGCTGATCAATTACTGGCGTGAAGTGCACAGACGCTATGGTTATCAGGAGATCAAAACGCCGATGATCCTGTCACGGAAATTGTGGGAAACTTCCGGGCATTGGGATCATTACCGTGATAATATGTATTTTACTCAGATCGATGGCGAGGATTACGCAATCAAACCGATGAATTGTCCCGGCGGAATGCTGGTTTATAAAACCCATCCGCACAGCTATCGCGAGCTGCCGATCCGTGCCGGTGAGCTTGGCTTGGTACATCGTCATGAATTGTCCGGTGCTTTGCATGGCTTGTTCCGTGTACGCTGCTTCACACAGGATGATGCGCATATCTTTATGATGCCCAGCCAGATCAAAGACGAGATCCAAAACGTCATTCGTTTGTTTGATGAGGTTTATGCAACCTTTGGGCTGAAATATCATGCTGAGCTGTCGACCCGTCCTGAAGATTCGATGGGCGATGCCGAAACCTGGGAAACTACTACCAATGCGTTGAAGAGCGCAATGGAGGATTTTGGTCTTGAATATGTGATCAATGAAGGCGATGGCGCTTTCTATGGCCCGAAGATTGATTTTCATCTGACTGACTCTATTGGACGTACCTGGCAGTGCGGCACGATCCAGCTGGATATGCTGCTGCCGGAAAAATTTGATTTGACTTATACCGGCGAAGATGGATTGAAGCATCGTCCGGTTATGATCCACCGCGTAGTTTACGGTTCGATCGAGCGTTTTATCGGCATCCTGATCGAGAACTATGCAGGTGCTTTCCCGGCCTGGCTGGCTCCCTGCCAGGTACGCGTAATGCCGATCACCGACAAGCATTATGAGTATGCTAAGAAATTGAGCGATGAAATGTTCAAGTTGGGATTGCGGGTTTATCTTGATGACCGTAACGAAAAAATCGGTTACAAGATTCGCGAAGCACAGCTGCAGAAGGTTCCGTATATGCTGGTCATCGGCGATAAGGAAGTCGAAGACGGTACTGTTGCCGTACGTCGTCGCGGTGAAGGCGATATTGGCGCTATGAAGCAGGAAGATTTTATTGCGATGCTGCAAAAAGAAATTGCTGAAAAGAAATAATAAGCAAAATGCCTGTTCCGCTTTGTGGCTGGAGCAGGCATTTTTATGAGGTCTATGATACAAAAATCAAGTGATCGAACTCCTAAATCTTAATGGTTTAGGAAAGAAATAAATAATTGTTATTGAAAACAAGAGTAAAAAATGTTATAATGTATTTAGTAAAAACGGCTGTCTAAGCCGCTAAGGAGGATGTTAGTATGAATAAAAAAGTTTATAAATCTTTTAACGAGCAGGTTCAGGCTGAATTATATTCCGCTTATATGTATCTGGCGATGAGCCTGGATATGGAAGCGAAAAATTATAAAGGTATGGCTAAATGGCTGTATCTGCAGTATGAAGAAGAACGTGAGCATGCACTGCGTTTTGTAAAATTTATGCAGGACTGCGGCGTACAGCCACAGCTTTTACAGATCGATATGCCGGCTGCCGATTACGGTACGCCGCTGGCTTTATTCAAAAAAGTTCTGGAGCACGAAAAGTATGTTACTTCCCGTATTTATGATATGTATGAAGTAGCATTGAAAGAAAAAGATTATGCGGCCCAAAGCTGCCTGAAATGGTTTATCGACGAACAGGTAGAAGAGGAAGCCAACGCTTCTGAGATTGTTGAGAAACTGGAAATGATCGGCGATAATATTTCCGGATTGTTCTATCTTGACGGTAAGCTGGGAGCAAGAAAAGATTAAGAAAGCTGTTGACACAAAGCTTACAATATGATATTATATCCAAGTAACAAAGCAGAAGCCGCTCGCTTCTCACCTTGCAGCACAGGCTCGACAGGGTTGGATATGATTTTCAGCGCGGGCAGTATTATCTGCTCGCGTTTTTTATTTAATTTTGGAGGTGAACGGTTATTAGCAAAGAAAGCTTGCGTATCAATGAAGAAATTCGGGCACGGGAAGTGCGCGTTATTGCCGGTGAAGGCGAACAGCTGGGTATTATGTCCGGCCGGGATGCTTTACAGCTGGCCCAGGAAAGACATCTTGATTTAGTGGAGATCGCGCCGACAGCGAAACCTCCGGTGTGCCGGATTATGGATTACGGCAAGTATCGTTACGAGCAGCAAAAACGAGAAAAGGAGGCTCGTAAAAAGCAGAAAACCTTTGATATCAAAGAAGTCAAACTGCGCCCTGGTATCGAGGATCACGACTATGAAGTAAAATTTAAAAATGCGCTGCGCTTCCTGGAAGACGGCGATAAAGTAAAAGTTACGATCATGTTCCGTGGCCGCGAATTATCGCATCCAGAGCTTGGCGAAGTATTGCTTAAAAGAATGGCGGAACAGCTTAAAGACACAGTTGTCATTGAGCGCGCGCCTAAACTGGAAGGCAGAAACATGATTATGATTGTTGCGCCTAAAGCTACTAAATAAGGAGGACTTAACAATGCCTAAAATGAAAACCCGCAGAGCTGCTGCTAAACGTTTTAAAAAGACTGGTACCGGTGAATTCAAACGTGCCAAAGCTTTTAAAAGCCACATTCTGGAACATAAATCTCCTTCCCGCAAGAGAAACTTGCGTAAGGCTGCACTTGTTCACAAAACTGATCATGAACGCGTAGCAAAAATGCTGCCGTACGCATAATAGATAAGGGAGGCTGACTATAATGGCAAGAATTAAAGTGGGCGTTACTGCTCATCGTCGTCATAAAAAAATCTTAAAACTGGCTAAAGGTTATCGCGGTTCCAAACATTTGCTGTTCAAAAAAGCTAATGAAACCGTTATGAAAGCTTTAAGCTATGCTCGTCGTGACCGTCGTGCTAAAAAACGCGAATTCCGTCGTTTGTGGATCGCTCGTATCAACGCTGCTACTCGTGCTAACGGCATTAGCTACAGCCGTTTTATGAATGGTCTGGCTAAAGCAGGTATCGAAATGAACCGTAAAGTTTTAGCTGATATGGCTATTTATGACGCAGCTGCTTTCACAAAACTGGTAGAAGCTGCTAAAGCTGCTCTGTAAGATTTATTCTTACGGTAAAATGAAGTGGATTGCCGCGTGAGCGGCAATAAAAAACAGTGTAAGTCTTATGACTTACACTGTTTTTGTTTTTTAGCGGTTATTTAATACCGTTAAGAATAGTCACTAATTCTCCTGCGCTGGTATCACCGGCAACGGGAGTCACGATGCCCTTTCCTGCAATTTTTACAGTGCCGCCTTCAGCATAGGCGTCTTGGGTATTTTGACCTGCGTGGTAAATGGCTGCCAGATTACCTGCTACGAAATAAGAACGCTGCATGCCGCTCATATTGCCCGAAGCTGCAGGTTTCATAAAGGTTTTGCCATTGATTTTAACTTCACCGCTGTTGGCATCGACAGTAACTTTGCCGTTACTGTATTCAGTGAGTTTTTTAGCGTAATTGTTGCGGCGGTCAGTATCTTTTGGATGGGTAGAAGGATTGAGAATGTCGCTGAGAATATCGCTTTTCGAGCCGTCGCTGGAACTTTCGATAACAGTTTGCCAGACGGCAGCCGGAGCGCCTACGTTATAACCGGCATCGGCCATATAAGTAAAGGCAATGTTATCAGCTTCCCATTCGTTGGGTTTGGTAACGCCGGTATTCTTAGCATGTACAGCTACTACCTGAGCTGCCAGGCCGTTGGCGCCGCCGATCTCGGAACCGACGGTTTTCATGATGAAGTCAACTGACATTTTTTTCTTAGCGCCCTTGATGGGATGCTCTTTCTGGCCGTGTACAAGTTCGTGCGCGATAACAGCGGCCATTTTGTCTTCGTTGTAATCAAGGAACCAGAAGGCGCCGATATTGACGGATACATTATGCCCTAAAGTACAGTAAGCATTGAAGAATTCCTGATTGTTGACAAAATAATTATAGGGTTTGCTGCTGATCGTCGGATCGCTTTTGGCGATAGCCGGGGTCATACGCTGCATAATGCGGCCCAGCATGGCGTTAGCATTATAATCGCCGTTGACACCGTCGTCTTGTTTGATTGCTTCAAACAGTTCGTAACGTCCGTCATTATCATAATAATTCAGAGCTTTGTTGATCTCCTGCTGCTCTTTGGCGGCACCGACTGCTTTTCCGGCAATACTGCCCAGATTGATCGCTTCTGCCGACTGCGGCAGACTGAAGCTGAGTACAGATACGGCTAAAAGTGCTGCACCTACTAAAATTTTAGATTGTTTAAACATTGATATCCCCCTTTGTATATATTCTGTAAGTTATTATAGCAAACGAAATGCTAAAAGCAAAGTTTTGTTTAAAGAATATTATTAAAGAAAAAAGAGTTTTGCTTAATTTGTCTGACCGCTGTATAATTTAAGTTGAGTTTTTAAATGGCTGTGAAGAAGAATTTTAGATGAAGATGAGGAAAATATGGAACAGGTGTTGACGAAAGCGCTGGCTTTTGTGATTATTATTGCTTTTGGCTATTTGTTGAAGCAACGCGGTTTTTTCAAGCCGGATGACTATAAATTGATTGCGAAAATTGTTTTGAATATTACGCTGCCCTGTGCCGTTATCACCAGCTTTGCGGCCTTTAAAATGGAGTATACGCTGTTTGTACTGACATTGATCGGTTTTCTGGGGAATCTGCTGATGATTGTCTGGGGCTTTATGCTGACACGTTATCAGACAAATGCGGCGAAGATTTTTTATGTTTTTAATCTGGCCGGTTATAATATCGGCTGTTTCACATTGCCGTTTGCGCAAAGCTTTCTGGGGCCTTTTGCTGTGGTAGCTACCTGTATGTTCGATGTGGGAAACTCGATCATGTGTACCGGCGGTACCTATGCTTTAGCCAGCGGGCTGGTGCATACCGGTGAAAAATATGAGCCGGTCACTCTGCGCAGTGTAGCCGCAAAGCTGCTTAGTTCAGTACCTTTTGTTGTTTATGTGCTGATGCTGGTCTGTGCATTGTTTGAAGTGCATCTGCCGCAGCCTGTTTATACTCTGACCGGACTTATCGGCAGTGCTAATACTTTTTTGTCGATGTTGATGATCGGAATGATGTTCGAAATGACTCTGGATTTGGAGAAGCTGAAGCAGGTCCGCGAAGTGGTGCTGTACCGCTATGTTTTCGGGGTAGCTTTGGCATGGGTGTGCTTTTATCATGCGCCGCTCAATGCAGAAGTCAAGGAAGTGCTGGCGCTGGTTTTTTTGGCGCCCTCTACGGCGATCGCACCTATCTTTATTGCCAGGATGGGCGGCAATGTTGAGCTGGCTGGATTTGCCAATTCCATAACTATTGTGATCAGTATTATTTTGATGACATTGTTTTTTACATTTCTGCACGTTTGATTTGTAATTAAATAAAGCTGCATTTTAGTAAGCAAGTAAAATTGACAAGCATAAAGTAATGAGAGTAAACTTGAACTATACTCAATAAGTAATATTTGGCGGCTTTTGTCGGGATGGTGAAGAATTTGTTATTTTTGATCAATTTATTGCATAGATGGTTAAAGCTGCTTAATCATAGCTTGACGGGCAGCCAGATGGTGGCGTTTACTTTTGCCATGCTTATCTTGTGCGGTTCAATGCTGCTGATGCTGCCAATTGCCAGTGCTGATGGCAGCAGTATGCGTTTTATCGACGCTTTATTCACAGCGACTTCGACTTCATGTGTAACGGGACTGGTCGTGGTTGATACCGGTCATTATTTTTCCTGGTTCGGCAAGCTGGTGATGATCGTTCTTATTCAGATCGGCGGCTTGGGGATTATGACGCTGACGACGCTGCTGAGCGTGGCGATCGGCAAACGTATCAATCTGCGGGAGCGGCTGTTTATTCAGGAATCGCTTAATCTGAACGAGCCTTCCGGGGTAGTACGGCTGTCGTTGAATGTTGTAAAATATGCTTTGACGATCGAATTTGTTTTTGGTACTATTTTGGCCTGGCATTTTTATTCTGCTTTGGATATGGGTCTTACGGGTATTGCCTGGGGATACTGGCATGCGATCTCTGCTTTTTGTAATGCCGGCTTTGATCTGTTTGGCGATTATACCAGTTTGACAGGGCATTATAATGATGTAACGCTGAATTTGTGCATTATGGCTCTGATCACTATCGGCGGTATTGGTTTTACCGTTTTGGATGATCTGCGCCGTAACCGAAAATGGAGCAAGTTGCGGCTGCACAGTAAAATAGTGCTGACAGCCAGCGCGATCCTGACTTTTGGCGGCACACTGGTGATTTTGGCTCTGGAATATACGAATCCGGCTACCTTAGGCGGCATGCCCAATGAACTGGACAAATGGATGGCTGCTGCGTTTCAATCCGTTACCTGCCGGACGGCTGGGTTCAATACGATCGAACTGACTGATATGCGGGCCAGTTCGCTGTTTTTTATGGTACTTTTAATGGGCATCGGCGCTTCGCCCACATCTACTGGCGGCGGTATGAAAACTACGACAGTGATGGTACTGCTGGTATCTACCTGGGGATTGCTGCATGGTAAACGCGATACAGTGTTGTTTGGCAGGCGGATCGCTTCGGAAACAGTCGATAAGGCTTATAATGTCTTTACTGTCTGTCTGCTGTGGATGCTGGGTGCGTATTTTCTGCTGCTGATTTGTGATGGCGGGCTGCATCGTGCTGATTACGTGTTGTTTGAAGTGGTTTCGGCTTTTGCTACTGTTGGGCTGGGGGTAGGTATTACACCCGACTGGAATGACTGGGGCAAGCTGATTCTGGTTCTGACTATGTATGCCGGACGTATTGGTGTACTGACTTTTGTTTTATCCTTCCTGCATTCTAAAGACGATAAGATCAGATATCCTTCGGAAAATATTATGATTGGTTAAAGGCGGTAACGATAATGATTAAAAAACAACGTGAAAAACAATATGCTGTTTTTGGCTTAGGCCGTTTTGGCACCAGTGTAGCACTGACGCTCAATGAGCTGGGGTATCAGGTCATGGGTGTCGATACTGACGAGGATAATGTACAGAATCTGGCGCATGAACTGACGCATGTAGTGACGGCAGATGCTTCTGATGAACGTACATTGCGTTCTTTGGGCGCTCAGAATTTTGATGTGGCAGTTGTGGCGATCGGAGACTTGGAAGCTAATATGATGACGACGCTGCTTTTGAAGGAAATGGGTGTGCCTGTGGTCGTTGTAAAAGCAATTAATCAGGTTCATGGTAAGATGCTCGAAAAGATCGGCGCTGATAAGATCGTCTATTCGGAGCGTGATATGGGGCAGCGCGTTGCCCATAACCTTATTTCCAACAGTATAGTCGATTATATTGAGCTGTCCGATACTATCAGCCTGATGAGCATCACGGTGCCGACAAGCCTGGCCGGGAAAAATCTGATCGAATCCAATCTGCGCAGCCGTTATAACGTCAATATCGTGGCGATCAAGCACGGCAGTGAAACGCTGGTCAATCCAGATCCTAAAATGGTGCTGAATCTTGGCGATGAGATGATCATTATTGGTGAACATGATAATATTAAGGCACTGGAGGAAGTTGTCTGATGAAAGAATTGAGCAGCGTTAGTAATCCTGTCGTCAAGGCTGCCGCAGAGCTGAAACAAAAAAAATACCGGACGGAGCAGCAGGCTTTTTTAGTGGAAGGCCTGCGTGCAGTGGAAGATGCCGTCAAATATGGTACGGTGAAGCAGCTTTTTGTGCTGCAGGAGAATAAAGCTGTTTCGATGCGGCAGGCTGCGGTCGTAGAACAGGCAGCCCTTGCCGGTGCTGAATTATATGGAGTTACTGAACAGGTGATGAAAAAAATTGCCGATACAGAAACTCCGCAGTCGCTGACGGCCGTGGTTGCCAAAACCAGGGCGGCTTTAGATGAACTGGCGTCTGCAGGCGGTACTGTACTTGTGTTAGACCGCATCGGCGATCCCGGTAATCTTGGTACGATGATCCGCAGCGCGGATGCGGCAGGCATCAGCGGCGTGATTTTACTTGCCGGCTGTACAGATGTTTTTGCACCTAAAGCAGTACGTGCGACAATGGGGGCGCTGCTGCATTTGCCTGTTGCCGAAGGGGTCAGCGAAACTGATTTTATCAAATGGGCACAGCAAAGCGGGTATGAGCTATTAGTAACTTGCCTGGCTAACGCCGGCAGTTTATATGAGACCGATTTGCAGGGCCGGGTGGCGGTCGTTATCGGCAGTGAGGCCGAAGGTGTTTCAGAAAGTTTGTTGGCAGCGGCTGACAAAAAAGTTTTTATACCGATGGAAGGCCGGGCAGAATCCCTTAATGCTGCGGTGGCGGCAGGGATCGTTATGTTTGAATGTCTGCGTCAACGGCTTGCAGGCAAAGGCAAGTTGTGATAAAATTAATAGCGTTAATTGAATACGCCCCATTTTTTTGACACGATGACCGGGAGAGTACGCCAGATGTGCGACACAGAGAGCGAGGCCACGGCTGCAAGCCTTGCGACACACTAAAGCGGAAGTTCACTCGTGAGTGTTTGTACTGAAGGCTTTAGCTGTGTAGGTGCAACGTCAGTCGCGTTAAGACAGCAGAGTACAAATTAGGGTGGTACCGCGGAAGCATAACTTTCGCCCCTTACCAGGGGCGGAAGTTTTATTTTTTTACAGGAGGAAGAATATGAGAGAAGAATTGCAGGCACTTAAAGAACAAGCGCTGGCAAAACTGGAAGCAGTAACGACGCCTGACGGCCTCAAAGATCTACGCATCAAATATCTGGGTAAAAAGGGCCCCATGACGGAGATACTGCGTGGCATGGGCGCATTGCCGGCTGAAGAAAGGCCAAAGATCGGTCAGATCGTCAATGAAGTAAAAAGTACTTTAGAAGCGGCGATCAATGCGAAAACTGATATTTTAGAAGCCGAGGCTTTGAAAGCCAGGCTGGCTAACGAGAAGGTTGATATCACTTTACCTGGCCGTACCCAAAGCTGCGGGCATCTGCATCCTGTAACTTTGACGCTGCGCGAGATCAAAAAGATTTTTATGCGCATGGGCTTTGACGTCATGGAAGGGCCTGAGATCGAAAGCGATTATTATAATTTTGAAGCTTTGAACCTGCCGCAGGATCATCCGGCCCGTGATATGCAGGATACTTTTTATATTACTGAGAATTTCCTGCTGCGGACGCAGACTTCACCGGTACAGGCTCGGACAATGCAGGCCTGTGAGCCGAATACGCCGATCAGGATGATTGCTCCTGGCACTGTTTACCGCAACGATTATGATGCGACCCATTCACCGATGTTCCATCAGGTCGAAGGTCTGGTGCTGGGTGAAAATATCAGCCTGGCTGATTTGAAGGGGACGTTGGAAACTTTCTGCAAAGAAATGTTTGGCGGCAGTGTGGAAATCCGTTTGCGTCCCAGTTATTTCCCCTTTACGGAACCGAGTGCTGAAGTCGATATTTCCTGCGTCATCTGCGGCGGCAAAGGCTGCCGTGTCTGCAAAAATTCAGGCTGGCTCGAGATTCTGGGTTCCGGTATGGTGCATCCCAACGTGCTGCGCATGAGCGGTTACGATCCCGATAAGATCAACGGTTACGCCTTTGGTATGGGTGTTGAGCGTATCGCCATGCTGAAATATGGTATCGATGATCTGCGTTTATTCTTTGAAAACGACCTGCGGTTCATCCGCCAGTTCAAATAAGGGGGAAGATTATGTTAGCATCTATTGACTGGTTAAAAAAATATGTTGATATTAACGTCACTCCTGAAGAGTTGGCTGAAAAACTGACCCGCGTAGGGCTGGAGGTAGAGAGCGTAAACTATCTGGGAGCAGGTCTGGAAGGCGTTATTACCGGCAAAGTCACCCAGATCGAGCGCCATCCTAACTCCGATCATTTGTGGGTGTGCATGATGGATTATGGCAGCGGCGAGATCGTGCAGATATTGACCGGTGCGCAGAACGTACATCAAGATGATATCGTACCAGTTGCGGTTGTCGGTTCGCAGCTGCCTAATGGCATGAAGCTGAAAAAAGCTAAAATGCGTGGGCTTGATTCCTTCGGTATGCTGTGCAGTGCTGAAGAACTTGGCATTGACGCCAAGCTTTTACTGCCGGAGCAGCGCAACGGCATTTTCATTCTGCCGCCGGATACGCCGATCGGTATGGATATCAAAAAAGTTTTAGGCTTGGATGATGTGGTGCTGGATATCGATCTGACGGCTAACCGCGGCGACTGTAACAATATCCTTGGCCTGGCCCGCGAGGCTGCCGCTGTTTTGGGTACGGAACTGCGCCTGCCTGATATGAGCGTTCAGGAAGCTGCCGGCGGCAGAGCTGCTGAAATGGCGAAAATAGATGTGCAGGCAGCTGACCTGTGCAGTCGTTTTGCTGTACGCGTATTGAAGAATATCAAGATCGGCCAGTCGCCGGAGTGGATGCAGAAACATCTGCGTGCCTGCGGTATGCGCCCGATCAGCAATGTTGTCGATGTAACTAACTATGTAATGCTGGAATTAGGCCAGCCGATGCATGCGTATGATTACGACAAAGTCGGCAGCCATACCCTGATCGTCCGCCGTGCTGAGGCTGGGGAGAAGCTGGTGACGCTGGACAGCCAGGAACGCACGCTCGACCCAAGTATGATCACGATCGCCGATCCTGCTCATGCGGTAGGCCTGGGCGGGGTTATGGGCGGATTGGAAACAGAAGTTACTGACAGCACTGTCAATGTTATGCTTGAGGCTGCCACCTTTAACGGGCCTTCGATTCGCCGCACCTCTAAAGCTTTGGGCCTGCGCAGCGAGGCTTCCGGACGTTTTGAACGCGGTGTGGACACTGTGCTGACTCATAACGCTCTTAACCGCGCCGCGCATTTATTGGAACAGATGGGTGCCTGCGAGACTGTCTGCGGTATCGTGGAAGCTTACCCGACCGAAGTGAAGCCGGCTGTCGTCAAAGTTACTCCGTCTGCTATCAATACCCGTATTGGTGTTGAGATCGCGACTGAGGAAATGATCGACATTTTAAAGAAGCTGCAGTTCGGCGTACAGCAGGAGGGAACAGAGCTGATCGTTACCGCTCCCAGCTGGCGTTATGATGTGACCTGTGATGCCGATATCAGCGAGGAGATCGCACGTATGCATTCCTATGACAAGATCACGTCACACATGCCGGCTCTGCCTTTGGTACAGGGACGCCAGGCTGTGATCGAGGATGTACGCGACAGTGTGGAGGATTATCTGGCTTCCGCAGGCTTGAGCGAGGTTATGACCTACAGCTTTATCCACCCCGGTTCTTTTGATAAGCTGGAACTGCCGGCAGATGATGAACGCCGCCAAGTGATCGAATTGATGAATCCGATCAGCGATGAATTTAAAGTTATGCGTACTACCTTGGTACCCAGTATTTTAAGTACAGTTGCTTATAATCTGGCACGTCAGAGCGAAAGTGTCAAAATTTTTGAAGTTGGGCGTACTTATCTGCCTCAAGCGCTGCCTTTAACGGAATTCCCGGTAGAAAAACGTGTATTATGCGCTGCCATGAGCGGTAAACGTAATGTACTGAACTGGACTGAAGGTAAAGACAATGTGGACTTCTATGATATGAAAGGCGTTGTCGAAGGGCTGTTGGCAAAATTGCAGGTTACAGATTACAGGCTGGTTTCGGAAACGCAGCCATATCTGCATCCGGGCAAGAGCTGTGCGATCGAATATCAGGGTGAACTGATCGGTTATTTCGGCGAAGTGCATCCTACGGTTGCCGCTAACTTTGATCTGAGCAGCGAGACCTATGTACTGGAGCTGGGCATTGAACCTTTGGTCGCTGCTGCTGTTAAGGTGCCCAAATATAAACATCTGCCTAAATTCCCCGGTACTTCACGTGATATTGCTGTCGTTGTACCGCTGGAAGTAAGCATGAGCGAATTGGAAGACGTAATCCGCGCTAATGCCGGCGAGCTTTTGAGCGATGTGAAGGTGTTTGACGTTTATACTGGTAAGCAAGTGGCTGACGGCTGTAAATCGATGGCCTTCAATCTGACCTTCCAGGCTGATGACCGTACTTTGACTGATGCCGAGATCGATACCGTAATCAAAAACGTTGTCGATAAAGTTGGCGAAGAATATAAGGCAAAATTGAGAGATTAACAGATAATGAAATACCCCCGATGTCGGTCGGGGGTATTTTTTCGTAAGTAAATAAAATAATTTTTTACTGCACTGCTGCTAAATAAAGGTGTTATAATAAAAATGTATGAAAGAAGGTGCATTTTATGAAAATCATTGACGCACATATGCATTATTATGATATAGACAAGTTTTACGATGTGGCAGAGAATGCCGGACATGCTAATACTGCGGCCTGCTGGCAGCAGATATGCAGGGATAACAGTATTGTTTTTGCCGTTGCGATGGGCAACTCGGAAGATGCTCCCAGCCGTTATGGCGGCAGTACGCCGCGTCTGATCAACCTGAGCGGCCCTTTTGATGAGCGGCATTACAACCAGCCGGCTAATATGGGGTATTGTCTGGGCGTTAAAAGCGAAGATATTACTTTGGAAAATGCAGAAAAGACGGCGCAGGAATTTGAATATTATCTCAGTGAGCAGCCGCATTGTCTGGGCATTAAATTTTATCCCGGCTACCGGCCGGTATATATTTATGATAAACGGCACTATCCGCTCTTTGAATTGGCCCGGCAGTATAAGGTGCCGGTAGCAGTACATACAGGCGATACGGCAACTCCTGCCGCCAAGCTGCGCTATGCGCACCCGCTGACTGTAGACGAGGTTGCGGCTGATTTCCCGGATGTGCAATTCGTTATCTGCCATTGCGGCAATCCGTGGCTGTTGGACGCTACAGAAGTGGCTACAAAAAACGATAATGTGGCGATCGATCTGTCAGGCTTGCTTGAAGGCATACCGGGACCTCATTTTTATAGACAGAATCAGGGCTATTTCGACTATCTGGGAATGTGGCTGCGCTACATGAACCGCTGGGATAAATTAATGTACGGCAGCGACTGGCCTCTCGTCAATATTCCCGATTATATAGCAATCATGCGGCAGCTGATCCCGGAAGAACATCAGGAAGAGTTTTTCTATAGTAATGCTCTGCGAGTCTACAGCCGTATTCAGAAAATATTATAAAATAACGAAAATCCTGATTACAGGTCAAGTAGGATTTTTGTATGATATTATTTTTTAGACATGAACATGAGATTATGTATAAGCTGACTGGTATTGCAGCATATTTATAAAAATATATTGTATTTATGACTCAATAATGGTACTATTGAGAAAATACAAAATGAAAGGAGTGCGCCCATGATTATTTATCGCTCTGCTACTTTTGACGATGTAGAGAAGCTTCATAAACTGCTCAATGATTATGCCACCGAAGGCTTGATGCTGCCGCGTTCGCGTAATTCCATTTACGAAAATCTGCGCGATTACGTGGTGGCCGTTGAGAACAATCATGTGATTGGCTGCGGCGCACTGCACTTTGTCTGGGACCGCCTGGCAGAGATTCGTTCGCTGGCTGTTGATCCTGAACGTAAAACACAGGGGATCGGCAGGAAAATGGTAGAACTGCTGGAAGCTGAAGGCATTGAACGCGGTGTAAAGATGTTTTTTACGCTTACGTATCAGCCGGGCTTTTTTGCTAAATGTGATTACATTGAAACTGCGAAAGAAAAGCTGCCGCAGAAGGTTTGGAAAGAATGTGTCTATTGTCCGCAATATCCGTACTGCAACGAATTGGCCTTTGTCAAAACGACCGTTGATTACGAACCCGGCGACATAATGTTCTAAGTGAGGAACTGTTTACTGCAAGCCGCAGGCGCAGCAGGAAACAGAACTGCCGAACTTACCCAGAAGAAACCGACTGGATAAGGAGGTTTCGCGGGTAACCGCTACCGCAAAGCGGCAAGGTGCACTGTTTACTGCAAGCAGCAGGCGCAGCAGGAAACAGAACTGCCGAACTTACCCGGAAGAAACCGACTGAATAAGGAGGTTTCGCGGGTAACCGCTACCGCGAAGCGGCAAGGTGCACTGTTTACTGCAAGCAGCAGGCGCAGCAGGAACTAATGCAAGCAGAATTTGATATTGACCAATTGATGATGTTGCCGCGATAGTTCTGCTGTCGCGGCATTTTTTATTATATGGCAGGCGCAGAAGGAGGAAATTATGGAGCAAACAAAGTTTAAATGGTCGCTGCGTGAGCGCAGCCAGGAAAAAACTGCTGTTTTGGAATACTTTACTGAACAGCAGGCCCGCAGAGTGCAGCGTTTCCACAGCAGCTTCCCTGAATATCAGCCTACGCCGCTGAGAGCGTTGAACGAGCTGGCCCGTCAATTGGGCATTAAGAATTTGTTTGTCAAAGATGAAGCTTACCGTTTTGGGCTCAATGCTTTCAAAGTTTTAGGCGGCAGCTTTGCTATCGGCAGTTATATCGCTGATGAATTGCACGAAGATATTGATAAGCTTCCGTATTCGCGTCTGATCTCTGATGAGATCCGTAAATGTTTCGGGACAAAAACTTTTATTACCACTACTGATGGCAATCATGGGCGTGGGGTTGCCTGGACGGCTAATAGACTTGGTCAGAGGGCCGTGGTCTATATGCCGCAGGGGTCGGCGACTGAACGGCTGGCTAATATTCGTGCTGAAGGCGCAGTGGCAGAGCTTACTGAAATGAATTATGACGAGACAGTGCGTTATACCAGTGAGCTGGCGCAGAAAAATGGCTGGATCATCGTGCAGGATACTGCTTGGGAAGATTATACCCAAATACCTTTGTGGATCATGCAGGGCTATATGACGATGGCACTGGAAGCTTATGAACAAATGCCGGTCAAGCCGACACATATCTTTTTGCAGGCGGGCGTAGGTTCAATGGCCGGCGCCGTGCAGGGCTTTTTTGCCAATGTGTATGACAGTGCTTGTCCACTGACTTTTGTTGTAGAACCGGACAAGGCCGACTGTCTGTATCAGACAGCAGCGGCAAACGACGGCCAGTTGCATAATGTCACTGGTAGCTTGGATACGATCATGGCAGGCTTGGCCTGCGGTGAGCCGAACAGTATTGCCTGGGAAATCCTGGGGCGTTGCAGCGATGGCTTTATCAGCTGTCCTGATTATACCGCTGCCCAGGGCATGCGCATTTTAGGTAATCCGCTGGCTGGCGACAGGCAAATCGTTGCCGGTGAAAGCGGAGCTGCGACGGTGGGGCTGGTTACAGAAGTGCTGCGTGATCAGCGTCTTAACGAATTAAAACAGGCTTTGCAGTTAGATGAAAATTCAGTTGTTTTATGTTTCAATACCGAAGGTGATACTGATAAAGCAAACTACCGCCGCATTGTCTGGGACGGCGTATGGGGACGGGAATAAATGAAAGCTATAGTTTCAACTTCACAATTTTATCAGTCTTTAGTATAATAAAAGCGACCAGATTATTTCTTAAAATAATTTTAATTTTGGGTAGCAAGATCTGTTAAGATGTTAGTATAAAAAGGTTGTTATAAAGATATTGCTTTGTAGAAATGAGGGGTATCATGAAGCGAACTCATCGTATTATGTTTGTTTGCCACGGTAATATCTGTCGCTCGCCGATGGCAGAATTTTTATTGAAGGACATGGTAAAAAAGGAGGGCCTGGCTGACCGTTTTGTGATCGCTTCGGCAGGAACCAGTCGTGAAGAACTCGGTAATCCTGTGCATCAGGGTACGCTTAAAAAGCTGGCTCAGGATCATATCAGCGCGGCAGGCAAACAGGCTGTGCAGCTGTCCAAAGAAGATTACGATAAATATGATCTTATTTTAGGTATGGAGCGTGTGAATATACGCAATATCCTGCGGATTATTGGCAGTGACCCACAGGAAAAGGTGCACAGACTTTTAGATTTTACCGAGCAGCCGCGTGACATTGCTGATCCTTGGTATACAGGTGACTTTGATATTGCTTATGCGGAGATCAAAGCAGGCTGCGCAGCGCTTTTGAAGCATTTACGCCGTTTTTGAAAAGTTAAAAGCTCCCGAATTTTCGGGAGCTTTTTGTATTGTGACTTTTATTAAAATGTTAAACCTTCGGCAGTATGCAGTCTTTGATGAAATCAAAGACTGTTTTGTTGAATTTGTCGGCTTCTTCGTAAAAGAGCATATGGCCGCTTTCAGTGAAAGGAACAAATTTGCCGTTGGGGATCAGTGTGGTCAGGTAAGTACCCTGCTTGATGCCCCAGGCAAAAACAGGACCATCAGCGTTAACGACCAGCGTTGGAACAGTGATCGTTGGCAGAACGTCAGTAAAGTCCGTTGCAATGTAGTCGCTGTAGATTGCTGCCGATAACCAGGGCGGCAGTTTACGGAATTCTTCGATGACCCAGTCTGTTTCTGCCGGGCGTTTTCCGTCTTTAAAGATAGCATTGGCGAAGAATTCAAAATATTCCTCACGTTCGTTGATCAGGCGGTTGACCTGAGCGTTGAAGCCTTCCATGTTGTAGTGATGCAGTCCCTGGCTGTTCCATTCTTCAGGGCTGAAGGGGAAGGGCGTCATATCTACAAGCCCGAGGCCGATCAGGTTACTGTCATGTTTATACTGCTGCCAATAGGAAAGCACTATCGGTCCACCTAAAGACCAGCCCATGAGTACAAAGTTTTTAAGCCCGAGAAATTCCGATAATTCCCGTACGTCTTGCGCGTAGCGGGCGACGATCTGTCCCTGCAAGCCTTTAGATGATTTACCGTGACCGCGGTTATCCATAACGATTACCTGAAAATGTTTAGCCAGTTCAGGCACATTACGCTGCCAGAATTTGGAGGAGCATTGCCAGCCGTGTACAAGAAAAAGTGGTTGTCCGCTGCCGTGTACTTCATAGTAAAGATGTGCATGGTCGGAAGTAGTAAAAAAGCCGTTCGTCTGTGTCATAATATCACACTCCTTTTCTTTTATTATAACTCTTTTACAAGCAACTGGTTACGGTTTTTATTTGTGAAATAAAAATGCGCAGTAAAAAACTGCGCATAAATTTAAAAATTAATTATTTAGTTCGTACTGGCAGCATAATTTTCCAAAACAGGCCCAATAAAGCGCCGCAGAGAGAGGGCACGATCCAGCCGAACCCGTCAGCGTAAAGAGGTATCGTGTTACTAAGGATGTTTTCCAGAGCAGTCAGTTTGATTCCGGCAGCTTTCAGACCATCCAGCAGAGCGAAAATAGTTGTGAAAAACAGGCAGCAGCGGTAAACGCGCCTGTCACCGTGGAAAAGTTTGGAAGTTACTCCAAGCAGTACCAGTGCAATGATGATAGGATAAAGCGCACAGAGAATAGGTATTGAAAAAGAGATGATATTCGTCAGGCCGACGTTGGAAACAGCAAAGCTGAAAACACAGATCGCAACGACAAAACGCTGATATTGTACCTGCTCGTGCGTAACCTTGGTAAAGTATGAAGCCGCCGAAGCTGTCAGGCCGATACTTGTTGTCAGGCAGGCGAAAAAGATCATCAGACATAAAACAACATTGCCTGCTGCGCCCAGATAATAGTTGGCGATATCGGCCAAAGCCACACCGCCGTTGGCAGAAATGCCCAGGATACTGACGCTGGTAGCGCCGGTATAAGCTAGGGCTACATAAATAAGTGCGAGAAAAAAGGCGGCAATCAAACCGGAGTAGACACAGATTTTAGTCAGCAGTCGGTCATCTGTAATTCCTTTAAGCTTAATAGCGTTAATGACGGTTGCACCAAAAAGCAGCGTTGCCAAAAGGTCCATTGTGTTATAACCGTCCTGAAAGCCACTGAGAAATGGTATATTGATGTAATTCCCGGTGGCAGGCTGCATGGGACCCATCGGAGCGAGCAGAACATTGATGATCAGGACAGCCAGGCTTAAAAGCAGCATTGGCGTTAAAACTTTGCCCAACCAGTCAACAAGCTTTGATGGGTTGATGGATAAAACATAGGTAATAATAAAAAAGAAGAGCGAATAAATAGCCAGACCGAGGGTGTAGTAATCTTCAGGGACAAAAGGTCTGATACCAACGTCGTAAGAAACTGCTCCGGTACGTGGGATCGCAAAAAAGGGACCAATAGTCAATACACCCAGCATAACTATCACTTTAGCAAAGTTTGGATGGACCGGATCAGCCAGGGCATTGGGGTTATCGCTTTTAGTGAGTGCCATGGCAATGATGCCTAAAAGCGGCATGCCGACGCCGGTAACGCAGAAACCGATCGCGGCTGACCAGAAGTGATCGCCGGCGGCCTGACCTAAGGCTGGTGGGAAAATCAGGTTGCCAGCGCCGAAGAAGGACGAAAAGAGCATCAAACCTACGGGTAAGATTTCCCAAAACGTCAGATTCTGTTTCATAAAAAGTCTCCTATCATGAATAGATATAAAATTCTGAAAATTCAAGTATTAAGTAAAGGCTGCCCTCAGGCAGCCTTTAAATTACTGGATGACGAGGCGGAAATATTTCTTTTTGCCTTTGCGGATCAGCAAACTTCTTTCTGCATCAAACATAGTCGGGACAAAGCTCTCTTCCGGATCAGTGACTGTCTCTTCACCAATATACAGTCCGCCCTGCTGGATCATTTGCCGAGCTTCGCGTTTACTACTGAATATTTTTCCTGCAGTGAGAACATCAATGATCTTACCTTCAGCATCAGCAGCAGTGATTTCGATCGTCGGTACATCTGTCAAGGCTCCACCGCCGCCAAAGAGAGCTTCAGCTGCCTGTTTGGCTTTTTCTGCTTCTGCTTCGCCGTGGACCAGTTTGGTAACTTCATAAGCAAGGACTTTTTTTGCTTCGTTGATCTCGGCATCCCGCAGAGAACTTAAACGTCGTACTTCATCCATCGGGAGGAAGGTCAGCAGCGACAGACAGTTTTCAACATCGCTGTCGTCAATATTGCGCCAATATTGATAGAAATCGTATGGCGAAGTTTTTTCAGGATCGAGCCACAGAGCACCTTTTTCCGTTTTGCCCATCTTACGGCCATCACTGGTAGTGAGCAGCTTGCAGGTCATGCAATAGGCAGGCTTCTGCTCTTTACGGCGGATCAGCTCGACACCGGCCAGCATATTGGACCATTGATCATCGCCGCCGAGCTGCATGATGCAGCCATGCTTTTTAAACAGTTGCAGGAAGTCATAAGACTGCATGATCATATAGTTGAATTCGAAAAAAGACAGGCCTTTTTCCAAACGTTTTTTAAAGCACTCGGCTGTCAGCATACGGTTGACGGAGAAATGCACGCCAACATCGCGCAGCAGTTCAATATAATTCAGGTCCAGCAGCCAGTCGGCATTGTTGACCATAATGGCCTGTCCCTCGGAAAAATCAATGAAACGTGCCATTTGCTTTTTAAAGCAGGCTATGTTATGGGCGATGAATTCAGGAGTCAGCATTTTACGCATATCGTCTTTGCCGCTGGGATCACCGACCATACCGGTACCGCCGCCAAGAAGGCAAATTGGACGATGGCCGGCACGCTGCATATGGCTCATCACCATCAATGCGATAAAATGGCCTACATGCAAACTGTCAGCTGTAGGATCAAAGCCAATATAAAAAGTGATTTTTTCCTTTTCCAGCAGCTCTTTGATCTCATCTTCGTGGGAGAGTTGTTTTAAAAAACCACGTTCTTTTAATACGTCATAAACGGACATGAAATAACCTCCTAATATTACTGCAAACTTCCTCATGATAAAGTGAAGAAGCAAATCTTCTAAACATTATACAACGAATGAACAGGTTTCGCAAATAAGAAAAGGCACTTCCGGGAAGAAGTACCTTTGATAAATAAAAATAAATTGTTTTTATAATTGCGAAGTGCAATGCGGACAGCGGGTTGCGTCGTCAGCAATAGCTGTTTTGCAGAATGGGCATAAACGTGGGTCGGGTGCCGGTGCCGGCGGAGGAGTAAGCTTGTTGATTTGTCTGATTAGTACGAAAATAGCAAAAGCAATAATCAGGAAATTGATGATAGTATTTAGAAAAAGACCGTAGGCTAAGACAGGAGCATGAGCTTCCTGCGCAGCTTTTAAAGTGTCATAATGCTGTTCGTTAAGGCTGATAAATAGTCCTGAAAAATCGACTTTGCCGAATAAGAGGCTTAAAGGAGGCATAATAATGTTATCTACCAAGGACGATGTTATTTTGCCAAAGGCTCCGCCGACAACGACGCCGACTGCCAGGTCGATGACATTACCACGCATTGCAAATTTTTTAAACTCTTCAAAAAAAGACATGTTAACAACTCCCAACATAAATTGAAATTATTTATATATATTCGCTTTAGGTTATAATGATCCTGCCGGCTTGACTGTAAAACGTCAATAATTTATAATAACTTTGTAAGAATCAGGCAGTGAAGGAGGGAAACCATGAGAGATGACTTAGTAGTACCGGGCGAGCATGAGGAAAATTTTGTTCTTGCTAAAGATGCGCGTGTAGTTACAGTGCCGTTTACTCCGCTGGAGCAGCGTATGGCTAAAGAAAAGCCGTATCTGATGGAAGGCCTCGCCAAATTGAGAGAGATCTTGGGAGAAGACAGCTTTAAACGTTTGATCAGTAATGTACATAACATCAATTTGAGCGGACCAAGAATCATGCTGGTCGCTGATAATGAACTGCACCGTACCAATATCGAACGTGAATGTCTGCCGGCTATCGCTGAAGCATTTAATGTTACTAATATTCGTGTAGTTACACAGGGCTGATATCCCAAAAGCTTTCCTGACAGCAGGAAAGCTTTTTATTTCAAAAATATTAAAAATACCATTGACAAACTATTTGTTATTTTATATAATGTTCACGTTGCAGTAAGTACTGTAACTTAAGTCGGGGCGTGGCGCAGTTTGGTAGCGCGCTTGTTTCGGGTACAAGAGGCCGTGAGTTCGAATCTCGCCGCCCCGACCACTTAAAAAGTTAGCCGCAGAGCGTATCTGCGGCTTTTTTATTTTGCGTGAAATATGTCTAAAAAGTGGTCTGTCAACAATTTTGTCAACAATAATAGTTAAATGTACCTAAGCTAAGATAAAAATTGTTGTATATTTTCTCCGTATTTTTGCATAGCTTTGGCATGCGTATCTTTAAGAGGTCTTGCGTAAGTTACCCTGGTAAATTCTGCATCAGAATGACCAAGCAATTCTGATATGTCTGCCATACTTACACCCTGATCGCGCATATTGGCGCCGAGAGAATGGCGGAAGTCGTGAATTCTCATACCGGCAAGGTGTGGCTGTTCCCTAAATAGTTCCTGCATTTTTTCGTTTTGTTCTTTGAATTTTCGCCAGCGGCGTTCTATAAAATCTTTGATGTGAGGACGACCATCTTCGGGAAAAACGTATAATAAATTCAGAGCATTTTGCCATGCTGGATCAGAGTGAGTTGGATCAAGTTTTCCCTCCCGTATAAGCTCCATTCTTTGTCTAAGAGCATTTTTATGACAAGATTTGATGAATTCCATGTACTTTGCTATTTCTCGCCATACAAAGGGCAGGAAAGGCACAAAACGCTCTGATGTTTTGGTTTTAAGCGGTGCAAGTGTTGGAATACCATCAATACGCAATAAGTTATGTTTTACTTGTACACCTGATTCAGAAAGATATTGTAATTCAACGCCGCAGATCTCTGATATTCGCAACCCGCAGAAACTTGCAAGCAGACAGGGGATATAAAGATCAGCATAAGCCTCTTTTTTTACGATGTCTAATATTTTTAATAGGTAGGACAGCTCTGCGTGAATTCCTTTAGATCCCGGTTTCGGTGGTAACTTTAATCGTCTGGCAGGCGATTTTACTATAATGTCATTATCCGCTGCCCAGGTAAAAGCTGAACGTAAAAAGGATAGCTCTTCACGGATAGTTTGCTGTGAAAGTTTAGTGTCTTTGTGTAGCCACTGACGATATGCTTCAACATCAAAGACATCCACTTTTTGAATTTCTTTTGAACCTAAGGGGTGCTTGGATACACGGTTTTTAGCTGTGGTATATTGTGTCCGTGTAGCAGGCCTTATTTCTATTTTAGTATCAATAAATTTTTCAAAGAGAGCGGTTACAGTTATTTTTTCTGGTTTTATATAGGTTTGCTGCTTGATTGCTACTCGGGCTTCTGCTTCAGCATCTAATGCATCTTTCGATGTCAGGTACCCGGTAGTGGACCATATTTTCTCATATTTACCATTCGGTAATTTTTTGCCGGTACTGATTACATAGTAATAGGGCTTCTTTCGCCCAGCTTTTTTCACGATAGACATAAAAAATCAGCTCCTTTAGTCTTTTTGGATGACGCTTGTTACCGAATTGCTATGCCTAAGCATTATTATGATACTAGAAATAAATCACTTAAAGAGGTTTTTCAAAAGAATACAGTGAAATATAGTAAATAGATTTGATATAATGTATTTGTAAAAAATTGAAATACTTCTCTTGACAAAAAAAGGGGAAACCCCTATAATTTTGTCAAGAGAGGTGACAATAATGGAGAAAGGTATTAAATTAGATGTTCCTGAAGTATTAGATGTTCAAGAGAAATTAAAAGAACGTTTTTGTGCGGCGTTTGAAAATGTACATGATTTGTGCGAGGAAACGATGGGGATGTTGGATACCCAAAATAGTAGACCAACAAATTTTTGGGATAATTTAAATACTGAATTAGGCAAAAAACTTTTTGATTATCCTAATTATAAAAGATATATTTGTAATAGAGGTCCATGGGAGTTAGTGGTTGTTTACTTTAATGGTATAATTTTTACTTTTATGAGAGAAAAGAGATTTGATGAAATCCGGAAAGAATATGCAAAAGATAGTAATTCTAGGCATTATGTTGCTTTGTTGGCAAAGTGCTTTAATAGTGATCTTAAGTTAATTAATGGATCTTTGTTTTATGAAGAATTACCGACTTGTGATGATGTAATTAGAGATGATTTGGAAAAAATGTTAAAGTCATTTGATGATGATGGTTTAAAAATAGATAGGCATGCATTAATTTTGTTTGAAACGGATTCAGATATATTATTAAATATAAGAATGGTTGTTATAAATTCGAGATTCGAAATTGTTTATCAAGAATCCCTTAATAAATATATTGAAGTTGCTGAGTCCACTACTGTAAAAAAAGTAGAAGATAAAGAACAGATTACTGATCCTAAACGTAAATTAAAATTTACTGGTAAAGCTTTAACCAGAAAAGGTGATGGTACTAAATTTATCGATAATAGTGATGAAGATTTTTTAAAGGATAACGATGGAGATTAAAGATGATAGGAGTGTTTTCAATGCATGAGAAGTTTAATGCTGAAAAATTAGAAAAGGCTCTTATGTATAGAGGTATAACAGTTAATCAACTTGCACAGAAAATGGAATGTTCGAGGCAAACTATTTCTATGTATAAAAATAATAAGGCTAAGCCAACAAATATTGAATTTATTCAAAAATTGTCGAAAGTGCTCGGATTTCCAGTAAAATTTTTTCTTGAAAGTGGTTCAAAAATTGATGCAGGGGCTGTTTATTTTAGATCACATTTAACAACAAGACCTTTGTATAGAGCTGAACAAAGACAAAAAATGGAATTTTTAGCTTCTATATATGCATTTTTGAAAGAGTACATAGAATTTCCAATGCTCAATATCCCGGATTGTAGTGGATTAACACCAGAAGAGTCTGCAAGAATATTAAGAAAAAAATGGAATTTAGCTAACGAACCAATAAGAAATATTATAGATTTAGTAGAGAGTAATGGAATACTTGTTACGACATTCGCTACAAGTACTGATGCAATAGATGCGTTCAGTGAAAAAATAAAGATTAAGGACACAGGGGAAGATGTATTTTTAATTGCATATTCAAGTAATAAAAATTCTGCAGCAAGGATACATTTTGATGTAGCACATGAATTAGGGCATATATGTATGCATTCTTGGGAAAAACAAAATTATGATTTAGATCCAGACGAATTTAGAGAGCTGGAAAAAGAAGCACATCGCTTTGCAATAGAGTTCTTGATGCCACAAGAAGCGGGTATTGAGGATTTAAAGTTAACGCAACTGAAAATTCCAGAGTATACTAAATTGAAAAGGAAATGGTATGTTTCAATACAAGCAATGCTTATGAGAGCTAAAAATCTGGATGTTATAACGTACGAAGAATATAAATCAATGATTATAACATTGCAAAAACGTGGTTTGAGAAAAGAAGAGCCATTAGATAATGAATTGCTAACATCTGAGCCACTATTGTTAAGAACAGCTGTGATGATGTTATTAAATGAGGGGATTTTTACACCGAGTAGTTTTTTGAAAGAACTATCAAAAGATTATTTATTAACAATATCACCAGTAGAAGTAGAATATTTGCTCAATTTACCAAAAGGTGTATTGAGTAAATCAGAAATAATGGAGCATCCTATCTTAAAAATAAAGATGTCATAGAAGCGCACATACTTGACGTGCTATAATGTATGTGTAGAAATTAACAAAAGCCGTTGATCTGGCTAAGGATCAGCGGCTTTTGTGGTAAAATAGTATTTAGGGGTGATAGTATGCCGAATTATATAGAAATAATTTTATTAGTTGCGCCAGGATTTATAGCGCAAAGAACTTCTAGGTGGTTAGGTAATTTTTCTAATGAAAACCCATCACAATTTGATAGTGTTATGAGTTATTTTTCATATAGTTTATTTGCTGGTGTATTTTCTGCTGGTATTTTAATGTTTTTAGACATTTTGCCATATGATATCTTAACAAAAAACTATGAAGATATTATTCAAAATAATATTCAGTTACTAAAAATTTGTATAATTATGATTCTATGTAGTGTGTTTACTGGGTTGCTTTGGCAAATTGTTTTTAAAGTTGTTGTAAAGGAATTCCTAAACTTTATTTATAGTAAAACGCATAACGGAAATAGTGTTTATGACGGTGGTTCGTTAATGGTATCCGAGTTATCGGATGGTAAAGATCATTTGTTGATTATAAGAAAAGAAGAGCAAGAAATAGCATGCGGGAGATTTTTAGGCATTTCTGCTGATGCAAGTGACAGACCAGAAATTGCATTAGAAAGTTATTCAGTTTATAAAGAATGGATTGAAGCTGAGCCAGATGTATTTGTACGTAAAAGGACGTATGTTATTATTCAAGATAATTTTGTTGTAGAAGAATATGACTATCCTGAGAAATTTTTCCAAAATATGTACGAAGGGAAAAAAGAAAATATCCCTTTAAATGAATACTCTAAAGGGATAAAATATTCTGTTGTAGTAAAACTTAGAGAGTAAAAACGCAAAATTATTTCATTTTGATGTTTGTTTTTTTTCTTTTTTTGGTGGAGGAGATGGAGGCTTTTTTTCAGAAGTAATTATTCCATGTTCTAATATGCATTCAGATTCTTTGATTTGCGGTTTGTTTTTTTGCATTTCTTATTTTCTCCTTTATTTATCAGATTTAGGTGTTTTAGGTGGAGGAGATGGAGGTTTTACAGAAGGACGTTTAAGGCCTTTGTCCATAGCAAATCCATGATTGGAATTATTAGTATTATTTGTTTTGTTGTTATTAGGCATAGAATTTTTCTCCTTTGCTATATTGTATATTATCAATATTTTAACACAAAAGAATAATATTTTAAAGTATTTGTTAAATATAATGGTCAGTTTTCCAAAGCACTCACAAATGAGGGTACTTTTTTATTCACTGAAAGGAGTGTATTTTGATGGAAGAAGAAAACAAGCAGAAATTAGAAGATTATGAGTGTGGCTGTGAGGATGTAAAAACAGTAGAGATTATCAGCATATATGGAAGACAGTGTTATGTGTGCTGTCGTAAGTGCAGGAAGACAACGCACTAATGTGACAGCGTTTACTGAATGTGATAAGAAAGATCATTTCACCTATTGTACCTGGAATAATTGGTGAATATGAATAATAATTATCTGTTCCTTGAGCTAAAATACTGCCATCTTTGGCATAATAAGCATATGATTGCATTCCAGTAAATTCATTTATGCAGTTATATTCAGATCTGTGTAATGAAAATGCAACCGGTTTTTTAAAGTTTAAATCGGCTGACAGCTGTTTTCCTGCTGCTTCTGTGAATTCGTTCTTGACCCATACAAAATATTTACCTGGAGCTATTTGGCGAATACTTTGTGAGTCAAAAGAATAAGTAATAGTATCAGTTGATGTTATCCATTGCCAATTGGCTGCATAAGAAGCAGGAATTATGCCAAAAAACATAAATAAAGATAATAAACTGACAATAAATTTTTTCATCATAAACATCTCCTAGTATTTATTGTGTTGTGAAATAGCATAGATTAAAAAATATGATAATGTAAATGAATAATGGAACCAATATTAGATTTTGCTTTAATAATGGCTGTTTCTTTTAAAAATAACTATTTGAATTTTAACAGATAGGCCATATAGCAAAACCATAAGATAAAAATATAAATTAGTATTCTGGAAATAGAAATCATAAAATATAACCTTCTTCGTTTTAAAAGTTGAACTATCTTGTGTCTAAGCTGAATGGTAATTTCCTGATATTATAGCGTATATAAAGAAACGGTAGGAAGCGTTTCTTTATTTTAAAGATTGTCAGTGATGTTTTTGCTGCCGTGGACTTTCGCCGAAGCGGCACTTCGTATCGAGGCTGATTTCAAAAATACGGGTCCAGGGCAAACTTACATCAATGTCGATACCTGTCAGGTAGTAGTTTTTCTTATCACTGCTGTAAAAAGGCGTCCGTCCAAGATCTCCGTACAGCAACTGAAATTTTTGCCGCTGCAGAAAACCTCGGATAAACGTTTCGGCATAAAATTTATTTGCTCTCAGGTCAGTTGGTGTATAGCCTTTTAATTTAAGCAAGGTAGTCAACTGTGCGTGCATTAATTTCTGATAAGCATAATCATCAAGTAAACGTTCAACGGTAAAGCTCAGATTTTGGGCATAGAGTGCCGGATATTCTGACTGCGGCAGTCTGTGCAGCTGCCCGACAAACAGTGTAGCCTGACTGAGGGCTGTTCCCAGGGAATTACTAAGTGTATTCCAGCCGGAAAAAGCTGTAAGTCGGTTAAGCGGGACCTTCGCGTCTAAAAGCTGCGGTACTAAAAGCTCATTTGCTGTATAATTGGCTGTCAGATCTACCAGAGCGACATGGCGGCTGGAAGCCAGCAGAGTACTGAGTTTTTTCAGCATGGCTTTAGTAGGAGAATTATCATCGTCACCGCAGTGTACGAATAAAATAAAGTCCGCTTCAGCGGCGTCATCTGTAAGCCGGCCATTGATAAAACTTACTTTGTCCCTGATACTGGCGTCAACAGAACAGGGCATATAGGGCATGATTTTGGCTGCCACTTTAGGTGAAGAATATTCGACAAAGATCCGCGGCTGAAAATTATGCAGTTTATTATAATATCTGGTCAGCAGCAATGAAGCAATCTCATCGGCACCGCTGGTAATAAGGCCTCTGGAACCTAAGCCGGCATGCTCCATGTAAGCGCGGACATGGTTGGCGTTACGATTGGGCAGGCCGAAGGGCTGAGCATCGTCCTGGCCGATAACCAATGTCAGTTCATCATCTGCCGCCAACTGGACCAGTTTTTTGTTAAAACTGTCGTTGTCAGTATACAGGTTACTGTATTTGGTTTTAATGTCATCCGGTATGCGGGCGTCGATTTCCAGCAGCTGTTCGGTAAAGTAAGGATCACCAAAGGTTTCTGCCATATCCTTTAAAGTTGCATAACGCATCAGATGCCATTGATACCAGCTGTCGGGAATCAGCTGATCGCTGACCAGCAGTCGGGGAATAACGGAAAAAACGGCCATATCGATTTGAGGATTATGCTTGCGCTGCTTGTTGACAAAAGCCAGAAAGTTTGCTTCATCGTCAGGTGTGCCAAGTGGCACACGTGAGGCCAGCAGGCTGCCGTGCACTAAAAGATCAGCCGACAGAATTGCCGCCTGCTGCTGCGGCAGTTCCTCTTGCAGCCACTGAAAGAGTTTTTCTTTATCAGCAGGTGTGTTATAATTGTCAAGAAGTTCCTGCGGTGGTGTTATCACATTTATGGAAGCCAGTGCTCCCAGTTTGCGAACCATAGCGGTACATGGGGGTCGGCTGTCTAACGGTACAAGCAATAGTGAAGTATCTGTTTTGACGGCCTGTGGCGTAAATGGGACAGTTGTAGGCATACCGCCAAATAATTTATAAAAATAGGCGCAGAGTAGCAGTAATACAAGCAAAATAAATTTTTTCCTGTTCATAGGCTGTCTCCTTTGCCGTTCTTATTATACTTATTATATTACAGATGCGGAGTTTTTTGAATGCGGATAATTACGGGAAAGGCACGAGGATTGAAATTGACCGTGCCCAAAAATATGGACGTGCGCCCTACTGCCGACAGGGTCAAAGAATCCCTGTTCAATATTATTGGCACTAAGATTATCGGAGCGCGTGTGCTGGATCTGTTTGCGGGTACGGGTAATTTGGGCTTGGAGGCCTGGAGCCGCGGCGCTGCAGCTGTTACCTTTATTGACGAAAGCAGGGAGTCGCTGCGCCTGGTACAAAGTAATATCTCAAAATGCCATGCCGAGGACGATGTGCAGGTGATAAAAGGCAGTGCGGTGAAGGTTATCGAAAGTCTGCATCGTCAGGGCGCAGGTTTTGATTTTGCCTTCTGTGACCCTCCTTATAATAAAGGATGGGTTCAGAAAGTTCTGTTGAAGCTGGAGCTGTTCCCTGTTCTTGATGACGGCGGCTATTTGATCGTCGAGCATGCCAAACATGACGAAATCGGAAGTTTGGCAGCGTGTTTTGAACTTGTGCGCCAGGAAACCTATGGTGAAACTTTACTTTCGTTTATAAGATTTGCCAAGGTATAACAAAATGTTGTAAAATAATAAAGTAAATTTGTAAGAAACTAGCAGGAATACAGAAAAGTACGTCGAATAAGGAACAAGATAATTGAATTTATGACCAGACTGCGTTGCAGCTTCTAGGAGGTTAAACAGTGCGTAGAGCGATCTGTCCGGGCAGTTTTGACCCGGTTACTAATGGCCACCTCGATATTTTTGAACGGGCGAGCCAAATGTTTGACGAGATCATTATCAGCGTTTTTCATAACCCGGGTAAAGATAAAGCGATGTTCACCATGGAAGAAAGGGTAGAAATGCTCCGGGATGCTACCAAACATATCCCTAATGCAAAAGTAACCTGTTTTTCCGGTCTTTTAAACGAATTCTGCAAGCAGGAAAAAGCTCCTTTTATCGTGAGGGGCTTACGTGCGTTTTCTGATTTTGAATATGAATTTCAGCGTGCGCTGCTCATAAAGAAAATAGACAATAACTTAGAAACAGTCTTTATTATGACTAATGCTAATTACTCTTTTTTAAGTTCATCTGGAATAAGAGAGTTGGCAACTTTTGGCGGCTGTATCCACGGTCTTGTGCCCGAATGTGTGGAAGACCGGATCAAGAGCCTTGTTATAAGCAAAGAATAATAGTAGAAAGAGGTTGAGTTTGATGATGATTGATAGAAGTACCAGTGCGACTTTAGACAGGATTTTTGATGAAATGTATAACCTTATTTCCGAGGCTAACCGTATCCCTCTCACTGATAAGATCATTATCGAGGAAAGCGATCTGGCCGGTATTCTGGATGATTTAAAAGAAGCGATTCCCAAAGAAGTCAAAAGCGCTACCAGACTGCTTGAAGAACAAAAAGCAATCGTCACCAAGGCTCATGAAGAAGCCGATAATATTGTTTTGCAGGCTAAAACCGAAGCTGACCGCATTTTAGAATTGGCAAAATCTGAATCTGAACGTCTGATGCGTCAGGAAGAAATTTCCAAACAGGCAGAAGCCTTTGCTGAAGACGTGAAGAGTACCGCTCTGCGTAATCAGCAGGAAATGAAGGATGAGGCCGACGCTTATGTTGAACGTGTCAAACACGACGTACTGCAATATGCAGATGATATGCTGGGTTATTTAAGCGGCAGTCTGCAATCTGCATTGCAGGCCGTAAATGATAACCGTGCTTCCGTCAATGCCGAACGTGAAAGCGTTCTGTCCACACGCCCGCAGCGTGATATGGAAATGTTGGCAATGGAAGAAGAAGAGGACGAAGAATAAATTAAAAAATCAAGCCTTCCGCTTATGCGGAAGGCTTTTTGCTTTATTAAGTTTTATTATTTTTGAATGTAGATCGGTGAAACAGTATAGTCGTTGTTGTACTGCGGCTGATGGTTCTTTTGCAGCAGCGTCAGCAGATTAGTTGCTGCAATATCGACGGACAACTGCTGCTCGACTTTTTCACCATATTTTTCCAGCACATTGCGGCCCAGCTTGATAATTACAGGCAGCTGTGCTGAATCCTGCATTTCTTTCAGTAGCTCGCGCCCACGGTCATTAAATGCTAAAACACGAATGTAAGCAGGTTCCTGGGCATTATCAAACATCGCCCTGTATTGCTGCAGTAAAAGCTGCATAAGCAGCCTTCTGACACGGGAAGCAGGGTAACGCTTGGTAACTGTAGCGCTGACAACGTCCTGGAACGTATTACAGGAGGCAGCTTCGGCCAGGCGATTCTCGAGCCCTTCGCTGCACTGGCAGGCGGCTGCTATCTGTGCCGGAGTCAAAGAACGCAGTTTGTATAAAAGCAGATGGTTCAGGATTTTATCACTGATATCCATACGGTACTGCAAATCAGCTTCGCGCAGCAGCTGCGCCGTAGTTGCAGGAACAGTGCTGAGCAGCGCTTCGTCGATGCCATAACCGCGGTAATGCTCGCGAATTGCCGTCGCCCCGGCAATCGGGCCGTTGATGGTCTTATCTTTGTAACCGCTGCCGCGGCGTTTGACGACAACTGGTTCTATTTCATAACCGCCGTGTAAAAGCTGGCGGCAGTATTCCAAAGCCAGAATATTGTTGGGATGCCCGGCGATCGTAAGCATTGAAGGATCTTCAGACAGAGTAAGCTCTAACGCTTTGGCATAACTGTGCCCTTCGTCCAGATAGTGATGCAGAGCGTCCTGAAAAACAGGCTCGTTTAAAAATTCTGCAGTCAGCATCAATTGTTTGGAATTAGCGGCTTCAGCGCCGAAAGCAAGGTGTGATACCATACCTGTAGCAGCCAGTAATTTTACAGCACCGGCAGCAAAAAATTCTGCACTGCGGCAGGTGAAAACTGTCGGCAGCTCTAAAATCAGATCGACGCCGCCTAAAACAGCCATTCTGGCACGGGTCCATTTGTCAGTCAGGGCAGGTAAGCCGCGCTGTACAAGGCTGCCGCTCATAACGGCAATGATAGGACGGTTGCCTGCTATACGCTTTGCTTCACGCAGATGATGGGCATGGCCATTGTGGAAAGGATTATATTCTGCTACGATTCCTATTGCTTTGCTCATTCATGTTCTCCCTCATTTGTAATGTTTATACTAGCGATTATCATCTAAATAGTGTATACTATATGATATAATAAAATGTGCTGGAAGCGCAAGCTAAATTTTGCACAAATGGAGGAAAACTGTGATTATTTTTGTTGTCAACTGCGGTAGCTCCTCAATTAAATATCAGCTTCTTAATATGGACGGCGAACAGGTGTTGGCTAAAGGTTTGATCGAGCGGATAGGAATGGAAGGTTCGGTACTTAAACATACGCCTACTGGTAAATATACTGTAGATATCAGCGCCGATATACCTGATCATTCCGTCGGTATCCAGATGGCGCTGGACGCCCTGACCAATGAAGAATATGGCGTCATTGACAGTATGGATGAAATTGATGCCGTTGGACATCGTGTAGTCCACGGCGGTGAACGGTTTACCGACTCGGTACTGATTACGGACGACGTTTTGAATGGTATCGAAGCCTGCGCTGAAATCGCACCGCTGCACAATCCGCCGAATTTATACGGTATTAAAGCCTGTATGCGTCTGATGTATAATACACCTCAGGTAGCCGTTTTTGATACTGCCTTCCATCAGACTATGCCGAAAATTGCCTATCTATATGGCCTGCCTTATGAAATGTATGTCAAATACGGACTGCGCCGTTATGGTTTTCACGGCACTTCCCATAAATATGTGGCCCAGCAGGCTGCTGAAATGATGGGCGAGCATATGAGCGACCTGCGCTTTATCACCTGTCATCTGGGTAATGGCGCCAGTATTGCCGCGATCAAATATGGCAAATCCATTGATACCAGTATGGGCTATACGCCGCTGGAAGGTCTTGTAATGGGTACCCGCTCCGGTGAGATCGATCCTGCGATCATTCCTTTTTTGATGGAAAAAGAAAATATGAACGCTCAGCAGATCGACGATTATCTGAATCGCCGCAGCGGTATTTTGGGTATCTCCGGTTTGTCCAGCGACTTCCGTGATCTGGAAAGCGCCGCTAACCGTGGTGACGAACGCAGTCAGCTGGCTATCGACATCTTCGCCTACAAGGTCAAAAAATATATTGGCGGTTATGTTGCCGCAATGGGCGGCGTTGATGCCATTATTTTTACAGCTGGATTGGGAGAAAATTCTCCGTTTATGCGTGATAAGATCTGTAATGGCCTGGAATATCTCGGCACCCGGATCGACCCTGAACTGAACAAGCTGCGCGGCAAGCAAATGGAAATCAGCATTAAAAGGGCACGTGTCAAGATCTTTGTGATTCCAACAAATGAAGAGCTTGTCATTGCCCGTGATACTCTGAATATCTGCCGCCGCATCATTAAATTATAATAAAAGTTACGCTTTTTTCTTGACAAAGATTTAGAGCATCGCTATAATTGATACGATTGGTGAAATATGATAAAGATAAATGTCGCAGAAATCAAGAAAAGACTGGTCGGTAAAAAAGACTTTTCCTATGAGCTGAAACCAGCTGAACTGAACATTACTGAAGCAGATCTGCCGATAGCAGGAACGGTGACCGTAAAAGGCACGATATCCAATGCCGGCGATGTTTTGCTTTTGGAAGCTACGGTTGAAGCCAGGGTCAACAGGACCTGCGGACGCTGCCTTAAAGCCTTTACAGGTAAGAGTACGGCTGAAGTATTGGAAAAATTCTATCCGGCAAGTGCTGAGAATATCGAAAATGATGCTTTTATTTATGAATCCGATATCGTCGATCTGACGGAACCGATTCGTGAAAGTCTCCTGCTGGCAGAGCCTCTTCAAGCTTTGTGCAGGATCGATTGTCAGGGCTTGTGTCCGGTCTGCGGCGCCGATAGAAACGAAGGCGACTGCGGCTGTGATACTACCACAGTCGATCCCAGGTTGGCGGCATTAAAGCAATTCATCAAAAATTAAATTTACATTCATTAGCTTGAGGAGGTGTATCAAAGATGGCAGTACCAAAGAGAAAAATGTCCAAAGCTCGCCGCGATTCCCGTCGTGCGAACTGGAAACTTACAGTTCCTGGCTTAGTCGAATGTCCGCAATGTCATGAGATGAAAATGCCGCATCGCGTTTGTACCGAATGTGGTTATTACAACGGCAAACAAGTTATCGTTAAAGAACAATAATCTTGCAGCTTCAAATCCCCGTACTTATAAGTACGGGGATTTTTGCTTTTTATAGCCTGGTACTAACTTTTTGAAGCTGTTGAGAAAAGCTGTGTAAAAATATGGTATAAGTGAATGTGACTAAGTTGTGAATTATTTAAGAATTTAAGTATTTGATTAAAATTTTTACTTGCTTTTTTTGTTGTTAGCTTTTATAATACCTCTAGATATTAATAGTTGGTACTAAAGTCGGGTGATAAAATGAATTCTTCCAAAAAAATAATACGGCAGGAGCGTCTGTCTAAGCTGTTGGAACGCAATCCATTTTTGACAGATGAGCAGCTTGCCAAAGCGCTTGAAGTCAGCATCCAGACTATTCGTTTGGACCGGCTGCGGATGAACATTCCGGAAGTTCGGGAACGTACCCGTCAGATGGCTGAAAATGCGCAGACAAAGCTGAAAGCCATTGACAAAAAGGATATCGTCGGCGATCTTATCGATCTGGAATTAAACAAGATTGGTATTTCAATGCTGAAAATAACGCCGGAAATGGTGCTGGAAAAGACTGGCGTCGCACGTGGCTATTACATGTTTGCGATGGCTAATACTCTGGCCTTGGCCGTAGTAGATGCCGATGCGGCATTGACAGGCGTTGGTAATGTCAAATATAAGGTTCCTGTCTATGCAGGGGCAACCTTAGTAGCTAAGGCGGAAGTGATCCGCCGTGAGCATGATAAATATGTTATCTGGGTCAAAGTTCGCAACAATAACGAAGAAGTGTTCCGCGCTAAATTCATTATTGTATCACTTCCCAACGAAAGGATCGAGAAATAGTGAAAATTGCAGTTGATGTGATGGGGACTGACTATGGACCTCAAGAACTGGTTTTGGGAGCTGTTCAGGCTGTCAGAGCGTATAACTGCGAAGTCGTTCTCGTAGGCGACTCCGAAATTATCAAAAAACTGCTGGCTGAATATAATGCGGCTGATGAACGAAAGATCACTGTACATCATTCCAGCGAAGTTATCCATATGGATGAACATCCAGGTATTGCCGTTAAGACTAAAAAAGATGCGTCCATCGTCGTTGCGACAAAGCTGCTGCGCGATAAAGAATGTGACGCGCTGGTATCATCAGGCAGCACAGGAGCGGCAGTTGCCGCAGCTTTGTTCGGACTGGGTCGTATCCGCGGTATCGAACGTCCTGCTATTGCAACTCCGATACCAAGCCTTACAGGGACGACTGTAGTTTTAGACAGCGGCGCTAAAGTAGATGCCAAGCCTGAGCATATGGTGCAGAGCGCTATCATGGGAAGCGTTTATGCCGAACTGATGCTGAAAATCAAAAATCCGCGCGTGGGACTGCTGAACATTGGCGAAGAAGAAACAAAAGGCAATGAGCAGGCGCTGGCAACCTATCCGCTGCTCAAGGCTGAAGAACATATCAATTTTGTAGGTAACGTAGAAGGACGCGATATCAATAAAGGTACTGTTGATGTAGTCGTCTGTGACGGGTTTGTCGGCAATGTAGTCCTTAAGTTTGCAGAAGGGCTTGCAAGTGCTATAATGAAGTTGATGAAAGATGCTATTTTGAATGGCGGCATCCTGGCCAAGCTGGGCGGACTTTTGATCAAACCGGCAATGAAAGGCCTGGCCAAGCGTCTTGACCCGGCTGAATATGGCGGCGCGTTGCTTTTGGGAGTTAAAGCTCCTTTTATTATCTGCCACGGCAGCAGTAAAGCGAAAGCAATCAAAAATGCGATCGGCGTGGCTATAGATTTTGCTGAACGTGATGTAGTTGAACATATCGCCGGCAATATCGTGAAATCAAGAAAAGGAAACGAGGAACTATAAATGGAAAAAGCAGTTGGTATTTTAGGTCTGGGCTGCTATGTGCCGGAGAAGGTGCTGACCAACCATGATCTGGAAAAAATAGTGGAAACCAGTGATGAATGGATCGTTGAACGCACAGGTATTAAAAACAGGCATATTGCCGCTGAAGGTGAAGCTACTTCTGATATGTCCGTAATTGCTGCAGAACGTGCTTTGGCTGATGCCGGCGTAAGTCCGGAAGAGATCGAACTGGTCATCGTGGCAACCGCTTCCGCTGATCATGCATTCCCCTCTACCGCCTGCCTGGTGCAAGACCGCATCGGCGCTAAAAATGCGGCTGCTTTCGATTTGTCTGCAGGCTGCTCCGGCTTTGTTTACAGCCTGGGCGTAGCCAGTCAAATGGTAAAATCCGGTTTATATAAAAAAGCGCTCATTGTTGGCGCCGAAACCTTAAGCCGTATCATGAACTGGGAAGACCGTAATACCTGCGTTCTTTTTGGTGATGGCGCGGGCGCGGCTGTCATTGGCGAAGTCGAAGAAGGTCTGGGCGTTTTAGGCATCGACCTCGGCAGCGACGGCAGTGGCGGCAAATATCTGTTCCAGCCTGCTGGCGGCAGCCGTAAACCTGCTTCTCACGAAACTGTAGATGCCAAAGAGCATTTTATCCATATGAATGGTAATGAAGTATTTAAATTTGCCATCCAGATCATGGGCAAGACAGCTAAACGTGCTTTAGCTAATGCAGGTCTTGAACCGGCTGATGTTGACCTTCTGGTTCCACATCAGGCGAATATACGCATTATCAACAGTGCGGCCAAACGTTTGAAAATGCCGATGGAAAAAGTCTGGGTCAACGTCGATAAATATGGCAATACTTCTGCCGCTTCCATTCCCATCGCTTTGTGCGAGGCACAGGAGCAGGGAATGATGAAAAAAGGCGATACAGTATTGCTGGTTGGTTTTGGTGCCGGCCTTACCTGGTCTTCCATCGTGCTTAAATGGAGTAAATAAACCTGCAAGAACAGTTGAGTAAAAGACGAAAGAGAGGTTTTCCCGATGAGCAAAATTGCATTCGTATTTCCGGGACAAGGTTCCCAAACTGTAGGTATGTGCAAAGATCTTTATGATAACTATACTTGCGCACGCAAGGTTTTTGAAGCTGCTGATGAAGCTTTGGGCTTTTCTATCAGCGATATGTGCTTTAACGGTCCTGAAGACCAGCTGCGTCTGACCTTCAATACTCAGCCTGCTATCCTGACTGCCAGCGTAGCTTGTGCTGAAGTACTGAAAGAAAACGGTCTGAGCTGTGAGGTCGCCGCAGGTCATAGCCTGGGCGAATATTCCGCTTTAGTTTTGGCAGGTGCCTTGGATTTTGCCGACGCCGTTCGTATTGTCCGCAAACGTGGTCAGTTCATGCAGGAGGCAGTTCCTGTCGGAGAAGGCAGCATGGCTGCTGTTTTAGGCCTGGAAAGCGATAAAATCGTCGACATCTGCCGTACTGTTGAAGCTGAATGCGGCGAAGCTGTACAGGCAGTAAATTTCAACTGTCCCGGACAGGTAGTTATTGCAGGTGCTGTAGGCGCAGTAGATAAAGCGTTGGCTGCCTTAAAAGAAGCTGGCGCCAAACGTGCTGTTCTGCTTCCCGTAAGCGCACCTTTCCACAGCACTCTTATGCAGCCGGCCTCCAAACGTCTGGCTGAAGTTTTTGAAACTGTTGCTTTTCACGACGCCAAAATTCCTGTTGTCGCCAACGTAACTGCAACGGAAGTTATCAAAGGTGAAGAAATCAAAGAATCTCTGATCCGTCAGGCTGCGATGCCTGTGCTTTGGGAAACTTCTGTTAACCATATGATCGCAGGTGGAGTTGATACTTTTGTCGAAGTTGGTCCCGGTAAAGTTTTGACCGGTTTTACCAAAAAAATTGCCAAAGGCATGACTGCCCTGAACGTCGAAGATGAAGCAAGCCTTGAAAAAACACTTGCTTATTTTAAGGAGGTTCGTTAAAATGCAATTAGAAGGTAAAATCGCACTGGTAACAGGTGCTTCCCGTGGGATAGGCAAGGCTATCGCAGTAGCTCTGGCTGCTGCGGGCGCTGATGTCGCTGTGAACTATGCCGGCAACAAAGCAGCTGCTGAAGCTGTTGCAGCCGAGGTCGAAGGAATGGGCCGCAAAGCGCTGCTGCTGCAGGGCGATGTCGCTCAAACCGCAGTCTGTGCTGAAATGATCGAAGCTGTCGTTAAAGAATTCGGACGCATCGATATTTTAGTCAATAATGCGGGCATTACCCGCGATACCCTGCTGATGCGTATGAAAGAAGAAGATTGGGACGCAGTTCTCAATACTAATCTCAAAGGCGTTTTCAACTGCACTAAAGCAGCTGTTAAATACATGATGAAACAAAGAGCCGGCCGCATTATCAATATCAGCTCCGTTGTAGGCGTAATGGGCAATGCCGGCCAGGCTAACTATGCCGCTGCCAAGGCAGGCTGCATTGGCTTCACCAAATCTGTTGCCAAAGAAGTTGCTGCCCGCGGCATCACTGTTAACGCAGTAGCGCCTGGTTTTATCAAAACCGATATGACCAGCGTTTTACCTGAAAAAGTAGTAGCCGAGATGGAAGCCGGTATCCCGCTGGCCCGCCTGGGTGAACCTGAAGATATTGCCAAGGCGGTATTGTTCCTTGCAAGTGACGATGCTGCTTATATAACCGGTCAGACTTTACATGTTGACGGTGGTATGGTAATGTAATTATGCAATTCTTAAAAAACACCTTTGGAAGGAGGTGAATCGTAAATGAGCACTTTCGAAAAAGTAAGAGACATTACTGTTGAGCAATTGAGCGTTGACGCTGATGAAGTAAAGATGGAATCCTCCTTCATCGACGATCTGGGCGCTGACTCCCTCGACATCGTTGAATTGATCATGGCTTTCGAAGAGGAATTTGAAGTTGAGATTCCTGACGAAAAAGCTGAAAAAATCCGCACTGTGGCTGACGCAGTTAAAATGTTGGATGAAGAAAAATAATCTTTTAGCAGCTTAAGGGAAAGCTCTTTGGAGCTTTCCCTGATAGTTGCAGTAGTCCTGAAATGGGGGATATTTGTTGAAACTACCAGTACTCAAAATAGGTGATTTGACAGCCGAAGTACCGATTATACAAGGCGGAATGGCTATCAGACTGTCTACCGCGCGTTTGGCGGCAGCCGTTGCGCAGGAAGGTGGAATCGGACTCATTGCAGCGTCCGGTATGGAGTTTGACGAACTGCGCAAAGAGATCCAGCTGGCCAGAAAGCTTACTGGAGGGAAAGGCATCATCGGTATCAATGCCATGGTGGCAGCCCGCGAATTTCTTGGGCTCATTACCACTGCTGCCGAAGAAAAAATTGACCTGATCGTCGCCGGTGCCGGTTTTTCAAGAGATATTTTCGCCGTAGGGCGTGAACATAACGTAGCCGTAGTGCCCATCGTTTCCTCGGTCAAACTAGCTAAAATATCTGAAAAGCTTGGTGCTGCCGCTATTGTAGTGGAAGGCACTGAAGCTGGCGGGCATCTTGGGACGCAGCAGTCTATCAAAGAGATCCTGCCTGATATTGTTAATGCGGTCAGCATTCCCGTTATTGCGGCCGGCGGTGCTACTGATGGCGCTGCCGTAGCCGAACTGATCAAGTTAGGCGCCAGCGGCGTTCAAATGGGCAGCCGGTTTGCAGCCAGCGAAGAATCTAACGGTGCTCCGGCGCTGAAAGAATTATATCTCAAAATGACCCAGGAAGACGTTGTACAGATCGACAGTCCCGTTGGCTACAAAGGCAGAGCGATCCTTAATCCTTTTGCCAAACAGGTTTTGGAGGGAACGCAGCCGCGTCCCCGCACATGTGACAGCTGCCTGAAACACTGTTCGCGCAGCTTCTGCATCATCCGTGCGCTCACCAGGGCTCAGCAGGGCGATGTTGAAACCGGCCTTGTTTTTACAGGCGCCAATATGTGGAAGATCAAAGAAATTTTGCCCGTGAAAGAAATTTTCAGAAGACTGAAAGAAGAAATAGCAAAAATTTAATTTGAGGTGATTTATTTTGAAAAGACGAGTCGTTATTACCGGTGTTGGCCCGATTACTCCAATCGGTATCGGCAAAGATGAATTTTGGAGCAATCTGATCGCTGGTAAATCCGGTGTCGGTCTCATTACTCAGTTCGATGCTTCTGATCCTGGTTTCACCACTAAAATTGCCGGTGAAGTCAAAGATTTTGATTTCGCGAACTATGGCGATAAAAAAGAAGGCAAACGTATGGACCGTGTGACCCAGTTCGCCGTAGCGGCTGCCAAACTGGCAGTAGAAGACGCTAAGCTCGATCTGGAAAAAATCGATCCCGTTCGTGCTGGCGTTTGTGTTGGCAGTGGTATCGGCGGTATCCACACTTTCCTTGAGCAGTCTTTGAAATATGGTGAAAAAGGCCCGGGCAAAATCAGTCCGTTCTTCATTCCTATGGAGATCCCGAACATGCCGGCAGGGCAGATCTCCATCGCTTTAGGCTTCAAAGGCCCTAACACAGCTATCATCACTGCCTGTGCTACCGGTACTAACTGTATCGGCGACGCTCTGCGCACTATTCAATATGGCGATGCCGACATTATGATCGCAGGCGGTACAGAAGCTGCTGTTTCCCCTGTAGCTATTGCTGGCTTCGGTAATATGAAAGCTCTTTCTACCAACAACGAACATCCTGAAAAGGCTTCCTGTCCGTTTGACAAAAAACGTGACGGTTTCGTTATGGGCGAAGGCGCCGGCGTAGTAGTTATGGAAGAGCTTGAGCATGCTCTGGCCCGCGGCGCGCATATCTATGCCGAAGTAGCAGGCTTTGGTATGAATGCCGATGCTTATCACATCACTGCTCCTGATCCGAGCGGCGAAATGCCGGCCCTGTGCATGCAGCAGGCTATCGACGATGCCGGTATGAAACCTGAAGACGTTGATTATATCAACGCTCACGGCACCTCTACCCATCGTAACGATTTGAATGAGACTCTGGCTGCTAAAAAAGTTTTTGGCGACCATGCTTATAAAATGACGATCAGCTCCAACAAATCCATGACAGGACATCTGCTGGGAGCTGCAGGCGGCGTAGAAGCCATTGCTACTGTCATGACCATCGAGAATGGTATTGTTCCGCCAACTATCAACTATGAAGACCCTGACTTAGAAGAAGGTCTGGATCTCGACTATGTTCCTAACGTAGCCCGTAAAGCAGAAGTAAGAGCGGCATTGTCCAACAACTTCGGCTTTGGCGGCCATAATGCCACCATTCTCTTCAAAAAATATCAAGCTTAATTGAGAATAGAGTGATTTAGATGCAAGATACTCGCAAAGAGCAGCTTTTAGAATTCTGTAAAAGTCTGGGCATCAAAATGCACAGACTGGAACTTTTAGATACTGCTCTGACGCATACATCATATGCGCACGAGGCGAAAAAAAATCCACGTCCTGAACATAATGAACGTGTAGAATTTTTAGGTGACTCGGTACTAAGCATTATCGTCAGTACCTATATGTACTGCAATTTTCCCAACCTCAACGAAGGAGAACTTACCAAACTCAGAGCGCATATTGTCTGTGAAGTATCACTGGCCGAATATGCCCGTAAGATCAACCTTGGCAAGTATCTGCTTTTGGGTAAGGGCGAAGATCTGACCGGAGGCCGCGAACGCGCTTCGATTTTGGCAGATGCGTTCGAATCTGTACTTGGCGCTTATTATATTGACCAGGGTATGGATGCAGCCCGTGTATTTTTACTGGGGCTGATGAAGACTGAGCTGGACTTTATCTGTACGCACGGTATTTGCAGTGATTTTAAAACAAGATTACAGGAAGTTGCGCAGCAGAAGGGCGATGTCGATATCGTCTATGAGCTGACTGGCTCCAAAGGTCCTGAACACAATAAGCATTTTGCCACCATTGTTTCCATTAATGGAAAACAAAAAGGTGCAGGCGAAGGTAAGACAAAGAAGGAAGCAGAACAGCAGGCAGCCAAAAACGCTCTTGAAAAAATGGGCGCGCCTTTAACCGGTTTCCCTAAATAAAATAATCCCCTGTTAGTAAAATTGGAGTGTATCCAATCAACTGACAGGGGATTTTTCTTTTTGCGTGTTCATATCAATGCGACGGACCATACAGATTGAGCAGCACCACGCCGCTGACGACTAAAGCCATGCCGAACGCTCCGACAGCGTTGATACTTTCATGGAAGACCAGCATCGAAATAACAGCTGCCGCAACAACGCCGATGCCTGCCCAGGTCGCATAAGCAATATTCAAATCAATAAACTGCAGCGAACGGGAAAGAAAATAAAAAGCGCCTGTATATGCGGCCACAACTACCAGCGAAGGCGTCAGCCTGGTAAAGCCCAGCGTGTATTTTAAAAATGTCGTTCCCAGTAATTCCAAAGCAATAGCTAAACCTAAATATATAAATCCCATAATATCCTCCTAATCATCTATAGCGACCCGCAAAGCCTTCATCCAGGCGAAGCCGCCTTCCAACAGCGCGTTACGCTGGGCGTCGGTCATATTGCGCAATGCCCGTTCTTCAAAATCATCCATTTTTTGTAAAAGCTCATCGGCATAAGCTGCCCCCTGCTCAGTAAAAGTCAGCAGCTTGACACGTTTGTCTTTGTGGCTGACCTTTTTTTCTACAAAGCCCCTGGCTTCCAGTCCTGCCAGAATACTGTTGACTGTCTGTTTAGGCAGCATCAGCTTTTCGCAGATCAGATGCTGAGTGCAGTCGTCTGGAAATTCCTTCAGCAGATACAGGGTCAGCAGCAGATTATTGTTGAGCCCGTGTTTCTTGGCCCAGCGTTCATAGACAGCGTTGGTGCCGAACCAAAGGTCATAATAGCCTTGACGTATCCGTTGCAGTTCTTGATGCATAAGCGCCCTCCTTTCTACCAAAGTCCGATATCGGACTAATTGCATTATAACAGCTTTAAAAATTTTTGGCAAGCAAAATTTGCCGGCCTGCCGTCATAACAGAGGCAGGCATTGACCGTGACAGAGGATACGTTTATAATCGATATAGTGGATATAGTGGATATAGTGGATATAGTGGATATAGTAGATATAGTAGATATAGTGGATATAGTAGATATAGTAGATATAACCCTTTAGATGACTTGCAATATCCAGACAGTTTTAACGAAAGGAGGCTGGCTGATGGCGATAATTCCAGTTTTTATTCCACATGCAGGCTGTCCGCATCAGTGCGTATTCTGCAATCAAAAAACTATCAGCGGTCAACAGACTGCGTCGGCAGTCGCCGTGCAGCAGCAAATCGAGCGCTATCTGCAATGGATCAGGCCCGGCCTCAGCAACGAGGCGGCTTTTTATGGCGGTTCCTTCACCGGCCTGCCCGCTGCTTTACAGACCGAGTTATTCCAGCCTGTCGATGAACTTTTAGCAAAAGGTATCATCGGCAGTGTGCGATTATCTACCCGCCCTGATTATATCGATGCCGCACGTTTGGAGCTTTTAAAAGAGCATGGTGTGAAAATAGTGGAGCTGGGCGTACAGTCTTTGGATGATACCGTTCTGGCAGCAGCAGGGCGGGGGCATCAGGCTGCTGAGGTTGGTCGGGCAGTCGCTTTGTTGAAACAGTACGGTTTTGAGGCAGGTCTGCAGCTTATGGTAGGTATGCCGGGTCAAAGCTTTGCCAGCGTCAGGGATACGGTTGAGCAGGTGCTCCGGCTCAGACCTGCTATTGCCCGCATCTATCCGCTGCTGGTGATTAAAGGCACGCCGCTGGAGACTATCTATAAACGTGGTGCATTTGAACCGCTGACACTGTCAGAGGCTGTTGAGCAGAGTGCCTATGTGTACACCAAATTAACGCAGGCCGGGATCAAAGTCATTCGTGTCGGTTTGCAGGCCGATGAAGAATTGTGCAGCGAAGGCAATATCGTTGCCGGGCCTTTTCATCCATCCTTTGGTGAGTTGGTACAAAGCCATTTGCTTTATACTGAACTGACACCGCAGCTGCAGAAGCTGCTGCGGCAGGGAGCAGACAAAATAGTAATACATTGCCCGCGCAGGCTGGAATCCAAGCTGCGCGGATTAAAAAACAGTAATCTCAGGCGCTGGCAGCAGCTGGCTGGGCAGGTGCCCGTAATGATCAAAAATGCGCTTGGCACAGAGGACCTGACGATAAGCGGGGTGTGTGACGATGAGTGAATGTCAGAGCTTTGCGCCAGTTGCTGCGGCAGATAGCAGACTGCTTATTCTCGGTTCTATGCCGGGAGTACGTTCCCTGCAGCTGCAGCAGTATTACGGCCATCCGCAGAACCGTTTCTGGCCGCTTCTGGCTCTGCTTTTGGGTTACGAAAAGGTTCCTGACGCTTATGCGGAGAAAAAGCAAATGCTTTTAGATAACCGGATCGCTTTATGGGACGTGCTGGGCTACTGTCAGCGTGAAGGCAGCCTGGATTCGGATATTACCGGTGAACAGCCTAACGATCTGGCCGGATTTTTGAAGCAGCACCCGCAAATACATACTATTTGCTGTAATGGCGGCAAAGCTGCCGCTGCCTTTAAAAAATACACTAAACAGGTCGATCTGCAGGGGATCACTGTTCACTGCCTGCCCTCTACCAGCCCGGCTAACGCCCGCTGGCGTCTGCCGATGCTTTTGGAAGCGTGGCAGGTTATCAATACTTTCCGTTGACCACAAAAGAAAAAGCCTTGAATACTTTTAAGTATTCAAGGCTTTTGTTGTAGTTATCAGTTTGTTTTACCGGGATATGCTTTCAGTGCTTCACCCAGGATATAAATGGCCTTCTGCAGATCTTCGCAGTTGAGGACATAGGCCAGACGGGCTTCATTGATGCCCAGCTCAGGGTCGTTATAAAAGCCGTTGCCGGGTGCGAACATAACGGTTTCATTATCGACTGCAAAGTTTTCCAAAGTCCAGATAGCAAACTTTTCTGCATCGTCCACAGGCAGCTGCACCATGATATAAAAAGCGCCTTTCGGATCGGAAGCAACTACGCCGGTCAGGTTTTTGAGCGCTGCCACGATCGTATCGCGGCGTTTTTTATATTCCTGGTTTACTTCCTCCAGATAACTGGCGGGAGTAGTATATAAAGCCGCTGCGCCGAGCTGCTCCAGGATCGGACTGCATAGCCGGGCCTGGCAGCATTTGATGATCTGCTTTGCAAGGTCTTTGTTTTTGCTGATAATGCAGCCGATACGGGCGCCGCAGGCACTGTAGCGTTTCGATACCGAATCGATAATGATCAGGTTATCGGCAAGCTCGGGCATGGTGCCAAAGCTGCGGTAAGCGCCGTCGTAAACAAATTCGCGGTATACTTCGTCGGCAATCAAAGCCAGGTCATATTTGCGGACGATCGCCGAGATCATATCCATTTCAGCCTGAGTATAAACAACGCCGGTCGGATTACCGGGATTTGTCAGTAAAATAGCTTTTGTTCTGGGAGTGATCTGCGCTTCGATAGCGGCCGTGTCAGGCAGATGATAACCATTTGCCACACTGGTCTGCACAGCGTTGATCTTAGCGCCGAATTCTCTGGCAAAAGTAGTATAGTTAGCATAAAATGGTTCAAATACCATGATCTCGTCGCCGGGATCACACAAGGCCATCACAGCAAAAAGCAAAGCTTCGCTGCCGCCGTTGGTAATAAAAATATCTTCGGCAGCAAAATCCATAGCTTTTTCGGCATAGTATTTGCGTATCGCTTCGATTAGGAAGCCTTCGCCCTTGGAATTACCGTAAGCAATGACCTGGTCGTCATAACTGCGGATACTTTCCATAAACTGGGCGGGCGTTTTGATATCGGGCTGGCCGATATTCAGGTGATAGATCTTTTTACCTTTTGCTTTAGCTGCATCTGCATACGGAGACAGCTTTCTGATAGGTGAAGAAGTCAGGCTTTGGACACGTGCTGAAAGTTTCATGTAAAATCCCCTCACTGCAAATAAATTTTGTCCGGGTTCAAGGTCCCGTGTTTTTGCCATTATGCCACAAGGGCATATATTCTCACTAGGCTCGAAACTACCTCGCCATCATGAATTAAGTTGTGCCGACTTCGTCGGAATAGGAAATCCACGACGCTCATTATGCAATCGCGTCTTTTGGATAAGTTCGTTGTCACGTTTATTCACTTCGTGACTAAACGGCACTCACTTAAGTGCTCATATTATAGCATAATTAAATCGTTAAATTGAGTATTGATACGAAAAAATGTAAGAAAAATTTATAAAAGCATTAAAAAGAAATTGAAAGTGTTACAAAAAATACTTTTTGCATTTGCTTTCCTGAGCATGAGCAGACTTTGAAATCTGCTCTGAGGCATATAATTGTATGAAACCTTTATCTATGGTAAAATATACTGATAGAATATTGCAGATTGGGTGATTTTGTGCATTTAAAGTCATTTTCGACTTATGGATTCAAATCCTTTGCAGATAAAATTGAATTAGCCTTCGGTTCGGGCATTACGGCGATCGTCGGTCCTAATGGCAGCGGCAAAAGCAACATTTCCGACGCTATCCGCTGGGTACTGGGCGAGCAGAGCGCCAAATATCTGCGCGGCAGCAAAATGGAAGATGTGATTTTTTCCGGCAGCGGCAAGCGCAGGCCTTTGGGCGTTGCCGAAGTAACGCTGGTTTTTGATAACAGCGATCACCGCCTCGGTCTTGATTTTGATGAAGTAAGCATAACCCGCCGCGTTTTCCGCAGTGGTGACAGCGAATACTTCATCAATAAAAAGAACTGCCGTTTAAAAGATATCCTTGACCTTTTGGCAGATACTGGTCTGGGACGCGGCTCTATGTCCATTATCGGTCAAAATAAGATCGACGAGATCTTAAACAGCCGCCCCGAAGAACGCCGCGCTTTGTTTGAAGAAGCGGCAGGTATCGCCAAATTCAGGATGCGCAAAAAAGAAGCTATGCGGCGTCTGGACGATACCGCTGCCAACCTGACCCGTATCAACGATATCAAAGCCGAAGTCGAAGGCCAGGTAGAACCTCTGCGCCTTGCAGCAGAACAAACGCGCAAGTTCAATCTGCTGGATAAAGAACTGCGTGCCTGCAAACTGACCCAATTTGTACACAAGATCGAAAATATTGAGAATATTCGGCAGAAACTGAACGCACAGGATGCCGAGCTTGAAAATAAAGTGCTGGAACGCGCTACCGCCGTCAGCACACAGGAAGCTGAATGCAGCGCCCTGCAGCTGGAGCTGGATAAACTCAGCGAAGCCTATAACCGTATCCAGGACGATATCAAAGAAAAAGAAACAGCATTGGAGAAACTGCGCGGGCAGGAAGCCGTTTTGGCAGAACGTGTCCGTCAGAGTGAAAAATCAGGACTGCGCCTGGAAGAACAGGGTAAAAAGCTGCAGGAACAGATCACAGCCTTAGATATGCAGCTTAAAACGATGGTTGCAGACTATGACCGTCTGGAGGCTCAGCAGGCGGCTGCCCAGCTTCTGGTCAGCAAGCTGACCGGCGAGCAGGCAGAGAAAGAGACCCGTATCAGCGAAGCCGAAGCGGCAATGGAAAATATGAAAACAGCTGCTTTCGACAATATGCGCACTATGGTCAATCTGCGCAATGAGATCAGGGGACTGGAGCAGGAGCAAGAACAGCGGATGCGTAAGCGTGACGCCCTGAAAAAGAGTATTGCCGAAGCCGAAACAGCCGGGGAAGAATTAAAGTCCCGTTACCGCAGCATGAACGACGAGCAGAGCAATGTAGAAAACGCTTTGGAACTTATTAAACGCGACGGCAGGGAAGTGAGTGCCAAAGCCGCCGCAGAGACCGAAGCGCTGAATAAAGTGCAGACACAGCACAAAGACTGTCAAAACAGGATCACCGCACTGGAAAGCCGGCTGAACCTGCTGCAGAATATGCAGAAAAGCTACGAAGGTTTTGGCTATGGTATCAAAACGGTATTGCAGGCCCAGGAAAGCTGGCGCAGCGACGTGATCGGCGTTGCTGCCGAACTGATCGAAGTGCGGCCTGAATATGTTGTGGCCATAGAAACTGCTTTAGGCGGAGCGGCGCAGAATCTTGTTATGGGCAGCTCGGAAGCAGCCAAAAAGGCTATCACCTATCTCAAGCAGCGCCAGGCGGGGCGGGCGACCTTCCTGCCGCTTGACACTATCAAATATTATGAACGCCGCAGTGAAGAAGAAGCGCTGGCAAAACTGCCGGGCATCCAGGGCTTTGCGGCCGATCTGATCAGCTATGATGCCAGACTGGCACCTATCTTTAAGTTTTTACTGGGGCGGGTGCTGGTGGCAGACGATATGGATGCCGCATTGGCGGCTGCCAAAAAAAGTAACTTCCGTACCCGTGTCGTTACATTGGCCGGAGATATCGTCAATGCCGGCGGCTCGCTGACAGGCGGCAGCAGACAGCAGAAGGAAGCCGGCTTCCTGTCGCGCGGCAAAGAGATCGCCGAACAGGAACTAAAGGCTGGCGTTTTGCGCCGTGAGCTGTTGGGCTATCAGGAACAACTTGAAGAACATGAAAACACTTTAAAAGTTTATAATAATAAACTGGCGCAGCTGCGCCAGGACCTGCAGCAGAAAGAGATCCGCAAAGCTGAGCTGGCCGTGGCTCTGGAGCGGTTAAGCGCCGAGCAGCGTCAGGCGGCCGAGCGGTTGGAACTTTTGTTGGATGACCGCAATCAGGTTTCCCAGGAATATATGGCCGCACGCCAGCAGCTTACTGACCTGCGTCCGCAGCTGACCGCTATGGAAGAGGAAGACGCACAGGGCAAGCAGCTGTTGGATAGTTTGCAGAAACAAACGGCGGCTGATCACAGCGCCCTGACGTCCATCCGTAACCGTCTGCAGGATGCCCGCGTAGAGCTGGAATCTACTGCCGCCCGTACGGCGATGATGGCCGAGCGGATGCAGCAGCTTGATGCCGATATGGGCCGGATGCAGCAGGAGCTTGCTACTAACGACGATGAACAAAAGCATTTGCTGGACGTGATCGCGGCCAGTAAAACCAGCAGTGAACAACTGGCGGTCAGCAGTACCGCTTTACTGACTGAATTACAAGCTATCGTCGGCGGTAAAGATGAATTCGGCGCCAAACGTATTGCCATTACCGAAAAACAGGCCGTGGCAGGGGAGCGTCTGGACGCACTGAAAAAAGAACTTACTGTTGCCGAAACAAAACGCAATCAGGCGGCGATGGAAATGGTACGCCAAAACAGCGACTATGACCACGCTATAGAACAGCTGGCTACTGAATACCGTATCACTCTGGACGAAGCACGTGCTAGCGGCGAACTGCTGGCTGAAAGCGACGTTTCCCTGCGCCGGCGCGAGCTGCGCTTAGAGCGTGAGATCGAAGCTTTAGGGCCGGTCAACCCGGCGGCTATCGAACAATACGAAGCAGTCAGCGAACGCTACGAATTTTTGCAGCGTCAGTACAGCGACCTTGCAGAAGCCAAAGCCAATCTGGAGGCCGTTATCAGTGAGATCAATTCCGGTATGGCCAAACGCTTCAAAGAGGCCTTCGGCAAGATCAACGAATATTTCTCCGACTGTTATGTAAGGCTCTTCGGAGGCGGTACTGCAGCGTTAAAACTTACTGATCCTGATGACGTGCTGGGCAGCGGTATCGATATCGAAGTGCAGCCGCCAGGCAAAAAACTGCAGAGCCTGTTTTTGTTATCAGGCGGCGAGCGTGCCCTGACGGTCATCGCCCTGCTGTTTGCTTTGCTCAGCTATCAGCCTTCGCCCTTCTGCATCCTCGACGAGATCGATGCGGCGCTGGACGAAGCCAATGTCGACCGCTTTGCAAAATTTCTGGCGGCCTATGCCGAAAGTACGCAGTTTATCGTTATCACACACCGCAAAGGCACTATGGAAGCCGCGCACGTCCTGCATGGCGTTACCATGGAAGAATCCGGTGTTTCTAAATTACTATCTGTCAAATTGAGCGAAAAGGAGTAAGAGCATGGGATTTTTAGAACGACTGAAAGACGGTCTCAGTAAGACCCGCCGCAACTTTACCGACCGTATCGAAGAACTGGTAGGGCTGTCGGCTACAATCGACGAAGACTTTCTGGAAGAACTGGAAATGATCCTTTTGAGCGGTGACGTCGGGGTGAAAACAACGGCAAAACTTATCGACGCTGTCCGTCAGGCAGCCAAAAAGAAAGAAATCGAAGGTACGGAGCAGGTGCTGCCGTTCCTCAAAAAATATATTGCCGAAATGCTGCAGGACGAAGGCCAGCGCACCCGTATCGGCGCCAAACCGACGGTCATACTTGTCGTCGGCGTCAATGGTGTTGGCAAAACCACTACTATCGGCAAACTGGCCAACTATTTCCATCTGTTTAAATACAAAGTCATGCTGGCCGCCGGCGATACCTTTCGTGCCGCCGCTGCCGAGCAGCTGCAGATTTGGGGCGAACGTGCCGGCTGTGAAGTTATCCGTCACGAAGAAGGCGCTGATCCGGCAGCAGTAGTTTTTGACGCTGTCAAAGCCGCTGTTGCCCGCAACGTCGACATACTTTTTATCGATACGGCAGGACGGCTGCACAATAAAACCAACCTGATGAATGAACTGGAAAAAGTGCACCGCATCATCAAACGCGAGATCCCCGAAGCCCCGCACGAAACCTTCCTCGTGCTGGACGCAACTACAGGGCAGAACGCTATCAATCAGGCCAAAGTATTTATGGAGACCGCCAACGTCACCGGCGTCGTGCTGACCAAGCTCGACGGCACGGCCAAAGGCGGCGTCGTCATCGCCATCAAAGAAGAACTGGGCCTGCCCGTCAAATGGATCGGCGTCGGCGAAGGCATTATGGATTTTCGTCCTTTTGAAGCCGATAAATTTGTAGACGCCTTATTTGATAGTGACAAGTAAAAATGCTTGACAGCCTCTGCTATTTTCGATATAATACCAAAGTCGGATAAAATATGTAAAGATTTTGGTGGTTGAAATGCAGGAAAACAGTTTAGAGCAAAGAGTACGCCTGGGACGTCTGTTTGATGCCTACGGCAGCCTGCTCACTGAAAAACAGCAAAAATGCCTGGAACTGTATTTCTATGACGACCTTTCCCTGGCAGAAATAGCCGACGAACTTGAAGTATCAAGACAGGCGATACACGACCTTATCAAGCGGGTAGAGCATATACTGGAGCGCTACGAAAGCAAACTGGCGCTGCTGGCCCGCGACGATCACGATAAAAAGCTGCTGCTGGAAGCACAGCGGCTGCTGGCCGGCTGCCTCGCCCAAAGTGGAGCTTCGGCAGAACTTCAACAAGTACGCCGCATTTTAGACGAACTGAGCGGCGAAAGTAGGTAAAAATGGCTTTTGAAAATTTATCTGAAAGACTGCAAAATGCGATAAAAATGTTCCGCGGCAGCGGCAAGATCACAGAAGACGACTTAAAAGCGCCTCTGCGCGAAGTACGGATGGCTTTGCTTGAAGCCGACGTCAATTTTAAAGTAGTTAAGGATTTCGTTGCCAATATCAAAGAACGCGCGCTGGGCGAAACCGTTCAGCAAAGCCTGACCCCCGGTCAGCAGATCATCAAGATCGTCAACGACGAACTTACGCAGCTTCTGGGCGGCACGCAAAGCAAGCTCACCGTAGCCGACAAACCGCCGACGGTCATTATGCTGGTAGGTCTGCAGGGCGCAGGTAAAACGACCACTGCCGGCAAGCTGGGCAACCTGCTGCGTAAAAAAGGCAAAAAGCCTTTGCTGGTAGCAGGCGACGTTTACCGTCCCGCGGCCATCAAACAATTACAGGTGCTGGGGCAGCAGCTCTCACTGCCCGTCTTTGCCCTCGGCGATCAGGTATCTCCGGTCGAGATAGCGCGCCAGGCAATGGATAAAGCTTTCTCACTGGCTTGCGACACAGTCATCATCGATACCGCAGGCCGCTTACATATCAACGAAGAACTGATGGACGAACTGCGTAATATCAAAGCTGCCGTCAACCCGCATGAAATACTGCTGGTCGTCGACGCTATGACAGGTCAGGACGCCGTCACCGTAGCTGAAAGCTTTAACGGCGAACTGGGCATCGACGGACTTATCGTCACCAAGCTCGACGGCGACGCCAGAGGCGGTGCGGTACTGTCAGTCAAAGCAGTTACCGGGCGCCCGGTCAAATTTGTCGGTATGGGCGAAAAGCTTGACGCACTGGAACCCTTCCATCCCGACCGTATGGCCTCGCGTATCCTGGGCATGGGCGATATCCTGTCGCTCATCGAAAAGATCCAGTCCACGACCGACCTTGCCAAAGCCCTGGAAATGGAAAAGAAACTGCGCAAAGACGAATTTACGCTTGAGCAGTTCCTGGAACAGATGCAGCAGGTCAAAAAACTCGGTTCCCTGGACACGATCCTGGGACTGATCCCCGGTATGGGCGGTATCAGCCAGAAGCTGAAAGAAGCTAACGTAGACGAAAAAGAATTCGACCGCGTGGAAGCTATCATCCGCTCCATGACCCCTAAAGAACGCCGTCATCCCGATATCATCAACGGCAGCCGCCGTAAACGTATCGCAGCAGGCTGCGGTATGCGCGTGCAGGACGTCAACAAGCTGCTCAAAAACTTTGAGGAAAGCAAAAAGATGATGAAAAAGATGCAGGGCATGGCCAAGTTTGCTTCAAAAGGCGGTTTCAAAATGCCTTTTATGAACAAATAAATTTCAATCAACATCTGGTTGAAGGAGGTGAAATAGACAATGGCAGTTAAAATCCGTTTAAAACGTATGGGCGCTAAAAAAGCTCCTTTCTACCGTATCGTTGTTGCTGACTCCCGCTCTCCGCGTGACGGCCGCATCATCGAAAGCATCGGTTACTATGATTCCACTGTACAACCTGCTACCGTAAAGATCGACGAAGAAAAAGCTCTTTCCTGGATGGCTAAAGGTGCGCAACCTACTGATACCGTTAAAAACCTGTTCAGCAAAGACGGCATCATGAAAAAATATGCTGAATCTAAAGCAAAATAAGAAATGAGGCGTGATTTGCATGAAAGAATTGGTAGAAGTAATGGCCAAGTCTCTAGTGAGTAATCCGTCTGCAGTAGTCGTGGAGGAGGAAACCACCGGAACATCAACGGTGCTTCGCCTCCATGTTGCTCCTGAAGATATGGGTAAAGTTATTGGAAAACAGGGCCGTATTGCTAAAGCAATCAGAACTGTCATGAAAGCTGTTGCAACCCGTGAGAATGTAAAAGTTGTCGTAGAGATTGTCTAAGACGTATAAGGATGGTAAGTGAAATGGATAAAATGTTTGTACGTGTTCCGGTTGCAATAAAAGCAAAAGTAACAGAAGATCTCAAGTTGAAAATTATTGGCGATGTCCAAAACACCATAAAACAAATCAACCTGGATATCGAACACTTCGAATTCCAAGCCAAAAAAGCTCTTGCCCAGGCCGCCAGCGACCTGAGCGTACTTCCTTCTCTGCGTGAGCAGATCGAAATGGAAAGAAACAAGATCACTGCCGCTAAAGCAGAAGCCGAAGATAAACTCAAACGTGCCGAAGCTTTGGAGATCGGTGCTGAGATCGGTCACGGCACTCTCGAACGTACTGTCGAGATCACTGTCGGTACCAATATCGACGCACTGATGGGTGCCGAGATCCTCACTGAGGACGGCAAGATCATTGCTTTCCGCGAATGATATGGAAAAACAGGTAGTTATTGGCACTATTATCGCTCCGCACGGTGTGCGGGGCGATCTTCGTATTCTGCCGCAGACAGATCATCCTGAACAATTTTTAGAGCTTTCCTATTTGCTGCTCGAAGACGGCCGCTCGCTCCAGATAACCTCCGCCCGCTTTCATAAACGTATGGTACTGATGAAATGCAAAGGCGTGGAAACAATGAACGATGCTGAGCTGCTGCGCGGCAAAAAGGTTTTGATTAACAGTGAAGATCTGCCTCAGCTTGAAGAAGGCGAATATTATGTAGCCGATCTGCTCGGCCTGCCCGTATTCGATACGGCAGGAACACAGCTCGGCACCTTCAAAGACGTGCTCAGCACCGGAAGCAACGACGTTTACGTTATTGCCGTGCCCGAAGGCAAGGATATACTCGTTCCTGCCCTCAAAAAACACGTTAAGGAAATCAATCTCAAAGACCACCGGATCGTGGTCGAATTACCGGAATGGACAGATGCACCGTGAGATTTCTTTTTATTACCTTATTTCCTGAACAAATTGAACAGGCGGCTGGCCACAGCATCATCAAACGCGCCGTCGATGCCGGCCTTGTAGAAGTGAGCTGCATCAACCCGCGCGATTTTGCCACCGACCGGCACCGCACTGTTGACGACACGCCCTTTGGCGGCGGCGCCGGTATGGTCTTGAAACCGGAACCTATGGTAGCGGCTATCCGCATGGCCAAACAGCAGCTGCCGGCAGCGCGCGTTATTGCCATGTGTCCGGGCGGACGCACTCTGAAACAGGAGATCGTTGAAGAATATGCCGGCAGCGGACAGGACCTTATCCTTGTCTGCGGCCATTACGAAGGCTTCGACGAACGCATCTTCAACTGGGTCGATGAAAAGCTTTCTATTGGCGACTATGTACTTACCGGCGGCGAGCTGCCGGCATTGATCGTTATGGACGCCGTAGCGCGTTTTATCCCCGGCGTACTGGGAAAAATGGCCAGTGCCGTTGAAGACTCCTTCAGCACAGGCTTACTGGAATATCCTCAGTATACCCGCCCGGTGGAATTTGAAGGCCTGGCAGTGCCGGAAGTACTGCGCAACGGCAACCATGCCCTCATCAACCGCTGGCGGCGTAAAGAAGCCCTGAAGGCAACTTATCTGCGCCGCCCTGACCTGCTGTCAGAGCTTGGCAAAGAAGATGCGTTGCTGCTCAAAGAAATCAAACAGGAACTCGCAGGTGATAAGAATGGCTAACCTTTATCTGGGACTGGTGCATTATCCGATCTACAACAAAAATATGCAGGTCATCGCCACCGCCGTCACCAACTTCGATATCCATGATATTTCCCGCACTGCCCGCACCTATGACGTCAAAAAATATTTTTTGATCCATCCGCTCCAGGTGCAGGCCGAGATCATCAAAAGGATAACCGACTATTGGCAGCACGGCTACGGCCAAACCTATAATCCCGACCGCAGCAACGCCCTGGAATGTGTTACCTATACGCCCAGTATAGCCTCGGCTATCGCCGCTGTTACTGAACTGGAAGGGCAGGCGCCCGTCACCATTACTACTGATGCCCGCACCTATCCTAATACAGTGACCTATGGCTTTGTACGCGATCTGCTGCATAATGGCGAGAAACCAATGCTGCTGCTTTTCGGCACCGGCTTCGGCATGGAACAGGAAACCATGAACGGCTTTGACTATGTGCTGGAACCGATCTACGGACCCTGCGACTACAACCACCTGTGCGTGCGTTCGGCAGCGGCGATTATTTTAGACCGGCTGGCCGGTGAAGCCTGGTGGGAAAAATAATTGCCAAAATATCTAAAAAATAATTGCAACCAATGTAACATTATGATATAATGTCATTTGTGTAAAACGGACGGTCCGCTGTGGTGTGTTCGCACATGAACGTCTATGATTCGAGGAGGAAATTATGAATATTATTGAAGTATTGGAACAAGAACAGCTTCGTTCCGACATCCCTGACTTCCGTGCAGGCGACACCGTAAAAGTTTATGTAAAAGTAGTCGAAGGTACCCGTGAACGCGTACAGATGTACGAAGGTGTAGTAATTGCACGCAGCGGCGCCGGCGTTCGCGAAATGTTCACCGTTCGTCGTATTTCCTACGGCGTAGGCGTTGAAAGAACATTCCCCGTTCACAGCCCCCGTCTGGAGAAAATCGAAGTATCCCGTCGTGGTATCGTTCGCAGAGCAAAACTCTACTATCTGCGTAACCTCACCGGTAAAGCTGCTCGTATCCGCGAACGCAGATAATCGGCATCAAATTACCAAGCGTAACTCAAAAGACCGTTTCAGTTTAACTGAAACGGTCTTTTTGTATTTCTTGCACGTAATTTCTACCATAATGGATAAAAACAGCGCTATTATAGATTTAAGTAAAAATGCGCATCTTACTTAGTCGATATTAAAAAGGGAGTGTTACTATGCAGGCTATCGAAATGAAATATTGCGGAGAATATAAAATAGGTGAGTTTTATGAAGGCGCTGTTAAAACAAACAAAAAACCAGTTCCTGTTATTGCGGTGATTTGTACTGTTAATGACAGGGACAAGAACGAACTTGTTCTGGGCAATTATCTTGTTTGTGAAGGCGGCGAAACAGAAAGCAGTCTGTTTGATACAAAACAGTTTAAGAAAGATACTTTTTATACAGTTACGGCTACCCGCGTCAAAAGTACAGCAGCGGATCAGATATTAAATGTGGGCATGAAAGTAAAGCTTACCTTTGCACGGGAAAATTATGCGGAATTTTTGATTACTGAATTGAACGGCAAAAAATTGGATTGCTGAAAAGGAGTGATAGTAAATGAGCAGAGTTAATTTGGTTTTTACAGAAAGCGGACAAAAGCATGAGCACGCTGGTACGGTATATGAGAAGCAGCAGGCGGTTAAAGCAGCAGTAGATTTTACCGTGGAACCGAATGGTACAGAAGGGACAGATACATTTTATAAAATCAAAGGAAGCATGTCGCATAGTATCTATCACGCCGACAGAGCTTTTTACAAACCTGCTCCCAACTGGCTGTCAGTAGGATATTATGCAACGCAGATGCTGCTGGAATTTACTGTTGCTGATGATCAAGGCGACTGGTACGCTGTTGGACCGGTAACATCGGTTGGGTCGCACAGTGAATCCGCAGGCGGTTTAGCTTCTGTAAACGGCAGCGTAAGCAGTAGTGGTGTGGTAAATTTTAATGGCAGTACAACTTTTTCTGCAGCGGACGTACAGATTATCAGTAAAAATGCCAATTTTGCCCATGAGAACAGAGCTGTCTGGGAAGTGCAGCTGCCTCATGTAGGTTTTCTCAGTCCGGCAAGACCTATAAACCCCAGACCGGCGTCTTACGGCGGTTTTAGTTTTGAATTTGAGGTAGGATTAAGGACAAGAAATGCTGCCGGCGCAGTAAATATTGTATGTAAGCCGCATGTTATCTGGCTTTATGATTATACCAGAGGCATAACCCACCATATGATCGAAGCCAATAATTGGGTACAAGATAGTACTGGTAATAGAAGTGGCGAGTTTACGATCACTTTGCCGTAAGAACAAATACAAAATTAGTTGTAGTAGCCAAAAAGCAGACATTCACTTTTAGTGAATGTCTGCTTTTTTAGATGCTTGATTTTAATTTGTCAAAAGCTGCCGCAGCCTGTCCAAAGCCTTTAAGCGGTGCTTGGTGATATTGCGCACGCTGCAGCCCAGACGTCCTGCCACTTCTTTTGGCTTCAGGTCGTCCAAAAATAGCAGTGTCAGGATCTGCTGCTGCTCTGCGCTCAGCTGCCGCAATGCCTCCTGTAGTTCTAACGAAAGCAAAAGCTGTGCCAGCTCGTCCAGACGTGCCGTATCTGCAAGGCCTGTATCCAGCAGGTCGATGCCGGCTTCACTGCCCGTATCTATCTGCGCTTCGTTTTCCCAGATCCTGCCCTGCTTCTGCATAGCGTCAAAAAGAGCAAAATGCACCTTACAGCGAGCCAGTCCCGGCCAATTTTCAAAATCAGCGCCGTTATATTTTAAAACCAGCTCGATAAACGTCAAAGCGGCGATCCCTTCTGCGTCTTTACCAAGCGATCTGTAAAACATCTCCCGGCGGGCCTCGCTTTGCAGCAGCGGCTTAAAATCCTCGCACAGCTGTAAAAGCGCGGTCTTATCGCCTGTCTGGGCGGCCGTTATCAGCGTTTGTAATCTTTCGGACTGTTCCGATAAACTTTTTATAACCATCAGTTCTCTCTATAATTTTATGATACCCGGCTATACTGTAAAACGTCACGCGCAACAAGAAACAGTCTAAACTTTTTTGAAGAAAATTAACACCCTATACAATCAGGTGTTAATTTACTGCCACTGCTGTCTAAAATAAAAGCGGGAGGGAGATACTATGCAAAAATATATCGGTCAGCAATTAAAAACAGCGCGCCACAATAAAAAGCTGACCCAGGAACAGGTTGCCGAAGCAGTCGGACTATCGGCAAAACATTACGGCTGCATCGAACGCGGTGAGGTCAGTACTACTATCGCGGTGTTGGTGCGGCTGCAGCAGGTGCTTGAATTTGAAGTATCTATAATAATCAAAATTTAGTCTGCCGTGGCAGATTTTTTTATTTGCTGCTTTTTTTGAAATGCTGATAAAACTTTCTAAAAAACGGCGTGTAGTGCATAGATGGTACTGCACGTTGTTTTTTTTCGATGTTTTCGCCACTTTGCGAGTGAAGCACGTACACGCACTTGCGGTTTGCAGCAAGTGCCGCGCAGCGTGATATCGCGGCGCTGAAAAAAAATTTTAGAAAAATCCTTCTCGTGTCTTGTAGGGGGGGACATCTGTGGTAATATAATAAAAGAATTATATAAAATAATTAAAAAATACAAATTAATGCAATTTAATATTGTTTTTACACAAAAATATTTTAGGAAAGTAATGTTATGCAAAGTTGATTCCTGCGGCACCAGCCGAAGAATATAATCTTGAACAAATTTTAAGGAGTGGTTTGGGTGGATTTAAAAGCAAGTAGAAAAAGACAGCTGGCAGCGGCAGTAACGCTGGCAGTTATGGGAATGGCATGGGTATCTGTGCCGCAGCAGGTATGGGCTGACAGCGCTCAAATAGGTTCAGAAACAGCGCCTGTTACCTGGGAATATTATAATACTGATCCCAAAAGAGAAGTCAGTGATAACAGAAACGATAAATCGGGCGCTAATGTTTTTGCAGCGCAGTATCATCAAAATTTTAATGACAATACCTGGGCTGCTTTTGGCGATATGGGTGGTAAAACGCTTACTATCGGCAGTATGACGATAGAAGCCATTCAGGGCAAAGATGGCGTCGGTGCTGCCGCAGGCGACACTGTCAAAGAGGGTTCTTTTGGACAGGATGGAGGCATGGCGTCCGCACAGGGAATCTACAGCACCAGCATCAGTAATGCCGTGATTGCAATGAATGGCGACGTTAAGATTGAGGCGCTTGGCGGTAAAACATATAGCGAAGCTCTAATAGGCAGCGTTTATCAGCACCAGGGCGAAAAAGGCAACGATGGCGCTACTGATGGTAAACTGAACGGCGGCGAAGGCGCTAAAGGCGGCACTGGCGGTAAAGCTGTTGTCGCAGGTGTTGAAATCGGCAATGGCAGCAGCGTCAGTATCACTGGAGGCAGTTTAACAGTTAGCGTGATCGGCGAAGCAGGCGGCCATGGTGGTTATGGCGGCGAGGGCGGCATTGGTGCAACTGGCGCTGATGGAGCTATTGGTACCAGTTTTAATCAGGAATATTTGGATACCAAGACTGCACAGGGTACCGACCAGACTGCTGGACAGGCTAATGAAAACGGACATAATGGTAAAGCTGGGGCTATTGGCGGTACTGCTACGGATGGCTTAACCGGCGGTACTGGTGGCAATGGTGCTGACGGCGGTACTGGTGGTATGGCAGAAGCTAACGGTTTAAAAATCAAAAATATCACTAATAGCAGCATTGTTTTGAATGGACTGCAGGTTACAGCTGTAGCTGGTAATGGCAGTGCCGGCGGACAGGGCGGCAAAGGCGGTACTGGTGGCGTTGGTGGTAACGGAGGAGCTGGCGGCAACGGTTCATTCGGTGAAAAAGGCGGAGATTTGGGCGATGATGTTTTAACAGTTACGGATAATGGCACGGCAGAGAAAAAAAGTAATGTCTTAGGCACGGCTAATGCTGGCTCTGTTGGTACTTATGATGATGTTATTACAGTTGAGACTCAGCATCAGAATGTGAATGGTAAAACTTACGGTGGTGCCGGTGGCGCAGGCGGCGCTGGTGCAACAGGTGCTATTGGTGGTACAGGCGGCCAGGGTGGTAATGGCGGTAACGGCGGCAGCGGCGGTTTTGCGAAAGCTGTTGGCTTTACTGGCAGCGGCATCAAGATGGACGTGCAGCTGGGGGCGGTAGAAGTTACAGCTACCGGCGGCAACGGTGCTAAAGGCGGATTGGGAGGAAACGGCGGCGACGGTGGCAGTGGTGGCGTTGGTGGTAACGGAGGCCAGGGTGGTCAGGCTGGTTCAGACCATATTTACACAGGTACTCAGGATTCCAAAACGACAACGACACAAAAATATGTTGGCACATCTGGGGTCGATAGTGGCGGAAATACAACATATGGATGGGCTGTATATGGTGATCCTTTAGTTGATGGTCCGGATATTGTTAACAAAAATATTGCCAGTAGTGAAAGTACAAGAACAGAAGCTAATGATGCTAAAGGCGGGCAGGGCGGCACAGGCGGCAAGGGCGGTAATGGTGGCGCTGTAGGTGACAACGGCACCAGCGGTAATGGCGGCAGTGCGACCAGCATGGGCCTGTCCTTCAGCGACGGCTCGCTGGTGAACCTGAATGTTACAGCTATCAAAGCTACGGCTACCGCTGGTAACGGCGTAGGCAAGATCGAGGCCAGCGGTATAGATAAGGCTGATGGCGCACCTGGCGTAGATGCTGATCCTGCAACTGATATCAACGGTACAACCGGTGGCGCTGGCGGTACTGGCGGCAATGGGTCTACTATGCACGTGGCTATAGAACAATCTTTTAACGGCTCTGATACAACTGCTAAGGCACTGGAAACAGTTGGCAGTACAGTGAACGTGCTCTCCGATGTTGATTTGGCGATCAGTGCTTTGGCACAAGACGGTGCCGGAACGAATACTGCCATAGCAGTATTCAGCTCTGAAAATTCTGCTGATGTTTATCAGATTAAGGGTAATTTAAACGTTACTGCAAACGCCATTGGCGATATAGATAGAAAAGAGACGATCGATGGAGTTGAATATACTTACGATGCCAGTAAGACAAATACTACCAGCGAGGCTAAAGCGTTTAAATTGAATGAAAGTTCAATGTTTATTGATGTTGCTGGTGATTTGAGCATTGAAGCAGCAGCTGCTAAAGGTGAAGCAAAGAATTTTGCTCAGGGGATGCAAGTTTATAATACAACTGTTGGAGTACATACGACAGGAGCTATCGATATCAAGGCTACTGCCGATAGCGGCACGTGGCAGGGGGCTCAGGGCATCGAAGGTAACAGCAATGACCTGACGTTCGTCAGTGATGCAGGCGGCATTACCGTGACCGCTCTCGGCGGGAATGGAACAAAGTTTCAGAAAGAACGTTCACTGTGGATCTATGACAGCACGGTCACCTTTGATGCTAAAGACAGCGACATTACGTTGAACGGCGATGTGGAAGTTGTTGCTCATTATGAAAATCCAAAGGAAAGTACTTTAAATCTGAAATCCAATACTACAGTTAATAGTACTGAGGGAATGGGTGGCAGCAGTAAAGGTGCCATGAATATCACCGGCACGATCATGAACCTGACAGATAACCTGTCAAATTTGACGGTTGCTGATACTACTACTATGAAAACCAGTACTGTTTACTTCTACGATGATAACAACCAGGCAGACAAATATAACACTGTTGATTATCGTACTATCACAACTAAAGATTTGAATGCCAGCGGCACGAATGAGTTGTTTATGCGTACCAACGCTAACGGCGTCTACGGCCAGTCGGCAGGCAACGATAAGATCGTTTCTACAAATATTGCTACCGGCAACGGTACTTATGACATTACAGTGTTTGACCAGGGCATGCGCAACGGCTATAACAATACCACTGGTGCGGAGAACAAAGGTCATTTGCAGAATGATGTGGACCTTATCCAAAATGCCGATGCGACAGGCACCTATAACATCAAAGAGATGCAGTATGATAACGGCATCTGGGCTTATGAATATGAGGGCAAAGCAGAAGTTGGTGCTGATGGCAACCTGAACCTGACTAATATCACCACTAAAGCTTGCGAACAATCCTCTGCTCAAACAGCAGCACAGGACGCCAACAAGATCGCAGCCGGCGCGGCAGTGACATTGTTCGGCGCAGACGAAACTCTGATGGAACGTCTGGGAGATGTACGCAACAGCGCTCACGACAACGATGGTGTCTGGGCTAAATATGTGGGCGGCAAGATCAAAGTGGACGGTCTTAAAGGCGACAACGACTTTAAATACAACGGTTTCGCAGCCGGCTACGACCATGAGATCGGCAACAACTGGCGTATCGGCCTGGCTGGGCAGTATGCCAAAGGCGATACTACTTTGACTAACGGCGACGGCGAAATCAAGACCGCGGCAGGAGCTTTGTACGGCACCTGGACGGGCGACAAAGGCCATCATGTAGATATCATTGCCAAAGTTGGCAAAGTAGACAGCGAGACCAGCGCTTACGGCGGTACTATCGCCCAGAAGCTGGACGGTGATTTTGGCAGCACGGCCATGAGTTTTGCTGTGGAATACGGTTACCGTCAGGACTTGAACGACGGCTGGTTCGTCGAGCCAATGGTACGCGCCAGCTACGTGCATCTGGGCGGCGATGATTACACTGTAACTACCCGTGACAATACCATGAGCGTCACCAACGACGCCATGAACAGTATCGTGCTGCGCGGCGGCTTCCTGCTGGGCAGAACCTTTGCTGAAGCTAGCAACGTTTATTTAAAAGCAGCAGTGCTGCATGACTTTGACGGCGACATCAATACCAAAGTCAGCGCTGACGGCAGAACTGCCAGCTACAGCGATAGCATTGGCGGCACGGCGATCGAATACGGTATCGGCGTCAATCATAAATTTAACAAAGATTCCAGCATGTATTTTGATGTAGAACGCATCAGTGGCGGCGATGTGACCAAAAACTGGGGCATCAACGTTGGTTTCCGTTACAGCTTCTAAGTAATGCAAGGCAGCTTGAAAAGTTTATAAAGTAAATCCCTCATGCAAATTGGGGGATTTCTTTGTAACGTTTATAAAAAAATTGGGAGATGAGTAGATGCAGAGTTATAAGAAGTGGGAAAGCAGAAAATTACAAAAGAAAGTACTGCAAACGCTGGTGTTGGCAAGCATGGCGTACGTTTGCATAATCGGGGGGGACAATTCCGCCTGGGCGCAGGATTATAACAGTGATCAGACGTTAGAGGTAGGAAATACAGGTTCTGTGGAAAATTGGGAAACCTATGATAATGTAATTGTTAATAAAAATAACAGTGAAAAGTTTTTTAATGGTATTGAGCTGCATCTGGCAGGTGCTAATAAACAATTAAAGGTCAATGGAAAAATAGATATTGCGATTACAGATGATGCTTCTAATGCTTCGACCCATAGTTATACTGGTCTGGATATGTATGGAGGAAAGATTGAGGCAGCAGATGGATTTAATGTCACTATCAACAGCACTGCTGCGACTGGTAGTGGCAATAAATATGGCATCTATGAAAATGTCGGCGATATGATCTTGGGAAAAGATTCCCATATTACGATTGATACTAAAATTGGTGATGTATACGGCATTTATGTTGAAGATGGATATGGTGATACCGTCCTTCTGGGCGGGAAGCTGCAGATAGATATTAACCAAAATAATGAAGATACAGCTACCGAGAAGGCTTATGGTTTTTATACGAAACCTAATCCCAATACGGATTCTGTTTTTACGGAATTAAATATTGCAGTTAAAAGTCTCAATGAAGCCGGTGGTATGTATATAGAAACAGATCAAGGTAATAATAATAATTATGGCCAGGTTTGGTATCATAACAATGGTGATACATTTGTAAAGCCGTATGCGGATGCTAAGAATGAGAAGCTGGTTATTAAGGCAGAAGCAGTTAACGGCGTTGCCTTTGGTGTCAGGACAGTTGCTGGTTCCAATGTTAGTGGCAGAAACAGTAAATTGTTTTCGGAAAATGCCAAAATCACGGCAGCCGGCAAAACTGAGGCCTATGGTTTTGATATCGGAAGTAGTTTTGATGTAGAGATCGGACAAGCGTTGGACATCGATGTGGCGGCAGAAGATAAAGCGGTCGGTATGCAGATGTGTGGAAACGCACGTTACTATGATAGTAACAGTTTTAAAAGTAGCGGAGTAAATACGATCAAGGCCACGGCTACGGAAGGCACAGCCAAAGGTATATATGTTTTTACAGGTATTGGTGATGAATATAATAACCCATGTTATGGCTCCAGTAGTGTCGATATGGGCGACGGTACGGTGAACGTGGAAGCAGTTGGTAAAACTGGCGCTTATGGAATCGAGATCGGCGGCCCGTCAGGCTCATCCGGTACATTTGGCGATGCCGTCGTCACCGCCACTGCGGCAAGCGGCAACGCCTATGGCGTCTACAGCCATGAAAACAATGCGACTGTTACGTTTAATGAAGGTTTAAAAGTTAATGCTGACGCTGTCAATGGTACGGCGTACGCTTTGAAAGCTGACGACGGCAGTACGATCACGACCAGTAAAACCACTACGGACGCAGTGCAGCTGACCGGCGACCTTTCTGTTCAAAATGCCGGTAAGCTCAACGTCTTTTTGAATACGGCCGATTCCTTCCTTTCCGGCAGCAGTAAGAAAGATAATAATGCTAACAGTAAGCTCAACCTGGCGTTTGCCGCCGGGTCAAAATGGCAGATGACCGGCGGTTCCCAGGTCGATGACCTGACTGTCGGTAAAGGCACGGTTATCGATATGAGCGGCGACAAAGGTGCTAACAGTACTTTGTCGGTCGAGAACCTGAAAGGGTCGGGGGCTGAATTTATCATGGACGTCAACAAAGACGGCCACGACGCACTGCTCGTCAATACCAGTTCTGAAAACGGTAATCATACTGTCAACCTGAATGTAGAAAACACTGAAGCCTTAAAGCAGTTGGCAGCAAGTGATACGGCGCTGTTCAGTACAGCAAATGCAGAAACTAAATTCACTGTCGGCGAATTATTCGGCCACGGTCTGTACGAATATTCCGCCGACTTGCAAAGTAAGGTCGGCGACGACGGCAAAATCCAATGGTATGTCGCCAACGCTAAAAGCAGGATCAGCAATGCTGTTTTAGAGCTGGCCAACACTGACCAGGTCGCCTATACGGCCTGGATCGACGGCAACGGCACTCTGCGACAGCGTTTAGGCGAACTGCAAAATGGCGCTGACAGCGGCGTCTGGGCCAGAATGTTTGGCGGCAAGCTGGGCGGCGACGAATTTACCAATAAGTACAAAACCTATCAGTTGGGCTATGACGCCCAAGCTGGTGACTGGCGTGTGGGCGCTGCCTATGAATACAGCGATGGCAGTTTAGACTACACCAGCGGCAGCGGCAAAAACAAGATCGGCGCTGTGAGCCTGTATGGAACTTTGCAGGGCAAAGACAACAGCGCTTTGGACATCGTTATCAAACGCGGCCGCATTTACGGCGATATGGATATCTATGGTAAATACAGCGATAACGGTGATTATTCGACTGATGCTACTTCGATCGGTGTAGAATATACCAAACGCTTTGACGGCGGCAACAACGTCTATTTTGAGCCGCAGGCGCAGCTGACCTTTGGCCGCATCGATGGTTACGACTATGTGAGCGCCAAAGGCGTAAGAGTTGCCTACGACGATATCAACAGCCTGATCGGACGGTTGGGCATCGTGGCTGGCAAAGCTTTTGACAAAGGTGACGCTTATGTCAAAGCTTCTGTGCTGCACGAGTTCAGCGGCGACAGCAGCGTGACGATGCTGGCAGCCAATGGGGAAAGCTATCAGGCGGATAAAAGCTACGGTGATACCTGGCTGGAAGTAGGTATCGGCGGCAATATAGCTTTAGGTAAAAACTGCGAGCTGTATGGCGACGTAGAACGCAGCTTCGGCGGCTATGTTACCAAGAACTGGGGCGCTAATATAGGCTTCCGGTACAACTTCTAAAGCAGTGAGAGATCGGTTGGCAGGCACTGCGGCGACGCTTCCTGAAAGTTACTGTCGTGCTGTTTAGAACCGCTGAAAGCGGAGGAAGAACATGGAAAAAATAGATTATAAAAAACTGGGTATGGAAATCAAGATCCGCAGACTGCGCGCGGAGATAAGTCAGTCTGACCTTGCCAGACAGATCGGCATCTCGCAGTCGCATTTGTGCAACGTAGAGAACGGACGCCTGTCGCCAAGTCTGCGTTTATTGCTGAGCCTGCGTAAACTGCTGGGCTGTAATATTGATGAACTGCTAATAGAAGCAAGCAGTGAGTCGCAGGGAAAAGCATAATGTAACTTGATAAATCAAAAAGGCTGATAGAAATTTTATCAGCCTTTTTGCTATTGTCGTTTTAGAAAATAAGAATTTTGTATAAGTAAGAGCAAAAACGAAAAGAAAGTTATAAGAAAAGTGCGGTTATGTCTTGCGGGGGGGTACAAATATGCTAGAATTATTTAAAACAGAATATGTTCTTTGTATTAAAAATTATAACGCAAGCAAAAGAACGTATTTGTTTATGAAAATAAGCTGAATAATAAGGAAAGAGGTTGATGAGTATGTCGATGTCGGTCAGACAGAAAGAACTAACTAAGAGAGTGATGTGTTCGTTGCTGGCAGCAGGGGTAATTAACGTTTGTATATCAGGGGGGGACGTCTGGGCTGCTGATTATGAGAAGACGGCTGGAGAAAGTAAAGTTGTTGATAATGCTAATGGAAGTAAGTCTATAGTTGATTTTGGAACTGGAGGCTATACCTGGACGACGAATAGCGGTAAAACTATATGGGTTGGCGGTGAAGGCGGCCGTCGGACTGTAGTTGGATTAGTCGGTAATTTTACACATACTAAAGATAACTTGACTACTACTATTAGCGGAGCTTCTATTTATGCAGATGCTGCTGCGACTGGTTCGGCTGCGGCTATACAGGCACGTAGAGATAAATATAAAGATGAGGCTGCTATTTCCGGTGGATATCCGGTAGTCAATGTTAATACCAGTGGGGATGTTTATTTAAAGGGAACTGAAGCTGCTGTTACTGGTCAAGATGGAATAGTGAACATTGGAAGTGAAGGTATGTTTGCTGATAATATCACATTGGTAACGAGTGGCAGTAGCGCAGCGGTTTATGCAAGAAATCTTTTTGGTGAAGGCGCAGTAAATGTTTATGGAAATAATATAGAGATTACATCTAATGCCGAAGATCCTGAAAAACAATGGGCACTTTCAGGTAATGGTAAGGGTGAAATCAATATTCATGGTAAAGATACGGTAGTTATTAATGGCATTATTGAGAGTTATAATACTGATATGCAGATTAAAGGTGATTCTTTAATTCATATCAATATCAATCAAGATGCTGTAGACACTGCAAAAGTTATTATCAAAGGTGCTGAAATTAATGCAGCTGATAAGAGTGAAGTTAATATTAAAGGTGCCGCAGGATCAAGTATAGAAGCTAATTTAATTGCAAGAAAAGATAAGGGTAATGATGGTGGTAGCATAGATATTAATTTTGCAGATGGTGGCAGTTTAACTGGTAATATCTCTGCAATAAATGGTGGACTTATAAAATTAGCTGGTAATATTACTTATCAAGGCAGCGCCGCGGTCGATAAAGGCACTTTAGATATTTCAAAAGTAAATAATCTTACGTTGACAGGTGTTGCAGCAGATGCCAGTGAGGCTGTGATCAAAGTTACCAATGGCGGTACGCTTGCAGTAAATGAAAATGGCAAACTGGGTATCAATGATTTGAAAACTGCCGGTACTTATAAAATAGTCAGTGTGGACGAAAACAGCACAGCCAACTTCTGGAAAGACGAAAATCTTGCTTATGACAGGACTTCGATGTTTGCAGAGGTCAAACAGAATAACAAAGATTATGACGTTGTTTATAAAGAATTGCAAGATTTGAGTGTTGCTGAAAAAGAAGCTGCCAAAGAACAGATAGTTGTGGCAGCGGGCGGCGAGTCGCTGGCAGCGACAGCTGTTGTCGGCAGTATTATAACTGATAGTGAGGCTGTTGCAAAATCTGCTCCGGGTGCTAAAGCATTTGTCGCTGCTTTAACCAGCAGTACTGATATTACATCGGCTCAGGCTGCTGCGCATATCAATGCCGCAGTACAAATGGGAGAAACTTCCGGTACCAGTGCAAATGCTGTTTCTGTTGCCAGCAATGTTAATGGTACTATTACCGGAAGAATGTCGTTGAACGCTGCCCCAGTTGCAGATATTGGCGGTAAAGGCCGCAGTCTGTATGAAGATAACAGTGGTGCCGGAATTTGGGCCCAATATGTACACGGCAAGGACAAAGTGCGCGATATGGCTATGGCTGGTGGTTCTGCTTCTTACGACAGCAAATATAATGGTTTTGTTTTGGGTACTGATTTTGCTAAGATCGGCAAATTTCAAAGCGGTATTGCTTTAAGTTATGGCAGTGGCGATACTACCAGTGTCGGCGGTGCCGCTTATAGCCGCAACGATTTTGATTTCTGGGGCGTAAGCTTATATGGCAGCATGAGAAATTCTGATACTAATTTGATTGCTGATATCGGCTATAGCCGCAGTGACAGTGATGTGGAACAAAATAACTTTGGCAGTCTGTTAAAAGCAAATCCGAAAACTGATACGATTACGATGGGGATCAAAGGCGAAAAACTGTATCAGTATGATAATTTGCAGGTAATGCCTTATGTTGGGTTGAGATATTTGAGTGTTGATACAGGTTCCTACAGCTCTGATATTGCCGGTCAGGCAGCGTTCAATTATGCGCCTGAACGTCAGAATATCTGGCTGCTGCCTGTGGGTGTGTCGCTGACTTATGAAAATATTACTGATAATGGCTGGAAAGTTCGTCCTAATATTGATTTGTCATATATGTGGGCTATGGGTGATACTGACAGCAGCATGACAGTTGGTTTACCTGGAACTGCTGCGGCAGACAGACTTGGTTATACTGTGATGGACAGCGGTTCATTTATTGGTAAAGTGGGTCTGGAAGCAGAAAAAGGCCATATGACTTATGGTGTAAGCTATAGTTATCAAAAAGGCAGCGATGCTCAAAGTAATAAATGGTTCGTTGATTTGAAGTACAGCTTCTAAAAACGCAGGTTTTTATTAAAAAAACTGTGCGGACAAAACAAAACCCCGGCGCAACGCGCCGGGGGTCGTAAGGTCGTAAGAAAGTAATATCGTATTGTATTTTTGCAGGAACGGCATGGCTTCGGTCATGCCGTTTCCTCTTTCATCAGTTCATTCAGCGGGATAAAGCCTACAAGATCATAGAAAATGCGGATGTTCTGTCGCCATTTGCCGCTGCTCTTGTCGGGGGTTTCAATATAAACTCTCTTGACAAGTTCCCGCAGAGCATACGGTGTAAGATCGTCCAAGTCATTGTATTTGTGTACCCTTTGAATAAACTGCTCCAAATTTTCGATCTGTCGTTCCTGTACTTCAATATCCTGCTGCAAGGTCTGGATTTCCACTTTAAGCTGCTCCTGCTCGGTTTCGTAGCTTCTACTTATCATGGAAAATCGTCCATCGTTGATGCGTCCCGCTACATTGTCCTCATAGATGCGGATAAACAGACGGTCAAGTTCTCCCATGCGCCGCTGCGCCTGTTCCAGACGCTTGACGCTTGCACAGATTTTTTCTTCGCTGGACAGCAGGAGCTTGTGTTCCATAACTGCCCGGAAGTGTTTCTCATACTGTGTCACATATAAGATGATCGCTTTCATGTGCATCCAGACCAAATCTTCCAGAACAGCCACCCGGATAAAGTGCGCCGAACAGCTTCCCGTATTGCTTCGGTAGTTGGCGCATGCAAAGTGATCCTGCCGTTTCTCAAAGTAATTGGTGGTGCAGTACCGCATTTTCGCTCCGCAATCGGCACAGTTTTCCTGCATGAAAAAGCAGCAGTCACCATTTCGGTAACTGCTGCAGCTTCTGCGTCTGTTTACTTGTCCAAATACTTCTGACATTCAGCTGTCACATAGTCCTCATAGGCGTTTGCTATCTTGGCGATCCGCTTATGAACTGCGATGGCGGTCTTGTAGCCAACCTTGTCTGCGATCTCCTGCTCGGTGTAGCTCTCCATACGCAGCTTCAATATCTCACGATCTTTCTCTGTGATGGTGCTTTCCGCAAAGGAAGCAATCTGCATTTAAGAAATAACGGATTTCTCAAAATAGCTGCGGGGATCTGCCACATCGAAAATGTCTCCGTCCTCGCTCTCCATCATTTCATCCAGAGAGATTGGCTTGCCGGAACGGTTGTGATGCCACTTCCGAATGAAGTTGGTCTTGACGGTGCTGCTTGTGGTTTCGTAATCCTCTACGGTGCGATTTTTCCAGATCGCATCAATCACAGACTGCCATTCCTGTTCAGCAATTATTATGTCGGTGACATTGCCGATCAGATTGCTGAACTGTTGATAGGTCAGCCACGGTACTTCCACGCCCTGCGGGATGTTGCAAAGGTTTTGGAAACCAATCCCGTTCTGCTCAAACTTCATTCGGATATATGGGATAATGCTGTATGACAAACGCCACAAGGGAAAATATCCTGCGTCCAGTTGCCGGGAATGTTACGGTAATTGCCCTTGCGGTCTTTTAATTGGAAAAACTGCCATGCGCTCCATGCGTAGCAGTCCCACACAAGCAGCTTAAACATATAGTCACATACGATGTGATCATACTTGTCCGTCCGCAAAACCTCATAGGGCAGCGGGGCAGTTCATAGGTGGGCTTCCACTTTTCTGCAAGCTCTCTCGGCAAGCTGTAAAACAGGGTCAGCCATGATTTGTCGCTGTCCTGCGGTATTTCGATGATTTCACCGGGCAGCACGACAATGAATCCTTTCGGGCTTTTCCTCTTCTCCATAAGCGCCACCTCCAATCGTTTTGAAATAGTCCTCTACTATATATGGAATGAGAAAGGCTGAATTGTTCCAATGTTTCCAAAATTTTTTGAAAAAATCTCGGCATGAAAAGAATTGAAAAGATATAAGTTAATTATACACGAAAAATGTGAATAAATTTCTTGCTCCCACACAAATCAAAAAATCAACACTAAATTGAGATTTTTTTTCAATTAGCTGTTGATTTTTGTGTCGTTTGCGTATAATATAATTAGGAGGTGTCATTTATGCTTGTTCAGTTTTGCTTTAAGAATTTTAAATCGTTTAGAGATGATACAATTTTGGATATGTCTGCGACCAAAATCACAGAGTATTCAGATAGGATTATTGACGTTGGTAATGAAAAACTGCTCTCTGTGGCGGCAATATACGGTGCAAATGCAAGTGGCAAATCAAATGTCATAGAAGCATTTCGTTTTATGGTAACTTATGTTCTGGAGTCATTTTCCTATGGCGGAGATACTGATGATAAAAAATCAAAAAACAAAAGAATAAAACACACGCCTTTTTTATTTGACTCTACCAGTAAGGATTCGGAATCAACCTTTGAAGTCTATTTTATGGATTCAGAGGAACATGGGTATAGGTCTTATAATTACGGGTTTACTTTAAATCAAGAAGGCGTTGTTGAAGAGTGGCTTAACTCTAAAGCTAAATCGGCACGAGAATACAAGCGTGTATTTTATCGCAGTCCGGAAGGAACCGATTTGTCGGGGTTACCGACCAAAAGTCGTGACAATCTTTTAGTCGCACTTGAAAAAGAAACGCTAATAGTCTCTTTGGGTGCAAAGTTAAAAATAACGAAACTAAAAACCATTAGGGATTGGTTTTACAATAACAACTTTGCTAATTTTGGAAATCAGTATGAAAATGTGTTTCTCTCGTCTCTCATCCCGGATGGGTTTTCAGACAGCAAATCTGTCCAAGACAAAGTTGTATCGTATTTTTCTTCCTTTGACGCATCTATTATCGGCTTTAATGTTGAAGTGTTAAAAGGAGATGACGAGGATCGAAAACACATAAAAATTGATGCCATTCATCGCACAATTGATGGCGGAACTGCAACAATACCGTTAGAAGAGGAGTCTGACGGAACGCTAAAGATGTTCGCCCTATATCCTGCGTTACAGGATACCCTCGAAAACGGCGGCGTATTGTTCGTAGATGAACTCAACGCCTGCCTGCACCCATTATTGGTTAGAAGATTTTTGATCACATTTTTGAATCCTACAATCAATACAAAAAATGCACAACTTGTTTTTACAACTCACGATTCTTGGCAGTTGTCAAATAATTTGCTCCGCCGCGATGAAATATGGTTTACCGAAAAAGACAAACAAGGCATTTCTACGCTTTATTCCTTGGCAGATTTTGTAGATGAAGACGGTGTAAAAGTTCGCAAAGACGAAAGTTACGAAAAAAACTATTTGCTTGGAAAATACGGTGCTATTCCTATTTTGAAGTATTTTGATATGTTCAAGGAGGAATGAAAATGTCGAAATCGGAACGCAACGGAAGGAGAAAGAAACGTAGTGCTTTTCAAACAAGAGTGCCTGATTTGGGATATTACTTTATCGTCACGGACACTAATGAAACTGAGTAGAAATTGCCGAAAACAGGTTTAGGCAATATCTAAACGATGGTTTTACAAAGCCATCAGAGATGTGCCCATGTACAACGGTGCAGCACTTAATTGATGAGATAAAAAGTAAAATAGAAAGGAATTTGTAAATGAGTGATATTTTTAAACTACGAGTTGATGTCGGAACTTCGCATATTGAATTAGAAGGCGAAGGTACGCTTGTTCATACAATTTTTTCCGAGCTGAGAGAACACGGACTTGGTAAGCTTTCATATATAAATTTAGTTAAAGATTCATTACAGGAAGAGGATATCCCTGCAATGCAGAAGGACGCCTCACCCGACAGAGGAGATAAGGTTTCTTCTGCATCGACCCTATCCGCTAATTTGCCAAATATACGTGACGTGGTGATCAAAAACTTCCCTAAAACCGAGTCTGAATGGATACTTGTATATGCTCTATATTGCTCTGAGCAGGGAGCGAAAACATTTACGACAGAAGATATACGTCAAATGTATCATGACACCAATCGTTATACAGAAAACAGGAATAAAAACTTCGCCACAAATATAAAGAAATGCGTAAGTGATGGTTTTTTCACTTGTGTTAACGATACGGATTTCGCACTTTCTGCAACTGGTCAAGACGCAGCTTCCGGTATTTTGAAGCGTTCCGCAGAGGAAAAAACCAACTCCAAAAAGAAAAAGGGTGGGCAAGCGTTTGCAAAGGCGTCTTATCAACTCATAGAGTTGAACTTAGGGCAGAAAGAACGCGAAGAAATGAAGAAATATATTGATTCTTTTTCCAAACTCAACAATATCGAAAAGGTACTAATTCTTGCAAACTGGTTAAAAACACACGCTAACATTAGCGAAGTAAACGAGCACACGATATTCTCGGCACTGAAAACCGCTGGACATAGCACATCTTTCGATATTAAAGGCGCCATTAGAAACGGGAAGAATAAGAATAATTATTTTACTACAGGGGATGTGACGGGTTTTTATAAAGTCCATCATATCGGGGAAGATCATATCAAGGAGTTAGAGTCGGTACGGGGTTAATAGCGTATGGAAGAATTAGAACTTTTTATATTACGTATTCCAGATTTTAATCAGAAAACCGCTGCCGAACTAATCGACTTTTTCGCTTTTTTCCTTCAGAAGGATAGTGCGCAAGGATCATTTACTGCCGCACAAATTAAAAATTGTTTCGACACTTTATCCTTACCACCTTATTCCAATATATCTTCATATTTAAGCAAAAATTGTGGAAGCAAAGGTAAGTACTTGAAGCAAAAACAGGGATATGCTTTATCAAGATCTGTAAAAGAGAGAATTTCTTCAATAGTAGCTGAAATAGTCAAAAAGCCTATGTCAGCTGAACTCATAGATATAAGCATTTTTGAACACACTCCCTACTACTTAAAGCAGATAGCCGAAGAGATGATACGTTGCTATGATGGCGGCCATTATAATGCTACATTGGTTCTGATGAGAAAACTTGTCGAAACTCTTATCATTGAATGCTTTGAAAAATATGGCGTTGATGTAGACATCAAAGACGGATCTGGAGCGTTTTATTATTTGAGCGATTTGATTACCAAATTTCTTTCAGCAACTAAATGGAATGCAAGTCGAAACATCAAAAAAAGCTTGGAGTCTGTCAAGAAATACGGTGATTTGAGTGCGCACAATAGGCGCTTCTTAGCAAGGAAAAGCGACATTGATGCTTTTCGATTTGAATTGAGACAAGCACTTCAAGAAATCATTCTAACGATCAATTATCCCGCATAAATCTGGAGAAAAAGAAAATGAGTGTGTTCTTTTTGAACACACTCATTTTCTTTTTTTCAACCCCGTCTGACAGATGCCATAATCGTAATTTTTGGAATTACTTTCTTATGAGCACCCGGCGCAACGCGCCGGGGTTTTTATGTTTGTCCAAATTGTCAAAGGGCAGTAATTATTTTTTGTCTACAAGTTTGAGCGGTACGCCGATTTTGGCTTCAACTTTTTCGCCTTTGGCTACTTTTACAGCAGCGTCCAGACCCTGTTGGCCCATCAGTTCGGGCTGTTGAGCAATAGTTGCGGCCATTGTGCCTGCTTCTACTGCTTTCAGGCCGTCTTGTGTGCCGTCAAAGCCGACGATAAAGATTTTTTTGTTAGCGCTTTTAGCTGCTTCGATAGCGCCCAGTGCCATTTCGTCATTTTGAGCGAAAATAGCCTGGATGTCAGGGTTGGCCTGCAGCATATTTTCAGCAACAGTCAGGCCTTTGCTGCGGTCAAAATCAGCAGATTGTTTGGCAACAACGGTAAGCTTTTGATCGGCAACTTTATGGAAGCCTTCGCCGCGTTCGCGGGTCGCAGAGGCGCCGGGAATGCCTTCAAGCTCAGCAACTTTTACTTTTTCACCCAGTTTTTGGATGATGTATTCGGCTGCCATTTCGCCGCCTTTGATGTTATCGGAGGCGATGAAGGATGCTACGGTGCCTTTGTCGGCGCTGCGGTCAAGTGCCAGAACGGGGATGTTGGCTTTGTTGGCTGCCTGAACGGAAGTGGATACTGCTGCGGAGTCAACCGGGTTGATGAGCAGGATATCTACTTTTTGCTGGATCAGGTCGGAAATATCATTGGCCTGTTTAGCCGGGTCGTTTTGCGCGTCGACGATTTTAACATTGACGCCGAGTTTTTTAGCTTCGTCTTCAACGCCTTTGCGTACGGATACGAAGAAGGGGTTGTTGAGCGTGGAGATGGAGAAGCCGATAGTGGTGGCTTTTTTGCCGTCGGCAGGTTTTGCAGCTTTGTCGCCGCTGCCGCCGCAGCCGGAAGTGAGTACTGCCAGTACGGTGATGGCTGCTACTAAAAAGGTCCAGATTTTTTTCATTGGTGAGTGCCTCCTAAGCTTTTTTGCGGTCCATGAGTACCGCCAGTAAAATTACAATACCTTTGACAACTTGTTGGTAGAAGCTGGATACGTCGAGAATATTAAGGCCATTGTTGAGTGTACCGATGATCAGCACGCCGACCAGTGTACCTGTGATATAACCTTTGCCGCCGGAAAGGCTGGTGCCGCCCAAAACTACAGCGGCGATGGCGTCAAGCTCGTAACCTGTACCGGCAGTCGGCTGCGCCGAGTTGAGGCGCGAGGTGAGTACTGCGCCTGCCAGGGCACAGAAAAAACCGGTGATAGCGTAAACAAAGATTTTGACGCGTTCGATTTTGATGCCGGCGATGAAGGAAACTTTTTCGTTGCCGCCGACGGCGTAGATCTTGCGTCCCAGAGGGGTTTTGCGCAGAATGAACCAGGAAACGGCAAAGGCCAGCAGCATGATGAGCGCCGGTACGGGCAGACCCATGATAAAGCCCTGACCAAAGTTTTGGAACAGGGGATCGTCGCTGAGACCGCTGATAGGATTGCCGTTGGTATAGACCAGCGTCAGGCCGCGATAAATGGTCATGGTGGCCAGTGTAGCTATAAAGGGGGCTACTTTGCCATAAGCAATGACCAGGCCGTTGAGAGCGCCAAGCCCCATGCCGATGAAACAGGCTGCAAGGATCGCCAGCATCGGGTTCATACCGCCGACGATCAGGCTGCCCATCAGGGCGCTGGAGAGTGCCAGCAGGCTGCCGACAGACAGGTCGATGCCGCCTGTCAGGATGACGAAGGTCATACCAAAGGAAATAAGGGCGTTGATAGAAACCTGACGCAGCAGGTTTTTCAGGTTATTAGGGTCGACAAAGCTGTCGTTTAAGGCGGCTATGACGATGAAGGTTACGACAAGGGCGATAAAGGGGCCCATTTTACGGATGCGTTCTTTAATATTCATTATTTACTGTCCTCCTGTGGCAAGGGTGATGATTTTTTCTTGTGTCGCTTCGTCATGGTTCAGTTCTCCGGCGATCTTACCTTCGTGGATAACGAGGATGCGGTCGCTCATGCCGATAACTTCCGGCAGTTCGGAGGAGACCATGATGATGGCGACGCCTTGAGAGGTCAGTTCGTTCATGAGATCGTAGATGTCGCGCTTGGCGCCGACGTCGATGCCGCGTGTCGGTTCATCCATGATGATGATGGAGGGGTTCATGCCGATCCATTTGGCGATGACGACCTTTTGCTGATTGCCGCCTGATAATGCTCCTGCTTCCAGATCAATGGAGGCTGCTCTGACGCCGAGTTTTTGCGAAAGTGCTGCCGAGAAAGCAGTTTCATTTTTTACATTGATAACGCTGCGTTTGGCGAAGGTATCAACGCTGGGCAGGGCAATATTTCTGGAGATAGAGAAGTCGAGGATCAGGCCCTCACTTTTGCGGTTTTCGGTGATGAAGCCAATGCCTGCTTTGATGGCGTCTTCCGGTTTTTTGATGCAGACTTTTTTACCATGCAGGTAAATTTCACCGCATTTGCAGGAATCGACGCCGAACAGGGCCCTCATGATTTCGGTCCGGCCTGCGCCCATCAGTCCGGCTACGCCGAGGATCTCGCCCTGACGCAGATTGAAGGAAATATTACTGAACAGGCCGTCCTGACAGAAGTTTTTGACTTCCAGGATGATCTCGCCTGGGTCGTTGGTACGTCCGGGATAATATTCGGTGATGGAACGTCCGACCATGTCGCGAACTACCTGTTCCATATTGGTCTCACGGGTGGGCTTGCTGCTGATAGCGTAGCCGTCGCGCATGACGGTGATGGTATCGCAGTGGGCGAATACTTCTTCCATGCGGTGCGAGATATAGACGATGGCGACGCCTTTGTCTTTGAGGGCGTGCATGACGGCGAAAAGTTTTTCTGTTTCACGTTCTGTCAGGGCTGCCGTTGGTTCATCCATGATGACGACTTTAGCGTCCAGCATCAGGTTGCGCATGATTTCTGTCATTTGCTGCTGGCCGACGCTGCATTCACCTGCTTCGGCATCAAAGGGCAGCGTGATACCTATTTGGCCGCATTTTTCTTCGGCGAGCCGGCGCATTTTTTTGAAATCCAGCATACCGAAGCTGTTGGTGATGTTTTGCATCAGAAACAGGTTTTCCAGAATGGAGAGATTGGGCCAGATATTAAGTTCCTGATGGATGAAAGCGATGCCGTACTTTTCGGCTTCGAGGGCGTTTTTGAAGCTTACTTCCTGCCCGTCGACGCAGATCGTACCGCTGTCGGCTTTATGGATACCCGTCAGGATGTTCATAAGGGTGGATTTGCCGGCGCCGTTTTCACCCATCAGTGCATGGATCTCGCCTGATCTTAAGGTCAGGTCGACGCCTTTGAGTACTTCATTGGAGCCGAAAGCTTTTGAAATACCCTTCATGGTGATTTCCATTAGTCGCAAAACTCCTTTGTTATAAAATCTGTTTTAGAAGATAACGCCTGCGTGCAGGATGATGTTGGCATAGGGGGTGATCTCGCCAGTGCGGATCACTGCTTTGGCAGTCTTGGTAGCTGCCTTGAAGGCTTCGTGGTCGGTAAGGATCTGTTCTTTGCCGGCAAAAAGCTTCTGCGTTTGCTGCCAGAGGGCAGGGTTCTTAGTTTCCATTTCGACAGCGATATGGATTTTTTCGACTTCCATATATTTAAGCACTTCTGTAAGGACGTCTAAAAAGGAAGGCGTACCAGGTTTCAGAGCCAGGTCGATTTTGGGGACGCTGGCAGGAACAGGCAGACCGCAGTCACCGATAACGATCGTGTCGGTATGGCCGAGATCGGCCAGGACTTTGGCGATATCACTGTTAAGTATTCCTATTTTTTGCATTCTCCAAGCATCCTTTCTACATCTCTAAGATAGGGCATGCCACCCTGGGCGCCCAGCTTCTGCACCGAGAGGGCTGCGGCGGCATTGGCAAAGCGGATACTGTCGTCAATGCTGCGGCCTGAACATCTGGCGACGGCAAAAGCGCTGTTGAAGGTATCGCCTGCGCCGGTAGTATCTTCGGCATTAACGACGAAGGCGGGTACGGTGTGCACTTTGCCGTTTTTAGCATAAGCTACGCCAGCTTTGCCAAGCGTCATGAAAAAGCGTTCTTCCTGCAGCAGCAGGATTTCTTCGCTGGTTTTACCAGGATAGAGGGCTTCGGCTTCGTGTTCATTGGGGGTCACATAGGTGACTTTATCCAGCCATTCAGACGGGACGGGCTGGACGGGAGCCGGATTTAAAAGCACGCTGATGCCGGCCACAGTACATTTGCCGATGATATAGTCGATGGTAGGCAGCGGGATTTCGTGCTGGAGCATGACCAGATCTGCTGCGGCAATTACTTCCCAGGCGGCGTCGATATGTTTGGGCATGACCAGATCATTGGCGCCTTTGATGACGATAATGCTGTTGTCGCCTTCGGCCAGGGTGATATGGGCGGTACCGCTGTTTTGTCCGGGCAAGATGCTGACATAACTGGTATCGATGTTGTTTGCCTGCAGGTTATTTATGATCATGGTGCCGTAGGCATCGTCGCCCACGCAGCCGATCATGTGTACCTGTGCGCCCAGTCGCGCGGCGGCAACGGCCTGATTGGCTCCTTTGCCGCCCGGTGAAACTATGAGCCGGCTGCCGATGATCGTTTCGCCGGCTGCCGGGCGTTTATCTGCTTCTACTGTGAGGTCGATGGAGCAGCTGCCAATAACAGCGATTTTGACCATTGTGATCTCTCCTTACGTCTTGGAAACTTATGATTTTTCAATATTGATATATTCGTAACATTATAATATTCTACACTGGCTGGTTATATCCTGCCTATTTAATGATGATTTTGAAAAAGCGGATACTTATGTATTTTACCGCAAGCTACTGTTTTGAGCAAGGAAAATCACTGGGGTAATGTAAATTTTTTTCGACAATTTGCCTTTGGCGATTGACAAATCCACTAATGTTTGTTAACGTAGAAACGGTGTTGTGAACGTAGTCAGTACGTTGGCAAAAATAAAAGAGACCGCACCGATTCAGTTGATGCGTTGGGATAAGAGGGAGTATATATGAGTACTAAAAAATCAGGAACATCTTGGCAGGATACGATCAGTGACTGGCTGGTTTCGATCATTGTAGCTGTAGCGCTGGCATTTTGTATTCGTACGTTTATTGTTGAGCCTTACATGGTCGAGGGTACGTCTATGTATCCGACGCTGGAAAGCCATGAGCGCCTGATCGTCAGCAAGTATAAATATTTCTTTACTGATCCGCAGAAGGGTGAGATCGTTGTTTTCCGTTATCCGAAAGATGAAAGCCGCGATTTTATCAAGCGTGTTATCGCGACCGGCGGTGATACGATTGAAATGCGTGACGGTAAGGTTTTGGTCAATGGCAGTGTGATCGAAGAAAATTATATTTACAAGGATGATCCCAAAGGGCCGAACAAGTCTAATTACAGAAAATCCGTCGTGCCGCAGGGCCATATCTTCGTTTTGGGCGATAACCGCAATAATTCTGAGGACAGCCGCTTTGCCGATGTTGATTTTGTGCCGTTGAAGCTTGTGAAGGGCGAAGCAGTTGTTGCTTTCTGGCCTGTTGAAAGATGGCGTACGCTGCCTTGATAGGCGGGCGGGGAGATAATTATGGATTTTAAGATACAGTGGTTCCCTGGTCATATGACTAAGGCCAAACGGATGATGGAGCAGCAGCTGAAGCTGGTGGATGTTGTGGTTGAAATGCTGGACGCACGTATTCCCCGTTCCAGCAGTAATCCGATGCTGATCCAGATGCTGGGTGAGAAGCCCAAGGTCGTGGCTTTGAATAAGACCGATATGGCCGATCCGGTCAAGACTGAGAAATGGCTGCAAACTTTTAAAAACAGCGGCTTGCCTGTCTGCAAGGTTGATTGCAGTACGGGTAAGGGCGTAAAACAGATGGTGGCTGCGATACAGCAAGTGGCCAGGCCGGTGACGGAAAAGTGGCTGAAAAGAGGCGTGCGTAACCGTTCGATCCGCGTTATGATCGTAGGTGTTCCGAATGTGGGCAAATCGACTTTGATCAACCGTCTGGTTGGTAAAAATAAAGTTGTGGCTGCCGACAGACCCGGCGTAACGCGTGGTCAGCAGTGGGTGACTATTGCCAAAGGTCTGGAGCTTTTAGATACTCCCGGTGTTTTATGGCCTAAATTTGAAGACCCTGAAGTCGGTTTTTGTCTGGCGGTAACAGGGGCGATCAAAGAGGAAGTTTATGACAGGGAGACAGCGGTAGAGCTTTTGCTTGAACGGCTGATGCGTACTTATCCTGATGAGCTGCGGACGAAGTATGCGATCGATTTTTCTGAAGCTGAGCCTGTAGGCGAGGTCATGGCAAAGATCGCCGTTGCCCGCGGCTGCCTGAAGGCAGGCGGAGTCCTTGATCTTGACAAGGTTATCCAGATGGTGCTGCGTGATTTCCGTACAGGTAAGCTTGGACGCTTTACTTTAGATGAACCAGGTGAAAATAATTAAGGCCGCATTGCAGCGGCCTTTTTAATTAGGGGTGGAAATGATGAAGATCAGTGAGGTAAAGGAGCTATTGGCTGGCGCGCCTGACCGGGACCAGCTGGCAGAGCTTGCTGCTGACGAGCGCGGCGGCGTGCAGAAGCTGCTGGCCGCTTATTATAAAAAACAGGAAAAGCTGCATTTGGAGCAGGAACGTTTTGCTGCAATGCTGGCTTATGAACGTAAATATTATGCTCAGGGGGCGCGGTATATTGCCGGCATCGACGAAGCCGGGCGCGGACCTTTGGCTGGACCTCTGGTGATTGCGGCCGTTATTCTGCCGCAGGAGGTATTTATAAGCGGCCTGAATGATTCCAAGCAGCTTTCGGCAGCGAAGCGTGAACAGCTTTATGACGAGGTGCTTGCCAAAGCGCTGGCTGTTTCTGTAAACGTGGTCAGTATCAGCAATATCGATGAGCTGAATATTTATCAGGCTACAAAGCAGGGGATGACTGAGGTGCTGGAGCATCTTGAGATCAAACCGCAGGTAGCGCTGGTCGATGCCATGCCGATCAGCTCGGACGGTATCGAAACGGTGTCCCTGATCCATGGCGATGCGCTGAGCGCTTCCATAGCGGCAGCTTCTATTATCGCCAAAGTCACCCGTGACCGCATGATGATAGAACTTGCCGGGCTATATCCACAATATGGTTTTGCCGGCAATAAGGGTTATGGCAGCCGGGAACATATGCAGGCTCTTGCCGAATTTGGTGCGACGGAGTGGCATCGGCGCAGTTATGAGCCGGTAAAAAGTATGCATTTAACGCCGGTCATGCGTGCGGGCAACAGATTATTTTCACCGCTGGCAGGAAAGTGACAGAGGCCAGGCAAACGCTGGGGAAGAAGGGTGAAGATGCTGCCTGCGCTTATTTGGAACGTAAGGGTTACGTTATCTGCCGCCAGAATTACCGCTGCCGTTATGGCGAGATCGATATTATTGCCGCTAAAGGCGGCGAACTTAGTTTTGTAGAAGTTAAAACACGCCGCAACCTGAATTTTGGGCTGCCCCGTCTGGCGGTAACATACGCCAAGCAGCAGAAGATCAGGAGTGCGGCGCTTTTTTATTTGCAGCAGGAAAACAGGTATCAGCAAAGGCTTAGTTTTGATGTGATCGAAATTTTAGTTGAGGGCAATGTGGCAAGATTACACCATTTACCGCACTGTTTTTAAAATAAGAGGAGGCGTTTTGATGTACGCTAAAGTTTATGGAGAAACAACCTGCGGGATCAATGGGGAACAGATCATTGTCGAGGTAGATATTTCTAACGGGCTTCCAAGCTTTGATATTGTTGGTTTACCGGATACAGCTGTCAAAGAATCGCGGGAACGGGTACGGGCAGCTTTAAAGAATTCAGGGTTGGTTTTTCCGATGACCAGGATCACAGTGAATCTGGCGCCGGCCGATTTGAAGAAAGACGGTTCGGGCCTTGACCTGCCTATTGCTGTTGGTATTTTAGTCAGCAGCGGCATTTTGCAGCAGGAGCAGGTCGAAAATATGATTTTTGTAGGTGAACTGGCGCTGGACGGTACTATCAGGCAGGTGGCGGGTGTATTGCCGATGATTTTACATGCGCGTGACCTTGAAATAAAAACTATCGTGATCCCGGCAGGAAACAGTGCTGAAGGCAGGCTGGTCGAGGGGATCGAGGTGCTGGTGCCAGCGTCGCTGACAGAATTGCTGGAGCATCTGCGTGGCGAAAAATTGCTGGAACTGTTGGATAAGGAAGCTATCTGTGCCGCCTCGGCCAGTGTTTATGATGTGGATTTTGCGGAGGTACGGGGACAGCAGGTTGTAAAAAGGGCTTTGGAGATAGCTGCTGCCGGCGGGCATAATATTTTGATGGTGGGTTCGCCCGGCAGCGGCAAGACGATGCTGGCCCGTCGTTTGCCGACGATCTTGCCGCCGCTGACAGAGGCCGAGGCGCTGGAGGTAACGAAGATCTACAGTATTGCGGGTTTGCTGCAGCGACAGGAGCGGGTGATGCTGGAACGGCCGTTTCGCAGTCCGCATCATACGATTTCTTCAAGCGCGCTCATTGGCGGCGGCAGCGTGCCACGTCCGGGTGAAGTGACGTTAAGTCATCACGGGGTATTATTTTTAGATGAGTTTCCTGAATTTTCGCGTACTGCTTTAGAGGTATTGCGTCAGCCGCTGGAAGATGGTTATGTGACGATCAGCCGTGTGCAGGCGTCGCTGACTTTTCCTGCAAATTTTATCATGTGCACGGCCCAGAATCCGTGTCCCTGCGGTTATCTCGGTGATAAAAAGCGGGAATGCTCGTGCAAGCAGTTTGAGATCGAGCGTTATCACCGTAAATTGTCAGGACCGCTGTTAGACAGGATCGATTTGCAGGTATATGTGCCGCGGCTGGAATATGGTGATTTGCAAAGTAAGGAAGCAGGTGAAAGCTCGGCAGTGATCCGTGACAGGGTCATCAAAGCACGTCAGCGTCAACTGCAGCGCCTGCAGGGAACGGGGCTGTACTGTAATGCCCAAATGGGGCGGCGTGAGCTGAATAAGCACTGCCAGATGGAAGCGGCGGCCGAAAAGCTGCTGGCGAAGTTTTTTACTGCTTTGGGGCTCAGCGCCCGCAGTCACGACAGGATCATTAAAGTGGCGCGTACGATCGCCGATCTTGACGGCAGTGAGATCATTACCGCTGCTCATCTGGCTGAGGCGGTACAGCTGCGCACAAGCGTAAACGGATAATAGCAGAGTGTTTTAGGGAATAAAGAGAAGCAGGCGTGCGATAAAATTTATCACACGCCTGCTTCTTTTTATTTAGAAAAGTATAAATTTAACCTTTTTATACTGCCGTACCGTTATACTGGAAGATACTGAAGCTCCAGTCTCTGTTAAATGTTCCGGAGAGGCTATGGATTTTTAGATCTGCTTTGTTTCTAGCTGTAATATTGTATTTTTCCCCGCTGGATAAATTAGGGAAGTTTGTTTGCGTAGCAGAAAGACATAACATTTTAGTGGAATCATCATATCGTCCGATAGCTATTGGCGTACAATTCATTCCGTGAAAATCACTTTGGGGAGCTGCTGACATATCTTCTACTACAGATAAAATTTCGTAATCAATATACATTTTTATTCCTCTTTTCTTTTTAGTGATATTAAGTATGTGTGCACATTTACTTTAATTAAATGATACTTGATATTAATATCACTATGGTGGATTAGAAAGAGAAAATAAAAAAATTAGCCTAACGGTTTATTGTCGCAGATAAAATCGATGAGTTTTTGCTCGTCGCCGTAGATTTGCCGGCCGCGCTTGGTGACGATACCGGAGTTGATGAAAAGCGGTTTTTTTAGCGAAATGGGAACTATGGCGTCTGCTGCGGTAATGGACTGGCGCATCAAAAAAGATGAGGCGACCTGATTGATGATCAGGTTTTTGACCGTATGCAGCTGTGAGGAATGTAAAATTACTTTCGGGGCGATCAAAGCCTGCTGAAAATTTTGATAGATGATACGGTTGACGAAAAAGCCGCCGTTAAGCAGGACCAGAGGTTCGTTGGCAATATCTTTGGTATCCACATATTTTTTCTGCGCCAGCGGATGGGCAGGATAAGTGCAGAAGCAGGCTTCGCTTTTAAAAAGCTTACGGTAGTGCAGATTGGGTGAAAAACTGTCGTCGTAATTGGTGACGGCTAAGTCAAGTTCTTCGTTTTCGATCATGCGCAGCGAATCTATACCGCCGGCTTCCACTACTTCCAGTTCGATTTCAGGATACAGCTTTCTGAAATCGCGAAAAAGGGTCGGCAGCAGCTGTACACCTATTTGCAGAGGGACTGCGAGACGGATGAGGTTTTTATTCTGAGCCATATCTTTGATATCGCGGTCAAGCTGCTGCAGATTGGCTAAAATAGGCGTTATTTTACTTAACAGCAGGCTGCCGTCTTCGGTAAGTGAAAGTTTTTTACCTTCGCGCCGAAAAAGATTCAGGCCGCTTTCTTTTTCCAGATCGGCCATGGCGATAGAGACAGTTGGCTGTGAAATATGCAGGCTGGCGGCAGCTTTAGTAATGCTGCTCCATTTGCAGACTTCATAAAAGTAGCGCATCTGTGTAAGTGTCATAGTTAACCTCCTGATTTTACTGATAACCTGCTTTTATTATAGCATTATTTGATAGTTAAAAACTATATTGATATTGGAAATATGTATTTTACTTTACTGCTGCCGCAGCAGATAATAAAAGCAGAGAAATAGAATATTAAATCGGATGTGAAAATTTACGGAGGTGGCTCAGATGACTATTGACCAAAAGTATTTTCCAGAGTTTAAACAGCAGTTTATTGATGTGGGTGACGGTATTAAGATCAATACTTTAGTCGGCGGCAAGGGCAGTGAAGCTGTTTTGCTGCTGCATGGACATCCGGAGACACATTTGATCTGGCGTTTTTTGACGCCTGGCCTTGTTGGGCGCTATACGGTCGTTCTTACCGATCTGCGGGGCTATGGTGACAGCAGCAAGCCTGAAGGAGCACCGGACCATGCCAATTATTCCAAGCGGGCGATGGGTGACGATCAGTTTGTGGTTATGAGTAAACTGGGGTTTGAAAAATTTCACGGCGTTGGTCATGACCGCGGCGCAAGAGTGCTGCACCGTATGGTAATGGATCATCCGGAACGGCTGCTGTCTTGTACGATGATGGATATTTTACCGACTTATGATATGTACCGTGATACCAGTCAGGAGTTTGCAACTAAATACTGGCACTGGTTCTTTTATATTCAGGGGAAGGGTTTCCCGGAAAGGGTACTGGCGTCAGATCCTGAGTATTTTGTTAATTATAATCTGAATTTAAAGATCGGTCCTGCGGCTAAAAGCCGTTTCCCGCAGGAGATTTTAGACGAATATGTACGCTGTCTGCGTGATCCGATGACCTTCCATGGTATTTGCGAAGATTACCGCGCCAGTGCTACTATAGATATGGAGCTGGATAAAGCGGACAGGGAACGGATTATTCAGGTACCGATCCTGGCTTTATGGGGCAAGGATGGCGTTGTCGGTAAGCTGTGGGACGTTATGAGCGGCTGGCAGGAAAGAGCTGCTAATGTTGAGGGGCTGGCTGTGGCAGAGTGCGGACATTTTGTGCCGGAAGAGCAGCCTGAGGTAGTTTTGGAAGCGCTGCTGAAATTTTTAGCTAAATATCCAGGTTGAATTAGTTGCAGAGATAATAAAAAGAAAGAAGTGTGGCTTATGCATGCTATTGAAAAGTTATTGGCGGAAAAAGCCGGCAAAAGCAAGGTCGTAACGGGCGAGATCGTTAACTGCGATGTGGATATTGCCGGGATCAATGATTTATACTTGCAGACGGTGCGGTCGTTTTACGAAATGGGCGGCGAGAAGGTTTTTGATGCAGATAGGATAGTGATGTTTCTTGATCATTATGCTCCTTGTGCGACGATAACGCAGGCCGAGAACCATAAGCAGTTCCGAAAATTCTGTTTTGAGCAGGGCATCGAAAAATTGATGGATATAGATCAGGGCGTATGTCATCAGGTGTTGGCCGATAAAGGTCTGGTCCATCCGGGTGAGATCGTAGTGGTCACTGATTCGCATACGACGACTCACGGGGCCGTTGGCGCTTTTGGTACTGGCGTGGGCGCTACTGATCTGGCAACGATCATGATCACGGGTAAGCTGTGGTTTATGGTGCCGGAGATATTTAAGATCAATCTGGTGGGCAAGCTGCAGCCGGGCGTTTTTGCCAAGGATATCATTTTACATATCATCGGCGATCTGGGGGCTGATTACGGCGTTTATAAAGCTGTAGAATTTGCCGGGCCTGTCGTACATGAATTGAGTGTTTCGGAGAGAATGTGTATGTGCAATATGTCAACGGAGATGGGCTGTAAGACAAGCTATATTCAGCCTGATGCGGTAACGATGGCGTATCTGCAAAGTAATGTGACAAGGCCCTATAAAATTTATGAAACAGATGCTGATTTTAAGTATGCGGCAGAGCTTACTTATGACGTAAGCAAGATCAAAGCGCAGGTGGCGGCGCCGTCCAGTGTCGATAATGTTTTTGAACTGGCAGAATATGCAGGTACGCCTGTTGACGAAGCCTATTTGGGTTCATGTACAGGCGGTCGTCTGCAGGATCTGGCTGTGGCAGCGCAGATCTTAAAGGGGCGGCGGATTCCCAAGACAACGAGAATGATCGTTGTGCCTGCTTCTAAAAAGGTGATGGAAGACGCGATGGAGCTTGGCTACATAAAAGACCTGATGCAGGCGGGGGCTACGATAACTGCGCCAGGCTGCGCTGCCTGTCTGGGCGTGCATCAGGGGATGCTGGCTGGAGGAGAGGTTTGCATAAGTTCTACTAACCGTAATTTCCCCGGACGGATGGGGCATGTAGACGGCAGGATATTTTTAGCTTCGCCGGCCGCTGTAGCAGCTTCGGCAGTAGAGGGAAAAATTACGGAGCCGGCGGCATATCTAAAGGCCGGCGACTGCGGGAATGGACGGTGACAGCAATGAAAACGACAGTCAGAGGGAAAGCGTTTGTTTTTGGTAAAAACGTTGATACAGATCAGATCTATCCGGGACGTTTTGTAGAATATACGAATGTGGAAGATATAAAAAAATATGCGATGTATGGTGCGGACGAGGCTTTTGTGAAAAAGTTCAAGCCGGGAGATATCATTGTGGCCGGTACTAATTTTGGCTGCGGTTCATCGCGCGAGCATGCGGCAATAACCTTGAAAGCAGTTGGTGCCGGTGCCGTACTGGCAGAATCTTTTGGCAGGATATTTTTCCGTAATGCCATTAATTTAGGCGTACCTGTCATTACCTGCAGCAAAATCACGAAAATTGTTGCTGAGGGAGATGAAGTGGAAGTAGATATCGAAGCCGGGGTGATCAAAAATATAACTACGGGAGCAACTGCAGCAGCTGTGCCGATGTCGCCTTATATCATGAATATCCTGCAGAGCGGCGGCATCAAACCGATGATCAGGGCCGATGCAGGAAGCTAAAAATAGTAAGAGCTGACAGCGGCTCTGTAAAATTACAATGTGATGATTTTTTATAATTATAATTTGCAATGTATACACACAACTTTGCTGAAAATATGATACAATAATAACTACCGTGTTAGACATGGTAGTTATTATTTGTTTTATGGGAAAGGATGACAACAGTATGCGTATCGTATTAACCATCGTTGGTAAGGACAAGGTCGGTATTATTGCTAAAGTAAGTAATATTCTCGCTGAGCATGGCGTAAATATCCTCAATATCAATCAAAATATCATGGAGGGCTTCTTTAACATGGTCTTGATTGCTGATATGACGGGTGCTGCTGTTAAATTACAGGATCTGAAGAATATTTTTACGGCTTTAGGTGAAGAGATCGGCGTTGAGATCAGAGTTCAAAGCGAAGAAATCTTTACGGCGATGCACCGTATCTAGGAGGCTGTCTATGTTCAATATCAAAGATATCTTAGAAACCAACCGGATGATAACGCAGAATAACCTGGACGTGCGTACTATCACTATGGGGATCAGTCTGCGTGACTGTGGTCATCCTGATATAAAAGTAACCGCGCAGAAGGTATATGATAAGATCACCCAAAAGGCCGAAAAGCTCGTTCAGGTCGGCGAAGAGCTGGAAATGGAGCTTGGCGTGCCGATAATCAATAAACGTATTTCCGTAACGCCGATCTCAATGGTTGGCGAGAGCTGCGACAGCAATGATTATGTTCCGCTGGCAAAGGCGCTGGACGAAGCCGGCAAAGCAGTCGGCGTCAATTTTATCGGCGGGTTTTCAGCTTTGGTGGATAAAGGCTATACCAAAGGCGACAAAAATCTTATTTGTTCGATACCGGAAGCTTTGGCAGTAACGGATATCGTTTGTTCCTCTGTCAGCGTCGGTTCAACAAAATGCGGCATCAATATGGACGCTGTGGCGGAAATGGGCCGTGTGATCAAAATGGCGGCAGAACGTACTGCTGACCGTGACGCTATCGGCTGCGCCAAGCTGGTAGTTTTCTGTAACGCGGTACCGGATAATCCCTTTATGGCAGGTGCGTTTCATGGCGTTACCGAACCTGAAACTGTCATCAATGTAGGCGTCAGCGGCCCCGGCGTGGTCAAACATGCTCTGGAGGCTGTGCGTGGTCAGGATATCGGCGCAGTTGCGGAAACTATCAAAAAAACTGCGTTCAAGATCACCCGCGTAGGTCAGCTGGTAGCACAGGAAGCGGCACGCCGTCTGAATACGCAGTTTGGCATTATCGATCTGTCGCTGGCTCCGACACCGGCTATCGGCGACAGCGTAGCGCATATCCTGGAAGAAATAGGCTTGGAAAGCTGCGGCGGACCTGGTACGACTGCAACTTTAGCCATGCTCAATGACGCCGTTAAAAAAGGCGGTTTGATGGCTTCGAGCTACGTAGGCGGTTTGAGCGGGGCCTTTATCCCTGTCAGTGAAGACGCGGGCATGATCGCGGCGGTTGAACGCGGCAGCCTGACTCTGGAAAAACTTGAGGCCATGACCTGTGTTTGTTCCGTAGGGCTTGATATGATCGCTATTCCCGGTGATGTGACGGCTGAAACTATTGCGGCGATCATTGCTGATGAAGCAGCGATCGGAATGATCAATAATAAAACTACTGCCGTACGTTTGATACCCGTTCCAGGGAAAACTGTCGGCGAAAAGGTAGAATTTGGCGGTTTGCTGGGATATGCTCCCATCATTGCCGTGAGCAAATTTAAGGCGGATGCCTTTATTGCCCGCGGTGGTCGTATTCCCGCACCGGTAAGGAGTCTGACTAACTAATGCGTAAGCAACAACGTGAGGCGATTTTAGCGCTGCTGGAAGAAACTTATAAGGGGACGGAAACAGCGCTGCATTATTCGACGCCTTTTGAATTGTTAGTGGCAGTTATTATGTCGGCGCAATGTACGGATGAACGTGTCAATAAGATCACGGCGCGTATTTTTCCGAAATATAACACACCTGAAAAAATGGGTGCGCTTTCGCAGGAACAGCTGGAAGAAGAAATTCGTGACTGCGGTTTGTTCCGTTCGAAGGCCAAGAATCTGTTGGCGACCTGCAAAATGCTGGTAGAAGTATATGGCAGCGTTATTCCTGATACGATCGAAGAATTGATGAAGCTGCCTGGAGTAGGGAAAAAAACGGCCAATGTAGTTGCAAGTATTGTTTATAAGGTACCAGCGATTGCAGTCGATACCCATGTTTTCCGGGTTTCACACCGTTTGGGACTGACTAAAGGCGATGATCCGCTGGCGGTAGAGCAGGAACTGCAGAAAGCTATTCCTAAAAACAAGTGGAGTGATGCTCACCATTGGCTGATTTGGCATGGCCGCAGGATCTGCAAAGCAAGGAAGCCTTTGTGCAGCGAATGTGTACTGGTGGAATTGTGCCCCTATAAAGAAAAGAATTTATAAGATAAAATTGCAGACAAGCCTGTAGTGCGACTGGCACACAGGCTTGTTGTGTTTAAGGAGGAAGTATGCAGACCAAAGAAGTGTTTTTACAAAAGTATTTTGGTTACAGTGAATTTAGAAACGGTCAGGCAGATTTGATAGAGCAGCTTTTGGCTGGAGGCTCTGTTATAGCAGTAATGCCTACCGGAGCAGGCAAGAGTCTGTGCTATCAATTACCGGCGTTGATGATGGAGGGGCTGACACTGGTTGTTTCACCCTTGATATCGCTGATGAAGGATCAGGTACGAAGTTTAAAAGAACGGGGTATAGAAGCCGCTTATTTGAGCAGCGGGATGAGTAAGCAGGAATATGGCGCAGCTGTTTATGCCGCACGGAACAATAAGTGCAAGTTGCTGTATGTTTCACCGGAAAGACTGCAAAATGAACAGTTCAAAGCTTTTGTCAGCGAGTTGAAAATAGTTTTGGTGGTTGTGGATGAAGCCCATTGTATAGTACGCTGGGGAGAATCGTTTCGTCCGGCTTATCTGTCTATCAGACCGTTTTTAGACAGTCTGCCAGGACAGCCTTTGGTGGCAGCGTTTACAGCAACGGCAACGCCGGCTGTAAGACGTGAGATAATCCGTACGCTGGCTTTAGAGAAGCCTTTGGAGCTGGTTGCCGGATTTGACAGAAGCAACCTTACTTTCCGGGTAGAAAAACCAATGGTCAAAAGGCGCTTTCTGCGAGGCTGGCTGCCCGAGCAAAACGGCTGTGGGATCATTTACTGCGCGACGCAGAGACAAACAGAGGATGTATATAATGACCTTAATGCCTGGGGCTATCCGGCAGGACGTTATCATGCCGGATTAACGATGGAGGAACGGCAGCGAAATCAGAATGCTTTTATTCAGAATGAACTGCGTTTTATGGTAGCAACCAATGCTTTTGGTATGGGGATAGATAAGCCGGATGTGCGCTTTGTCCTGCATTATACCTTGCCGCTTGATGTAGAGGGATATTATCAGGAAGCAGGTAGGGCCGGTCGTGACGGTTTGCCTGCTGAATGTGTGCTGCTCTTTGAGCGGCGTGACGTGATGCAGCAGCGTCAGCTGCTGGAATATAGTTGTGAACAGCGGGAGTGCAGCACAGAAGAAAAGAAGACCTGGCTGACCAATGCTTATCAGAAATTGCGCGATATGGAAGGTTATTGCTTTACTAAGGGCTGCCTGCGTAAATATCTGCTGTCATATTTTGGACAGGAAACAGACGAAAGCTGTGGTAATTGCAGTAACTGCCGGCGGTAGAAATTAAAGCAGCTTTGTGACAAGGCAGTGAATTTATTGATTATGGGGCAGGGAATAATTTTTAAATGCAGAATATATCTATTAAGAATTTAAACAGGGAGGGACCGCTATGAAAATCACCTTTTTAGGTGCCACAAGGATGGTCACGGGTTCTTGTTATTTACTTGAAATAGGTAATAAAAAAATGCTGCTGGACTGCGGGATGTTCCAGGGTTCAAAAATGATTACTGCTTTTAATGAGAAAGAGTTTGTTTTTGCCCCTGATTCTATCGATACAGTGGTACTGACTCATGCTCATATCGATCACAGTGGCTTGATACCCAAGCTGATAAAACATGGGTATAAGGGTCCTGTACATTGTACTAAGACTACTTTGGAGCTTTGTACGATTTTACTGCCGGACAGCGCTCATATCCAGGAATCTGATGCGGAGTTTGCCAACCGTAAAGGACTGCGTGCGGGTAAATCGGTGGTAGAACCGTTATATACTGTTGATGATGCTTATAAAGCTTTGCAGCATTTTCGGACGCACGAATTTGGTGAAATGCTTGAGGTCCTTCCTGGGGTGCAGGTTAAATTTAAGGTTGCCGGTCATATTTTAGGTTCGGCGATCGTGGAAGTTTTTGTGAATGAAGACGGAAAAACGACGAAACTTGTCTTTACCGGAGATATTGGGCAGCCTAATCAGCCAATTATTGAAGACCCGGAAGATATTTCCGGCGCAGATTTTATTATTACTGAATCAACTTATGGCAACCGTGTGCATAAGGTCTATGACAAAGAATCTGAACTGGCTGAGATTATCAATGATACTGTTGCGAAAGGCGGCAATGTGGTTATTCCTGCTTTTGCTGTCGGGCGTACTCAGGTACTGCTGTATTATTTCCAGAAGCTGCTGCAGGAAGGCCGTATCCCACAGGTACCGATCATTATCGACAGTCCTATGGCCAGCAAAGCTACGGCTATCACCCTGACCAATCCTCAGGAATATGACGAAGAAGCGCGGGCTTTGTATGAAATGCATGGCAACAGACTGCTGGCGATACCTAATCTGCGTTTTACAGCGACGGCACAGGAATCACGGATGATCAATGAGATGCCGGGAGCCAAGATCATTGTCTCGGCCAGCGGTATGGCTGATGCAGGACGTATTCTGCATCACTTGAAGCATAATCTCTGGCAGGGGAACTGCTCGGTCATTATTGCCGGGTATCAGGCTGAAGGTACGATGGGACGCCGCTTGATTGAAGGTGCACGGCAAGTCAAGATCATGGGAGAAGATATCAGAGTCAATGCTAAAATCTACAATATGAAGGGGTTTTCGGCGCATGCGGATAAGGAGCAGCTGCTGGACTGGTACGGCAAGATGAAACAGCCGCCGAAAGCATTTTTTGTTACGCATGGTGAGTTTGATGCCGCAAGTAATTTTGCTGATGAATTGCAGCGCCGTTTGGGTACAGCGGCTTACATACCTCAATATGGAGACAGTATAACGATCAGCGGTACTGAATGGAATGTTACGACTTCTAATATCATTGCAACAGTTCCTGAAGTTGCCGCGCTCAGAGAGTATCTGCGGCAGTTTGAAAGTTCTTATTTGCAGTATCGTACTAAAATCGAGCAGATCGTGGCGCGTGACGGTGATAAAGCTGTCGGTATTCGTAAGAAAATGGCAAAGATCAGAAAATATGTGGATGATATGCTTTCATCACTGTAAAAGTTTGTGCAAGTAAAGGAGTTTTAAAAAATCATGAATTATGGTAGTTTATGTAAACGTCTGGCGATTTGTACTGCGTTAGGTATAGCGCTGGCCTTGCCAGCCGGAGCTGTTTGGACAGCTGTGCAGCCAGAGGCAGTAGTATATGCGGCTGAGTATTCCAGTCTGCGCGGTAATATTATTGAAAATGCTTATCTTTTGGTGGGGACACCTTTTAAAATGGGCGGCAGTTCTCCGTCAGAAGGCTTTGATGCTTCCGGTTATGTGCAGTATGTATTTGGCGAAAGCGGTATTGCCTTGCCGAGAACTGTTGACGAGCAATATGATGTAGGGCAGCGCGTCGGCAAGGATGATTTGCTGCCGGGCGATCTGGTATTTTACAGTACTGATGGGCCGGGGGCAACCTTCTGTGGTATTTACAGCGGTGACGGTAAATTTATTTATGCCGGCACTAAAAATGGTGTAATCGAAGGTGAAGCGTTTGGGCCTTATTGGGATGAGCGTTTTTATGGAGCGAAAAGGATACTTAACTGATAAACATATATTTTGAAGTTTTTCTGACAGCGGCCGTATATTCACTACAGCCGCTGTTTTTTCTTTAACAAATGGCTAAAAGTAGTATAAAATTAATACGGTTGTGCAAGAAAAAACGAGGTGACAAAATATTTTTAAAAATATATTGACAGGTTGTTAAGGGATTGTTATACTTATCTCAATATTTCAACAAATTATTAGATTACAGGTTATGACTGGGAATGGACAGTGGAAGGCTTTCAGAAAGCCGGCGGTAGATGCGAGCCGGTAAGCATAAAAATCAGTCCTCTCACCCAGGAACTCTTTTTCTGAGGTAGTTTATGTAGGAAAAAGCGCAGGGCTGCGTTAAGGCTTCAGAGTATAATTTAGGGTGGTACCGCGTACTAACGCCCCTATCGGCTATGCCGGTAGGGGCTTTTTGTTGGTCTTGTTGAGATTAAGGGAGGGGAAGAAAATGAACAAGCAGCGCAAACGTCTGCAGGAGTTGCTGCAAAAACCGGATATTCTTGTTTTACCGGGCGTATATGATGCTCTAACGGCTAAGATTGCGGCTGAAGTAGGGTTTGAAGCCCTGGTTATGGGAGGGTACAGTATTGCTGCTTCCAGATTGGGGCAGCCGGATGTTGGCTATCTGTCGATGATGGAAATGACGCAGGCTTTAAAAGGCATTGTGGATGCAACTGAACTGCCGGTATTTGCTGATGGCGATACTGGTTATGGTAACGCTTTAAGCGTACGCCGTACTATGCAGGAATATGAACGTGCCGGAGCAGCGGCGGTACTTTTTGAAGATCAGGTCTGGCCCAAGCGTTGTGGGCATATGGCCGGTAAGCAGGTGATCGAGGCTGCAGAACATGCCAGAAAGCTGCGGGCAGCGGCAGATGCAAGAACTGACAGCGATTTTTTGCTGATTGCCAGGACTGATGCCAGAGCTGTTAACGGACTTGATGATGCTATCGAACGCGGCAAGCTGTATTTGGCTAACGGCGCTGAAGCTTTGTTTATTGAAGCGCCTCAGAATATCGGAGAACTGGAAACTATCGCCAGGGCATTTCCCGATACAGTGCTGATCGCCAATATGATCGAAGGCGGCAGAACGCCGAATTTGACAGCGAAGGATCTGGAAAATATCGGCTTTAAAATAGTCTTTTGGCCCTGTAGTGCTTTATATGTGATTACACAGGCTTTTAAAGAGGCGATGACGGTGCTGCATGAAACAGGGACTACTAAAGGTTATGAAGATAAAATGATGCATTTTAGTGATTTTAATCGGTTTATTGGTCTTGAAAGCTATATGGAACTGGAAAAACGCTATAAATAAAAATTTGATGAGGTGAAGATCATGAAAATGTCCAGAATGATTAAAACTACATTAGCTGCAGCTATGATTATGGCTTTGGCGGTGACCGCAGGCTGCGGCGGCAGTGGTGAGAAAAAGGCTGCCGGCGGAGAAAAGGTCACCCTGAAACTGGCGCACAATCTGCCGACGGCACATCCTTTAGCTCAGGGAATGGAAGCTTTTAACAAAAAGCTTGCAGAAAAATCTAAAGGCACTATCACCCTGAATATCTATCCTTCGGGTCAGCTGTTCAACGATAAAAGCATGAATGACGCTATCATGTCCGGCGGTATTGATATGGGACTCAATTCTACGGCGATGTGGTCAACTGTTATTCCTGCTATGGAAGTTTTTGATGTGCCGTTCTTATTCCCCAGCTATGAAAAAGTAGATCATGCTATTGATGGCGGTTTGGGTGATAAATTATCTGCCGAATTGAAAAAGAAAGGCGTGCGTCCGGTGATCTGGGCCGATTACGGTTTTGTTCAGTTTGCCAACAGCAAAAAAGAAATAACTAAACCGGAAGATTTTGCGGGTCTGAAACTGCGCGGTTATGGTGAATTGCCTTCCGAAACAATAAAAGCATTGGGTGCTTCTCCTGTAACGATGGGGTCCGGTGAAGTTTATATGGCGATTCAGCGCGGTGTTGTCGATGGACAAACTTCTGGCACTACAGCCATGTATGACCGTAAGATGTTTGAGGTTACCAAATATTTGACTATTACTAATCATGCGTATCCGGAATTTATTTTGGCAATGAATGAAAAGTCTTTTCAAAAGCTGACTCCGGAACAGCAAAAAATAGTAACTGAAGCTGCGAATGAAGTGCGTGACGAGCTGCGTAAAAATGCTAAAGCAGAAGATATGGCTGCTTTAGAGAAACTGAAAGAAAAAGGGATGCAGGTATATGTTGTTCCAGAAGCCGATCTGCCGGCCTGGCAGGCCGCTACTAAACCTGTTTGGGATGTGTTTGTAAAACATACCGGCGACCTGGGCAAAGAATTGATCGAGATCTGCAGCAAACAATAAACAAGTTAGTGAGTGACCGCTGCCATAAGCGGCAGCGGTCTTTATTTTTAGAAAGAATGAGAGGAAAAAGAGTTGAAAAGAGCGCTCGAGATCTATGAGAAATTTTTGAACGCTGTTACTAAAGTAGTAGGTATCATTGCCGGTATTTTATTATTGCTGCCGGCGTTGATGGTCTTTTACGAAGTTGTGATGCGTGGGCTGTTCAACGCTCCGACAGAATGGTCGATCGAACTTTCTGTATACTGCGTTTTGATTGCAGGATTTTTGGGGATGTCTGTTACTTACGCGGCGGGAAAGCATATCCATGTCGATATCGTTTTAAGTCATTTATCAGTACGTACCCGCTGTTATATCGAACTTTTTACAACCATTGTCGGTATTTTCTTCTGTGTCGTATTTGTAATACAATCTCTGGATATGGCGCTGCTTTCATACGAAATGGACAATACTTCGCCAAGTACTCTGCGTACTCCGATGTGGATTCCACAGATGTCACTGCCAATAGGTATAGGCTTGCTGCTTCTGCAGTTCATACGAACGCTGTTGGTTGATATCCAAAAGATCAGCAGCGGTGAATTCAGTGAGGAGGTAAATTATAAATGCTGATAATTTTTACCATTCTCTTACTGGGTTTGCTGGTGCTGGGGCTGCCAGTAGCCTTTTCGTTAGGTACTGCAGGACTTTTTGGTATGTTTGCTTTTATGGGCGGGGGTTCTTCTCTGACCCAGATACCGATTTTGGCTTACAAATCTCTGGATGATTTTGTTTTAACAGCTGTGCCGCTATATATTTTGATGAGCCAGATCCTTTTAACAGGAAAAGTAGGTAATGACTTATTTGAACTTGGTAATAAATGGCTGCGTCATTTGCCTGGCGGTTTAGGTGTGGCTACAGTTTTTGCCTGTGCTATTTTTGCCGCTATTACAGGTTCTTCAGTTGCCTGCGCGGTTACTATCGGGGCAATAGCTATTCCGGAAATGCTGGCGCGTGGTTATGAACGGACACTGGTTTTGGGTGCTGTTGCAGCAGGCGGTACACTGGGAATTCTTATCCCGCCGTCGATCCCGATGATTTTGTATGGTGCGATCACTGGCGAATCAGTAGGACAGCTCTTTATGTCGGGCGTTGTTCCGGGCGTTATTTTAACGCTGCTGTTTATTGCAGTTGTAGTTTACCGTTCCCGTAAGCTGCCGCTGCAGGAAGCGGCAAGCTGGAGTGAACGTTTAAAAGCCTTAAAAAGTTCTTTTTGGGGACTGCTGCTGCCGGTGCTTGTTGTCGGCGGTATTTATACAGGCGCATTTACCCCTACCGAAGCTGCGGCTATAGGTACGGTTTACAGTTTGTTTATCACTTTTGTTATTTACCGTACGCTGGGGTTTAAAGATATGCCTGAAATTTTGCTGGATACGGTCAAAACTACCTCGATGATTTTCGCGATCATGATCGGTGCAACTCTGTTCGGGTTTGTTCTGACTATCCTGCAGGTGCCTCAGGCTCTGACAAGTTTAGTGGCCGAGATGGAAACAAGCCGTTGGATCGTCTTTATAGCGATCAATATTCTGCTTTTGGTTTTGGGTTGTATTTTGGAATCTATCTCGATTATCTTTATTACTTTGCCGATCCTGTATCCGATTATTCTGAAATTGGGGTTCGACCCGATCTGGTTCAATGTTGTAATGCTGATCAATTTGGAGTTGGCGCTGATTACACCACCAGTTGGAATGAATCTGTTTGTTTTACAGGGGATCAGCCCTGACAGTAAAATGACGCAGATCATACAGGGCGTAATTCCTTTTGGCATAATTATGGCACTGGAAATTTTACTGTTATGTATCTTCCCGGAGATCGCTACATGGCTTCCAGGTATAGTAAAATAGTGTTTTTTGTTGACAGAGTAAGTTAAAAAGAATATAATTAATTAGTCATAGTGAAGGATGCTTCTTGACAAGCATCCTTCATTAATTTTAGAGTGGCTTTATTTGACCGCAGGCTTTTGTTGTATATGGCATAGCTCGGTTTGGATTTACAGGCGGCAGGCCGTCTGCTCAAAAGAGAGGAAGATAGGATTTATGTTAAGAAATGATTTACGCAATATTGCCATTATTGCCCACGTTGACCATGGCAAGACCACGCTTGTGGATGCAATGCTGAAGCAAAGCAATATTTTTCGTGCTAACGAGCATGTTGAAGAACGTGTAATGGACTCCAACGCTTTGGAACGCGAACGTGGTATCACTATTTTGGCGAAAAATACAGCTGTTATGCATCAAGGGACTAAAATCAATATTCTTGATACCCCGGGCCATGCCGACTTTGGCGGCGAAGTTGAGCGCGTACTCACTATGGTCGACGGCGTATTGTTATTGGTAGATGCTTATGAAGGCCCAATGCCGCAGACTAAATATGTTTTGCGTAAAGCATTAGAACAGCATTTGAAGCCGATTGTAGTTATCAATAAGATCGATCGTCCTGACCAACGTGTTGAGGAAGTTATCGATGAAGTTTTAGACCTGTTTATTGAATTGGGCGCTGATGATGATCAGCTGGAATTTCCGGTAGTATTGACTTCTGCCCGTAACGGTATTGCTAAATTGACGATGGAAGAAGAAAGCGACAATTTAGAAGCTCTGTTCAAAGTTATTTTAGAAAATATTCCCGCACCTGACGTTGAAGTAGAGGCTCCGCTGCAGATGCTGGTCAATACACTGGATTATGACGATTATGTAGGACGTATCGTTGTCGGACGTGTGATTCGCGGTACTATCCATAACGGTGAAACGATCACTTTGATGGATGAAGAAGGAGAGCGTAAAGCGAAAATCGGCCGTCTTTATACTTATGAAGGGCTGAAACGCGTTGAGACTCAGGAAGTTGGCGCCGGTGATATCGTAGCCCTGATCGGTCTTGCTGATGCCAATATCGGTGATACCATTGCTGATGCTGAAAACCCGGAGAAATTGCAGGGTATCAGTATTGATGAACCTACTTTGTCCATGGTATTCTCCGTTAATAACAGTCCTTTTGCAGGACGTGAGGGTGAATATGTTACCAGCCGTCATTTGCGTGACCGTCTGTTTAAAGAAATCAAAACCAATGTTTCGATGCGCTTAGAAGAAACTGAAAGCCCTGACGCATTTATTGTTTCCGGACGCGGCGAGCTGCATTTGTCGGTCCTGATCGAAACTATGCGCCGTGAAGGCTATGAGCTGCAGGTAGGCAAACCTAAAGTAATCATGCATCATGACGAAACAGGTACTTTGCAGGAGCCTATGGAGGCTTTGACTATCGATGTACCGCAGGAATTTATGGGGGCGGTTATGGAAGGTCTTGGCCTGCGTAAAGCTGAGCTGACCAATATGACAGAAATGGCCGGTTATCTGCGTATGGAATTTATGATTCCTGCCCGCGGGCTCATTGGTTTCCGCAATCAGTTCCTGACTGATACTAAAGGCAACGGTGTTATGAACCATGTTTTTGCAGGTTATGCTGATTATAAAGGTGAGATTCCCGGCCGTACCAGAGGCAGCCTGGTAGCTTTTGAAAATGGCGAAACGACATCTTATGGTATTGGCAATGCGCAGGAACGTGGGACGATGTTTATTATCCCCGGCGAACAGGTGTATGAAGGTCAGATCATCGGCGAAAACAGTCGTGAAGATGATATGGATGTTAATCCCTGTAAGAAAAAGCACGTCAGCAATATGCGGGCCAGCGGCAGTGATGATACCGTTCGCCTGATTCCGCCTAAGACTTTCTCTTTAGAGCAGGCTTTGGAACATATCAACGATGATGAACTGGTCGAAGTTACTCCGAAAAACATTCGGATGCGCAAAAAGATCCTTGATCGTGTTGAACGTGGACGTCAGCGTTCACGCAATAAAGCATGATAATACAAAAATATAAAAATTTTTCTAAAAAAGAAGGATTTTAAGAATTTATGTAGAAGTAGGCAGTTAGCATATCTGACAACAAGGACGTTTGGAGGCGTAAAAGATGGATTTAAAAAATGCTGCACGTAAGCTTTGGCATAGCGATGTAGAAGACGATCAAGTTTATAGTGGTCCGTACTTGGTAAAAGGCGGTCATATGGATATTTTGGTGCGCTCTCCGCGTCAATTCAGTGACGTACGTGAGTATGCTGATTCTTTAATGAGCGGTGCAACACTGATGGTATCTTTTGACGCTGTTGATTCTGCAATGAAAAACCGTATTTTTGATTATCTGAACGGTGTAAGTTACATTATCGGTGCAACTGTTTCCAAGGTCAGCGAAAATTTGCTGATGTATGCTCCTAATCACGTAGAAGTAGATAAGGAAGCTGTTAAAAAAAGTGCCCGTTCTTGGTTAGGCAGATAATACTAACTCATCTATAAAATATTAAAAGCTCATTCCCTCGGGAATGAGCTTTTTTGATGTTAGGGTGAAGGCAATAAAAAAGCCTGCTCATTTGAGCAGGCTTTAAGCGCTGTAGAGATTAGTCCATAGCATTGACTTTTTTAGCAAGTCTGGATTTTTTGCGGTTTGCAGCATTCTTATGGATAATACCTTTACGAGAAGCTTTATCAATCAAACCGGTTGCAGCTGCAAAAGTTGCTTTTGCTTCATCTTGAGAGCCGGTCTCGGTTACAGCAACTACTTTACGAGCAGCATTGCGGATAGCAGCCTTGATCGGAGCATTTTTTGCACGACGTTCTGCGTCGGTTTTTACACTACGGATGGAAGATTTAATGTTCGGCAACGAATTCACCTCCTACAATTAAATACGTTTACTAAAGTATTCTACCACGAAGGAGTTAATTCTGCAAGGCCTTTCTGCAAATTATTCTGCAAAATACTTTATTTAATGATTTTAGTGGCAATACGTTCAGGTTTAATGTCGGTAAAAGAACGTTTTTCAAGCGGCTTTGCAGGATAGCCCAGCGCCAGAGCAGAAACCGGTTTAAAACCTTCCGGCAGTTCAAGGCTGGATACAAATTGAGGGCTTTGCGGAATCCTGTTTAGAAGTGCCCAGAGATAAACGGAGCCAAGACCGATATCAGTAGCAGCCAATTGCATATTTTCCAGAATACAGCCAACGTCAGCTATATAGACCAGCTGACCATCATCTTTGGGTTTGGCTGAAACTACGATCAGAGTTGGTGCGCCGTAAAATGGATTGTATTTGGGGTTGCCAAAGGCCTGTCCGCAGTATTCTGCGAAATTTTCGAGGATCTTGGGATTTTGTACAACAGAGATATATAATTCTCCATATGCTCCGTGACCTACGGGTGAAGCCCAGCCTGCGGCTAAAACGGTTTGCAGCTGGGAATCACTTATTTGTTCAGGTTTATACATACGGGTAGAACGACGGGTTGCAATAGCAGTTAAAGTATCCATAATAAAACATCCTTTCCTAATAAATATTATTCTATTATTACTTATATTGTAACAGGTTCAAGCCGTGATTTGCTGTAAATTATTTGTGAAGTAGCGTTAAACACAGTTATATATACTTTCATAATCTTTAATATAAATATTTTTTATCGTAGCAGCAGCTGATTTAAAGAAAGTTGATCAAAAAGAGTTAGTATTTGCTTAACCATAGGCAAAAATGATATAATATTTTGCGATGAATTTACGGCGGGTTTTCCGCTTGAGCAAGATTATATATGAAGGAGAATATGATGGACCAGAAAAAGATCCGTAATTTTTCTATAATTGCCCATATCGATCATGGCAAATCTACTTTGGCCGACAGATTGATAGAATATACTGGTACGCTGACAAAACGCGAGATGGAGGCACAGATACTCGATTCGATGGATCTGGAGCGTGAGCGCGGCATTACGATCAAGGCACAGGCTGTGCGCAGCAGTTATCAGGCTCAAAACGGTGAAGAGTATATGCTTAACTTTATTGATACGCCTGGACATGTAGATTTTACCTATGAGGTCTCCAGGGCTTTGGCTGCCTGTGAAGGTGCGTTGCTTGTTATTGATGCAACTCAGGGAATAGAAGCACAGACTCTGGCCAATGTCTATCTGGCTTTAGATAATGATCTGGAAATTATTCCGGTCATCAATAAGGTCGATCTTCCCAGTGCCGATCCTGAACGGGTCAAGCATGAGATCGAGGAGGTCATCGGGATCGATGCTTCGGAAGCTGTTTTGACCAGTGCCAAGACAGGCCTTGGTATCGAAGATGTGCTGGAGGCTATTGTAGCTAAGGTGCCGGCACCTTCAGGCGATAGCGGCAGTCCTTTAAAAGCGTTGGTATTCGATTCTAAATTTGACGCTTATAAAGGCGTTGTTTTGTATGTGCGTGTTATTGACGGTCGCATAAAACCCGGTATGAAAATCAGGATGATGGCGACCGGTGCTGAATTTGAGGTAACAGAGGTTGGCGTGTTCAAGCCTAATCTTGTTAATGTAGATTCGTTAGAAGTTGGGCAGGTTGGCTTTTTTGCTGCTGCAATCAAAAATGTTAAAGATGCGCGTGTAGGCGATACGGTTACTGATGCTAATAATCCGGCGGCCGAGGCGCTGCCGGGTTATCGCAAGGCAACGCCGATGGTTTTCTGCGGCCTTTATCCGGTAGAAAATTCGGATTATGATAATTTGCGGGACGCGCTGGAAAAATTACAGCTCAACGATGCGTCTCTGGTTTTTGAACCGGAAACATCGGTAGCGCTTGGCTTTGGTTTCCGCTGCGGCTTTTTGGGACTGCTGCATATGGACGTTATTAAAGAACGGCTGGAGCGGGAATATAATTTGACGCTGATCACAACGGCGCCCAACGTTATTTATCAGGTGTTTCGTACTAATGGTGATGTGGAGCTGGTCGATAATCCGTCCAATTTCCCTGATCCGACAGTTATAGACCATGTTGAAGAACCTTATGTCAACGCTACGATCATTGTACCTAAAGATTATGTTGGCGCAGTAATGGAACTTTCGCAGGAAAAACGCGGTGAGTATGAGAATATGACCTATTTAGACGAAACGAGGGTTATGATCCATTACGCATTACCGCTGAGCGAGATCATCTATGATTATTTTGACCGGTTGAAGTCAGTGACGCGCGGTTATGCTTCTTTGGATTATGAATTGGCAGGTTACCGTGCTTCCAGTCTTGTAAAAGTAGACATTTTACTGAATGGAGAACCGGTGGATGCGCTGTCGGCGATAGTGCACCGCGAAAAAGCTGTTTCCCGTGGGCGTCAGCTGGTAGAAAAACTGCGCAGTCTGATCCCGCGTCAGATGTTTGAAATTCCTGTGCAGGCCGCGATAGGCAATAAAGTAATTGCCCGCGAAAACGTAAGGGCCATGCGTAAAGACGTGCTGGCCAAGTGTTATGGCGGTGATATCAGCCGTAAACGTAAATTGCTGGAAAAACAAAAAGAAGGTAAAAAACGCATGAAGCAGGTTGGCAGTGTAGAATTGCCGCAAGAGGCTTTTATGGCGATTTTGAAGATGGATTAAAATGCAAAAATGGGAACAAATCCAAGGGGTATACGTACATACCCCTTTTTGCTTGCAAAAATGTTTATATTGTGACTTCGCTTCATATGCCGGCTTTGATATGGAAACAATGACCAAGTATGTAGACGCTGTCTGCATCGAAATAGCACGGCGCAGTAATATATTGCCTGTTGCAGAGCAGGCAACGCTGTATTTTGGCGGCGGCACACCTTCACTGCTGCCTGAAAAGCTTTTGGCTAAGCTGGTAGAAGCTTTGCAAAAAAATGGCTGCTGGCGGCAGCCGGCAGAGGTAACGATCGAAGTCAATCCTGGTACAGCTGATTTAGCTAAATTACGGTTTTTTAGAGAGCTGGGCTTTGATCGCATAAGTTTTGGCGTTCAAAGTCTTAACGATGGCGAATTGCGCGCAGTGGGCAGGATACATACGGCAAGGGAGGCTCTGCAGGCTGTTGAGATGGCTGAGATGGCAGGGTTTACAAGAATAAGTGCCGATTTGATCTATGGTTTACCGGAACAAACTTTACAAACATTGGGTACCAGCCTGCGGGCGTTGGTTAACATAGGTTTGCAGCATTTGTCGGTATATGGCTTGACAGTTGAAGAAAAGACGCCTTTGGCAGAGCTTGTGGACAAGGGGAAGCTGCAGCTGCCGGACGAAGATACTCAGCTGGCAATGTATGAATTAGTGCAGGAGTATCTGGCGGCACAGGGCCTGCATAGGTATGAGATATCCAATTATGCGGCAGCAGGGCAGGAGTCCAGGCATAATCTTGTTTACTGGCAGTATCTTCCTTATTTGTCTTTTGGCAGTGCTGCCTGCAGTTTTGACGGCGACAGGCGGTTTACATCAACGGCTGCCGTTATGGACTATATTGACGGCATTAATATTGGTAAGACTACCGGAGCAATTGAAGAATTAACGAGGGAAACGCAGCTGGCTGAGTATTTATTTATGGGTTTGCGTACAGCGGCCGGAATCGATTTAATGGAAACCAGGCAGCGCTTTGATTGTGATGTGATGTTAGAATTTGGCATTGAATTAGAAAAATTTATTAAAGAAAATTTACTTATTCTGGATGACAGGCACGGACGGATGAGGCTGACAGAGCAAGGGATGCGCTTCAGCAACGAAATCTTTGAAATATTTGTGAAGTAAGAAAAATCTGTTGACAACTGTTAAGGTCAGTGCTATTCTAATATCAAGGTGTTAGCACTCTAAAGAGATGAGTGCTAACAATCGAGTTGGAGGTGGGATCGTGTTAAACGAAAGAAAGAAAAAGATCCTGCAAATTATCATAGAAGACTACATTTCATCAGCCGAACCAGTTGGTTCCCGTACCATTGCCCGCAAGTATGACCTGGGGCTCAGTCCGGCAACGATCCGCAATGAGATGTCAGATCTTGAGCTTCTTGGGTATCTGGAACAGCCGCATACTTCGGCGGGACGTATTCCATCTGCTCAGGCTTATCGTTTTTATGTTGATTCTCTGATTGAACCAGGGACATTGACAGACAATGATATGGCTTTGATAGATGGCTGGTATAATGAGCGCCGCCGTAATATCGATGATATTTTCCAGTCCACGGCCAAGATCTTGTCTCGTATGACACAAAATGTTTCTATGTTTTTGACTAATCAGCAGACTACTGCAAATTTCCGTTATTTGAAATTTTTACCGCTTGACAGCCAGCATGCTATTTTATGTATCGTGGCCGATGATGGCAGCATTGATACTAACGTTGTTGATATCCCTTTGGGAATGTCTTCGGAAGAAATGGATTACTTGGCAGGTAAAATGAGTAAATTACTGGAAGACCGTAATCTCAGTGATATTTCTGTGGAGCTTTTACAGAATGTCCATACAGATGTGGTCGAGGATAAACTTATTTTCTCATCATTGCTGCAGGCCGTACGTAAAATTACAGGGCGCAGGCAGGAACAAAAGGTATTTTTGGGCGGTACAAAACAGTTGCTTAACCAACCGGAATTCCGCGATGTGGAAAGAGTCAGAAATCTCCTTGGCATATTAGAAGAAGAAAAGGTCCTGAAGGATCTTCTGCAGGGCGGTGAAGATTCAGGCCTCAGGGTAACGATAGGTTCTGAAAATAAATTTACCGGCATTCAGGATTGCAGTATGGTTCAGGCTACTTATCGCCTGAATGGTCAGATCGTAGGTACGATGGCAGTTTTAGGTCCTACCCGTATGGAATATGGTAAGGTCATTTCTGTAATGGATTACCTGCATAAGTATCTGCGGACAATTTTAGATAAGTAAAAAGACTATAAGGAGGAAGTGTTTTGCAAACAGAAGATTTGAAAGAGAACTCAAAGCAAACAACTGCCGAAGAAACACCTCAGCAGGAAACTCAAACGAATGCAGCCGATGCTGCTGGAGTCGATGAGACTGCCGCAAAAAAGAGTGAGGGAGCTGCTGAAGAAAAAACTCCTGAACAGGATGAAAAGGATGCCAAAATCGAGGAGCTGCAAAATCGTGTTTTGAGGCTGCAGGCAGATTTTGATAATTTCCGCCGCCGCAATACTTCCGAACGCGAACAGCTGGCAACTTTTGTTACAGCTGATGTTGTTGGGAAATTTTTAAAAGTTCTGGATAATTTCGAACGTGCTGAGGCTGCTGCTCAAAAATCGGATGATGCTGCAGGTATTTATTCCGGTATTGAAATGATCAGACGTCAGTTTGAGCAGACTTTTAAAGATTTGGGCGTAGAGGAAATAAAGGCCCAGGGCGAAAAATTCGATCCCGAGCTGCATGAAGCTGTGATGAGAGGACAAAATCCCGATATGGATGAGGACACTGTAGAAATGGTTCTGGAAAAGGGCTATAAGCTGCGTGATAAAGTTATCCGGCACAGCAAGGTAAAAGTTATCAGCAACGAATAGTTGCCACATAAATTAAATTTAACATATAAACCCAAGGAGGAATAAATTATGTCTAAAGTAATTGGTATTGACTTAGGTACTACTAACTCTGTAGTAGCAGTAATGGAAGGCGGCGAACCTACCGTTATCACTAATCAGGAAGGCAGCCGTTTAACTCCGTCCGTAGTTGGCTTTTCCAAAAACGGTGAGAGGCTGGTGGGCCAACTGGCAAAACGTCAGGCGGTTTCCAATCCTGACAGGACTATCAGTTCTATCAAACGTCATATGGGTACTGACTATAAAGTAGCAATCGATGATAAAAAATATTCTCCTGAAGAAATTTCTGCAATGATCCTGCAAAAATTGAAAGAAGATGCAGAAAAATATTTGGGTGAAAAAGTAATGCAGGCTGTTATCACTGTTCCTGCTTACTTCTCCGACAGCCAGCGTCAGGCAACTAAAGACGCAGGTCGGATCGCAGGCTTGGAAGTTCTGCGTATCATCAACGAGCCTACTGCTGCTTCTCTGGCTTATGGTATTGATAAAAGCGATGATCACACCGTTATGGTTTATGATCTTGGCGGCGGTACCTTCGACGTATCTATCCTTGATGTCGGCGACGGCGTATTTGAAGTAAAAGCTACTAACGGCGACACTCATTTGGGCGGCGATGATTTCGACCAGAAAATCGTTGACTGGATGGTTGCTGAATTCAAGAAAAACGAAGGCATTGATCTGAGCAATGACCGTATGGCCATGCAGCGTTTGCGTGAAGCAGCTGAAAAAGCCAAGATCGAGTTGTCCGGCGTCTTGACTACCAACATCAACCTGCCGTTTATTACTGCCGGTGCTGAAGGTCCTAAGCATTTGGATATGGACCTGACCCGCGCTAAATTTGATGAATTGACTGCCGATCTTGTTGAACGCACAATGGAACCGACCCGTAAGGCTATGGCTGACGCTGGTTTATCTGCTTCCGATATCAATAAAGTTATCTTAGTCGGCGGTTCTTCCCGTATCCCGGCTGTACAGGAAGCTTTGAAAAAATTCATCGGCAAAGAGCCTTATCGCGGTGTAAACCCTGATGAATGCGTCGCTGTTGGCGCAGCTATCCAGGCCGGCGTTCTGGCAGGCGAAGTTAAAGACGTGCTCCTGCTTGACGTAACTCCGTTGTCTTTGGGTATCGAAACTTTGGGTGGTGTGTTCACTAAGATCATTGAGCGTAATACCACTATTCCGACTTCCCGCAAACAGGTATTTTCTACTGCTGCCGATAATCAGCCTTCCGTTGATATCCATGTATTGCAGGGCGAGCGTGAAATGGCTGCCGATAATAAAACTCTCGGCCGTTTCGAGCTTTCCGGTATCCCGGCTGCTCCCCGTGGAGTACCGAAGATCGAAGTTGCTTTCGATATCGATGCTAACGGTATCGTAAATGTAAGCGCCAAAGATCTTGGCACCGGTAAGGAACAAAAAATCACTATCACTTCTTCCGGTACGCTGGATAAGGATGAAATCGACCGTTTGGTCAAAGAAGCAGAAGCTAACGCCGAAGCCGATAAAAAACGTAAAGAAGGCGTTGAAGTACGCAACAATGCTGACTCTCTCTGCTATCAGGCCGAGAAAACCATTAAAGATATGGAAGGCAAAGGCTCTGAAGAGCTGATTGGTAAAGTACAGGCAGCGCTTGATACCTTGAAAGAAACTCTGAAAGGTGAAGACCTGGAAAAAATCAAAGCCGATACCGAAGCCTTGACCAAACCGCTGTATGAACTTTCTGCAGAGCTGTACAAACAAACCGAAGCTGCTAAAGGGGCCGAAGGCGCTGAAGCAGGTGAAGGTGCGAAAAAAGCTGATGACGACGTTGTTGACGCCGAAGTGGTTGACGAAGACAAAAAATAATCAGCTTAGGATGGTGTAAACTTTGAGTAAAAAAGATTATTATGACGTGCTAGGCGTGTCTAAGACCGCTACGGCAGATGAAATTAAAAAAGCATACCGCAAACTGGCACGTCAGTATCATCCTGATGTGAATAAAGATAATCCGGAAGCTGCTGAGAAATTTAAAGAAGCGTCCGAAGCTTATAGTGTGCTCAGTGATGAACAGAAACGTGCCCAGTATGACCAGTTTGGCCATGCTGCCTTTGAAAACGGCGGCGCCGGTGGTGCCAGCGGGTTTGGGGGCTTTGAAGGCTTCGGCGGTTTTGGCGGCGGAGGCATGGAAGATATTTTTGATATGTTCTTTGGCGGTCAGGGACGCGGTTCCCGTGGTTCCAATGCCGGTCCGCAGCGTGGTGCTGATTTGCGTTTTGATCTGGAGATCACTTTCGAAGAAGCTGCGTTTGGCTTAGAACGTGAAATAAGCCTGTATCGTGACGAGCAATGTCCGCATTGCCACGGGAATGGCGCCGAACCCGGTTCTAAAGTCGAAACCTGCCCGGAATGTCATGGCAGCGGTGAAATCCGTTTTACACAAAATACTATGTTCGGCCAGATGACCAATGTCCGGCCGTGTCCTAAATGTCACGGTGAAGGCAAGATCATCAGCGAACCCTGTAAGGAATGCCGTGGTCAGGGCACTGTTAAAAATAATAAGAAGCTTAAGGTTAAGATCCCTGCCGGTGTTGATAACGGTTCCCGTCTGCGGGTAGCCGGAGAGGGTGAGGCAGGTGCCAAAGGCGGGCCAAGCGGTGATTTGTATGTTTATCTGTACGTTAAACCGCATAAGTTCTTTGAACGCGACGGTACTACTGTTTACTGCGAAGTGCCGATTAATATCGTACAGGCAACTTTGGGCGCTGAAATCAAGGTCCCTACGCTGGATGGTCAGGTTGTGATGAAGGTCCCGGAAGGTACTCAGCCTGGAAAGGTACTGCGTCTGAAGGGCAAAGGTATCCCCAGCCTGCGTAATGGTACACGCGGCGACCAGTTGGTTCGCATCAAAGTTGTTGTGCCGCAGAAGCTGAATGAAAAACAAAAAGATGCTCTGTGTAAATTTGCGGAGATCAGTAAAGATAATATCAATCCTGAGGAAAAAGGTTTTTTGAATAAAATCAAGGATTTATTTAAATAAGTGCCTGTATAAACTGCGGTTTGAACGCCGCAGTTTATTTTTTTATGCAAAAAAATATGATATAATGTGAGCACTTGAAAATATAGCTGAAAAAGTATTTGAATTTATAGATTCTTAATATTTAAGGAGTGTTGACTGTGTCACAATGGATAGAGGTAAGTATACAAACTACGCATGAGGCTGCTGAACTGACTGCAGAGATCATGCGTGCTGCAGGAGCAAATAATGGCGTTGTTATTGAGGATCCTGTTTTGATCAATACTTTGCGTAATTCTGGTACCTGGGAGTTGTGTGATATTCCTGAGCAGGGCAATACAGAGGTGGTTACAGTAACTGCTTATTATCCGGAAGATGAAGAGCTGCAGCCACGTCTTGCGCAGATCGAAGAGGAAATGGCAGCATTGGAAGCCAGCATCGGTACGTGCCGTTTTGGCAATACCCGTTTTCGGACTGTTTCTGAGCAGGATTGGGCCAACGAATGGAAGCAGTATTTCCATGTTACGCATATCGGCGAAACGCTGGTGATCAAACCTACATGGGAAGAATATGCTGCTAAAGCTGGCGAGCATATTATTGAGATCGATCCTGGTATGGCGTTTGGCACCGGTACACATCATACGACCTGCATGTGCATGGAGCGGCTGGAAAAAGTCCTGCGTCCGGGTATGGAAGTTTTTGACGTGGGCACAGGTTCTGGTATTCTGGCTATTGCGGCAGCCAAGCTTGGCGCGGAAACAGTCAAAGCGGTGGATATTGATGCTACGGCAGTACGGGTAGCAGCTGAGAATATTGCGGCTAATGGACTGACAGAAAAGATCAATGTCAAGCAGGGCGACCTGCTGCAGGGCACAGAAGGTCAGGCGGATGTTATCATTGCCAATATCATTGCTGACATTATTATCATGCTGTTAGAGGATGTTCCCGGCAAGTTAAAAAACGGCGGTATCTTTCTTGCCAGCGGCATTATCGAAGAACGGCAGAACGACGTGGCTGCAGCTGCGGCTAAGGCCGGCTTATGTGTTGAAGCAGTCGATACAAAGGGTGGTTGGGTCGTTATGCAGATGCGTAAGGAGGCCTGACCGGTGCATAGATTTTTTATCCCTCAGCCTTATGGGGAAATGATGACGATAACTGGCGTGGATGCCAGGCATATTTATACGGTATTGCGGATGACGCAGGGGACAAAAATACAAATTGTCAGCGATGATGGCGTTACTGCTTTGGCCGAGATCACTGAAGCCGGTGAAAGCGTTGTAACGGTAAAATGCCTGGAGGTGCTGGCGGAAAGCCATGAACCTTCAGTGCGGATCATTCTGGCACAGGGACTGGCAAAAGGTGAAAAAATGGATTTTATTATCCAGAAAGCAGTAGAACTGGGCGTCAGCGAGATCGTACCTGTAGCTATGGAACATTCTGTTGTGCGGCTGGAAAGTGAGAAAGCAGTAAAGAAAGCAGAGCGCTGGCAGAAGATCGCTGAGGCTGCCGCTAAACAGAGTAAACGGGATGTTATACCCATAGTGCAGCCTGTGCAGACCATGGAGCAAATGCTTGCTAATAATGCCTGCTCCTGTAAACTGATAGCTTATGAATGTGAAGATAAGCTGGGCTTGAAAGCTGCGCTGCAAAAACAGCAGGAATTAAAGGAGGTACTGTTGATCATAGGCCCGGAGGGTGGTATTTCCGAGGCTGAGTTACATCAGGCACAGGCGGCGGGAGCATGGGGAGTAAGTTTGGGTAAGCGGATACTGCGTGCGGAAACAGCTGCGTTAGTAGCTGCTGCCGCAATCTTTTATGAGACTGGCGATTTAGGAGGCTGATTGATGAAAAGAATAGCATTTTATACTTTAGGCTGTAAAGTCAATCAGGCTGATACTGCTAGTATGGAAACACTGTTTCGCAGTCATGGTTATAAGATAGTTGATTTTAATGGCGAAGCTGATATTTATGTGATCAATACCTGCGTTGTTACAAATACGGGTCAACGTAAATCACGACAGATGATCAATCGTGCAGTGCGCAGAAATCCGACTGCGCTCGTAGTTGTGACGGGTTGCTATCCGCAGACGGCTGCGGAAGAGGTCAAAGCAATTGCCGGTGTGGATCTTATTATTGGCAACCAGGACAGAGCTGAGATTGTTGGCTTGGTGGAAGCAGCTGCTGAAACTCAGCGTGTAGATACTATCGACAGTGTACGCAAGCTGAGTGCAAATACCGAATTTGAGGAATTGAGCGTTGGCGAGGCGTCTGATAAAACCAGAGCTTTTCTCAAAATACAGGAAGGCTGTAACCAGTTCTGCACTTACTGTATCATTCCTTTTGCCCGTGGGCCGCTGCGTTCACGCAGTTTGACAAGCATCAAGGAAGAAACTGCAAAACTGGTAGCTGCCGGGTATAAAGAAATAGTACTGATTGGTATACATCTTGGCTGTTATGGGAAAGAGCATGACGGCAGGCTGACTTTGTTTGATGCAGTTGAGGCTGCTTTAAGCGTAGAAGGTTTGCAGAGACTGCGTTTAGGGTCATTGGAATCAGTAGAAGTCGAACCGCGATTGCTGGAACTGATGGAACAAGATAAACGTTTGTGCAGACAGCTGCATTTGCCTTTACAGGCCGGCTGTGATACGACCCTGGCCAGAATGCACAGACCGTATGACACCAGGCGTTTTGCCGAGCTTTTAGGTGATATTCGTAAACGTATCCCTGATATTGCCATTACGACCGACATTATTGCCGGATTTCCCGGTGAAACGGAAGATGAATTTATGTCGACACTGGCTTTTGCTGAAAACTGCGGTTTCAGTAAAATGCACATTTTCCCTTATTCTAAACGCAAGGGTACTCCAGCTGAGAAAATGCCGAATCAGATCCCGGAAACAGTTAAGCAAAAACGCTGTGCCCAGCTTGCTGAACTTGACCATAAGCAGCAGCAGAGTTTTTTGGAGCAGTGTGTTGGCAGTGAAGCCGAAGTATTGTTTGAGCAGACTGCTGCAGACGGTTATATTGAAGGCCTGACCAGTAATTATTTACGGGTTTATGTTCAGGGAGGGGCTGAATTATGCGGCACTCTCCGAAAAGTAAGATTACTGAAAGCAGAAACAGGTTTTTTAGTGGGTGAATTATTATAATAGGGATAGATAAATACTTGATTGAATGCTGCCGGTATTATAAGTCATTGTTTTTGGATTTTATGAGCGCTTTAGAATAGCTGATAATGTTTGGAAGGTACATATTTTGGGAATGGATTTTGCTTAGCTGGTTTCAGTTTGCAAATAAATTGTGAACATAACAAATAGAAAAAGGACTTTTACATTCTCTGACGAATATAATAAAAGTTAAGAGCATGAAGGAGGGAAAGAAATGAATGACTGCATTTTTTGCCGTATCATTGCAGGTGAGATCCCGTCTGAAAGGGTTTATGAAGATGACAAGATGATCGTGATCCGTGATGTGGCTCCTGCCGCACCAGTACACGTTTTGATGATACCAAAGTCTCATACGGAAAATATTACTACAGCGGAACCGGAACTGCTTTTGCATATGCTTGGCAAGGTCAGGGAGCTGGCTGAAAAACTTGGTGTGGATGCCAAAGGATTTCGTATCGTTGCCAATACTGGCGATGATGGAGGGCAAACCGTTAAGCATTTGCATATCCATCTTTTAGGCGGGAAAGCATTAGGCTGGCCGCCCTGTTGATGCCTTGACAAAAGACGTATCATAAGATATAATTTACTGGTAATATTGTGCGGTAATTGCGGCCTGACGTTAGTCGGCAATAGTGCAAAAAACGCATGAAATGCATATATACACTTCCCTAAGTGTGTGGAGGGAGGGAGATCAGATGGCAGAAATTAAAGTTGGCAAAAACGAAACATTGGACAGTGCGCTGCGCAGATTTAAAAGAGCAACCCAAAAGGCCGGAATTCTTTCTGAAGTTAGAAAGCGCGAACATTATGAAAAACCTAGCGTTCAACGCAAGAAAAAATCCGAAGCAGCCAGAAAACGTAAAACCAGATAATGGGGGCGTGCTGTATGTCTATTAAAGACCAGTTGACAGAAGATATGAAACAAGCCATGAAAGACCGTGAAGCGGGCAAGCTTCGCTTATCGGTTATTCGTATGGTGCGTGCAAATATTAAAAATGTCGAAATCAATGAGAAGAAGGAACTGAACGATGATGAGGTTCTGGCTATCTTAATGAAAGAGGTCAAGATGCGGCAGGATTCTTTGGTAGAATTCGAAAAAGCCGGGCGCAGTGAATTAGCCGAGCAGGCTAAGGCGGAAATTGAGATACTTAAAAAATATCTGCCTGAGCCGCTTAGTGATGAGGAATTGAGTGCTATGGTTGCCGAAGCTATCGCTGAGACCGGTGCAGAAGGTCCGAAAGCGATTGGTAAAGTAATGCCTGCTGTTATGGCAAAGGCCAAAGGCCGTGCCGATGGTAAACGTATCAATCAAATGGTACGTGAACTGCTTCAATAATGAATAATTAACTTAACAGGACCGAATATTCGGTCCTGTTATTTTTTTATAGCGCTAAGAACAGTTATATAACTTGTTCTTAGCGCTATTTTTGTGCAAAAATGCAAAAAACTCAGATTATTTTTGTAGGTTTCTACATATAAGCTTCGCTTTGAGATTTGTATACTGAAAGCAAAGAAATAAGACGGAGGTGGTTATCATAGCAAGGATTATGGAAGCGGAAGAGGCTGTTAAGCTTGTTAAGCCTGGGGACGTTGTTATGATCGGAGGGTTCGGCAATATCGGCAATCCAAAGGAACTGATCGATTTGATTGCTGAAACAGATGTGCGGGAGCTGACTGTCATCGCTAACGATCTGGGAACTCCTAACGTTGGGTTGGGGCGCTGGGTTCGCAATGGTAAATTAAAAAAAGCCATTGGTACTTATTTTACTTATAATACCGAAGCAGCAGAATTGTATTTTGCAGGCAAACTTAATCTGGAAATGCTGCCGCAGGGAACCTTTGCCGAAAGCATTCGGGCTGGCGGCTGCGGTATTGGCGGGTTTTATACAAAGGTAGGCGTGGGTACTCAGCTTACTGAAAACTGCGAAACTAAAAATATTGATGGGCAGACTTATGTATTGGCATACCCTCTAAGAGCAGATGTGGCGATTCTGCATGCAAAAAAGGCCGATCGGATGGGAAATCTGGTTTATGAACGAACTGCGAGAAATTTTAATCCTCTCATGGCAACGGCGTCTTCTTTAACGATCGTGGAGGTTGAAGAGATCGTAGAGGTTGGACAGCTTTCACCGGAAGAAATAGTAACACCTTATATTTATGTCGATGTTCTGGTGCCTCAGAAACGAGGTGAAGTATTATGAAGAATCTATCAGAAGCAGAGGTGAAGTTGAGGATCGCTAAAAGGGTTGCGGAAATGCTTCCTGATGGAGGTTTTGTGAATTTAGGCGTAGGTATCCCTACTTTGGCTGTTGATTATCTGCCGGCAGGGAAACGGCTTTATATCCAAACTGAAAACGGGATGCTGGGCGTAGGACCTAAACCACGGAGTGAAGCTGAAATAATACCGAACCTGATCAATGCCAGCCGCACACCAATTACAGAAACTCCCGGCTGCTGTTATTTTGACAGTGCTACATCCTTTGCGATGATCAGGAGCGGGCGTATGGATGCTACTGTCATTGGGGCTATTCAGGTCAACGAGCGTGGGGATCTTGCTAATTGGGCACTGCCTGGGAAAGGCGTTTTAGGACCGGGCGGAGCGATGGACCTGGTAGTAGGTGTCAAAGAGGTTATTGTGGCGACGTCGCATACAGCTAAAAATGGTAAGCATAAATTGGTGAAAAGCTGTACCGTGCCGCTGACAGGTATAGGCGTTGTTAATACCCTGGTTACGGAATATGCAGTTTTTAAATTTAAGGATGGCAAGATGTTCTTAACTGAGCATACTTCTGATATAACGCTGGATGAAATGCAGGCAATGACCTCGGCACATTATGAACTGGCGGAAAAAATACAGATAAGGGAGGTGTAAAAATGCAGCAACCGGTAATCATCGATGGGGTCAGAACTCCTATCGGCAAATTAAATGGGGCCCTGCAGTCTGTGCAGCCGGAGGAGATGGCAGCGCTGCTGCTGAGAGAAATATGTGACCGTAACAGTTTAGACGCCAAGCTTCTTGATGCTGTGATTTTGGGACACGCCAAGCAGAGCAGCGATCAGCCTAACATCGCCAGACTGGCAGCACTGATAGCGCGGTTTCCCGTAGAATTGCAGGCTTATACTGTCCACAGGCAGTGTGGGTCCGGTATGCAGGCTTTGCATAATGCGGCGCAGGAAATCATGTGCGGTTACGCAGATTTTGTACTGGCTGGCGGCGTGGAAAGCATGAGTAATGCGCAATACTATCTAAGGCAGGCACGCAGAGGGTATACAGTAGGTAATGGCGTCCTGCTGGACCCAAATACGGAAAGCCAGCCGCGTTCGCAGCCGATAGACCAGTATGGAACGCTTACTATGGGGTTGACGGCAGAAAATATTGCTGAGAAATATGGTATCAGCCGGGAGGCACAGGATCGTTTTGCTTACGAAAGTCAGTGTAAAGCTCATAACGCTATTACCAGCGGTAGATTTACTGACGAGATCACTGCCGTACCTGTTAAAAACAAAAAAGAAACAGTATTATTTACTACAGACGAGCATCCACGGCTGTCTTCGCTGGCAAAACTTGCTGAGCTTAAGGCTGCTTTTAAAAAAGACGGTACTGTTACGGCAGGAAATTCGTCAGGCAGAAATGACGGCGGCGCCATGCTGTTAGTTGCAGAGGAAAAGGCGGCGTTAGCAGCAGGGTTAAAGCCTGTTGTGAAAATCATCAGCCAGGCGGCGGCAGGAGTCTCACCGGCTTATATGGGCATGGGGCCTGTACCGGCAACCAAACTGGCCCTGCGAAGAGCAGGCCTTAAGATCGAAGACCTGGGACTTATTGAAATCAACGAAGCTTTTGCCGCTCAGTCGCTGGCAGTTATTCAGGAACTGGGGCTCGATCCGGAAATAGTTAATGTTAATGGCGGTGCAATAGCGCTGGGGCATCCTATTGGCTGTTCCGGAGCAAGAATTTTAGTAACTTTGATGCATGAAATGAAAAAAAGACAGGTGAAATATGGACTGGCAACTTTATGTATTGCCGGTGGTTTAGGCTCGGCAACAATTTTAGAGCTGCTGTAAATGAAGATGAAAATGGGTAAAGGAGGCGAAAAGTAATGAAGGCTCTCACTAGGTTTTGTTTGAAAATGGTGCAGAATTATCTGCCGGATGCTTTTATTTTAGCAATTCTTTTAACGTTCGTAGTATTTTTTGGTGGAATGTTTTTAATGGATAAAAGTGCTCTGCAAATGATTGAGTATTGGGGCAAAGGTTATTCTTCGATGTTTGTATTCGGGATGCAGATGGTATTGGTCCTGCTTACAGGCTATGTTTTGGCTTTGACGCCGCTGGCGAAAAAGATTTTAAACAAAGTAACCAGCATCCCTAAAACTCCGCAGCAGGCTTTAGGTCTGACGGCACTGGTATCTATTGCTTCCTGTTATATCAACTGGGGCTTTGGTTTGGTAATTGGTGCTGTTCTGGCTAAAGAAGTAGGTAAAAAAGTTAAAGGTTTGCATTTTCCATTGCTGGTAGCTGCTGCTTATGGCGGCGAAATTATCCGCGGTCCTTCTTCTTCGATTCCGCTGGTGTCGGCAACACCGGGCAATTTTATGGAGAAACTCGGGCTGCCGCTGACTCCGGTCAGTGAGACGCTGTATTCCAGCTGGAATCTGATAATGACGCTTGTTATAGTAATAATGCTGTTTATTGTCTATTTCAATATGAAACCGCAGGCTAACGAAATCGTGGAATATTATGAAAAAGAACCGGAAAAACAAGAGGTGCCTGTTGCTAAAAAAGATATGACTTTTGCGGAGCGGCTGGAAAATTCTTACTGGCTCAATGCCTTGTTTGGTTTGGTTCCTCTGATTTATTTAGGTGCAAACTTTTCTAAAATAGGTTTCGACCTGAATTTAAATCTGGTTATTCTTATCTTCCTGACGCTGGGCTTATATCTGCACAGCAGTCCCAATACTTTTTTGAAGGCTGTGTCGCAGGGCATCGGTGCCAGCCGCGGTATTATTCTGCAGTTCCCGCTTTATGCCGGTATGTCAGGAATGATGACCGCGTCAGGACTTGTAGATATGATTTCCTTATGGTTTGTTAATATCTCTACCGCACATACTTTCCCTCTGTATACGTTCCTGTCTGCCGGTCTGGTAAATATTTTTATTCCTTCCGGCGGTGGTCAGTGGGCCATTCAGGGGCCGATCATGATGAAGGCAGCAGAGGCTCTGGGAGCAAATGTTCCGCAGACGATCATGGCTTTTGCCTGGGGTGATGGCTGGACTAATCAGATTCAACCCTTCTGGGCGCTGCCGCTTTTAGGTGTTGCCGGGTTATCAGCTCGTGATATTATGGGATATTGTGTTATTTGGACAATAGTTTCCGGACTTATCATCAGTGGAACTTTTGTAGCACTCAGTTTTATGTGAATGAATAGTGAATGATGTGAAAATGTTGAGGCTACTTGTTTAGTTGCCTCAACATTTTTTATAGTTGGATTTTTGCAGAAGCCGAGCTGGATATACCTGTAGTGAAGAGGCTCTGGCTTTAGCAGAGAAAACTTGTTATGGGACCGGCAGCGTTCGGGATTTGCCAAAAAGTTAACTAGATAGTACAATCCTGATAAAGATGTTTTATAAGAAAATAAATATATGGCAGCAGAAAAGCAGGTGAGAGAATGTCCAAGAAAATGGTGACCTTAAATGAATTATTGGAAATCAAAGATTTTGCCGAACGTGTGATATTGGTCAATAAGCAGGGAAATCTTAATAATCAGATAACGCATGTGACGATTATGGAAGGACCGGATTTATACGAATGGGTAACAGGAGGTGAGTTTGTTCTTACTACCTGGTATGCTTTCAGTAAAAATCCTGAACTGCAGGAAATCGCTTTTCAAAAACTTGCGCCCCGGATATCTGCAATAGGCATCAAAACAGGACGTTTTATCGATAAGATACCGCTGAAAATATTGCAGTTGGCAGACCAGTATCAGCTGCCGGTGTTTGAAGTGAAAACGGCCGTCAAGTTTAGAGAACTGGTACAGACGATTACTTCTGAGATTCAAAATTATCAAACAAATATGTTGATTGAAGTAGAAAAAAATTATCAAAAGCTTATTCATACATCATTGAACTCAGATGATTTGGCTTCATTAGTGAATGTTCTGGGGAACCAGTTACATAAAAGTTGTTTTTGCCTGAATCACGAAGGCAAGCTGCTTGCTTCCTGGGGTAAACGAGGCATACGCAAACAGGATTTTTTGGATTGGATAGAAAAAATCAAAGCCGGTTTTAAAGAAAGAATATATACTGACGCAGGTTTTTGTATAGATGAGCTGCATGTTTTTGAATGTTATGCGCGTAATCAGTTGGTAGGACAGTTTGTTATTGCTGCTGCTGGGCCCCTGACAGAAAAAGAACGTTTGATCGGGCAGCAGGGTGCTTCTTTTCTGGCAATCAAGCTATGGGATCATTATGAAACGCTGCAGAAAACGGTGGAACGCTTTTGGAAAGAAATAAAAAATGGTGCGATCACGCAAGGTGAGGTTATCGCTGAAAAACTTACCGGTTTGGGGTTTAATCAACACGAAGCTTATAATTTGGTTTTATTTTCCAAGGGCAGCCACGATATACGCTATTATTTACTGAATAAATTTTTGATCGAAGAGGAAAAGTTTTATATATTACTGTGTGACAGTAAAGCTGCGCTTGCAATCGTCAATATATTCAAGAAATATAATAAAGAGCAGAACAAGGTAGCTGTGGCGGTAATATCACCGGAATTTACAGAGCTTGGGCAGATCAAAGAGCATTATGAGATGTCTGTCAACGTTATCAGTCTTTTATATAAATTACATATTTCCGGAGTTCGTAAAGCAGAGGAATGGCTGCCGTTCAGTTTGCTGATGCATTGCCGTAATACGGCGGAGTATAATTTTATTAAGTCGACGGTGCTTGATAAGCTGCTGGAATATGACAGGCGTTATCAGGCAAGCCTCTTGGATACTCTGATTGCAGCGCTGCAGGAGAACAGTTTGGAGGATGCTGCGGAAAGGCAGCATATCCACATTAACACTCTGCGTTACCGGTTGGGCAAAATCAGGGAAATAACACAAAAAAATTATTTTAAAATGACTGACCGTTATTTTTTGTTGATATGTATCATGATTCAGAGGATGGAGCATGAACAGTTATAAAGATATTTTAGTAAATGGCAGGGCCAAAATTTTGGCTCTGCCATTTTTGTATACTTTTGAAAATATTTATGACCAAAAGCAGGGATTTTTCATAAAATAGCGTATACTATATAAATATAGGAAAATATTACTGGAAGTTCGGAAGGGTGTGAGGACAATTTCGTTAAGTAACAGACAGAAATGTATTGCCGAGATCGTGCGCCAGGACGGGCCTATCACGGGCGAACATATTGCTGAACGTCTGAACTTAACTCGTGCGGCTCTGCGTTCAGATCTGGCGATTTTAGTTATGGGCGGTATTTTAGATGCGCGTCCGAAAGTTGGTTATTATTTTACGGGGAAGAATACGCTGGGGATGTTGATGGAAGAAATTTCCGGCATCCTTGTACGTGATCTGCAATCTGTGCCGGTAGCGGTCAATCAGGATAAAAGTGCTTATGAAGCTGTTGTAACCATGTTCCTGGAGGATGTGGGAACGGTATTTGTTCTGGATGAAGCTGGACTTTTGGTAGGTGTGGTATCGCGGAAGGACTTGCTGAAAGCCGCTATCAATAATGGCAGTGACTTGCGCGAAATCCCCGTTGTAATGGTTATGACGCCGTTGTCGAAACTGATTGTAGTCAAGCAGGAGGATTCGGTAGCGTCGGCAGCACGTAAAATCATTGATAATGAAATTGACTGTCTGCCGGTTGTCAGATGTGTAGGTGAGGATAAGCGCAGTTACGAAGTTGTTGGTCGTATCACTAAAACTAATTTTACCCGGCTGTTAGTAGATCTGGCAGAGGGCAAAGGAGGCAATTATCATAGCTAAGTTACCGATTATCTATGCAGTTTCCGACTCTATAGGTGAAACCGCGGAGTCTGTTGTAAAAGCTACTACCAGCCAATTTGTGCAGGAAAAATTTGATGTGATCCGTGTTCCTTATGTTAAAGATAAGGCGCAGGTGGAAAAGGTCATCGAAGAGGCTAAAGAAAATAATGGCATTATCTGTTATACAGTAGTTTCCCCTGAATTACGCGAACATATTGCTCATAAAGCAATGGAGCATGATGTAGAAGTAGTCGATGTTTTAGGACCAATGCTTAAAGCTATTGAGAAAACTTCCGGTCTCCTGCCTAAAAATCAGGCCGGGTTGATTCATGCGTTGGATCATGAATATTTTAAACGTGTTGAAGCCGTTGAATTTGCCGTTAAGTATGATGACGGTAAAAATCCGCTGGGATTGGCCAAAGCTGACGTTGTTATTATCGGGGTATCCAGAACATCTAAAACACCGCTCAGTATGTATTTGGCGCATAAACAAATCAAAGTTGCCAACGTACCGCTGGTTCCGGAAATAATGCCGCCGGAAGAATTATTCAAAGTCCCGCCGCATAAAATCATCGGTTTATTGATCGATCCGTTTAAACTTAATGAGATCCGCAGTGAGCGCCTGAAAACTATGGGATTGACTGATGGCGCTGCTTATGCCGATGTCAAACGCATCAATGAAGAGCTTGAATATGCAAAAGGAATCATGCGTCGTCTGCATTGTACTATCATTAATGTCTCTAACCGTGCGATCGAAGAAACTGCCGGTATGATCTTGGAGTATGTGCAGAAAAATAAGGACCGTCATTAAATAAAAAATAACCCTCGCTTGAGCGAGGGTTATTTAAACTGTAAAATTAACTTACAAAAACTTTTTCGCGGACGTTGTAAATAACTTCGCCGCTTTTGGGTTCACCATTAACGATTACATTGCCGTTGAAGACAGCGTTTTTTGTGCCCCAGTTAAAACTGCCGGTGTCAGCGCGGATAATCAGGTCGCCTTGCGTAAAATGCATATTTCCGGAAACATAGGCTGTTTTTTCTTTGCTGTATACATCAACAGTATCACAATCAAAAGTGATATCTCCTTCGCGCAGGGTGATATTACCCTGACCATGTACTTCAAGTTTATACATACTTACCTGTGCAGCGTCGCCAGTGATAATGCGGTCACCGATTTCAACGTGGACGTTGCCCTGCAGATCATAAACGCCTGTAAAAGGGTTAAAGGTTTGTTTATCGCTGGTTACCTGCGGTTCGGCCAGACAAATTGCAGGAACTAAAAGCAGCATCAAAACAAAGAGAAAAATTTTTTTCATTTGGTTCACCTCACATGTGTAATTATATTACTTAATGCGCCTGGTGACAATGCTTGAAAGTGAAATAAAGGTGAAGAATAATGTTATCAGTAAGAAAAATAAGTGAGAATATCGAACAGCAAACACTGGCGTCCTGGGCGGCTAAAAGTTCGCAGGCAGTGCGTGACACGGAAGAAGCTGCTGATGATTTGCGGACAGCTTTTCAGCGTGATCGCGACAGGATCATTCATAGTACGCCGTTTCGTAAGTTGAAACATAAAACACAGGTATATTTGTGCCCTGGCGACCATTACCGTACGCGCCTGACGCATAGTATGGAAGTGTCGCAGATTGCCAGAACCATTGCAAGAGCCTTGAGACTTAACGAAGACCTTACGGAAGCTGCCGCCTTAGGCCATGATCTTGGGCATACTCCTTTCGGTCATGCTGGGGAAAGAGCTATTAACACTTATACCGGACATTTTAAGCATAACGAGCAAAGCCTGCGGGTGGTGGAGCTATACGGAAGGAAAGGCAAAGGGTTGAATCTGACCAGTGAAGTGCGTGATGCTATAGTGAATCATACAGGCAGTAATTTGCCAAAAACGCTTGAAGGACAGGTTGTGCGTCGGTGTGACCGTATTGCTTATCTGTGCCATGATTTCGACGATGGCTGCAAGGTAGGGATCATCGGTCCCGAAAAATTACCGGGAATTGTCGCTATGCGGTTAGGGACCGAGCCGAGCCAGATCTTAGATGTGCTCGTCCGAAATATTGTGGAATTATCGTTGAATAAACCTCAGATCGTTATCGACAAATATTATGAAGAGGCTCTCGAAGAATTTCGTGATTTTATGTTTGATTATATTTACTGTTCACCGCAACTGACTGTTGAACATAACAAAGCAGAGCATGTTGTGAAAACCCTGATGGACCTATATATGGTATCTCCGCAGCTCCTGCCAAAGGAGTATGCCGAATTGACTGACCGTTTTGGACTGCAGCAGACAGTGGTAGATTTTGTGGGTGGATTGACTGACGCCGGCGCTGTGCAGCTATTTAATAAACACTATATTCCCATAATATAAGCTTGCCGTAATGCTAAAATTATCTACTATTAAAAAGAGGATTTTTTTGTTAAATATGGAATATAATAAATCAGATGGTATTTGAGGTGACAGGAGCAATAATTATGAGTGGTATGTTTGATGATTTTAAAGAGCAGGTTCGCTCCCAAGCTAATATCGTCGAGATAATTTCCGAATATGTACCGCTAAAAAAGCGTGGCGGCAGTTTTTGGGGCTGCTGTCCTTTTCACGGAGAGAAAACACCGTCCTTTTCCGTAACGCCGGACAAGAACTTTTTTTATTGTTATGGCTGTCACGTAGGCGGTGATGTTTTTACATTCGTGATGAAGATGGAAAACTGTACTTTTCCCGAAGCTTTAAAGCTGCTGGCCAATAAATTAGGTATTGCTGTGCCGGAAAAGGAAAAGACCAAAGCCGAACTGGAACGTGAGAAACAGGCCAAACAGGTCATTGCGGCTAATGAATTGGCAACACGTTTTTTTCAGGCTTGTCTGACTAAGACTGACTATGGTATAAAAGCACAGGATTACCTTGCAGGGCGCGGCATTACTCCTGAGGTCATCGAAAGGTTTTCTATAGGGGTGGCATTGCCGAATTATAACGCGTTGCTTTCTGCGCTTGGAAAACGCGGCTGCAGTGCCGGCTTGCTGGTACAGGCTGGCTTGGCTGTAAATTATGACCGAGGCCCGATGGATAAGTTTCGCGGCAGAGTGATGATACCTATTCAGGACCCACGTGGACATGTGGTAGGTTTTGGCGGCCGTATTTTAGAGCAGAATGCTCAGCAGACGGCAAAATATATGAATACCGGTGAGACAGAATGGTTTAATAAAAGGACCCTGTTATTCGGGATGAACGTGGCGTTAAAGGAAATAAAAAAACGCCGCCAGGCTGTGATTGTGGAAGGCTATATGGATGCTATCAGCCTGCATGCTTGCGGTATAGATTGGGCTGTTGCCTCGATGGGCACGGCTTTTGCGCAGGAACAGGCAAAACTCCTAGCCCGTGCTGCCGATGAAGTAGTCTTTTCATACGACAGTGACGCAGCAGGACAAAGGGCAACTGTACGTGCTGTAAGTATTGCTAAAGAGGCCGGACTTAAAGTCAGGGTATTAGTGGTACCGGATGGGAAAGATCCTGATGAATTTGTGCGTAAACACGGTAAAGATGCTTATCTGCAGCTGATTGCAACAGCTGTTTCAGGTATAGAATTTCAGATGCAGTATGTTATTTCTCAAAATAATGTTTCAAATTTAGCAGGAAAAGTCGAAGCTGTGTCGAATATACTACCATTCCTACTAGAGTGCAAAAATGAGATCGAGGTTGCACAGCATATCAAAACGCTGGCCCAGCGTCTGACTATTGACGAAGGGCTCATCATGAGTGAATACCGTAAGCTAAGCCGCAAGAATGAACGGAGAGATAGTGCGTCTGCATGGCAGAGACCGACCAGCGTACTTTCTGCCGAGGATCAGGCAGAGCAGCTTTTGCTTTACGTTATTTTAAAAAATACCGATTTGGCATTTGTTTACAGAGATAAAATCGTAGATGTTGGTTTTATATCAAAAGTTCGTGGAGAAATCTATGAAGAGTTGCTGAAACAGCTGGATGCCGGTAAACAAAGTTCTGCCGACAAACTGTTTACAGAGCTGTCAAGTGAGGCTGCGACAGAGCTGGCTCAAATCATGGCAAAAGAGATTGCGGATGCAAACGGTGAAAAACTAGTAGACGACTGCCTGCGGCAGATGCGCAGGGGCGCTTTGGAACGACGCTATGAGGAGCACCGACTACGCGCCGACGAATATGAACGTTTGGGGGATAACCGCTTTTTGCAGGAGCTTGCAGAAAGCCAGAAAATTAAAAATGAAATTAAAAAATTATATTAAAAAACAACAGCAATTATTAAGAGACGAAAGGAGGGAACACCATGGCTAACACTAAAATTTCTGCCGACCAGGTAGAAGAATTATTACTTAAAGGCAAATCGCACGGCGGTGTTCTCACTTATCGTGAAATTATGGATTCTATGCAAAACGTAGAAGATATGACTCCGGACGATATGGACAGTATGTATGAGCTGATTGCTCAAAAAGGTATCGACGTAGTCGATGAAAACAGTGATGACGATGTATTGCCTGTTACTGAGGATGATACTGAAGAGATCAATGAAGCTGAGTTGGCTAACCTCAGTGTTCCTGAGGGGGTAAGCATCGACGACCCTGTCAGGATGTACCTTAAAGAAATAGGTCGTGTACCGCTTCTGATCGGTGAAGATGAAATCAAGCTTGCCAAACGTATGGATAAGGGCAAACAGGCAGAACGTCTGATGAATTCTTCTTTACCGGCAGCTTTAGTGCCTGCTTACAGTGGTAAAGAAAAAACTGCTACGCTGATCAAAAAAATCAAGAAACATTTGGAACAGGAACATAGAAGCTGCGAAGTGCGCAGTGTAGAAAAAGTTCTTGGAATTATTGCCCGAGCTGCAGCGGCAGGTAAGCCATGTACGTTGGCGGAGTATCAGGATCTTATCGTGGAGTTTACTAAAGATGAACGCTTGCATTTGCAGCGTATGATGCAGGAACACAATGTAATGATTCCTGACTGCGATAAAATGGTAGTTGATCGCCAAACCAGTGATAAAGAAGTACATGCCCTGTTTGAAATCAAGACTTTGCTGGACGAAATCAAACGTCGTTTGCCTGAAGAGACTGATGCAGCTGTTTTTGACAGTTATATGGCATTGGAAGAAGATTACGGAAAACTTCTGGAAGAAGTTTTCGAAGAAGGAGAAGCAGCAAAACGCTGTCTGTCAGAAGCTAACCTTCGTTTGGTCGTCAGTATCGCTAAACGTTACGTTGGACGTGGAATGCTGTTTTTGGATCTGATTCAGGAAGGTAATCTTGGGCTTATCAAAGCAGTAGAAAAATTTGATTATAATAAAGGCTTTAAATTCAGTACCTATGCTACATGGTGGATTCGTCAGGCCATTACCCGTGCAATTGCGGATCAGGCCCGTACTATTCGCATCCCGGTACATATGGTAGAAACAATCAATAAGCTTATTCGCGTATCCCGTCAGCTGTTGCAGGAACTTGGCCGTGAGCCTATGCCGGAAGAGATTGCCAAGGAAATGGATACTACGGTTGATCGAGTGCGTGAAATCATGAAAATCGCACAGGAGCCGGTATCTTTGGAAACGCCTATCGGTGAAGAAGAAGATTCGCACTTGGGAGATTTTATTGAAGATCATGATGCGCCGGCGCCTGCTGATGCTGCTTCGTTTACCCTATTGCGTGAACAGCTGGAAGAAGTACTGGAAACATTGACTGTACGCGAAAAGAAAGTTTTGGAATTACGCTTTGGTCTGGAAGATGGACGTTCCCGTACTTTGGAGGAAGTTGGTCAGCATTTTGGTGTAACCAGAGAACGTATTCGTCAGATTGAAGCCAAAGCTTTGCGTAAACTGCGCCATCCGAGCCGCAGCAAAAGGCTGAAAGACTTTTTAGAATAAGCTGGTTTAGCTTGACAAGCAGACCGAATTTGTTTAGAATATTACTGTTGACCATTGAGGCAACACAAGGTACTATGGGCCTATAGCTCAGTGGTAGAGCCACCGGCTCATAACCGGTTGGTCGCTGGTTCGAACCCAGCTGGGCCCACCAGACAAAAAAGTAAGCCGCAACCAAAGGTTGCGGCTTTTTTATGTCATTGGGCTACCAATATAAAGGCGTTCTGGTAAAAATGTAGTACCAAAACCAGGTAGGGGGATTACCCAAGATGGGCTGCATTATGTTTGATGAAAGTTCCTTTATCAAGCTCTTTAAAGCTTTCATCCAGTTCTTCGCGTGTATTCATAACAATCGGGCCACCCCATGCTACTGGCTCGTTTAGAGGTTTTGCGGCACACAGTATAAAACGTAAAGATTTATTTTCCTCAGCAGTGATGGAAACTGTGTCTCCCTCGCCAAATAAAACGGCAGTTTTTTCTGAAATATTACTGCCGTCTATTATTGCATTACCTGTAATCAAGAAGACGAATACATTGTCTTCGGATTTTGTTGGCAGCGTTATGGTCTTACCAGGCTGTAATTCTACATCATAAATAGTTGCTTTGATGTGTGGTGGTTCGACGCCTTTTACACCGTCGTATTCTCCGGCAAGCACATGAATTGTGGCAGTATCCGTTTTTTTGATACCAATCATGTGACCGGTAATGTCAAAATATGTTGGTTCAGTCATTTTTTCTTTTTGAGGAAGATTCAACCAAAGCTGGACACCAAGCATATGTTTACTGGCCTGAGGCATCTCCTGGTGCATGATGCCGCTGCCGGCAGTCATCCACTGGCTTTCGCCGCTGCGGATAGTTCCCTTATTGCCTAAACTGTCCTGATGGGTCATTTCTCCCTGTACAAGATAAGAAATTGTTTCGATACCTCTGTGAGGGTGGAAGGGGAAGCCTTTGATATAATCAGCTGGATTATGCGAATCAAATGAATCAAGCATTAAGAAGGGATCATAGTCTATTACTGTATCGTGACCTAATACACGTGTAAGATGTACGCCTGCGCCATCGATGGCCTGCTGTCCAGTTGTTAATTTTTTTATTTGTCTCATTGTCATAAAAATCATTCCTTTCCTGTAAAAAGCTGCACTATAAAATTTAAAGAAATTCATTTAAGTTTAATTCTGTTTCTTTTACTAATCATATTAAACAAATAGGAATTGAGCAATGGTTAAAAAACAGAGGGAAAGGTTAAAATAATTGTTTTTAGAAGAAATAATTTGTTGGCAGCGTTATTGCTCATTGCTGCGCAGCTATAATATGCTTTGCTGATTATTTCGATTATGTTTGGAAAAATAGTGCAATTAGTTATTTTAGAAAATGATTTAAGAAATAAAATAAGGGATTAACCTTCTTGTCACACTTTTTTTGATAGATAGTGTTATAATTTACTAAGTAAGCTGGAGGTGATTATATGACTAATTTAAATAGCCTGAACAGACAGTCACTGGGTGAAGAAATTGCTAACGCGGTCTCACATGGTATCGGTACGCTGCTCGCTGTTATTGGCACTGTTATTCTGATCGTTTATGCAGCGTATAACAGCAGCGTCAGCGGTGTTGTCAGCGCTTCAATATATGGCTTCTGCCTGATTTTTCTTTATCTAATGTCTACTTTGTATCATGCTTTAACAAATAATACGGCGAAAAAAATATTTCAGGTGCTGGATCATTGTTCGATTTTTCTTTTGATTTTGGGCAGTTATGTGCCTATTTGCCTTGTTTTGTTGCCGCCTGAGTTGGGGTGGCGGCTATTGGGCATAAATTTATTGCTGACAGTAGTTGGGATCACGCTTAATGCTATAAGTTTAAACAAATGGAAAAAACTTTCATTGCTGTTGTATGTGTTTATGGGTTGGTCTGTTATTATTGCATTACCGTACCTTTGGCGGATGCTTTCTGCAGATGCGTTGACACTGTTGGTCAGCGGAGGATTGGCCTACACGATAGGTATATTTTTCTATGCTGATAAAAAACACAGATTTATGCATCCGGTCTGGCATTTATTTGTGATGGCAGGCAGTGCTTTACATTATTTTTTTGTTTTGTATTTTGTCTTGTAAATAATAAAAAGCTGTATTTATCTTAAGTGATGTTATAATAAAACAAGCAGGTAATAACAGATGAGGTGATGAGCATGAAGCAGCAGGATTATACTATAATTTTTGTGATTTTTCTTTATATTTTCGTGCTGCGGCGCTTTCATTTTGATACTTCTGACGGCGGCGATATAACAACGCTTTTATTATGTTTTTTTCTGGTGTTTCGCAGTGCTTTCAGAATTTATAGAAATAAAAATAATAAAGACGATTCGGATAAGGATAAATAATAAAAAAAGAACGCCGTATGGCGTTCTTTTTTTATGTGTTAAGTGTATAATTTTATTTTTGACCAGGCACTTTAAGCACAGCGCCTGTAGCAGCGGAGGAAACCAGCGCTGCGTAACGGGCCAGGTAACCGCTGGTTACTTTGGGGGGCGGGCAGATCAAGGCTGCACGTCGTTTGGCCAGTTCTTCGTCCGATACTTTGACGTTTAAAGTACGGTTGGGGATATCTATTTCGATAATATCGCCGTTTTGTATGAGGGCGATATTGCCGCCTTCGCGAGCTTCCGGTGAGATATGACCGATGCAGGCTCCGCGCGTGGCTCCTGAAAAACGGCCGTCAGTAAGAAGTGCCACGTCTTTATCGAGACCCATGCCAGCCAGCACCGAAGTAGGATTGAGCATTTCACGCATACCTGGGCCGCCTTTTGGTCCCTCATAACGGATAACGACGACGTCGCCTTTTTCTATTTGCTTGCCGCAGATCGCTGCAATGGCATCATCTTCAGAATCGTAGACTTTGGCAGGTCCGGAGTGGACAAGCATTTCTTCAGCAACTGCGCTTTCTTTAACTACACTGCAGTCCGGTGCGATATTGCCTTTGAGTACAGCGATGCCGCCTGTTTTACGATAAGGATTTTCAACGCTGTGAATAACATCAGGACGGGTAATAACAGCGTTGGCAAAATTTTCACCTATAGTCAGTCCAGTAACTGATTTGGCGTCTTTATGCAGCAAATCAAGTTTGCTGAGCTCGTGCATTACTGCGTTGATGCCGCCTGCTTCATTAAGGTCGATAATGTGATGACTGCCGCCGGGGCTGAGTTTAGTCAGATAAGGAGTGTTTTTGCTGATTTTGTCGAAAAGCTCCAAAGGTAATTCCAGACCGGCTTCGTGGGCAATAGCAGGCAAATGCAAAGCAGTGTTGGAAGAACCGCCAATTGCCATATCGACAGTTATTGCATTCTCAAAAGCAGCCATAGTCATAATTTCGCGGGGACACAGGTTTTGAGCAACCAGATCCATGATTTTAGCTCCAGCACGTTTGGCAAGAGCGATACGTGCTCCCTGATAAGCAGCTGGAATTGTGCCGTTGCCAGGTAAGCCCATACCAAGCACTTCGGTCAGACAATTCATAGTGTTGGCAGTGAACAAACCGGAACAGCTGCCGCAGCCGGGGCAGGCGGCGTGTTCGATGACGCTGAGCTCAGCTTTGTCGATCTTGCCTGCTTCAAAACGTCCTGCTGCTTCAAAAACAGTAGAAACGCTGATATCGGTTCCATTAAGGCGGCCGGGAAGCATTGGGCCACCGCTGACAACGATTGCGGGAATATTGAGACGCGCTGCGGCCATCAGCATGCCCGGCACGATTTTATCACAGTTAGGAATAAGCACAAGGCCGTCAAATGCATGACCGTTTGCTACGGCTTCAATGCTGTCGGCTACCAGCTCACGGCTGGCAAGAGGATATTTCATGCCGTTATGGCCCATGGCAATGCCGTCGCAGATGCCGATGGCAGGAAACTCGATAGGCGTACCGCCAGCCGCTAAAATACCATGTTTGACAGCTTTGGCGATCTGGTCGAGGTGCATATGGCCTGGGATTATTTCGTTTTGGGCGTTAACTACGCCGATAAGCGGTTTTTTTAAATCTTCTTCAGTGTAACCCATCGCATAAAATAAAGAGCGGTGAGCTGCCCGGGTAGAACCGAGCTTTACTTCTTCACTACGCATGATTTGATAACCTCTTTCCCTTAAATGTATCTTTTATCTGTCTATCTATCCACGTATATGGATATTAAAAAAATTTTACGGTATTTTACGAAAAATGTCAATTTAACAGATAATTGTGTAAGCTATTATTTCACTGTTTTTTTACACTATAAGGAACTTTTTAGGTAGCCAAGGAACAGAAGAGTATTATATAATATAAAGGTAATAGATTTGCATAATAAAATTTAAGTTAAGAGGTGTGATATATGAAAACAAAGATTACGGAGCTTTTAGGAATCAAGTATCCTGTTATCCAGGGTGGTATGGCCTGGACTTCAGATGCTAATCTGGCAGCTGCTGTATCCAATGCAGGCGGCGCAGGCATCATTGCTACTGGAGGACGGACTGTAGAATGGACTCGCGATGAGATTCGAAAAGCCAAAGATTTGACAGCTAAGCCTTTCGGTGTCAATATCATGCTGATGGCTCCTAATATTGCGGAAATTATTGATGTTGTTTGTGAAGAAAAAGTTGCTTTTGTGACTTTAGGCGCAGGTAATCCCGTTCCTCATATCGAAAAATTCCATGCCGCAGGTATTAAAGTAATTCCTGTGGTTCCCAGCGTTAAATTAGCAAAACGTGTTGAAGAAGCAGGTGTCGACGCAATGGTCATCGAGGGTATGGAAGGCGGCGGACATATTGGTCAGCAGACAACTATGGCTTTGATGACGAATGTATTGCCTTTGATCAAAAAGGTGCCTGTTTTGGTGGCAGGCGGTATTTCGGATGGGCGTGGAATTGCGGCAGCGCTCTTGATGGGGGCTGACGGTGTGCAGATGGGATCGCGTTTTATTTTGACGGATGAATGTCCTACTCATCCCAAAGCTAAAGAAGCAATTATTAAGGCTACTGACACCGATTCTGCCGTAACTGGTTTTTCGCGCAATAATGCTGTACGTTGTCTGAAAAATGAGTTTACCAAAGAATATTTGGAAAAAGAATGCAGCGGTGCTCCACAGCAGGAGTTAAATGATTTTGCAACAGGAACAAACCGTTTGGGCGCTGTGGAAGGCGATATAGTTCATGGTGCGGTTTTAGTAGGGCAAAGCCTGAATGTTTTAAATGATATTCTGCCATGTGCTGAAGTGATGGAAAGACTGATAGCTGAAGCAAGAGCGACTTTAGCTAATGCAAAGAATATTGTGCTGTAAGTATGGCAATTAGTTGAAGAACGCAGCCGGGGATAACTTCGGCTGCGTTTTGTGTATCTGTAATATATAGATACGAAAATGATTTGAATAAATAAGGGCTCTATAGTATAATATTATGGTAAAAATATCTTGCAATTTTGTAAGGTTTAAAGATTTAGGGGGAATTAGACAATGTCCGGACATTCAAAATGGGCAAACATCAAACACAAAAAGGGTAAGGCTGACGCAGCACGCGGTCAGATTACTACTAAAATCGGCCGTGAGATCACGATCGCGGTCAGAATGGGTGGCCCTGACCCTACCGGCAATATGAAATTGAAACTGGCTTTATCAAAAGCTAAAGCTAATAATGTTCCTAAAGATAATATCCAGCGCGCGATCCAAAAAGGTCAGGGTGCTGCGGATGCTTCCAATTATGAAGAAATTACTTATGAAGGTTACGGTCCTGCAGGTGTTGCCGTGATGGTAAGCACTTTGACTGATAACCGTAACCGTACTGCAGCTGATGTACGCCATGTATTTTCTAAATATGGCGGTAATATGGGCGAGACCGGTTGTGTGAACTGGATGTTTAAACGTAAGGGCGTTTTCAGTATCGACAGCGAGTCCGGTTATACAGAAGATGATTTGATGCTGGTAGCGTTAGATGCAGGCGCGGAGGATGTCAAAGCTGAGGAAGAAGGTTTTGAGATAGTTACAGCCCCTGAGGATTTTGATGCTGTTGAAAAAGCTCTTGCTGATAATAATATTGAAGTCATGATGTCTGAGATCGCAATGATTCCTGATACAATGGCAGAGCTGTCTGACGAAGACGTTGTTAAAGTCAGGAAAATGCTTGAGGCATTGGAAGACCTGGATGATGTGCAGGACGTTTATACAAACGCTGACCTGCCCGAAGAAGACGAAGAATAAATTGTGTGACAGGCAGGCTTACCAAGGCCTGCCTGCTTTCTATCATAATCAGGAGGGAGTACGAAGAGATGCTGGCAATTGGAATTGACCCTGGTACTGCTATCTGCGGCTTTGGCCTGGTGGAAATGGTAGGGAATAAACTGACTCCGATTCATTATGGAGCTGTGTTCACGGATAAGGATATGCTGCCTGAGCTGCGGTTGAAAAAGATCTACGATGAACTGAATGTTTTGTTGGATGAATATCGTCCAGATGTGATGAGCGTCGAACAATTGTTTTTTAACCGTAATGTAACGACGGCGATAAGCGTTGGTCAGGCTCGCGGCGTTGCGCTTTTAACAGCAGCTAACCGCGGCATACCGATCACGGAATTTACCCCGATGCAGATCAAGCAGGCGGTTGTAGGTTACGGCGGCGCCAATAAAGAGCAGGTAACTTTTATGGTGCAGCGTCTTTTAAATATTCGTACTAAACCTAAACCGGACGATGTCGCTGATGCTTTGGCAGTTGCGATCTGCGGGCTGCATACGGCGGCTACAAGAAGATGGCAGGAGTTGAAATAAATGATTGGATCAATTAAAGGAAAGGTGGCCTATCTGGCAAATGAATATTGTTTGTTGGAAACTAACAGCGGTGTTGGCTACAGGGTCTTTATGCCTGCGGCTCATTTGGGACAACTTGCTGTAGGAACAGACGCTAAAGTGCACACTTATATGGCTGTGCGCGAGGATGCTATTTTGCTGTTTGGTTTTCTGAATCAGGAATATTATAATTTGTTTTTATTGCTCTTGGGTGTCAGCGGTGTCGGCCCCAAAGTTGCTTTAGGAATTTTGTCGGCGGTAAAGCCTGATGACTTTTATCTGGCGGTGCAAAGCCGTGACCTGAAAGTTTTAACAAAACTGCCCGGCATTGGTAAAAAGACGGCTGAGCGTCTGCTTTTGGAATTAAAAGATAAAGTAGGCAGCATTGGCGGCGATGACGTCGGCAGCTTTGCTGATGCTGCTTTGAGCGGCGGCAGTGCCGCTGTTGATGAAGCTATTGAAGCATTATGTGCTTTAGGATATTCTAATTCGGAGATTATGCCCGCTTTAAAACAGATTCCGAATTATACCGAACTGACCAGTGAGGCAATCATCAAGCAGGCACTTAAAGTGTTTGCCGGGAGGAAATAATGCAGCCGGAAGAAAGAATTATTACCGGACAGGAGCAGGATGCTGATGTATGGCAATATAGCCTGCGGCCTCGCCGTCTGGCCGAATATATCGGGCAGAACCAGGTAAAACAGAATATGGAAGTATTTATCAAGGCTGCCGCCGACCGTAAAGAGGCATTGGATCATGTGCTTTTATTTGGGCCGCCTGGCCTTGGTAAAACGACTTTAGCAAATATTATCGCTAATGAATTGAATGTTAATATTCGTGTCACCTCTGGACCAGCCATTGAGCGGCAGGGAGATCTGGCGGCAATTTTGACTAATTTGGGTGATAATGACGTGCTTTTTATTGATGAGATCCACCGCTTATCCAAAACTGTGGAAGAGATTCTTTATTCTGCTATGGAGGATTATGCGCTGGATATTATTATCGGTAAAGGGCCAAGCGCGCGCAGTGTACGCCTGGATTTACCAAAGTTTACTCTTATTGGTGCGACAACGCGTTTGGGGGCTATTGCGGCACCTTTGCGTGACCGCTTTGGTGTGCAGTGCCGGCTGGAGTTTTATAAACCGGATGAATTACAATTTATTATTACACGCGCTGCCGAGATTTTAGGTGTAGAGATTGCAGCAGACGGGGCAGAGGAGATTGCGCGCCGCAGTCGTGGTACGCCGCGTGTAGCGAACCGCTTACTGAAACGTGTGCGCGATTTTGCGCAGGTGTCAGGTGCCGCGGTGATTACGGGACAAATGGCGGATGAAGCTTTGGCACGTTTAGAGGTTGACCGTTATGGCTTGGACCGCAATGATCGCCGCATTTTGCAAACGATCGTTAAAACTTTCGGCGGCGGACCTGTTGGTATCGAGACTATTGCGGCGGCAGTAAGTGAAGAAACAGATACGATCGAGGATGTGATCGAGCCATATCTGATGCAGTTGGGATTGCTGCAGCGTACTCCACGTGGACGGATCGCCACACGTGAAACGTATCGGTATCTGGGTGTTCCGTTTCCGGAAAAGGGATGAGGTTATGAAGTTATTATTACATGCCTGCTGCGGCCCATGCGCATGCTATCCTGCAGAAAAGCTGCTGGCTGACGGTAAGGCTTTTGATGTTTTGTATTTTAATCCTAATATCCATCCTTATAAAGAATTCAAACGGCGGTTAAATGCTTTACGTGAGTTATGTGAGAAAAAGCGTTATAAGCTGATCGTAGATAAAAGTTATCCTTTAGAGGATTGTGTGCAGGGGATGCTGGCTGAACCGACAATACGCTGTGCCTACTGTTACAGAGTGAGAATGCGTTATGTGGCCAGCTATGCCAAAGAAAACGGTTATGATGCGTTCTCGACTACTTTATTGGTCAGTCCGTATCAGAAGCATGAACTGATCATACAAATGGCAGAGGAAGCTGCAAAGGAATTTGATATTTCCTTTTACTATGAAGATTTTCGCGCAGGCTATCAGCGTGGTGTAGATATCAGCCTGGAGCTTGAACTGTACCGCCAGCCGTACTGTGGCTGCGTATTTAGTGAACGTGACCGTTATGAGAAGAAACCTAAGGTTAAATCAGGTTGATTTTTTTAAGAAGGGAGCATCCTCATGAAAAAAATGCTGCTGCTTGTCACATTGCTGTTGTGCCTGAACTGTGGTATAGTAATGGCTGCGGTGCCGGATATTGCCGTTGCTGTTGTGCATAGTCAGTTTGCAGCTGAGATTAGCTGTGAGGATGAACTGATGGTAAGTGTGCCAGCTACAGGTGAAGTAAGTGTTTTGAAGCCTGACCGCTATTTTGTCAATGCTGAGGGCGGTACTGTTAATTTGGGAGCCCAGAAGTTTGGTGCTAAAAGCTTACTTTTTACAGTTAAAGAAGATAGTAAGCCCATTGAAGTGAATAAAAAAGCTTATCGAGGCAGTTTTGAAATACGTATTGCAGCAGACGATAAGACTTTAGATGTAGTAAATATACTGCCTTTAGAGCAGTATTTATATAGTGTCGCAGGCGAAGAGATACCTGTGATTTTCCCTGACGAAGCGATCAAAGCTCAGGTTGTGGCGTCAAGATCACTGGCTTATAACAGGCTGGGAAATCGCAGCCATTTAGGTTATGATTTAAAGGCCAGTGAGGAAGGTCAGGACTATTATGGACTGGCGGCTGAGAAACCGGCTATCAATAAACTGGTTGATGCTACTGCGGGAATGATAGTTACCTATAATGGCCGGCCAATTGAGGCTGTCTATCATCAAAGCGGCGGCGGTCAGACTGAGAACAGCAGCGATGTTTGGGGACGCTATGTGCCGTACCTGCGCAGCGTAAAGGATTATGACTGGGATGCGCCTATGTATAACTGGGAGAAAGCATTGCCGGCCAGCGAGATTGAACGACGGCTGGCGACTCATGGACATGCGGTCGGTAAGCTTGAAAGCATACGGTTATCACCACTGGAAGGCGGCAGTAAGATGTTTGGTAATGACCGCACTGCCAGTGGACGTGCACAGGAAATGCTGTTCAGCGGCAGTGATGGAACAGTTCTTTTGACAGGAACGCAGGTACAGGAATTGCTGGGCCTTAACAGTACTTTTTTTGAGGTGCAGGTCAGCCGTCCGGTTCCAAATTCGATCGAGATACCGATTGAAAATCCCTATGGCATCGAAATTGGGAGAAAGGAAGTCCCGATAAAAGTAAGTGAGCGAGGCGTCAGCTTTAAAGATATTTTAAAGGATCTGCATTTTGTCAGTGGCGAAAAAGGTGAGATGATAACTTTTAAAGGCCGCGGGCAGGGATCCGGACTGGGCCTTTCACAATGGGGAGCGCGTGGTATGGCTAATAGTGCTCCACCGCGGAGCAGGGACTATTATAAAGAAATTTTGACTCATTATTATACAAATACCAGAGTTGAAAAATTTTACTGAAACCGGAGATTATGATGCAGGTAAAAGATTTTACTTATGAACTGCCGCAGGAATTAATCGCACAGCATCCGCTGGAACCGCGCGATCACTCAAGACTGCTGGTTGTCGATAAAAATACGGGAATTACAGAGCACAGGCATTTTTATGATTTATGTGCATATCTGCGGCCTGATGATTTACTGGTCTTTAATGATACCCGCGTAATTCCGGCACGTTTGCATGGCGAGAAGGATACAGGCGCACGGGTCGAGGTATTTTTACTGACTCGTTTGAACAGTACTGATTGGGAAGTTTTAGTTAAACCAGGACGTAAATTGAGGGTCGGCGCTAAAATAAAGTTCAGTGAAGAATTAGCCTGTGAGATTATTGCTGATACGGATTTTGGGGGCAGGGTAGCGCGTTTTTGTTATACTGGTGTGTTTGAGGAAATTTTAGACCGTTTGGGCGAAACGCCGCTGCCGCCGTATATTACTGCGCCTCTGGAAGATAAGGAACGTTATCAGACCGTTTATTCACGGGAGAATGGCAGTGCTGCAGCGCCAACTGCCGGTCTGCATTTTACCAAAGAACTTTTGCAAAAGATCAGGGATATGGGCTGTGAAGAGGTTTTTGTCACCTTACATGTCGGTCTTGGGACTTTTCGTCCTGTCAGTGTCGAAGATATCAAAGATCATGTCATGCATAGAGAGTTTTATTCTGTTTCGCCAGAAGCTGCTGCTGCTATCAATAAGGCTAAAGCAGAAGGTCGCCGCATCGTTGCTGTGGGAACGACGGCGGTCCGCACTTTAGAAGCAGCAGGTGAAAGCGGCCTGATTAAAGCTGGCGGCAACTGGACGAATATCTTTATTTATCCGGGGTATCGTTTTCGTCTGGTAGATGCTCTGGTTACTAATTTCCATTTGCCGCAGAGCACGCTTTTGATGCTGGTATCGGCTTTGTCAACGCGGGAAATCATGCTGGCTACTTATGATGAAGCTGTACGTGAACGTTACCGTTTCTTTTCTTTCGGCGACGCTATGTTCATTACCGATCTGAATAAATAATTTTAGGAGAACTTATGCACGCAGTTACATATGAATTGATAAAAGAGTGCAGCCGGAGCGGCGCACGTTTAGGAAAATTGCATACGCCGCACGGGACCTTTGACACGCCGATGTTTATGCCTGTAGGAACACAGGCTACAGTAAAAACATTGTCACCGGAAGAATTATATGCAATGGGCAGCCAGGTTATTCTGTCCAATACTTACCATCTGTTTTTACGTCCGGGGCACGAGTTGGTCAGAAAAGCCGGCGGACTGCATAATTTTATGCGCTATAACCGTGGTATGCTGACAGACAGCGGTGGGTTCCAGGTTTTCAGTTTAGGTGCCATGCGGAAAATTAAAGAGGAAGGTGTAACTTTCAGGTCGCATATTGACGGCTCCAAAAAATTCCTCTCGCCGGAGATAGCTACGGAAGTACAAGAAGCATTGGGCGCTGATATTGCAATGGCGTTTGATGAATGTATACCATATCCTGCTGATTTTGATTATGCAAAACAGTCGACGCTGAGGACTACCCGCTGGGCTAAGCGCTGTCTGGATACGCATACGCGTGAAGATCAGTCGATGTTTGGCATCGTTCAGGGCGGAATGTATCCTGAACTGCGTAAAATGAGTGCTGAACAGCTGACCGAAATGGATTTTGCAGGTTATGGTATCGGCGGGTTGAGTGTAGGGGAGCCCAAGCCGCTGATGTATGAAATATTGAGTCAGACGACTGAGTATATGCCCAAGAATAAAGCCCGCTATCTGATGGGAGTTGGAACGCCTGACTGCATAGTAGAAGCTGTAAATCTGGGTGTGGATATGTTTGACTGTGTGTTTCCAACCAGAGTAGCGCGTAACGGCACAGCAATGATACCTGAGGGCAGACTGGTTGTGAGAAATGCAATATATGCAGAGGATTTTCGTCCTATTGACGAGCGCTGCAGCTGTTATACCTGCCGTAATTTTTCGCGGGCCTATATCAGGCATTTGTTTAAAGCAGAAGAGCTGTTTGCTTTAAGACTGCTTACGATCCACAATCTGCATTTCCTGCTTGAATTTACACGTCAGATTCGAGAAGCTATTGCCAATGATACATTTCCGGAACTGCGCGAAAGATTTTTAGAAAATTATCAGGGGTAAAACAGGATTTTTACTTTTTATGGCGAATATAATCCCAGATAGGGGAGAATTATGAAGGAGGTGTTCCCATGCAAGGTGGAGATACTATGGCGATGATCAATGCGATCTGGCCGTTTATCTTAATGGGCGGTATCTTTTATTTTATGCTGTATCGTCCGCAGAAACAGGAACAGCAAAAACGGCAGAGAATGCTTGATTCTTTGAAAAAAGGCGATAAAGTAGTAACTGTCGGCGGTATGTTCGGTGTGATTACTGCTATCAGTGAAAAAAAGGTTACCTTGAAGCTGGCTGAAGATGTGGAAGTTGATTTTGCACGTTCCGCTATCAGTGCTTTTCAAGACCCCGTTAAGCAGGAAATGGCAGAAAAATAATGAAGAAACAACAATTGCGCAAGGAGTTAAAATCTTTGCGCAATAAGCTTTCTAGGGATCAGGTAGCCAGCTGGAGCAGCAAAATATGTAAACATATCTTGAGCTCTCCGCAATATCATCAGGCTGATGTTATTTTTGGTTATCTGGCCTTTGGCAATGAACCGAATATCGACAGCGTTTTAGAACAGGCTCTGCTCGCAGATAAAACTGTGTGCGTGCCGCGGATAATTTCCGAAACAGAGATATGTGCCGTACGTTTTGACGGCTTTGAGCATTTATTACTTGATCGTTACGGGATCCGCAGTGTTTCCGGTACGGACAGTGTGATAGATCCGCAGCAAATCGCTTTGGCATTAGTACCTGGGGTTGGTTTTGCTAAAAATGGCAATCGTATAGGTATGGGCGCAGGTTATTATGACCGCTTCTTGGCACAGGTCAACAAAGCTGTGCTGATGGGTGTGACATATGATGTCCTGTTATGCCAGGAAATACCGGTCGACAGCTATGATAAATCAGTGCAGTATTTAGTTACAGAAACAAACGTTGCTCATTGCGGGTAACTTGTTTATAAAAGTTTTGATGAACTTACTAAAGGGGGCAGCTAATTTTGAGATGGAATGAATTAGGCAAATTCCTGATTATCTCTTTGGCGATAATCGGGGGTTTCTGTGTTTATATTTCGCCTTTGTCAAATTCCATTAAACAGGGTCTCGATTTGCAGGGCGGTACACATGTTGTGCTGCAGGCTGTTGACACGCCTGAGTTAAAGGTGGATGACGATGCGGTTAATCGTTCGGTAAAAATCATCGAGCGCCGCGTTAATGAGCTGGGGTTGACTGAACCGGTCATCCAGCGTCAGGGGAAAGACCGCATTATTGTTGAGCTTCCGGGTGTTAAAGATCCAGATAAAGCGATTGCGATGCTGGGACGCACAGCACTTTTGGAGTTTAAAGACGTCAGTGGGAAAACTGTTCTGACAGGTAAAGATCTGAAAGATGCTAAAGCGCAGATTTCTCAGGGCAATCAATCTGTTGTCGGACTGGAATTCAGTGATGAAGGCGGTAAAAAATTTGCCGATCTTACTGCCCGCAACATAGGTAAACCTATTGCTATTGTATTAGATGGTGAAGTGCTTACCAATCCTGTTGTTCAGGAAGCAATTACGGGCGGCAGGGCTCAGATTTCAGGATCGAGAACGATGGAAGAAGCTGAACATCTGGCTATTTTGCTGCGCAGCGGTTCGTTGCCTGTAAAAATTGAGGTTATGGAAAACCGTACTGTGGGACCGACGTTAGGTCAGGATTCTAAAGAAAAAAGTATCAAGGCTTTTGGGATTGGCGTTATTGGCGTTTTTGTATTTATGATTCTTTTTTACCGTTTGTCCGGTGTGGTCGCCTGCATTGCATTATTGCTTTATGTGATGATGCTGCTTTTAGTGATGCGATACCTGAATGCTACGCTGACTTTGCCTGGTATAGCTGGTATTATCCTGTCTATTGGCATGGCAGTAGATGCTAATGTTTTGATTTTTGAACGTTTTAAAGAAGAGATTCGTAATGGCAAGACATTGCGTTCAGCAATGGATGCCGGTTTTAACCGTGCGTTCATAACTATTTTCGACTCTAACGTAACTACTTTAATGGCTGCTGTCATTTTGTTTTATCTGGGTACAGGTCCCATTAAAGGTTTTGCCGTAACATTGGCTATCGGTGTTGTTCTGAGTATGTTCTCGGCTATTACTATTACAAAATTCCTGCTGCGCTTTCTGATTGCCAGCAATTTCACCAAAAACCCCGCCTTCTTTGGCGTTTCTGCTCCGAAGGAGGTGAATAAATAATGTTTTCGATTGTAAAGAATTATAAAATTTTCTTTTCTATCACCATTATTTTTTTGTTGATCGGTTTGGGATCTATTATTACCCGTGGTTTTAATCTTGGTATCGATTTTACCGGCGGCAGTATTGTTGACCTGACTTTTGAAAAACCGGTCAGTGTAGCTCAGGTCCGTGATGTACTGAAAGAACATGATATGGGCAACAGCATCATCCAGCTGGAAAACAGTGATGGCAAAACTGAAGCCAACAGTGTTTTGATCCGTACTGGTGTTGTAGGAGATGCTGAATTACGGGCTACGATGAGTGATCTGCAGAGTAAGCTTGGCAGCTATCAGATCCAGCGTGTTGAGCAGGTCGGCGCTACAATCGGTTCAGAACTGGTACAGCAGGCGGCTATAGCAATCTTCCTTTCCTGGATTTTGATGATCGCTTATATTACTTTCCGGTTTGAGTTTAAATTTGCAATAGCGGCAATTATTGCGCTTATTATCGATGTTTTGGTAGTGCTGAGTTATTTCTCGTTGTTCCATATGGAAATGGATTCTTCATTTGTAGCTGCTCTGCTGACCGTAGTAGGTTATTCAGTTAATGGTACAATCGTTATTTTTGACCGTATTCGTGAGAATCTTAAAATACATCGCCGCAGTGAAAGTTTGGGCGATATGGTCGATAACAGTATTTGGCAGTGTATGACAAGAACTATCTATACTGTAGCAACATCATTGTTTGCTATAATATCGATCTTCCTTTTTGGCGGCGAGACTATCCATAATTTCTCTTTTGCTATGATGGTAGGATTTGCCAGCGGTGCTTACACTTCTATCTTCCTGGCTGGTCCGATGTGGTTGTTCTTAAAAAATAAAAAATTTGGTGTTTGATGCAGTAAATGAGCCCCCTGTGCTATGCACAGGGGGCTTTGTGTGTTTTTATAAAAAAACAGTATTATTACACTAACAATTTGAGATATATATTTTGCTAATAAAAACCTCCCTGACAGCATTTGTCAGGGAGGTTGAGGTTGCATTAGTTACTACTTAAATAATGCGGCATAACCGTTGATAAAGATTACAAGAACGATCAGCGGTAAAATATAGGTAACATAAAAGCGCATCCATTTGGGGAACTTTAAACCGTTGCCAGTGTCGGCTTCTTTGATAAAGTTGTTCCAACCCCAGCCGTAACGCTGCGTACAAAAGAGCAGATAGACGAGACTGCCAAGCGGCAGCAGATTGTTGCTGATAAAAAAGTCCTCCAAGTCAAGAATACAACTTCCGGGACCTAACGGCTGAATGTGGCTCAAGACATTGAAACCAAGCACGCAGGGCATGGAAAGCAGAATTATCAATACAATATTGATATAAATTGTTTTGCTGCGGCTCCATCCCGTAAGATCACGAATACAGGCAGTGATGTTTTCGAAGACTGCAATAACGGTAGAATAAGAAGCAAAGATCATAAAGAGAAAAAATAATGCTCCCCAGAACTGCCCCCAAGGCATTGCATTAAAGACGTTGGGGAGAGTTACGAAAAGAAGATTCGGTCCACTGTCTGGCTTGACGCCAAAACTGAAGCAGGCCGGAAAAATGATCAAACCGGAAATAAGAGCGACAGCTGTATCTAAAATAGTGATAAAAACAGCTTCGCCTGTCAGTGAACGTTCTTTGGCAATGTAGCTGCCGAAGATCGCCAGGGCGCCAATACCAAGGCTGAGGGTGAAAAAAGCCTGACCCATAGCTGCAAAAATAACTTCGGAAATGCCTTTATCGAAAGCTTTGCTGAAATCCGGATAGAGGTAATATTTGAGACCGGCTTCAGCCCCAGGCAAAAACATGGAGTTTGCTGCTAACGCAAGCATAAGCATAAGCAGGCACAGCATCATTGTTTTGGTGATTTTTTCGACACCTGCCTGTAAGCCCAAAAGGCATACGCCAAAGCAGATTATTACTGTCAGAACCATATTAAACGTCATGGTGAGCGGATCACCGAGCAGTCCGCCAAAAAGGGCTCCTACGCCTTTGGCATCAAGACCTGCAAAAGAGCCAACAGCCATTTTATAAAAATAATACAGCATCCAGCCTGCGACTGTTGTGTAAAACATCATCAGGATATAGTTGCCGGCAATAGCTCCGTATTTGTAAAGGTGCCATTTTGTACCTTTGGGCTCCAAAACATCAAAAGAAAGAGCAGCGCTGCGGCAGCTGGCACGTCCTACTGAAAATTCTGCGACCATGATAGGCAGGCCAAGAATAAGCAGAAAAAACAGATAGATAAGCACAAAAGAAGCGCCGCCATACATACCGGTAATAAAGGGAAAACGCCATACATTGCCAAGACCGATGGCACAGCCGGCAGAAATAAGAATAAAGCCAAGTCGGGATGAAAAATTTTCGCGTTCCATAGTATAAGAGTCCTTTCATATTGCGTCAGCAACATAAGATAAAATAATAATTATAGTAAGAACAATTATACAAAAAAATCAGATTTTTGTAAATTGTTTGTGAACTTAGCGCAACACTAATATGAAAAAGCACCCTGACCAGTCAAGATGCTTAAATTTAAAAAGTGTTGGTTTTAGGACGTTTACCAGTTAAAAGTAAGGCCAGATGTGGAAATTTACTTCCAAGTTTAGTAAGGAGAATACTTGAGAATACTGACAGTGCTACCAGAAGAAAATATATGGCCAGGATTCGTTTGCTGGTCATAACGATACCGCCGGCATGGCAGAGCCTGTTGATAATATCCATCCAGAAGGGATGAATAAGATAAACAATAAGTGAATTTACCGATAAAAGGTGAATGAATTGTCTGCAAGGGTTATTAAGGTTTGTTTTGCTAAAGACAGCACAGAAAAAGAGCAGAGAAGCTATTGTATAAAGAAATCCCTGCAGGCTTAGTTGCTGAAAGGTGTTTACCAGGATGATAAGGCTGTAATTATAATAAAAATAATAATAGTAATAACTGCCGCCGATAAAAAAGAGTGTAAAAATGTAGAAAATATTGACTGCTGTGAAATGGCTGGTAATAAATTTTATAAATTTATTATAATAGATTGCGGCTAAGCCACCCAGCATAAAAATAAATAAATAGTGCAGGGGCAGGTAGTTTAAACGATAGTTAAATAAATTTTGTAAAAGCAACGGCAATTCAGTGCTGTTGATATTGGGATGGCAGGTCCAGTAGTTGAAGGTGATTTGCAGAAAGAACAGCAGCGCAAAGCCGAGTTTAAGACCGCAGCGCTGGAAGAAGGCAAATAATTTGTGCCATAAGGGGAAGGTAAAATAAAACCACAGCAGTATGACCATAAAATATAAGTGGTAACAGGACAGGCCATAAAAAAGCAGAAAAGCAATATTACCTGGCTGCCAGCTGATGCAGCCGGGCATCACAGCAGAAAAATAAAGCAGATAAAGCAGTGACCAGACTACATAAGGAATACCAACACTTTGCAGTCGTTTTTTTAAAAAAGGCAGGTAGGCTACATGGCTTTCAGGTCGGTACTGGCAAAATAAACCATAACCTGAGATAAAAAAGAAAGCTGGTACGCTATAGCGTGAAAGTATTTCCAGCAGCATGTATAAGAAGCTGTTTGGCTGTGGTGATTCTAAGACAAAAGAACCGACGTGGATCCCGATGACTCCAAGCATGCAGATACCGCGCAGGTCATCGATTATTTGATTGCGTTCCGGCATAAGCGACTCCTTGTAAAAGTTTATTTACTGATTTATCTATTATACTCTAAGCCTGCGGCTATGGCAAAGAAAACTATAAGCAGGAAGCAGGCTGTTGGGGGACTGTAGCCGGGGCTGTCGTTACTGTATTCAGAGCTTCGGCTAGAGGTATTTAAAAATGAATTATATGAGACATTAAAAGTCTGGCTTGTCGTTTGCCGGTTAAAAGAATCCGGCAGCGGCTGATAAAGGTATAGTTTCCATATCAGAATAGTATGATGAATTGACGGTTTTACGGCAGGATTTAAATATTTGACAGCGAATTAAACTTTATAAAATAATATAATTCGTATATGCAAGTGATATTTTAACAAGGGTGTGGAAAATATGCAGTTAACAACAATACAGCTTGTGAGTTTAGTTATAACGCTGGTTTTGACGATTGCGCCGGGGATCTATGCCGGACGTAAAGTGAAGTCTGCTGAGGATTATGCATTAGGCGGGCGCAGTGCCGGTATCGGCATGGTTGCCGGCAGTATCATAGGAACGATCGTTGGCGGTGCTGCTACTATAGGAACTGCACAGCTTGGTTTTCAGTTAGGTCTTACTGCCTGGTGGTTTACTTTAGGATCAGGTATAGGATTTATTATTATGGGGCTTTTTTATGCAAGGCCACTGCGAAATAGTGGTTTAATGACTATTTCTGAGTTTCTGGTTGTTAATTTTGGCAAGAAGGCCGGGCCAATAGCCAGTTTATCGGCCAGCGCCGGTATATTTTTCAGCATTGTTGCCAGTATGCTTACCTCTATTCATCTGATAATAGGTCTTTTTCAGGTAAGTGTGCTGACGGCAGCGGCAATAATAATAGCTATTGTTGCTGCTTTGGTTTTATTTGGCGGTATCAGCAGTTCGGGTATGGCTGGTATTTTTAAAATTTTATTGATTTTTGCAACGGTTTTTGTAGGCGGGATCCTTTCCTATAACGATCTGGGAGGATTAGCGGGGATTCGTGAAAGCTTTCCTGCTTTTCCATGGCTTAGCCTCTTTGGTAAGGGCCTGGAAGATAGTTTGTTTAGTTTATTTTCTATGGTGATCGGGGTTATTTCTACACAGACCTATGTGCAGGCTTTGTTTTCGGCGGAGGATAGTCAAACAGCAGCTGCTGGGTGTGTTACAGCGGCTTTGATCGTTATTCCTGTTGGCTTGCCGTCAGTTATGATAGGAATGTATATGCATGCGATGCATCCGGAAATCAGCGCTATTGATGCCCTGCCTTTTTATCTTTGTTCATATTTACCTGAATGGTTGGGCGGGATAGGGATTGCAGCGCTGCTGCTGTCTTCGCTTGGTTCTATTTCCGGCTTGGCGCTGGGAATAGGAACAATGATTTCCAGAGATATTTTTAATGATTTATTCGGTATGCGTGATGTTAAAAAATTACTATGGATCAGTCGTTTTTCAGTCTTGGCAGTTACGGTTGGCGCGGTGGCCTTCGTTTTTCATTATCTTGATTCTCTGGTACTGCACTGGAATTATCTTTCGATGGCGTTAAGGGGGGCGGGGATATTCTTGCCATTGACATTTATTGTTTTCTTTAAAGGGTTGGTGCCGCCAACAGCAGGATTTGCGGCGATGGTATCGGGGATATTAGTAGCATGTCTGTGGCCGTTTGTTTTTCCTGAATCTGCAAATGCATTGTTTCCCAGTCTGGTTGTCAATCTGTTGTTTTTGGTACCCGGAGTATTATGGAGCTTATATAAAAATAAAGAAAGAAAAATTTGAACTTCAGCATCACTTTGCCGATAAAGGCAGGTGATGCTTTTGCTTGATATATAGAAGCCGTTACTGGTGTCTGCATATAGCTGTTGTGGTATAATAGATAATATAAATTTAGGAGAAAAATCATATGTTTTTTCGGAAGGAGGGCTGTCGTGAGCGGAGCTTTTACACATTTACACGTCCATACGCAATATAGCCTGCTTGACGGTGCTGCCAAAATAAGTGATCTGATTGCTTATGCCAAAGAACTGGGAATGAAAAATCTGGCAATAACAGATCATGGCGTAATGTACGGTGTCGTAGATTTTTATCAGGAGGCTATGAAGCAGGGGATAAAACCTGTTATTGGCTGTGAGGTATATTTAACCAATGGATCGCGATTTGAAAAAAATAATCGTGATGGAATGTATCATTTGATTTTACTGGCAGAGAATGATGAAGGCTATCACAATCTGATGAAGCTTGTTTCACTTGGGCATTTAGAAGGTTTTTATTATAAACCGAGAATTGATAAAGATATTCTCAGACAATACAGTAAAGGTATCATCTGTATGAGTGCGTGTATTGCCGGTGAGATTCCGGCACAAATACTGCGGGGAAATTTAGAAGGAGCAGAATGCAGTCTAAAGGAGTATCTGGATATTTTTGGGAAAGATAATTTTTTTCTGGAAATTCAGGACCACGATCTGGAAGAAGAACATACGGTCAATGCTGAACTGAAACGTCTGGCAAAAAAATATGAGCTGGGTTTAGTGGCTACTAATGATTCGCATTATGTGAAGCGCGAAAATGCTGATGCACAGGATGTCTTGTTGTGTATTCAGACGACCAGTACTGTAGATGACCCAAAACGAATGAAATTTCCTAATGATCAATTTTATTTAAAAAGTGAAGCTGAAATGCTTGAAAAATTCAGCGATTGTCCTGAGGCTTTGGAAAATACAGCCAAAATAGCAGAGCGATGTAACGTGGAATTGAGCTTTGGCCATTTACTGTTACCGGAATTCCCTATTCCAGAGGGATTGTCGGCAGAAGCCTATTTGCGTAAGCTGTGTTTAGAAGGAATGCCGGAACGTTATCCTGAGCCGACTCAGCAGGTTTGGGAGAGACTGGAGTATGAATTAGGCATTATCAATAAAATGGGTTATGACTGTTATTTCCTGATTGTCTGGGATTTTATAAGTTACAGCCGCAGAAATGATATACCTGTCGGACCTGGCCGCGGCAGTGCGGCAGGCAGTATCGTTGCTTATCTGTTAGGGATCACTAATATTGATCCCCTGAAATATGATTTGCTGTTTGAACGCTTTCTGAATCCTGAACGTGTAAGTATGCCTGATATAGATACGGACTTCTGCTATGAAAAAAGGCAGCAGGTTCTGGATTATATTATTAACCGCTATGGACAGGATAAGGTTGCGCAGATCATAACCTTTGGCACTTTACAGGCACGTGCAGCTGTGCGTGATGTTGGCAGAGCTTTGGAAATGCCTTACAGTATGGTGGATAATGTAGCAAAACTTATTCCCCGTGATCTGGGCATCACGTTGGAAAGAGCGCTGGAGGCCAGTAATGAACTGAGGGCATTATATGAGAGCGACGCTAATATTAAACGTCTTATCGATCTTGCGCAAAGCGTGGAAGGAATGCCGCGTAATTCAGGTACTCATGCTGCGGGCGTTGTAATTGCTCCTGATGATTTGAAAAAGTATGTGCCGCTGCAGCTTTCAACTGAAAATTTTATTACAACGGAATATGATAAAGATAAAATTGAGAGTTTGGGCCTTTTAAAGATGGATCTTTTGGGGCTGCGTACTCTTACTGTGATCGGTGATGCAATAAAGTTTATTTATGAAACTACTGGTAATAAAATTGATATTGACAGGATTCCCCTTGATGACGATGCAACCTGCAGTATTCTGCGGAAAGGTGATACTCAGGGTGTATTCCAGCTTGAATCCGGCGGTATGACTAAGCTGGTCATGGATTTGGGGCCAGAAAGTTTTGAAGATCTTATTCCTTTGGTAGCGTTGTATCGTCCAGGGCCTTTGGGGACAGGCATGGTCGAAGATTTTATTGCCGGACGTCATGGTGACAAGACTGCAGAGATGTTGCATCCATTGTTGGAACCTGTCTTAAAAGACACTTTTGGAGTTATTCTTTACCAGGAACAGGTTATGCAGATCACTTCTGTTTTGGCAGGTTTCAGTCTTGGCCAGGCGGATATTTTGCGTCGGGCAATGGGTAAGAAAAAGGCCAAAGAACTGGAATCGATGCGTGAAGCCTTTATTGAAGGCGCTAAACAGAAACATGGTATCAGTACTCAATTGAGCAGCGAGATATTTGCGCTTCTGCAGCATTTTGCCGGATATGGCTTTAATAAATCACATTCGGCTGCTTATGCGTTGGTGGCTTATCAGACTGCTTATCTAAAAGCGCACTGGCCGGCAGAATTTATGGCTGCGTTTTTGACCAGTGTCATCAGCGACAGCGAAAAATTGAGCTGGTATATCAGTGTGTGCCGTGGTATGGGGCTGAAAATTTTACCGCCGGATGTTAATGAAAGTGGCCGCAGCTTTTCGGTAAATAAAGACAGGGTAATCCGTTTTGGTTTAGCCGGTGTGAAAAATGTGGGCGAAAACGCAATCAGCAGTATTTTACAGGCGCGTAAAGATGGTCCGTTTACATCGCTGCTGGATTTTTGCAAACGCGTGGATAATAGAGCTGTGAATAAGCGGATGCTTGAAAATCTGATCAAATGCGGCGCAATGGATTCTTTTGGTTATAAACGGTCAGAGTTGTTAGCTGTCGTAGAACAGGCAATGGATTTGGGCAGTAATTACCAAAAAGATTATCAGAGAGGACAAATGGGTTTATTTGGTGATGAAGGCTTTGCTGATATCAATGAATTAAAAATACCTGAATTAGAGGAAATTCCTAAGCGTACTATTTTGCAATATGAGAAAGAACTAATTGGTTTTTACGTGACTGGTAATCCTTTAGATGCCTATGTTGGTTCTTTGTATTATTTCACGCCGCTGCGGAAAATGGCAGAAGCCGGTGAAGTTCTTGACGGTAAATATTTCAGTGTTGCCGGGATCATTTCGGATTGTAAGATAAGAAATACGCGGCAGGGAGACAGTATGGCAATTTTGACGCTGGAAGATTTTAATGGGAAGATGGAAATAGTAGTTTTTCCAAAAGTTTACCGAGAGGCAGCCAGACTGCTTTATCTGGAAAATGCTATCAGTGTTGAGGGTAAGCTCAGCATTGATGAGCGTGAACGCAAGATACAGGCATTAAGGATCAAACCGCTTCAGGAGGTGCCGCCTGATTTGCATATAAAGATCAGGAAAAAAGATGAGAATGGCATCATCCAAAAGGGCCTGAAACAGATTTTTGAAAGTTTTAAGGGCGAGACACCTGTCTATCTGCATTTAGTAGATTCAGGAAAAATGATTAAAGTAGAGCGCTGTTTTTGGGTGGATGCCAAAGAGGCGGCCGTCTATAGGGCTTTAGATGATTTGTTGGGAGAAGATTGGTATTTAAAGGAGTGAAACCTTGTTGAAAAACAGGGTTTTGCTTGCCACATCCAAGTAAAGAATGTTACAATAATAAATATGTAGTTGAAACTTTTGGCATAAATATAGAGGAGGGCTCACATGAATATCGTAGTATGCATCAAACAAGTTCCTGATACGGCGGAGGTCAGAATCAATCCTGAAACCAACACACTTATCCGCGATGGTGTTGAAAATATTATGAATCCGTTTGACCGTCAGGCCTTGGAAACCGCTTTGACACTTAAAGACGCCAGCGGCGCGAAAGTCACTGTTGTTTCGATGGGACCACCGCAGGCAACGGATATTTTGAAAGAGGCTATTGCTATGGGGGCTGACGATGCTGTTTTGATCAGCGATCGGGCTCTGGCTGGTTCTGATACACTGGCGACCAGCGTCGCTTTGGCGGCAGCTGTACGCAAGGTAGGGGAATGCGATCTGGTTTTATGCGGTAAACAGGCAATTGACGGTGACACTGCACAGGTTGGTCCTGAAATGGCCGAGCATCTTGGTATACCTCAGGTTACAGGTGCGCTGAAAGTAGCGCTGGGAGCAGATGGCAGACTGCTTGTTGACCGGGAGAATGAAAGCAGCAGTCAGACTTTAGCTGTTACTATGCCGGCTGTAGTTACTGTTACTAAATCTGAAAAAGAACCGCGTTTTGCCAGTATCAAAGGTAAAATGAAAGCAAGAAAGGCAGAAATCCCGGTAATGGGTGCTGCTGAGTTGGGGATTGATACAAAAGTAATAGGATTATCCGGTTCGCCGACTAAAGTTTTGAAAATCTTCACTCCATCCGTACCGCATATTGAAAGCGAAATTATTAACGAAGAAGATACAGATAAAGCAGTTGATATGCTGATCGAAAAATTGGTACAAGCAAAAATTATTACTCATTGAGGTGAATGAAGATGGCAATTTGTGTAGACAGAGAAAAATGTATCGGCTGTGAATCCTGTGTAGCAGTATGCCCTGTTGGCGCGCTCAGCATGGTTGACGGCAAAGCAAATATAGATCAGGATACCTGTATCGCCTGCGGTGCCTGCATCGGCGAATGTCCGGTTGAGGCAATCGAACTTGAAGAGGTTGTCCGTGAGGTAAAGAACAAGGAAGGCCGGGATTTGTGGGTCAATGTTGAACTGGAAGATGGAGAACCGGTAGGTGTTGTTTATGAATTGCTTGGCGTAGGTGCTGAATTGGCAGCTAAAGCCGGTCAACGCTGCTGCGCGGTTTTGATCTGTAAAGAAGCCGGCGCTTTGCCGCAGAAATTATTTGCTGCCGGTGCTGATGTTGTTTATGTTGTCAGCGGTCCGGAATATGCAGAATATAATACTGATATGTATACCAATGCTTTTTGCGAATTAGTTGAAGCCTATAAGCCAAATGCTGTTTTATGCGGAGCTACCGTTGATGGCCGCGATCTTGCTCCCCGTATCGCTGCGCGCTTGGGTACAGGTCTTTGTGCAGACTGTACGGCACTGGATATTAACGGAGATCTGGTGGAATGGACCCGTCCGGCTTTGGGCGGCAATATTTTGGCTACTATTATCTGCGATGAACACCGTCCGCAGATGGGTACTGTACGTCCGAAGGTTTTTAAGGCCAAACAGGCTGATCCTGCCAGAAGCGGTGAAGTTGTAAATTATACTGTAAAAAATGCGGTAACTTCTAAAATAGAATTGGTTCGTAAAGAAGCGTTAGGGGCCAGCGGTGCTATCAAAATCGAAGATGCGGAGATCATCTGCTCTGGCGGACGTGGTTTAGGCAGCTGTGATAATTTTAAAATGCTGGAAGAACTGGCTGCTTTATTTGAACATGGAAGTGTCGGCGGCTCTCGCGCAGTTGTTGATGAAGGCTGGGTAGACCATGCGCATCAGGTTGGACAGTCAGGTAAAACTGTAACGCCTAAAATTTATTTTGCGTTTGGTATTTCCGGTGCTATTCAGCATCTGGCCGGTATGTCGGCCTCAGATGTAGTTATCGCTGTTAATAAAGATGCGAATGCGCCTATTTTTAAGGTCGCTCAATATGGTATAGTAGGCGATGCCCGTGAAATTCTGCCCAAGCTGATCGCTAAGATCAAAGCTGTAAAAGAGGCTTAAGCTTTAAACTTGGAGGAAAAACCTGTGTGGAAGGTAGTATACATTGCGCAGACTGCTGAAGCAGCTGCAAGAATTAAAGAGGTATTAGCCGCAAACGGTTTTTTGACGCAGACTAAAACGACGAATTCCAAGCATGGGGGCGTGTATGAGATCAGTGTGCCGCTTTCCGAAGCTGAAGATGCGTATGAGGTTATTTGCGAAAACAAGTTTCAGTTGTAATTCTAAGGAGGCCGGGCAATGAAGAAAACAAAAATCATTTGCACCGTTGGTCCCAGTACGGATAATATACCGCTTTTGGCAGCAATGCTGAAAGCGGGAATGGATATGGCCCGTTTTAATTTTTCACATGGAAGCCATTCTGACCATGCTCACAGATTGAGCATGGTACGGAAGGCAGCCGGACAAGTCAATAAACCGATCGCTATGATCGCCGATACCCGGGGGCCTGAGATGCGCCTGGGTATTTTTGAACATGATAAAATTACTTTGCAGGAGGGCGAGTCTTTTTGCCTGACGACAAAGGAACGAGTCGGTAACGAACAGATCGCTTCTGTTAATTATGCAGGGTTGCCGGATGAATTAAAACCGGGCGACGCTATTTTATTGGCTGATGGCCTGCTTTCTTTAGAGGTAGAAAAAATTGACGGGACTGAAATTTATACGAAAGTTGTGCACGGCGGGCAGTTAGGTTCACGCAAGCGAGTAGCATGCCCTGGCGTCGAATTGAAGCTTCCGTTCTTATCGGAGCAGGATATAAAAGATATTACCTTTGCAATTGAGCACGAGATGGATTATATTGCGGCATCTTTTGTTCAGAAGGCAGAGGACGTTATTGCAATCAGAAAGGTTTTAGAAGCAGCCGGCTCGAGTATGGGGATCATTTCTAAAATTGAGAATCAGGCAGGCTTCACACATATTGATGAAATTATCGAAGTTTCTGATGGCATAATGGTTGCCCGTGGTGATTTAGGTGTAGAGATTCCTGCTGAATATGTGCCTTTGGTACAAAAAGAGATTATCAGGCGCTGCAATAAGGCGGGTAAACCTGTGATCACCGCTACGCAGATGCTGGAAAGTATGGTCAGCAGTTATCGCGCTACCCGTGCGGAAGCCAGTGATATTGCTAACGCTATTTTTGACGGCACCGACGTTATCATGCTGAGTGGTGAAACAGCTTCCGGTGCGTATCCGTTGGAAGCTGTCCAGACGATGTCAAAGATAGCTCTGCGCACAGAAGAAGCTTTAGATTACGCTGCTATTTTCAAAGGTAAAGGTATCAGCGATAAAATACATTCTACCGACGCGATCAGCCATGCTACGGTACAGATTGCCCAGGAGCTGGATGCGGATGCGATAGTTACAGTGACTGAATCAGGCTTTACTGCGCGAATGATTGCCAAATACAGACCTAAATGTTATGTCGTAGGCGTTTCAAGAATACCTGCCCGGGTAAGAGCGATGCAGTTTTACTGGGGCGTAAGGCCGCTTTTAGGGCCTTCCAGTGATAATACTGACGAAATGATTGAGCTATCATTACAATGTGCCCGTGAACATGGTTATATCAAAGACGGAGATTCGGTTGTCATTACTGCCGGCGTTCCTGTTGGTAAACCTGGTTCAACGAATTTGATTAAGGTGGTTAATGTGGGAAATAAATTGGTAAGCGGTGTTGGTATCGGTAAACATTCTGTTACAGGGAAAGTCTGCAAAGCCATTACGCTGGCAGATTTTAAAGAGAAGTTTAAACCCGGTGATATTTTAGTAGTTGGAGTATTGCCTGATGAAGCGGCTGTTTATGCGTCAAAAGCAGCGGCTATTATTGCTGAAGAAGGCGGGCTGACTTCTTCCGTGGCTATTGTAGCAATTAATTGCGGTATCCCGGTAGTTGTAGGGGCTGAAAAAGCACTTGAGCTGCTGCAGGATGGTATGGAAGTAACTGTAGATACTGTAAGCGGTATTGTTTACGAAGGTACGATCAACATTTAATAAAGGATAGAGGTAGAGATGGCTGAAGAATCAACCAGGATAGTTCATGGTCCTACGCTAAAAAATCTTTTAGATAATGTAACCAGGCTGGAAAAGCAGACACAGAAAAAAGATCTGTCACCGGAGGAGAAAAGTTCTCTGGCTCAGGATTTACTCGGCTGTCTTTTGGATGCGTTAGATATGCAGGCTGAAGCTGTTATGTCGCAAAGCGTCAAAGAACAGATGTCGTTGACGATTGAACGGATCGTGCGGCGCTTTAAGATGCTTGCAGAACAGGGGATTGCCTGTGAAGCCTGTCTGGAAAAATTAAAAAATTCCTGTATCTATTTTATGCGGGCTAAGCATGAGATATTGGCAAAGGAAATAGTGACTGTTTTTCAGCCTGTTTTAGTGACTAATCCGCATCTGCGTGCAGAAGGCATACGTAAATTAGGCATGCTAGGCTGTCTGGCTATGAAGGATGGCTTGCCGGAGGTAACTATGCAGTGTGCCAATATAGTAGTTGTTGTGAGCAATGAACTGACGGAAACGGATGCCGATCTGGAACGGGAACTGCTGCAAATGTTGCAGGACATGGCTGTGATGGCGGCCAGAATGCGTGATGAAGCAAGATTTGCGGCTCTCGTATCTAAAGCTGTCGTGCGTTATAGTGCAGAAAGTACAGTTTATGCCGGGTCAAAAATGGTAGAATTTCTGCTGACGTTATTTTTCACGGCTGCTGACAGGCGGTATGTAAATGCCTTACCAATGCTGCGTTGGATGAGCTTATTGTTGACTAATAATAAATCGTTAACAGCAAACGAATTACAGTATTTCGTGCGAGAGTGGACACAGCTGATTGCACAGATCGCCCGCAGAAAATGGGAGGATGAAACAAGGCAGCTGATGGACGGGTTGTTTGTGTTTCTGGTGCGTGAAAAGGATTTTGCTTTAACGCGCAGCACGCTGATGAATATTGCTTTACATTTTCAAATGTATGCAGGCTGGGATGGCTTTGCCAATGCTTTTAAAATATATGCTCCGTGGCAGAATTTTATGCTGGTATTGCTTGATCAGGCTGTTTCCAGCAGACGCAGTCAGCAGCAGCGGGAACAGATAGGCAGTTTGGTATTGCGGACCCAAAGAGATTTAATAACTGCGGTGGCAAGACAGACGATGCAGGAAGAAATGACTGTTTATGGAGAATGGCTGGAGCTTGGTCTGGCTGCAGCTAAAAGCGAAAAAAACAGGATCAGGGTACGCCGGCTGGTGCAGCTGACCGTAGGCTATTGGGCCGCACAGCAGCCGCGTACAAGCAGGGAACAGCTTAAGCATTTACTGTATGTCTTTGAGCCTGATTTGGTAAAGGGAAAATATCTGGAGCTGTTGGAAAAAGTAAGATAGGTAAAATATCTGAATTGGCAAAAAATATAATATTTAAAAAGCTAAAAGACGTTTTTCTTCGGAAAAGCGTCTTTTTATTTGCATGAGTTCACTTTTTGTTCACAAATATCATTAAAATGAGAGGGGTTTTGCTGCAGTGAAAAAGAATAGTGGTAATAATGGGGGTGAAAAAATGCAGTTATACCGCTGGCGCGCCCGCAGCAGGGCAGGCAAACTTTATCAGGGAAGTTATTTGGCGGACAGTAAGCAGGAGGTAGCGGCATTTTTACGAGATAATTATGATTATATTACTGGTATAGAAGAAGTACAAAGTTTCGTTGATAAAGTTAGTCGCTGGTTTAACAGTGGCAAAGTCCAAGACAAAGAACGCAGCCGTTTTTTTCAGCAGCTTGCAGCAATGCTGGGCAGCGGTATACCATTATGCAGAGCTTTGGAATTGTTAAAGACGCGCTGTCCGGTTTCTTTAACAGAGAGTTGCGTTTTATTGATAAGTGAATTACAGTCCGGTAAAGCGTTATCGGCAGCGATGAAAAAGCAGGGGCATATTTTTGAACCCGTTGTTGTGTCAGTAATCGAAGCAGGTGAGCAAGGTGGTATTTTACAGGAGATGCTGGCAGAATTGGCAGCTTATTATGGACAGAAAACAGAAACAGCCAGATTTTTGAAAAATATCTGCTTATATCCATGTTTAGTATTGACATTATCTATAACTGCATGCTGTTTATTCATGTTTAAACTGTTACCGTTATTTGCAGATTTATACCAGTCGTTTGATCTTATACCTACTTTACCATTACAGTTAATGCTGATGCTGCGTGGGTTTGCCGTTAAGTATTGGCTGGCAGCAGGTTCTTTCGCTGTATTTACTGTTTATTATTTGTGGTGTAAAAGGTCGTACTTAATGGAAAAAATCTGCTGTCTGCCTTTTATTGCGGGTTATCGTCAGATATTTTTAGAAATACGTTTCTGTAAAATTCTGTCCCTGCTTCTTTACAGTGGTATTTCGTTGCCAGTAGCCATTAAAACTGCAGCTGCCGGAACTGCTGATAAAGTATTGATCAAAAAAGCTATGCTTTTTGCCGATGCTATTGTTCGTGGCAGTGATATTACCAAAGCAGCAGCGACAGCTTCTCCGCTTTTAAGTGCGTTGACAATAGAATTTTTGATCGTAGGAGAAAGTTCCGGTACTTTAGCAGCAATGCTCAAGGAAGCGGCTTTACTGCTGGAACAGGATTTTACCGCAAATTTAAAAAATATCAAAGTTTTATTGGAACCGGTACTTTTAATTATTATTGCTGCAATAATCGGTGCAATGATTTTTATAGTAGCATCGCCTTTGCTGAAATTTTTGACAGAAATACCTGAATATGAATGATGGAAGTGTTAGAATGGATTTTTACAGGAAGATGTGTGACAGAAAAGGCTTTACTTTGATTGAACTGATAGCTGTAACGGCAATGTTGGGAATATTGGCGGGAATGTTGCTGCCTTCTATTGACTCGGCTAATAAACGGGCTAAAAATGCTAAACTGCACAATGATTTATTGACCGTAGACAGCGCAATTCAGCTGTATAAAATGGAGAATGGGACTTGCCCAACTGAATTATCTAAATTAGTAGACGAGTATATTGCTAAAAACAAGGGATTTACCGATGCGGTGAATAAGCCTTTTACGTATACTACTACAGAAGGTGGATTAAGTTATACCTTAACTGGTACCGATGCCGATGGCACAACGATCACTTCCAATGGCAGCAAGCAATCGTAGTAAGTATGGTTTTACGTTTATAGAACTGCTGGTCTATATCAGCATTTATAGTCTGGTAACGGCTTTACTGCTTCCTTGTGCAGAAGGCATCGTCAAAGTTGACAGTCGTTTAGAGATGGAAGGCTTTTGTCAAAGCCTGTCGGCTGAAGTAACTGCTTTGCAGCAGACTTCTCTTTGGGGCAACAGCTTGCAGAACAAGCTGATGCTTGATTTAAATCAGCAATGCTATTATGTATATCGTGATGGTGAACTGATAAAAAAAGTAAGCTTGCAGGAAATAGGACAGGGAAAACTGTATTTTTACAGTCCCAGTACATCTATAATACGTTTTTCCGATGAAGGAGCGCCGCAGGCTTATTTTTCAGTCTTAATCAAAAACAGGCGTGAGCCACAGCTGGTAAAAAAGTTTGAGGTACAGCCTGTAACTGGAAGGATCGTTATCAGTGACAGTAAATAGGCGTGGCTTTATGTTGATAGAGGTGCTAGTGGTTTTGCTGCTGGTTAGTATTACCTGCTGCTCTTTGCTGGCGGGTTATCAGGCCTGCGTAATCACGATGCAGAAACATAACAGGTTAGAAGTGGCGCTGGAACTGGCAGAAGCATCTGATACGGAAAAGGCTGATACCTTAGCGGCAGAACAGGGATTAGTGATCGACCGCAAAGAAATTAGCGGCAGTCTGCAGATCAGGCAGCAAATAATTTCCGTCATGGAGTATAAGAGTAAAAAGGTACTTGTGAACAAGGTGCGCTATGCAATGCCGTAACCGGGGATTTTTATTAGTGGAATTAAATTTGGCCTTAATATTAGTCATGATAGTAAGTTTGCTTTTTGCAGGTAGTTTGCGGCAGCTCATGCAGGGGTGGCAGCGAATACAGGCTGACATTATGCTGCAGCGTGCGGCAAGCTATAGTTTTTCACTGCCGGAAAGAGAATTGTTTTTACATGCGGCGACAGTAACGATCAGTAATACCGGTTATAAAGGCAGCAGCAGAATAATCTGTCAGGATGTTTTCGGCAGCCGCCAGATAACTTTTTATCTGAGCGGTAATATCCTGTATCGTGAAACTAAAAGTAATTCTTTAAAAGGGGTCAATGTTTTATCTTTAGCATCGGTAAAAGTAGAGGCATTTCAGGCTGAACGTCTGAATGATAAAGAATTACTGCTGACCATCAAGCTGCAGGATATGAAAAGTGGAAGAAGTATGACTCGCAGTAAAGTTTTACTTTTGGGAAATGGAGTCGTTACAGTATGAAAGCAGGTACATGCAGCAGAGGCAGTGTAAGTATTGTTATATTATTGGCCTGTGTTGTTTTGACTGGAGCTGTTCAGGCTTTGTATTATTCGCTGCGCGAAGAAATAGATTCTGAATATCAGATTATTTTACGCCGTCAACTGCAGGCTGCTGCCGGTGATGTCATGAGATGTGCCTTGCAGCAAGAGCAGAGCGGGATGCTGACAGAAAGCTTTGGCTTGCCGGAACAGATATTATACCCTGGTCAGAAGATTATGCATACAGAAGTGGTTTTAGAAAAAGATGAAAACCTGCCTGGCCGGAAACTGACCGTTACTGCCCGGACCGATACCATGCAGCAAAAACTGGCTGAGGTTTGCCTGCAGCCCCCGCTGGGACGTGAGCAGGATTTTTATAAAAATACTTTAACTGCCGGCAAAAAGGTAAAAGGCATGTGTAACAGGCCGGAAGATGTGATCTGTGTTGCTGAAGCAGGCCGTATTTTGGATGGGTTGGATGTAAGCGATTATAAAAAATGGGGACGTTATAGCTTCTTAACCGATGCTGAATATCAGCAGCTTGGCTTCGGTAAGGGGATTTACTATAATAAGGATTTATATGGCGCGAGGCTGCCCTGTATAGTCGAGTCATTAAAAGGAGATGCTTTTTTGATTTCTGAGAAGAATATCACTATAGAAAATAAACTGCATCTACTTGGTCGTCTGACTATGGTTGTCGGCGATAGTCTTGTTATTGGTGATGGTGTGCGGATGGAACAAACCTTGCTGATAGTAAAGAATAATTTAAGGATCGGCGCCAATTGCAGTATCAAAGGGATTATTGCTGCTGGAGGTGAAGTTACTATTGGTGATAACTTTACTTTACAGCGCCGTGAGGATGTGTTGGAACCATATTTTGCAGCGGTGTATTTAGAATGAATATATAAAAAGAACATTGCCGATCGGCAATGTTCTTTTTATATATTCAAGTTATTTTAATTCAATACTTGCGCCTGGCTCTACGATTAAAACTTTGGATTTTGTATGCGCTTCGACATCTTCTTTAAATTTAACAGGATCCTGCGCGATTAAAGGCCAGGTGTTATAATGTATTGGAATTACATAGCCGGCCTGCAGGAATTCGGCGGCGATAGCCGCGTCTTTAGGTCCCATAGTAAAATTATCGCCAATAGGCAGGACCGCATAATCAAATGCATCCAGCCTCTGCAGCAGCTGCATATCGCCGAACAAAGCTGTATCACCTGCAAAATAAAGTTTTGTACCATAGAAATCAACGATAAAGCCGCAGGCATGTCCTCCGGGAACGCCGCTACCGTGGAATGCTAAAGTAAGGCGAACTTTACCGAAGGGAAGTTCATGTGTGCCGCCCAAATGCATTGCATGTGCTTTAGCTCCGGCTTCACTGGCTACTCCGCAGACTTCTGCAGTAGAAATAATTGTTGCATCACAGTTTTTGGCAAGTTCTATTGCACTGCCGAGATGGTCAAAATGACCATGGGAAACGAAAATATATTCAACTTTAAGATCATTGATATCCTGGGTACTGCCTTCGAGATAAGGATCAAAAATAATGGTATGGTTTTCGTGAGTCAGAGTGAAGCAGGCGTGATTGATAAACTTAAAAGTAGTAGGCATAAATTATCAACTCCTTTAAACATTTTCCATTTATATTATAACATAGGAGATGCGTATTTTTTGTGAAGAAGTTTAATAAAACTTTACAGTACCAGTAGAAATGGGGTAAAATTTAACTATCAATATCTAACAAGTGGGAGAAGTGACGTGAATTTAAGCAAACAACAGTTAATAGCTATTTCTTTAGCGGTTTGCTGTGCGGCGGTGATACCGCTGCAGGCAGAAGCAAAGAAGAAAGAAAATAAAATGAGTGGAACGCAGGCCGTTGTATCGTCTGTGCCGCAGCCCCGCAGCCAGAAGCAGGTATTGGTGCAGAACACGCCGTCAGACTCGCGGCGTATTACTACGCCCAATCAAGCAAGAGTACAAGTACGGCCTGTTGCGGCAGCATCGCAGCTGACGGTTAAAGAAGCTAAAAAGGCGGCGAAACAGAAAGAAAAAGAAGAGAAAAAGAAGTCCTCAGCCAAAAATAAAATTAAGCAGCAAAAAAATGATGCGCCGGTAATCAATAAAAATAACGACAAAACAGGCAGCCTTTCCACAGGGCAAGGCGCTTTGCCTAAAGAGTCGAATCCTGTGCTGCCTATAGGGTATAAGGAGCTGGGTATTTTTGGCGAAGCCGTTGCTACTAAAGCCCAGGCTGTGGCATTACTGAAACAAAATAATCCTGATTTAAAATTGACCTGCAGCGCAGAAGAAATCGTTGATCTATACTGGCAGGAGGCCGGGCGCGAAGGTGTGCGGCAGGACTTGGCGTTTGCTCAGGCCCTGGTAGAGACAGGCTTTTTCCGTTTTGGCGGTGATGTGAAGCCGGAGCAGAATAATTTCTGTGGACTGGGTACTACCGGAGGCGGTGTGAAAGGCGCGCATTTTAAAACTCCTGAGATCGGTGTACGTGCCCATATCCAGCATTTGCTGGCCTATACAACGCAGAAGCATCCTTCTACTAAGATCGTTGATCCGCGTTATGATCTGGCCCATGCAATCAGATTGGAACGAGGCTTGTGTGATACCTGGTATAAATTGAATGGTACATGGGCTATGAGTCCCAATTACAGTGAAAAAATCATGGGTGTCTGGCAGAGAATGCTGGCCGTAGAAGCAGCAGAAACTAAAAATGAAAAGAATAAAAATGAGCATGACAAGAAAGATGACAAAGTTAAACAGGAAGGAAATCAGTCAGAAGATCAGCACAAAATGCGTGAACTTGTTGACGAATTGCTGAAGAAAAATAAATAGCGCGGGTGTACAGTCAGACGACTGTGCATTTTGCGTTTTTTAAAATTTGAAGAGGTGAACAGTTTATGCATATCGTTTTAGTAGAACCGGAAATTCCCGGCAATACGGGCAATATTGCCCGTTTATGCGCAGCAACGGGCTGCCATTTGCATTTAGTACGGCCATTGGGATTTTCAGTCGAAGATAAATATTTGAAACGTGCAGGGCTGGATTATTGGAATCTGGTAGATGTGCACTATTATGACAGCGTTTATGAAGTACTGGAAAAATATAAGGATAACGCTAAATTTTTGCTGACGACAAAAGCACATAAGCGTTATACTGATGTACATTATGAAAAAGACAGTTTACTGATTTTTGGTAAAGAAACGGCAGGATTACCGGAAAAACTGCGTTTGGAATATGAGGATTGCTGCGTGCGCATACCGATGATTGCCGAAGCAAGATCGCTGAATTTATCTAATTCCGCCGCTATCGTCGCTTATGAAGCCTTGCGGCAGCAGGATGATTTTGCAGGTTTAAAAGTATAATTTTGCGGAGGGTAACAATGTTTGTTTTAAAGGAGTTTGAATTTGATGCGGCACATTATTTGCCGGAATATAATGGTAAGTGTGAAAAACTGCATGGACATACTTATAAATTAGTCGTAAAAGTAGAAGGAACGCCGGATAAGGAAGGTATGGTAATTGATTTTATCCGTCTCAAAAATATTGTGAAGGAAGAGGTTTTGAGCCAGTTGGATCATGCCTGCCTTAACGATATTTTGCAACAGCCTTCAGCAGAAAATATTGCCGTTTGGGTATGGCAGCGTTTGGAAAAACTGCTTCAGGGACCTAACTATAAACTGTATGAAGTTGAGGTTTGGGAAACTAAAACCAGCGGCTGTATTTACCGGGGTGATTTATAATGAAAGACGTACAGAGTGAATTAGACCGTCGTAATATTCCGTTGAAGCATGTCGGTATCAAAAATCTGCGCTGGCCCATAGCGTTAAAAGATAAAGAAAAAGGTACGCAGCATACTGTTGCTGCCGTAAGCCTTGCGGTCGATCTTCCGCATGATCTGCGCGGAACGCATATGAGTCGTTTTGTAGAGTGTCTGCAGACATTAGGACCGGTGACACTGGGCTCTTTAGAGAATATACTTGACCATTTGAAGGAACGTCTGCAAGCTGAAAAAGCCTTTCTGCAGTTAAAATTTCCATATTTTATTTATAAAACAGCGCCTGTCAGTGGGCAGCGGGCTCCGATGGATATCGATTGTGTTTATACGGCTGAAAAGGAGGAGCATTTTTCCCTGCGTATTTCTGCTGAGATACCTATCCAAACCTTGTGTCCCTGTTCTAAAGAGATCAGTGATTATGGAGCACATAATCAAAGAGCTTTGGCCAGGCTGGAGATCGAAGCGGGAGAAATGGTCTGGCTGGAAGAACTGGCAGCTATTGCTGATGCCGGTGCTAGTGCACCTGTTTACGGACTTTTAAAACGTCCTGATGAAAAGTTTGTAACTGAACAGGCTTATGATAATCCGCGTTTTGTCGAAGACGCCGTGCGCGAGATAGCGCTGCGGCTGGAGGCTGATCAACGTATCACCTGGTATCAGGCAACTGTGGAAAGCATCGAAAGTATCCATAATCATAACGCTTTTGCCTGTGTCGAAAAGGGTTGGAAGGACGTGGAAGTATGATTTTAAAGCTGGAAACGCAAACACTGGGAGATGAGTTCAGTCAATTGGGTGTCCACCCTGCCAGTGAGGCGATTTTTCTGCATAAAAGTGAGATCGTACCATTAAAACTTTTAAATATCCGTACACCTGCCGCCAATATTATAAAACAGGAGATGCTGGCCTGCGGCGGCGATTGCGCTATTCCTGCCGGTTGCGTGGTTTGTGCCGAAGAGCGTGTGGACGCAATACTGCTGGGCACGCAGAAGCATTATGCCAGACTGCTGGAGAAATTGGCTCAGATGTCTTATTTTGGCATGGCGGATATCAAAACTGAATTGGAAAATATTTTAAAGCCGCAGCCGCTGCAAACTATTTTTGCTGACGGCAGAACACTTTTTTATGATAAAATGTTAGTGATGGGAATTTTAAATATCACTCCGGATTCTTTTTATGCCGGTTCGCGTGTACCGCAGATAGAGCAGGTATTGGAACGGGCTGGTAGGATGCTTGAGCAGGGGGCCGCTGTTTTGGATATTGGCGGTGAATCGACCCGTCCCGGCAGTGATGCCGTATCCGCTGACGAGGAACAGCAGCGTGTCGTGCCTGTTATCAAAGCATTGAAAGAGCGTTATCCGGATTGTGTGATCTCTATTGATACTTATCGTGCTTCGACAGCCGAGGCGGCATTGGGAGCAGGAGCAGATATTATCAATGATGTTACAGCCATGGAAGGCGATGCGGCGATGCTGGATTTGGTCGTCCGTAGCCAGGCACCGATCATTTTGATGCATATGCGTGGGACACCTAAAAATATGCAGCAAAACTGTGAATATAAAAATGTGGTGACAGAGGTCGCAGCTTATTTAGTGCGGCAGGCAAAGCTTCTGGAAGAACGCGGAGTAAAGAAAGAGAAAATTATTTTTGACCCCGGTATCGGCTTTGCTAAAAATGTTCAGCAAAATCTGCAGTTGATGCAAGGCTTAAAATCGCTGACAGGCTTAGGCTATCCTGTGCTTTTGGCTGCGTCGCGGAAAAGTACTATCGGCAGCGTGCTGGGCGGAGTCCCGGCAGAAGAGCGGCTGGAAGGTACGATCGCTGCAAGCTGTCAGGCTGTTTATGCGGGAGCGCAAATGGTGCGTGTGCATGATGTCAAAGAAAATCTGCGGGCGATCAGGATGCTGGAGGCGATCTTATGTCCGTCGCGTATATAGCTTTAGGCAGCAATTTAGGTGATAAAGCTGCTAACCTTGGGCAGGCTGTAAAACTGCTGCAGGCAAAAGGGCTGCAAATCAAGGCTGTTTCAAGCTTTTTCCAAACCGAGCCTTATGGGGTGACGGATCAGCCGGAATTTATTAATGCGGCTGCCTGTGTGGAAACAAGTTTGCCTCCGGAAGCTTTGCTGAAGCTGCTGTTGGATACAGAACTGGAAATGGGAAGGGTGCGGCTGCGGCATTGGGGCGAAAGAAATATCGACCTGGACCTGCTTTTATATGATGACCTGATTTATCACAGTGATAAGCTGACTTTACCGCATCCGGATATGCAGAACAGGCTTTTTGTACTGCAGCCGCTGGCAGAAATCGCAGCGGAGAAAATACACCCCGTTTATAAAAAAAGTATTCAGACCCTTCTAAAATCTTTGACAGACGGAGATGAATGAAATGAATTGTTGCGCTAATTTAAGTAACCTGGTAATCTACAGAGCTTTGCTGGCTGATCCAATTGTGAATGCGCTGCGCAGGCCTAAAGAATTTTTTGCGCCTGAATTGGAAGGACTGCTGTTGGTAGCCGCCGAAGAAAAAGGCCTGACCGGTATTATTCCGCTGGAATATTTGCTGTCGGCGCTAGTGCATGAGCAGAATGTTTTTTCGACTGTTGCTGAAAAGAATGGCGGAAAAATTGGTGAAGGCCTGGCGAGAGCGGCTGCACATGACATTGTCATTCTGCGCGAGTTCATTGACGATGTTTTTGCCCGCTATAAGAATCATCCGCTGCTGGGAAATTATACGCCGACATTGTTCAGGCCATTGCCTGGACGCAGTAAACTGGAGAAAATTTTTCTGCATGCGGAAGGGGATGCTAACGGACGGCTGGCAGTAGAAACCTTATGCGGATATTATAATGACTATGGTTACGGCGCAATGCTTGATAACGGCGCTTTTGCCTGGAACGGCGAGCTGGAATGTCTGAACGGTACTAAAAACTATTCTGATATGACTTTTGACAAGCTGTATGGTTATGAGTATCAGAAGGAAGAGCTGCTTCGTAATACGGAAGCTTTTCTGAAGGGCAAGCCTGCTAATAACGTCCTGCTGTTCGGTGATCGCGGTACAGGTAAATCTTCGTCGATCAAAGCACTGGGCAATGCCTTTTTTGAACAGGGGCTGCGCATGGTCGAGGTCAAACGGCATGATTTTGCCCAATTGCCAAAGGTGATGCAGGAATTGGGCCGTTGGGGCAAAAAATTTATCGTTGTCCTGGACGATCTTTCTTTTGAAGAATTTGAAGTGGAATATAAAGCCTTGAAATCTATTTTAGACGGTGGACTGGAAGTAAAGCCGGATAATGTTTTATTTTATGCTACCTCCAATCGCCGCAATATCATCAAGGAAGTATGGCAGGATCAGAATATGAGCGAGCTGCACAGCCGTGACAGTATTAACGAAAAAATTTCTCTGGCTGACCGGTTCGGCATCAAATTATTTTTTGATTCTATGGATCAGGAGCAGTATTTCCGCTTGCTGGAAAATAAAGCCGCAGATGAAGGTCTGGCTATACCACAGGAAGAGCTGCGTGCTGCGGCAGTGAAATGGGAAATGAGCCACACCGGACGTAACGGCAGGATTGCTCGGCAATTATTAGATTATTTGCATGGCAGGTCTTAGGAGTATAGAAAATGATTGAACTTAGTCAAGAGAAAATTATTGAGCGTTTTCGGAGCTATGTCAGCTTGGATACAGCTTCCGATGATAAATCGAAAACCTTTCCAAGTACGGCAAAGCAGCTGGTTCTGGCACAGCTTTTGTATCAGGAGCTGACAGCGCTGGGGCTGCAGGAAGTGGAGCTTACCGAATATGGCTATATACTGGCCACACTGCCGTCTAACAGCGAAGAAGAACGGCCTGTGATCGGGCTGATCGCGCATATGGATACCAGTAATGAAGCTTCGGGGGCCAATGTCAAAATGCAGGTGCAGCCTGCGTATGACGGCGGTGACATTATGCTCAGCCCTGGCATCACATTGAGCTCCCAGGATTTTCCTGAGCTGAAAAATTATGTGGGGCAGGAAATCATTACTTCTGACGGTACGACGCTGCTGGGAGCAGATGATAAGGCTGGCATCTGTGCCATTGTTTCGGCTTGTGAGTATTTATTGCGGCATCCGGAAATCAGGCATGGCAAAGTACGTCTGGCCTTTACACCTGATGAAGAAGTTGGCCGCGGCACGGAGCATTTTCCGCTGCAGTCATTTGGCGCTGATTTTGCCTATACGGTTGATGGCGGTGCAATCGGCGAATTGAATTACGAAACCTTTAATGCCTGCAATGCGACGATAACTTTTTATGGTGTTTCAGTACATCCGGGGTCGGCTAAAAATAAAATGCGTAATGCTGTAACGATGGCTGCCAAATGGCAGATGTTGCTGCCGGCCGGCGAGCGGCCCGAATACACTGAAATGTATGAAGGGTTTTATCACAGTCTGCGGATCAGCGGCGGTACTGATAAAGTTGAGCTGGAAATGATTTTGCGCGATCATAACAGGCAGAAGCTGGAAGCGCGTAAAGCACTGCTTTTGAAAATGACGGATTACATGAATGCGGAATATGGTGCTGGCAGCGTTGTTTGTCAGTTAGAAGACGTCTATTGCAATATGAAAGAATATATCATGCCTGTATATGAAATCATTGAAAGGGCTGAAAATGCCATGTATGCGACAGGTGTAGAGCCGCAGCTGACGCCGGTACGCGGCGGTACTGACGGTGCACGGCTTTCGGAAATGGGATTGCCCTGTCCAAACATCTTTACAGGCGGGCATAATTTTCACGGACGGTTTGAATATTTACCAGTACCTTCCCTGCTCAAATGCGTGGAAGTGCTGGTAAAACTGGTGCAAAAGTAGGCGAAATGATGGGTGAAGGATTTTTACAGAGAAATAAAACTGAAAAACTGACAGTTACAGCCCTGATGACAGCATTATTTGCCGTTACGGCACTGGCATTCAAGGGTTTTGTTATTATACCGTCAATAACGGAATTAAGGCCGGTCAATGCCTTGCCTTTGATATTTGGCCTGCTGTTTGGTAATTTAGGCGCCATTGCTTCGGCCTTGGGGAATCTTTTTGGCGATGCTGTTGGCGGTACGCTGACTTTTGCCAGTCTGGGTGGCATGATCGGTAATTTTGCAATGGCTTACATCCCTTATAAGGTTTGGGGCGCACTGCTGTGCAAGCGTGATGAGAATATTTTGTTGCTGGACAGTGCCAAAAATTACTTGTGGTATTTTATTTTGGCCTTGCTTTCCGCCATTCCTGCAGCAGTAATAATTCCGCTGTTTACTGATTTTTTTGGTTTTGTTTCGTATAATATTTTGTTTGGGATTATTTTTGCTAATAATTTTTTAGTGGAATGTACGATTGGCGTTGTATTATACGGTTTTTTCAGCCGGGCCTGTTTAAAGGGAAAGCTTTCGGCAGTACGGGCGATGGTATTTTCTTTGGATAATGTACGCGGTAAACGCATGGCGGCGCTGGTTCTGGCAGTTAATACCTTTCTGGCCTTTGGCCTGTCTGTATTCTTTTTCTTCAATTATTCTAATGAGATCGGCCAGCTGGCTATTTTGGTGCCAATGGCCATTCTGGCAGCAATGATGTTGTTGAGCATGGTAAAATAATACAACTCCCGTCCTTTAGAGGACGGGAGTTGTATTATTTATTTACGCTTCATACTTTGCAGCAGTGCTTTATCCCCGTCGCTGACGCGGAAGGATTCACGGCATTTCTGCAGGGCTTTGTTATAAGTAAAGTCGTCGAGCGTATTATTTTGCAACAGTGTCATAGTTTTATCACGCTGTTTGATAAAGCACAGCGATAATGCCCAGGCTACAGCCATTTTTACATAATAACCTTCGTGCCGTACAGCGTTCAGTTCCTTCAGGGTATCATCGATATATGCGTCGTCGTTGTAATAATTCATCAGCATTACGACAGCGAAACGCAGTTCATATTCATTATGTGAAGCCAGATAGTGCTGCAGAAACCTGCGTCCCTGCTGCTGGTTTTTTCTGAAGGCTTTCAAACTGCTGCAGGTAACGTCGCAGACAGCCCAGTTGTCGATGCGGGGGACAAAAAGCTTGAGATATTCCAACAGTTTTGTAAAATCAATTTTCAGCAAGCCTAAAACCATACCACATAAAGTTGCTTCCTCGCTGTAGTGGAATGGTTTCTGCAAAGCTTGCTGTAAATAGTCTGGATATTCTCCCTGACGGACGATTTCTGACGCCAGCTGCCGCAGTACGGGTATACGTATGCCAATGATGTTAGTGGTGCCGGGGCACAGGTCACTGTGGAATTTTTGGTATTTTTTGTCCTGCAGGCTCAGCAGGCGTTCTCTTAATGCTTGCATCAGTCAATATTCCTTTCCTGTGGCTTGATATGCTATAATTATAACGTATTTTAAAAAGCTTTGTAAATCAAGGAGGATTTATGCTTAATATTGGTTGTCATTTATCATCGGCTAAAGGCTATTTACATATGGGCAAGGAAGCGCTGGCTATCGGTGCTAATACTTTTCAGTTTTTTACACGTAATCCTCGTGGCAGTAAGGCTAAAGCCATTGATCCGGCGGATATTGAAGCCCTGTTGCAGCTATTGGAAGAACATGCTTTTGCGCCGCTGCTGGCGCATGCCCCCTATACGCTCAATCCCTGTTCAGCTGACCCTAAGGTACGTGAATTTGCCCGCATGGTGATGAAGGAAGACCTGCAGCTTTTGGAATTGCTGCCCGGGACAAGATATAATTTTCATCCCGGTAGTCATGTGCAGCAGGGGGCAGAGCAGGGGATAGAGATGATCGCTGAAATCTTAAACGAGATTTTGCAGCCACGGCAGCAGACAACAGTGCTTTTGGAAACCATGTCCGGCAAGGGCAGTGAAGTAGGACGTAATTTTACTGAATTGCGTGCGATCATCGATAAGGTGGAACTGCAGGAAAAGCTGGGCGTGTGCCTGGATACCTGCCATGTCTTTGACGGCGGTTATGATATAGTCGGTGAACTGGATAAGGTACTGGCAGAGTTTGATAACATTATCGGGCTGGAACGGCTGCTGGCGATCCATATCAATGACAGCTTGAACGGACTGGGCAGCCACAAAGACAGGCATGCCAAAATAGGCCAGGGAAATATTGGTCTGGAAGCACTCAGTGCTGTTACCAATCATCCTCGGCTCAAAGATTTGCCTTTCTATCTGGAAACTCCGAATGAACTGCCCGGATACAAAGCTGAAATAGAGATATTAAGATCATTATATAAGTGGTAATAAAAAACAGGCTGACGTTTAAACGTCAGCCTGTTTGCTTAAAAACTTACTTGGCCTCAGCAACAGCTTTGTTGATATCAGCAATAAGTGCTTCAACATCAATGCCGTGAGCTCCTGCGCCCTGTCCGATAGTTTCGTAATGAGCTGCCATGCAGCCTACACAGCCCAAACCATATTTGGCAAATACTTCCAAAATTTCAGGATGTTGTTGAACAGCATCAATGATGCCGGTATCTTTAGTAATAATATCCACTGATAACCCTCCTTTAACAGGTACTTTGATTTGTCAGAGAGGCGTGTCTGTGTTAAAATGACAACAGATGCCTGAATGACTTCATGTATGGATATATTATAGCACAGAAAATGTAAAAATAAAGCTGTTAGTTGTGGCAGAAGTGCAAAAGAAATGTGAGGGATAAATGATGGAAATGGAAGAGCACGCAGAAGCATATGCAGCAAGTCTAAAAAGAGTACAGGAAAGCCTGCAGGCTTATCCGGAGCTGGAAGTAAAAATTTTACCGGGATCGACCCATACGGCAGAACTCGCAGCGCAGGCTTTGGGTACGACACCGGGGCAGATCGCTAAAACTTTGTGCTTTTTAGCCGATGGCGAGCCGGTATTGATCGTGGCCTGCGGTGATAAGAAAATAGATACTAAAAAATGGGGCCGCGCCATCGAAGCGAAAAAAATCAAAATGGCGGATGCAGAAACTGTCATGCAGGTAACCGGCTTTGCTCCAGGCGGAGTGTGCCCGTTTGCGCTGAGGCAGCAGGCTAAAGTTTATCTTGATAACAGTCTGAAAGAATATGACATTACTTTTATTGCAGCCGGTACGCCGCACTCGGCTTTGCCGATCAGCGCGGAAATGCTGGAAAAGGTAACGGGTGGGACCTGGGTCGACGCAACTAAATAGTCAGTGTTTATTTGGCAGAAGGTGAAAATTTCGCTTTTCTGCCATTTTATTTTAGTATATAAAAAACTCAGGGCTTTGAGGGTATTGCCTGATACAGGTAACGAACAAGGTGGTTTAGGTCCGTCTGGTGTGGTATAATTTATTTGTTGAAAATTTACATTAGGAGAAGTTTATGAGCGTTGATAATAAATTTTTAGTGCGTGACAAAATAAACGTGAAAGTGACCGGCTTAGGCAGCAGTGGTGAAGGTGTCGGTAAGGTAGACGGCTTTACCATTTTTGCACATGGCGCTTTAACTGGTGAAACAGTAGAAGTAGAACTGGAACGTGTCAAGAGAAACTATGCATCGGGTAAGGTAACGTCTGTTCTGGAAGCATCACCTGACCGGGTGGAGCCGTTATGTCCTGTTTATGAAGCCTGCGGCGGCTGCCAGCTGCAGCATTTAAATTATGTTGGGCAATTGCAGGCTAAAGAGCAGCAGGTGCGTGACGCTCTTTTGCGGATCGGACATTTGCAGGAAATCAAAGTTATGCCGATCATCGGCGAAGACGATCCGTGGCATTATCGTAATAAAATGCAGTTCCCGGTTGCATTTGAGGATGGCATCCTGGAAATTGGCTGCTATGCTGCTGCTACGCATAAAGTAGTGGGCGTAGAAAGCTGCCTGATCCAAAAGCAGCGTAATAATGATATAGTTGCCGTTGTGCGTCAATGGATGCAGCAATATGAAATCCCTGCTTATAATGAAAAAACAGGCAAAGGCGTAGTGCGTCATATTATGGGACGTGTTGGCGTTAATACCGGCGAAGTGATGGCCGTTATCATCACCGCCGGTTACGATCTTCCCCACGGGAAAGAACTGGTAAAAATGCTGCGCGACGCTGTACCGGGCTTAAAAAGCGTGGTGCAGAATATCAACAAAAAACAGACCAATATCGTTATGGGTAACAAAACACGCTTATTATATGGTAAAGCTACTATCAAAGACCGGTTGGGAACCCTGAAATTCAATATTTCAGCCCAGTCGTTTTTTCAGGTCAACAGCGTGCAGGCCGAAAAACTTTATAACAAAGCAGTGGAATTTGCTGCATTGAGCGGTGCGGAAACCGTTGTGGACTGTTACTGCGGTACAGGTACGATTTCTTTGTATCTGGCTAAGCATGCGCAAAAAGTTTATGGAATTGAAATTATCGCTCCGGCTATTGAAGATGCCAGGCGCAATGCGGAAGATAACCGCTGTGATAACGCGGAATTTATTTTGGGCGATGCCGCTGTCAAAATGCAGGAACTGGCAGAACAGGGAGTGCGTCCGGAAGTAGTGCTGCTTGATCCGCCACGGGCCGGCTGTGAAGAAAAGATGCTGGCGGCCATTGCGCAGGTCAAACCGCAGCGGATCGTGTATGTTTCCTGCAATCCGGCTTCGCTGGCCCGCGATCTGGCCTATCTGGAACAAAACGGTTATAAGGCGGTGATCGCCCAGCCGGTAGATATGTTCCCCATGACGCATCATGTGGAGACGGTTGTGTTGATGACGAGGATTGTAAAATAGAATGATTACCAGATTGTGTAATTTGCTCAGATTAGAAAGCAATAAGGTTAAATTAGTCATTTAGATAGCAGACAAGGAGCAGTAACAATATGAAGATTTCCAAGAAGGATGCTTTGGCCTGGTTTGAATTTTTTGCGCAGCTGCCTGAGGGCGAGCAGCTGCTGGTTAAACAGCAGGAGCTTGTTTATGCTGCCTTTGCGCAGATCGAGGCTGCAGTCATAAAAAGAAATGAAGAGCTGATGGCACAAATACCCGGTTTGAAAACACTGAAGCAGAGAACGCTTTTTGTGGGACCGGAAGATAAATTCCCCGATGGCTGCCGGTCCTGTTTGCTGGGCAGCGGGCTGACCGCTATCAGAAAAACAAATAAATGTAATTTGCAGTGTAAGTTTTGCTATAATTACGGTGAACTTGATGCTATTGAGCCTGTAGGTGAAGGTATTTGGGTCATTGGCGGGACAAAGTTTTATGAGCAGGATCTTGATCTGCTGATGTCGATCCATAAAAAGCCTACAGGCGTTGCCTATGTTTATTTAGAACCTTTTATGGAAATCGAGAAATATTATAATATTATTCAAAAATTTAACAAAGCCGGTATTTATCAGCATCTTTATACCAATGGTACTTTGGCTACGGAAACAACGCTGAAAGCGTTGGGGGAGGCAGGTCTGGATGAGCTAAGGTTTAATTTGGGTGCCTCCGGCTGCGCTGATAAGGTGATTGAAAATATCGGCCTGGCTAAAAAATATATCAAAAAAGTCGGTATTGAAACACCTATGACGCCTGAGTTTTTTGAAAAATTCTTTGTGAAAAAGCAGGCTATCTTGGATACGGGTCTGGATTTTATCAATTGTGCGGAGCTGCATTTAAATGGCAATAATATCGATAATTATTGGGGCGAAAAAATGTATATTGCCCGTCATGGCTATATCTCACCGATCTGGAGCCGTGAATTGACCCTGCGATTTATGGCGGTCGCTTACAAAGAAAAATGGGATTTAGTCGTACACGACTGCTCTAATGATACCAAGTTTGCCAGAGATCTGCATTTAGGTGCGCAAGAGGGGAAATGGTTTGGCGCCAGCAGTTATACAGCTGAATTTTTAGAAATACCTTATGCTGTATTTTTACCGGTGCTGCGTGACGATGATTTTCATTTTTTAGTTGAAGAAGAGCTGCCAGACGGCTATAAACCGGGAGAGATGTTTTTTTAGAAGGAGTGGCACCATGGCAAATATCATAGAAATAACTGATATTTCTGTTCCTGAACTGGAAGTATTTGCACAACTGACAGAGAAGCAACTGCGCCATAAGCTGGAACCGGAAAAGGGGATCTTTATCGCTGAAAGCGGCAAAGTCATAGAGTTGGCCCTGGCGGCTGGTTGTGAGCCTGTTTCCTTGTTGATGGAACGTAAGCAGCTCACCGGTCAGGGCAAAAATATTCTTGCCCGCTATGATGATGTTACAGTCTATACTGGTGACAGGGAGGTGCTGGCCGGCTTGACTGGCTACAGGCTGACTCGTGGTATTTTGTGCGCTATGCGCCGCCCCCAGCTGCCGCTGGTGCAGCAGATTTGTGCCCAGGCCAGCAGGGTGGCAGTATTGGAGAATATCACAGATGCTGCCAATGTTGGAGGAATATTCCGTTCAGCAGCGGCGTTAGGTGTTGATGCAGTGCTGGTGATGCGGTCCTGCTGTGATCCGTTATGCCGCAAAGCCGTACGTGTCAGTATGGGAACGGTATTTCAGATACCCTGGACTTATATCGAAAATGGTATTGCACCTTTGCAAGAACTTGGGTTTAAAACAGCGGCGCTGGCTTTGCGTGAGCAGGCCGTCAGTATTGATGACCCCAAGCTGATGGCTGAAGCCAGGCTGGCTTTGATTTTTGGTACTGAAGGCTATGGCTTAGCTCAGGCTACGATCGATGCATGTGATTATGTGGTGCAGATACCCATGGCGCATGATGTGGACTCGCTTAACGTTGCTGCGGCAAGCGCTGTGACGTTTTGGCAGCTGAGACATCAATAATAAACAGTTAAAAATGGTTGCTTTCGTGTGAGAGGTGACGATCATGAATTATAAAGTTTTAGATATGGAAAAGTATTACCGTAAGGATATTTACAGGCATTTTACGATGGACTGTAAATGTTCTGTTATGATTACGTCCAAAATCGATGTGACCGATTTGGCAGTGTATTCGCAACAAACCGGGACTAAGTTTTATATCAATTTTCTGTATGCCCTGGCTAAGGCGCTGAATAGTAGAGATGATTATAAAATGCGGTATTTATATCAGGAAGACAAGCTGGTAGTGTTTGACAAGATCAACCCTGCCCATTATGTTTTTCACGAGGATACTGAAACTTTTACAATAGTTTACACTGAGTTCAGTGAAAATTATCAGGAATTTTATAGCAACTGCTGTGCTGATATTGAAAAAGGCAAACAGACCCGTATATATGGGCTGGATGGCAGTAAATTGAATTATTTTGACGCGTCTTATATTTCCTGGTTATCCTATGAGGCGCTGCATGTAGAGTTGCCTGATGGGCATCTGCATTTTCCGCCGATCATTAACTGGGGCAAATATAAAAATGAAAACGGCAGATTGCTGATGCCTGTAACTGTAAGGATGAATCATGCGATTGCCGATGGCTATGTAGTTTCCAAGGCTTTTTGGCTGCTGGAACAGGAAATAAAATTATTGGTTGAAAGTTGAAATGCCGGTTTAAAACCATTAGTTTACACTGCTTTTTGAAAGTTTTGTTTATTTAAAATACAGTTTCTTGAATCAAGAATCAGAGGGCACGATGCTTATTTGTAAAGCAGGAAAAGGGGCGTTAAAATGTGGTTTGTTTTTGCAGTGCTTTCAGCTGTTTTTGCAGCAGCGACTTCTATTTTGGCGAAGATCGGTATCGAAGGGGTCAATTCTAATCTGGCTACTGCTATCAGGACAGTGGTTGTTGTAATTATGGCGTGGGGGATAGTTTTTTTTACTGACGCACAGAGCGGAATAACTGAGATCAGTAAACGCAGCTGGATATTTTTGACGCTTTCAGGTTTAGCAACGGGTGCCTCGTGGCTATGTTATTTTAAAGCCCTGCAAATAGGAGCTGCTTCCAAGGTAGTGCCGGTAGATAAATTCAGCATCGTAATTACTTTGGTGATGGCAGCGGTATTTTTACGTGAACAGTTTACTATGAAAACAATTATTGGATCTGTTTTGATTACGTTGGGAACATTTGTGATGATTTTATAAAGTGATGCAGGTCAACCGTATAAAAAACTGGAAGAATTTATAAGTGCAGAGAGGTGAGCAGATGATAACAAGGCAAAAATATCAGGATTATATCAGTGTGCTGAAAGAGGAATTGATTCCGGCGATGGGCTGTACTGAGCCGATCGCTATTGCTTATGCCGGCGCTATTGCCAGAAAGCACTTGGGCTGCCTGCCGGAGCGGGTAGAGATCGAGGTCAGCGGTAATATCATCAAGAATGTCAAAAGTGTTATCGTGCCCAATACAGGCGGTCTGCGCGGGATTGAAGTGGCGGCAGCTGCTGGGATCGTAGCCGGGGATGCGGACAGGGAACTGAAAGTTATTTCGGAAGTGAGCGCGGCAGCTGTTGACGCTATCCACAGTTTTTTAAAAGCGGTGCCGATAAGCGTTGATTTTTCTGACAGTAAAAAAATCTTTGATATTATGATCACTGTTTATGGCGGCGGTCATTCTGCCTATGTCCGCATCTGTGAATTCCATACTAATGTTGTGGAGATCAAAGAGGATGATAAGTATGTATTGCAGAAGGATGTTGCGGTAGAAGACAGTCTGGGTTTTACAGACCGCGAATTCATGAATGTACAGGAGATACTGGAATTTGCCGATACTGTAAAAATCGAAGATGTCAAAGAGTTGCTTGATCAGCAGATCTCCTGCAACGTCAATATTTCTGAGGAAGGACTGCGCGGCGATTATGGTGCTAATATCGGCAAAGTGCTTTTAAAGACTTATGGAGACAGCGATGTGAAAATCAGGGCTAAGGCTAAAGCTGCCGCCGGTTCTGATGCCAGGATGAACGGCTGTGAGATGCCGGTCGTTATTAATTCCGGCAGCGGCAATCAGGGGATCACTGCTTCCATACCGGTAATAGAATATGCCAGGGAGCTGGGTGTTTCCGATGAGCGGCGTTACCGTGCTTTACTGGTCTCCAATCTGATCACGATCCATTTGAAATCCGGTATCGGCAGGCTGTCCGCCTACTGCGGTGCCGTCAGTGCCGGTTGTGCCAGCGGGGCCGGGATTGCTTACCTGTATGGCGGCGGTGTTGATGAAGTTTCGCATACGATCGTCAATTCGCTGGCAATAACTTCCGGTATCATCTGCGACGGTGCGAAAGCCTCGTGTGCCGCTAAAATAGCTACAGCTATCGACGCCGGGATTTTAGGCTACCATATGTATAAAGAAGGTCAGCAGTTCTATGGCGGTGACGGTATCGTCAGCAAAGGCGTCGAGAATACTATTAAAAATGTAGGACAGCTGGCCAAAGAAGGTATGGCGGCTACTGATCAGGAAATTTTGCGGATCATGACGAAAACAGGAAACAAATAAGCGCAGCAGCCCGCTCAAAGGAAAGTGATAATATGCGGATAAAAAAGAAATATATCTATATTGCTTTGGGACTGTGGGCGCTTGTAACAGTAACTTATTTTACGCTGTGCAAAATAGCCAGCGATCAGGCTCTGCTTATTTTCAATAAAGCCATGTCTACTCAAAAAGTGCTTAAAGGCTCAGTGACGATTAGCAGTATCGATGCCGACATTTGGGGTCGGGTTGCCTTTAAAAATCTTGTCTGGCTGGATACGGACGGTCAGCCTATAGTGCATGTGCCGCAGGGGCGTTTTAAGGTACAACCATGGGACATCATTACCAGAAGCATCAGTACAGCGACTATCAGGGAACTGGAATTGGACAATGCTTTGTTTGCTGTAAGATTCAACCGAAAGATGCAGCTGGATATTTTTGAGCAGGAGCAGGCGAAAAGAGTTATTGACCGTGCAGAACAAAAAGAAGCTGTTTTGTTGGGGAGTGAAATTGCCGCTGAAGCTGAAATACCGGCTCAGGACAGTCCAAAAGTGCAGGAAAGCCGGCAGGGACGGGAGAGAGCAAGGCATGAGTTAAATCTTGATTTGGGAAATAAGCGGCTGAAGCTGCAGGTTATTCTGAATAAGTGTACTTTAACTGCCGGGTACCGTAACCGTTATTTTGTTCTGAACGACGTCAATGCCAAACTGGATATTGATACAAAGAAAAAACTTGCTATCGACTTTGTTACTGGCAAATTCGGCGGCACCATGGTCGGCGACGGGTTGGCAATCAAAGGGGATATTGCTTTAGCGCAGCAGATTCCGCATTATGATCTGCATTTGGAGCTTTATAATGTGCTGCCCGCTTCGCTGGGGATAGCAGACATCAAAGATACGGTTTCGGTTACTGCCGGTGTCACCGGCGAGCTGCCGAGCCCGGTTATCGACGGACATCTGGCGTTTAAAGAACTGAATATTCCGGGACTCCATTTTTCCAAAGTCAGAGGTGATCTGCATTATGAAGATGCTCTGCTGAAATTTACTAATGTAACAGGTAATGTTTTTGGCGGTACAGTCGAAGCCTTTGGTGATTATCATCTGGATACAAGATATTATAATATTGATGCGCTGGGCCACGAACTTTTGGGCAGCATTGCCGCCCGTAATGGCAAAATAAAATGCAAGGTCGAACTGGACTTTAAGATACGTTCCCAAGGTGATCCGAAAACCGCTTTGACTTATGGCAGCTTTAAATCAGGGAAGGGGTCGTATTATATTATTCCTTTCGAAAGTATCAGCGGTGAGTTTTCCAATCAAAATAAACGTCTGGAATTTAAAAATGTCGTTATTGAAACGAAAATGGGTATAATTAAAACTAATGCTTTTGATATAGTGGACGGTAAACTACATATTGGTGAAATTTATCTGGAAGAGCCAGATAGCGGAAAAACTATTAAAATAATCTGACAGAAATGCTTCAGAAAATTGGGAGGAAAACGGCGATGGGCAAATATAAAAAACTTTATGGCACGCTTTTGCTGGGACTGATTGCCATTATTATTTTGCTGACTGCTGTTTTTTCCTATAGCAGAAGTATTGAAGAAAGTTATAAAGAAGAAAATATCAACTCCCTGAAGGAGCTTTCTAATCAGGGAGCTTTGATGCTGAATAATGAAATCAAAAGCAAACAAAATCTTTTGGTAGAGCTTTCATATGATGTCAGCCGGATTTTTGCCAACGATCCACAGGCGGCCGCTGTCTATTTGAAGGAAGCAGCCGCACGCAATAATTTTAAACGAATCGGAGTGGCGTTGACAGATGGACGTGCTTATACGACTGATGACATTGCGCTGAATATTTCAGAACGTGGGTATTTTAGCAGGGCCCTGCACGGTCAGATGACGGTTTCACGTAATCTGGACGATTATACTGATGGCGGCAGGATCGCTGTTTATGCGGTGCCGATTCTTTCTGACGGCAGTGATAAGCCGATCGGTGTTTTGTTTGCCACTTACAGCATGGATACCTTTAGAAAAACTATTGAAGTATCATTTTTCAGCGGCGCCGGTTATTCGTATGTGGTGCAGGAAAATGGTGATGTAGTAGTTGATTCCCGGCATCCGGAAAGCTTTAAAAATTTTAAAAATGTTTATGCGGCTTTATTGACGGCAGACCCGAAGAACAACAGAGACAGTGCTGAAAAGCTCTGGCAGCTGATCAACAGCAAAAAAGACGGGTATATAGAATTTTATAACGGCAGCCAGAAATATATGTACTGTTCCCCGATCGGCGTTAATAACTGGATGTTGCTGACAGTTACGCCTGCCAGTGTTATTGAAGATAAGACAAATATGGTTTTGCATAAAACGTATTTGCTGGGCATCTTGCTGATAGTTATTTTTTTACTGTTGATCTGGCATATCATGCGTATCCATACCCGCAACCAAAGGGAACTGATGAATATCGCTTATGTGGATGAGATTACCGGCGGTTATTCTTTTGCCAAATTTTTTAAAGAGGCCGAACCGCTGCTGCGTGCTGCTGATAAGAAAACGGCAATTGTCAGTATGGACATCGACGGATTTAAATATTTTAATGATATGTTTGGTTATGAGGAAGGCAATGACCTTTTGCGTTATATCTGGCAGGAAATAAGCTCAAGCCTGAATGAAGGCGAAATATTGGCGCATGGTGTTTGCCGATACCTTTATCTTTTTGCTGCGGTTTGATACGAGAGATGAACTGCTTTGGCGTATCAACGATTTATGCCTGTATTTAAATCACTATATAACTAAGAGCGGTCAGGTCTATAAGCTGTCGCTTTCGATGGGTATTTACGAGGTCGACGGCGAAACAGACGATATCGTCAGTATGGCGGACAGAGCATATATTGCCCGGCAGACAATAAAAAATAAAGGCGATACGGCGTGGGCTTTTTATGACGGTGCTGTCCGTGATAAGCTGTTGCATGAAAAAGAAATTGAAAGCCAGATGGAAAGAGCCCTGGCTGAAGGTGAATTTATTGCTTATTATCAGCCGAAATACAGCACAAAAGAGCAGAGGCTCATAGGAGCAGAAGCTTTGGTGCGCTGGCGTCGCAGCGATGATGTTATTGTGCCGCCTTATCAGTTTGTGCCGCTTTTTGAACGTAATGGTTTTATCAATAAGCTTGATCGCTACATGTTCGAATTGGTATGCAGGCAACAAACACTGTGGCTGGGTGAGGGTCTGGCTCCTGTGCCGATCTCGGTCAATATGTCGAGAATGTGCCTGTATGATCCGCATATAGTTGACGAATATATCGGCATTTTGGAGGAAAGCGGCCTGCCTGCCGCTTATGTCAAGCTGGAACTGACGGAAAGTGCTTTCTTTGAGAATACCAGTATCATGAACGGTGTGATCGAAGCGCTGCACAAAGTTGGGATCAAGGTCTTGATGGATGATTTTGGTACCGGGTATTCATCTATGATGATGCTTAAAAACGTGGATATCGACGTACTGAAGCTGGATAAAAGCTTTGTAGATGATATTGGCGATGAGCGCAGTGAAAAAATCATTTCCAACATTATTTATCTGGCCCATTCGCTGCAGATAGAAGTGACTGCCGAGGGTGTGGAAACTAAAGCGCAGTTTGAATTTTTGAGAGATGTTGGCTGCGATTATATCCAGGGCTATTATTTTGGTAAGCCGCAGCCGGCAGAAGCTTTTGCGGACCTGCTGCAAAAAGAAACCTGGAACGGGAGTGACGCTGATGCTGATACGAAAAGCTGAATTGCAGGATGCGGAGACCGTGTATGTCTTGATGTGTGAATTAGAAGAGCAGGTTTTGCCGCAGTCAGAATTTATCAGGAGCTTCAGTAATTTATTGAAACTGCCGGAACATTTTTTACTGATCGGTGAAATTGGCGGCAGGGCAGCGGCTTTTTTACATTTGCGTGTGGAGGAGCAGCTGCACCACGCTGCAAAGATTGCAGAGATCTTAGAATTTGACGTGGCACAGGCATATCGCGGCAGACAGTTGGGGCAGCAATTTTTTGCTCATGCCAAAAAGCTGGCCTGTGAGAACGGCTGCCAGCAGCTGGAATTGAGCAGCAACAAACTGAGGGAGAAAGCACATTCTTTTTATGAACGGCAGGGTATGCATAAATTTCATTATAAATTTACGCTGCCTTTGACCGGCAGTGCGGTAAGTGAAAATAAATTGGGCATTTAAAAGCAACGGCTTAACGGCCGTTGCTTTTTGTCTGTGCTCCATGCTGTGAACCATCGTTTTGTGGTACAATAAACATATATTTTTAACGAGCGGAGAAGAAGAATGATTGATTTATACAAAGTACCGTTAGGGTTAACAGCCAGAAATTTTTTTGCGGCTGCAGCAGAAAAAAACTACAGTTATGATGAAGCGTTGCTGGTGCTGCCCAGCAGACTGCTTGTTGAGCATACCCGCAAAGTAAGCAGGGGGCAGGCAGTAAGTTTTGAATATTTGACCAACCGTATCGTAACCTTGAACAGACGGCTGCTGGATCTACCGGCAGAGGCTAAACTGGAGCTGATCTCCCGTCGGACGCAGGAACTATTAGTAGGCGATTTACTGCATCAGCTCAGCAAGCTGCAGGGACTGGACTATTTTAGCAAACTGGCTGATAAAGAAGGCTTTATCAAAGCTATTACCGGGCTTTTGGGGCAGCTTTCCCGCAGCGGTTCGACGCAGGAAGAAATTACTACGGCGCTGCTGGAATGGGAAGAACGTAATCCGGCCTATGTAATGAAGGACCGTGAAGTAGCGGCTTTATATAATCTTTACCGTAATAAGCTGAAACAGAAGAACTGGTACGATGTGGAAGGACTGTACCGTTTGGCGGCGGCAGTTTTAGAGAAGCCGCAGGCCAGCTTGCCGTGGCAGCATTTGTATTTCAGTGAATTTTATCATTTTGACGCCTTGCAGCGGCTGATCATCAAGGCGTTGTCTGCGCATTGCCAGATCAGTATCGGCTTGATGTATGAGCCGAAGCGTCCGGAAATATTTGCTGCTGTAGAACGCAGTTATGGTTATTTGAGCGGTTTTGCCGGGCAGGCAGAGCTGAGCCAGGAGGCTGTAGAGCGCAAGCCTGCCTTGCAGCATTTAGTTGACAATTTGGGGCGCAGCGGTTGTTCGCCTCTGGCTGCTGCTGACGGTATAGAATTTATTGAAGCGGGTGACAGTGAGAGTGAAGTGCGGGCTGTGCTGCGCTCGATCAAGGAAAAGCTGCAGACCGGAGCTGCTTATGGCGATTTTCTGGTTGCTGTACGTGATTTTAATACTTACAGCGGCATCAGAGCTGTTTGTGACGAATATGGCCTTCCAGTGACTTTACCTGCGGCGGCTCCTTTAAGTGCGCAGCCTGTCTGTGAATTTCTGCGCCTGCTGCTTGCCGTGGCCGCAGGCGGCAGCGAAGCTGTTGCTGCCTATTGGCGTCTGCTGAAATGCGGCGTTGTCAAAATGGTCTATGGTTTTGATGGCGAACAGCTTAACAGATTAAAGCAGGATCATTTATACAGCAGCCTGCAGCAGCTGCGCAAGGCTGTTGCGGATAAAATTGACGAAATAGGGACTGCGCAGTGGTCGGCTGAGCTGAGCGAGCTGGAGACATATCTGGATAAAGTGCCGCGGCGGGCAACGGTGGCTGCTTATGGCGAAGTTTTAAAGGGTGTTTTGGAAGCTTTGGCACTGCCGGAGAAGGTCGGCGCAGAGTACAGAAAGGGCAGAGCGCAGCTGCGTGAGGTCAAAAATCTGACTGAAACAGTAAGACAGCTTGTGGAAGTGCTTGATACTCTGCAGGAAGATTATCAAAATGGCGGGTTGGAAAATATTGCCTTGAACGCTGCCGATTACAGCAGATTATTGCTGACTGCCTGTGCCGAACGGCAGGTAGTTTTGACGGCTGCTGACAGTGAGGGGATTTTATTCGGCGAAGCGGCAAATTTACAGGGGCTGCTGTTTAAGTATGTATATATTATGGGACTGCGTGAAGGTGAGTTCCCGCGCAGTAAGAACGAAAGCTGGATCTACAATGACAGTGAACGGGTGGTTTTAAGCAGCGTCGGCGTCGAATTGGAGAATACAGCCTGCGCTTATGCGGAAGATAAGTTCTTTTTTGCAGCGGTAGCGGCGATGGCGGCAGAAACGCTGACTCTGAGCTGGTACAGTGACGATGCGGCCGGTGCGTCTGCTTATGTGGAAGATGTAGAACGTTTATATGCTCCCGGCAGTATTGTAAAATACAGAGCCGGGCGCTGCGGTCTGCAGCAGTCCTTATCAGAGCAGGAGCTGCTGCAGGGATTGGCGCAGGCTGATCCAGAGCATAACTGGTTGTTGGAGCGGCTGGGAGCTGATTGGCCTCTGCGCAGTAGTATCGAAAAAATACGCAGGCAGGGCGGCAGTATTTATAAGGGGATCATTGAAGACGAGCGGCTGCAGCGGGCTGTTAATGAAGCTGTAGGCGGTTTTTTCAGTGCCTCTTATTTAGAAACGTATGCCCAGTGCCCCTACAGATTTTTGCTGAGCTATGTCTGGAAACAACAACAGTATGAAGAACTTACTGAAACAGTGGAGCCGACAGTAGAAGGCAATCTGCTGCATGACGTTTTAGCACGCTTTATGGCGTTGCATTTACAGGAAAAGCTGACGAAATATCCGCAAAAGCAGCTTGTAAGTCAGCTTGATGACATTATGACGTCAGTTTGTGAAGAATATATTGAAAATAATAAGATCGCCGTTACAGATTTCTGGCCGTCGCAGCGCCGGCGTCTGAATTTGCTGCTGCGCCGCTGGCTGGAACGTGAGCTGGCTTACCAAAGAGAATGGGAACCTTTTGTGCCGGTAAAGATAGAGTGGGATTTTGGCAAAAATGGTAGTACACCGTTAGCGTTGCCGGTCGCGGGCGGTAAGATCTATCTGAATGGCCGCATTGACCGTATTGACAGTGATGGCAGAGGTTTATTCGTTACGGATTACAAACGTGGTGCAACACCGTCAGGCAGCGACTTAACAGCCGGCTTAGATCTGCAGATGCCGGTTTATCTGCTGGCACTGGCAGCATTAGAGCCGCAAAATGTCGTACTTGGCGGCGGTTATTATTCCTTGAAGGAAGCCCGGCGCAAAGGCGGTTTTGCCTTGCAGTCCCTGGGCAAGACGCCTTTTACCATAAATAATAAACCGTTCAGTGAAGGCGCTGACCAGTGGTCTGACTTCAGTGATTTTTGCCGCATTACTATCAGAGGTTATGCCGATGCCTTGCATCAGGGTATTTTCCCTCCGGCTCCGCGCAAGAAATGCCCGGAGTTCTGTCCGGGGAAAGATATTTGCCGCGCCTATGGCAATCTGGCAGCAGAAGGCGGTGAAGACAATGTTTGATTTTACTAAAGCGCAGCAGGAAGCAATAGATACTCTTGATCGAAACGTATCTGTTTCAGCCGGTGCCGGCAGCGGAAAGACTCGTGTCCTGGTTGAGCGTTTTGTCAATATTTTAAGGCAGAATCGTGGGCAGAACGGTAAAACGGTCACTGCCGCTGATATTCTGGCGATCACCTTTACCCGTAAAGCAGCAGGGGAAATGAAAGAACGCGTACGCAGGCGGTTGGCAGAATTGGAGCAGGAGGACGTTTTATATGCTTCCTTCTGGCGGCAGCAGCTGGAAATGCTGGAACAGGCACGGATCAATACAATTCATGGCTTCTGCAACAGCCTGCTGAAAGAAAATCCTGTCGAGGCAGGGCTTGATCCTGCTTTTCAAGTGGCGGAAGAAGTAGAAATGGATGAGTTTTTACTGCGTACGGTGCAGCAGTTTGTCAAGCAGGGCCTGCGCGGTGGCGACAGTAATATTTTGCGTCTGGCTGACGAATATACGGCGGCTGATCTGGTAAAACAGTTATTGCTGGCTGTCCCCAGGCTAGATGAAATTTTGGATTTTGGTGATCTGTCGCATCCTTATCAGGAAAGCTTGGCTGCACAAGGAATTTTGCAGGAGCAGCTGCATTATTTTCTGATAGAGTTGGCAGAAGACAGGACAAAGGTCAAAGCGGCAGGCCACCGTCAAAAGCTGGAGCAGCTGCGTGAGAACCTGCCTCAGCTTTTAGAGGCAGCGGCAGACAGCAGCCGTAAAGAAAATATGGCGCTGCTGGAGCGGTATGTGGGCAGCTTGGCAGCGACCAGCAGCGACAAAGCTGTAGTCAAAGCGGCGAAAGAGGTTTTGCAGAAACTGCGTTTACTGGCGGCTGACAAGGCTGCTTTAGAGCTGCTGCCCTGCTGGCAGCAGGCCTTGACAGACTGCTGTGCTTATCTAAGGCAGCAGCAGGAACTTAATAACATGCTGGGGTTTGACGACCTGGAAAGCAGAGCATTGGCGCTGCTTTCCAACAATGATCAGGTCTGTGCCAAAAACAGCAGGCGCTATCAATATATCATGGTCGACGAATTTCAGGATACGAACGAACGGCAGCGGCAGCTGGTGTATTTGCTGTGCGGCGGCAATAAAGATGAATTATACGGCAGGAAGCTGTTTGTAGTGGGTGATGCCAAACAATCGATTTACCGTTTCCGCGGTGCTGATGTCAGCGTATTTGCCCGCGTGAGACGCGATATAAAAGCCACAGGCGGCAGTAATATCGTTTTAGATGATAACTTTCGTACGGTCGATAAAGTGCTGGATCTGTGCAATCTGGCGTTTGCAGCACTATTGGGTGAAGACCGTGAGCAGGACGTTTATTTTGAAGCCCTGAACGCCAACCGGGCAACAGATCTGCTGCCGGAAATGCTGGCGGTCGCCTATGATAAAGACAGTAAAGACAGCCGCAGGGAAGCTGAAGCCGCCGTTATAGCGCAGCGGATACTGGAACTGCATAATAGCGAAGCTGTAGCTTATGAAGACATGGTGATACTGCTCAGTGCTTTGACTACGGCAAAAGGCTTTGCAGCAGCTTTGCAGCAGGCAGGGATACCTTATAATATCGTTGACGGCAAAGGTTTCTATGAACGGCAGGAGATCATTGACCTGATCAATCTGCTGGTATTTTTAGAAGACAGCAGCCGCAGTCTGGAACTGGCAGGTGTGCTGCGTTCACCTTATTTTGCAGTGGACGACGAAACACTGACTGCGCTTTTTTTAGAGCTGAACGGCAAGGGACAGGAGGCAGCGAACCTGTGGCAATTGCTGCAGCAGGATAACTGGCGTTTAGTGAGCGGCAGCCAGAGAGAAGGTTTGCAGCAGGCTGCCGGAGTATTGCGTGAGCTGCGGCAGTGCGCCCTTGTGATGGCTCTGCCGGAATTGCTGCATACCATTGTGAAAAGTTTGCAGCTGGAGCCGCTTTTGGCAGCGCAGGACTTTGGTATGGAAAAACTGGCCAATGTCAAAAAAATGATCTCTCTGGCCGAGGCTTATACCACAGAAAAACACGGGACGCTGGCGGATTATCTGCTGCGTCTGCAGCAGCTGCGGCTGGCCTCGGCAAGAGAGGCGTCTGCGGCTGACACGGCTGGCGGCACTTCGGTAACGATCATGACGATCCATAAATCCAAAGGACTGGAATTTCCTGTAGTCTTTGTACCGGCACTGGATGCCAGGGGCAAGGGCGATACGGATATGCTGCGGTTCAATGCCGCAGTTGGGCTGGGGATAAAAGTCGATCTAGGCGGCGAATTACAGGATACCAGCGTTATGACGGAAATCAAGGAAATCGAAAAGCAGCTGGATACTTCTGAAAAACAGCGGCAGTTATATGTAGCTATGACAAGAGCTCAGGACAGGCTGATCCTTTCAGGGGCATATGACAGCGGCAGCAGAAGTAAAAGCGAGACATGGTTCAGCAGTCTGCGTAATATTTTGCAGGACTATGATCAGTTCCTGCTGAAGGAATATAAAGCGGCTGAGGTAAAGCCTGCCGTTAGCGCAGCAGCAACAGCTGATACAATTTTGGTCTCAGGCGAACTGCTACAGCGTATCCAGCCGTTACCAGAGTATGGGCTGGCCTGGCAGCACAGCTTATCGGCAACGGCGCTGCAAACTTATCTCTACTGTCCACGTTGTTATTATTACCAGTATATTTTGCAGATGCCAGGCTATGAAATGCAGAAGGAAGCCGGAGCTGAGCGCTATTTGCCAGCCTCCCTGCAAGGCGAGGTAATTCATAAGGCCCTGGAGCTGCTGGTACATGGGTATGAACCGCAGCAGGCCTTTACAGCGGCGCTGCAGGCTTATAAGGTGCAGGGAAGTGCAGACAGAGCGCATGAGATCTATTGGCACTATCTTAACGGGCCGCTCTATCAAAAGCTGCAGCAGAAGGAACGTAAAGCGGAAATCAGCTTTAGCCTGCCGCTGCTGCGTGAGTATGGCGTTGACGCTGCCTTTACTGGTTATATTGACTGTACTGTCTTTAACGGTGACGGGACTCTGACCATTATCGATTATAAGACCGGCTTGCCGCCGGGTGAAGATGAGCCGCAGCAGGGGTATATTTATCAGCTGGCTCTCTATAAAAAGGCCGCCGCCGAATTATGGCAGCAGCCTGTCAAAATGGCGGAGCTGCATTTTCTGCAAAACAATTCCTGCTGGCAATTGTCAGTCCACAGCGATGTGTTGGCGGAAGCTGCCGATTTATGTAAGGAAATTTTTGCCAAACGTACAGAATGTGAATTTGCTGTGAAAAACAAATATTGTCAAAACTGTCAGTTTGCTTACTTTTGCCCGAAGCACGAATAAACAGCTAAAAATTAATAAATAAAAAACGTCTGTGAATACAGGCGTTTTTTATTTACCCATAAGGGTTAAAATTTAATATTTTCACAGGTTAAAGAAACCTAAGAATGACGATACATACAGTATTTTTAATATTACTATTCGCATGTATAAATAAACCACAAACATTCCTGATACTTAAGAAGAATGGCAAAATATCACAATAAATTAAATGCTGGATTAATTATGTAAATAAAGATATCTTGCATACTAAAAACAAATATGTTATTATATTTAAAAATATCTATGAAGGAAAATAATAATTTAAAAATACAAACTTTTTTCAATAATGTGAATTAAAATTTACAAATTATAAAATATTGCAATAAAAGAATGATAGAAACTATCTGACAGAGATATTTTGTTTTTTAAAGGTGCAACTGACGGGTGTCATTACCAGGTAACATAACAACGCCAAAACCTTGGCGCTACATAACGGATGCCCCGATGAATATAAAGCTCAAATGCCAGATAAGGGAGTGGTACAGTGAAAATTCCATTAAACTAAAGCTCAGACCAAAAAAATATTCTGAGTTTGGGGTGATCTGCTATGAAAGAAAAAGAAATGATAAACACAATCGAAACAAAAGCCAAAAGTATTGTTGGTTCGCTGGTGATGACCTGTCCGGTCTGCGGCAAAGAATTTGTCTGCAATAAAGCGCATCATGTTTATACGGCTTTGATCAAAAGAAAGCGCTACTATTATTGCAGGTACTCCTGCTTTAAAAACAGACCTGGCGCTAAGTAAATTTCCAGTGATGATTTTGCTAGTAACATGGAAATGTTTTAGTTAAGATATAATTTCCCCGGCTGCCTGACAGTCGGGGGATTAATATATTGAATTTTAAATAACTGAAGGACGGCGGAACTTGAAGAAAGTTTCACTGTCTTTTTTTATTGCGCAAATTTTTATAACAAACTTTACAAAGCTTTAACAAAAACAGCGTTTAGATTTAATCAAAATCAGCTATCATACATAACAGAGCTCGGAACTAAAAAATGTGGAGGGTAGGAATGATGATGAAAAAGAAAATTGCGGCTCTGCTTTTGGCAGCTGCCAGCGCGATGGTCTTTACAGGCTGCGGCAGCAGCGATAACCAATCTAAAGGCAGTGTTGAGAAAAAGGTGCAGATCGAATATTGGCATGTAGCTTCCGAAAGCTTTGGCGGTGCGACAGTCAAAGAACTGGTAGCTGACTTTAATGCCAAACATCCTAATATCCAGGTCGTAGAAAAATATAATCCTGATATGTATAAAGGCCTGACCCAAAATCTGCAGGCAGCTATCGCTTCCGGCAAAAATCCAGACGTTGTACAGATGGGCTGGTCGTATTTGAACTATGCCGCTGAAAATCTTAAATATACTAACCTGCAGTCAACGATCGAAAAGCAGGCTCCTGAAGATAAAAATTTCCTGAAAGACAATTATCTGCCTAATGTTCTGGCTTTAGCTCAGACTGACGACGGCAAACAAATTGGTATCCCGTATTCTATCAGCGTACCGGTGCTGTTCTATAATCCTGAAATCTTTACCGCGGCAGGACTTGATCCCAATAACCCGCCTAAAACCTGGAAAGAGGTAGTGAGCGCGGCGAAACAGATCAAAGACAAGACCGGTAATATGGGCTTCTTTATGCAGGAATATGCTGATAACTGGACTCAACAGGCTATCATCGAATCCAATGGCGGCTCGATGCTGAAAAATGAAGGCGGCAAGGTCAAAGCCGGCTTTGATACACCCGAAGCCGCAGAAGCCTATCAACTGCTGGCAGATATGGTAAAAGACGGCAGCGGCCTGCATGCTACCAATGAAGAAGGCTTCCAGGCTTATCTGTCCGGCAAGCTGGGCATGGTTTGTACTACGATCGGCAAACGTGCCAATTTTGAAAAAAGCGCCAAGTTTAAAGTCATGGCTGCTCCTTTCCCGCAGTTTGAAGGCAAAGAATTGAAAGTCCCTGCCGGCGGCAACTTCCTGATGCTGTTCTCTAAAGATGCTGATAAACAGAAAGCCGCCTGGGAATTTATCAAATATATCGAATCTCCTGAAGCTCTGGCTAAATGGAGTACCGGCACCGGTTATCTGCCGCCGCGTAAAGGGGTGGCCGAAGATCCAAACGGTTTCAAAAAGATGATCGAAGAAAACAAAAATATCCAGGTCGCTTTGTCCACGATGCCTAATCTGGTAAAATGGGCCAGCTTCCCCGGCGCTAACGGCCTGCAGGCCGAGCAGCTTTTGATCGACGCCCGCGATATTATTCTGAGCGGTAAAGAAACTGCTGCGCAGGCTCTGCACGAAACGTCAGAAAAGATCAATAACTTATTGTAATACTAATGTTTGAACCGATCAGGGTGCTGCTTGCTGCGGCATCCTGATTTTTACCAAAGGAGAGTTGTTATGAACAAAGCCAAGTGGCCTGCGTTTTGGTTCCTGCTGCCGGCGGCGCTGCTGTTTATAGTTTTCTTTTACTGGCCGCTGCTGCAGAACTTATATCTCAGCTTTTTCAGCTGGAATATGATCAGTCCGACGATGAAATATGTAGGGCTGGCCAACTACGGTGCTATTTTAGGCAGTAAAGAATTGTACAAGATCATCGGCAATACGATCGTTTTTGTGCTGATCATGCTGCTATTTAATTTTGTGCTGCCATATATTTATTCGTTTATCATGGGTCATCTGCTGCAGCGCGGCAAAATGTTTTACCGTTCCGTACTGTTTCTGCCGGCCACCTTATCGCTGGCAGTAGCAAGTATCCTGTTTCTGTGGCTCTATAATCCGCTGGCCGGGCCTCTCAGTATCGTACTTTCGTGGTTTGGTCTGGAATCGCCGCGTTGGTTCAAGGAAAACCTGCTTGTTATTTTTTCCATCTGTACTATCATTGGCTGGAAGGTGTTTGGCTATAATCTGATCGTGATGCTGGCGGCAATGGTTGCCGTTCCTAAAGAAATGATCGAAGCCGCCAAGCTGGAAAATGCTTCTAACTGGACGATCTTCCGCCGCATCATTGTGCCAATGACATCTTCGACAGCGATCTATGTTTTTACTATTACTGTAGTTTTCGGCTTGCAGTATGTGCTGGTGCCTGTCAATATGCTGACGCAGGGCGGTCCGGATCAGGGCAGCTCCAATCTTGTCTATATCGTATACCAGTACGGTTTTATTTTCTTCCAAACCGGTAAGTCGGCAGCGTTTGCCATTATCACCATGTTCTGTTATATGGCGTTCCTGTACCTGAAAAATAAATACCTGGAGAAAAAAGTTTATTATGAAAACTAAAACACATCAAGATCTGTGGTGGCACCTGCCGCTTTTGGCAGCGGTATTTATCCAGCTGTGGCCGATAGTTTTTATGGTCTCTACTTCGCTCAAAGATATGGACCAGATCTTTCAGGCGACGCTGAACCCTTTGCCGCTGCCACCGACGCTGAATAACTATCTGACCGTTCTTGGCAATTTTCCGCTGCTTACTTATATCTATAACACCTTTTTTATTGCCGCCTTTGTCACGGTATTTAAAGTGCTGACCAGTGTTTTGGCCGCCTTTGCTTTTATTTACTATGATTTTAAATATAAAGAAACTGTTTTCAACAGTATGCTGCTGACCTTTTTTATTCCGATCACTGTGCTGATCATGCCGAATTATCTGCTGATGAGCAAACTGGAGCTGCTGAATACGCCCTGGGGCGTTATGCTGCCGCAGTTTGTTGACGGTATGGGTGTATTTTTGATGCGCCAGACCATGCGCGGCATACCCAAACCCCTGCTGGAAGCGGCTGTTTTAGATAATGCAGGACCGCTGCAGGTACTGCGCAAGGTGGTGCTGCCGCTGATCAAGCCGTCTGTTATCGCGGTCGGTATCCTGTTTTTTATCAACTCATGGAACGAATATTTCTGGCCGCTGCTGGTGCTGCAGGACAAAGAAACCTACACCCTGCCGCTGGCTCTGCAAATGTTTATCAGTGCTGAAGGCGGCAGCGAATGGGGCATCGCCATGGCAGTCGCCACGCTGACCAGCTTACCGCCGCTGGGCTTATATCTTATCTGCCAGAAATTTATACTCAATACCTTTATGCAATCGGGGGTCAAAGGATAATCTATGAACAGTATCGTATTTGAAAATGTCTGCAAATCCTACGGCGAGGCCAGGATCGTCAAGTCGCTCAACCTGGAGATCAAAGAAGGCGAACGACTGATCTTGCTGGGGCCGTCCGGCTGCGGTAAAACTACCACGCTGCGCATGATCGCAGGTTTGGAGGATATTACCAGCGGCCAGCTGAAAATGGGAGGACAGGTAGTCAACGACATTGCTCCCGGCGAGCGCAATATCGCCATGGTTTTTCAAAGCTATGCCTTGTTTCCGCATCTTTCCGTCTGGGACAACATCACCTTTGGCCTGCATATCCAAAAGCTTCCGGAAGCGGAAATCAAAAAACGGGCCGATGAAGCGCTGAGCATACTTAATTTGCAGGGCTACGAAAACTATAAGCCCAAGCAGCTTTCCGGCGGGCAAAAGCAGAGAGTGGCTTTGTGCCGTGCCCTGGTCAAACAGTCACCTTACTTTCTGCTGGACGAACCACTGTCCAACCTGGACGCCCAGCTGCGTCAGCAGGCCAGAACAGAGCTGGTGCGTATCCACGAGATCTATAAACCGACAATGATCTATGTTACACACGACCAGGTGGAAGCAATGACAGTGGCTGACCGCATCGTAGTGCTGAAGGGCGGAGAACTGCAGCAGATCGCCGCTCCTGATACGATCTACCGTCACCCCGCCAATACGTTTGTCGCCGGCTTTATAGGCGCACCGTCGATGAATATCGTCAAAGCCCGTTTTGACCGTGACTGTATCTGTATCGGCAAAGCCGTGCTGCCGGTACCGGAACTTTGGCGTCAGGTGATCGGCGAGAGGCGTGAGCTGCTGCTGGGCATTCGCCCCGAACACTGCCGTTTGAGCAGCGGCGCTGCCGTGCATGGCAGTATTACCTATGTTGAAAACACAGGCAATCAGCGTACGGTTGAATTGCAGCTGGAAAGCGGCGAAAGCATCTGCGTCACCGTTAGTGACCGTAATGCCGATGTACACAGTTCCTGCGGCATCAGCTTTAGCTGGGATGATGTGAGCCTGTTTGACACCGCCAGCGGCAAAAATATCGGCTATGTTGAACAAGGGGAGGTTGTTGCAGATGCAATGGGCTGTCAGTGATCTGGCTTTTGCCGGCTTCAATAAAAAATATCTCAGCGGCTTGCCGCTGTCCTATAACATAGAATTCTTTTATGAATTCGGTACCGACCATTATTGGGATAAGGTGCTGCTGCCGCTGGCGCAGAACAATAAAGAAAAACGCACTTTTTCGCTCCACGGTCCCTGCGTAGCTGTAAATCTGGCTGACAGCAGTGATGAATATTATTTAAAGGCCTATGCTGCAACCTTTGCCTATGCACAGAAAATAAAAGCTGAATTTGTGGTAGTGCATACCAACGAAGGTTATCATGGAGAGGCCAAAGCAGTAAGAGAACTGGTTTATCAGCGTTTAGGCGAAGTGATCAGCCTTGCGCAAAGCTATAGCGTGCAGGCAGTCATTGAAAACGTAGGCCTGCGTCCCTGTGGTTCGTTACTGTTTGATTTTGAGGAATATCTGGAATTGTTCGACCGGTATCCTCAGGCGCTGGCACTTTTGGATACGGGGCATGCCCATGTCAACGAATGGGATCTTCCTGAAGCCGTCAAACGTCTGCAGAAAAAGCTGCTGGCTGTACATGTGCACGATAACGATGGCAGCGGTGACAGTCATCAGCCTGTAGGGCTGGGGACGATCAAATGGGAACCTTATTTCGCCGCTATCAGGGATTACGCTCCCCATGCCTTGCAGATTTTGGAATATGCCTATATCGAACCGGGCATACTGACGGAACATCTGCAAAAGCTGGAAAGCCGCTACGGCGCGCTGAGATTTTAAAATAGTGTGCATTGCCGTAAATGAGGGCAGAGTAAAGCAGTTAATTTAAAGAAAGAATGATACTAAAAACCGCAAGCCTTAACAGAGGCTTGCGGTTTTTAGTATGCGTTTGATTGAGGTAATAACTGCTGCCTGATTTTATTTTGATCGCAGCAGAACGATTTCGTAGCTGGGAAGCTTGATACTACTGGCAACGCTGCTGTTGGAAGCAAATAATAAAAGTGCCGCCCAATATTTATAATAGGCTGACTGCATAACTGACAGAAACTTTCTTCAAGTTGTTTGAGTGTCGGTTTACAGGCAATCTTATTCAAATAAGCTTTGCTGCTGGTCTGCCTGTTTGTTCGTAAAAGTGCTCAGATAGGTGAATAACTGCTGATTATCCTGAATGATGCCATGCTGCCGGCATTTCTGCCGTAGTAGCTGCAGCAGCTGTTTACTGTTGGGACTGTCGATGACATATTGATTACCATAGGTATCGATATAGCGTTTTTTCAGACCGGGAAAGTGTCTGTCGAGCTGTTGGTAAAAGTATTCCCGGTTGCCGTCGCGCAGTGTCAGTCCCATACCAAAGCAAATAATGCCATAAACTCCGGCTTCGATACAGTAATCTAAAATACCCTGCAAATTAGCTTCGCTATCGTTGATGAAAGGCAGGATGGGTGCAAGCCAGACGATAGTCGGGATACCGGCGTCGCGTAATTTCTTTAAAACTTCAAAACGTTCACGGGTCGTACTTACGTGCGGCTCTATTTTTTTGCACAGATCCTCGTCCCAGGTGGTCAGGGTCATTTGCACTACACATTTTGTTGCCGCGTTTATTTTTTGAAGCAGGTCAAGATCACGCAGTATCCGGTTGGACTTTGTCAGCACCGTAAAGCCGCAGCCATATTTATATACCAGTTCTATAGCCTGCCGTACGTTGCCCAGTTCGGTTTCCAGCGGGATATACGGGTCGGTCATCGAACCTGTGCCGATCATACATTTTTTACGTTTGCGACGCAAGGCTTCTTCCAGTAATATGAGTGCGTTTTGTTTAACTTCGATGTCTTCAAAAGCATGTGCCATTTGGTAGCAACTGCTGCGCGAATCGCAGTAAATACAGCCGTGCGAGCAGCCGCGATATAAGTTCAGACCATTTTTAGCTGATAATATGCCTTTGACTTCTACATAATGCATAGCCGTACCTTTCTGCGCCAGACAGGCAGCGCTGCTGAATAAAAAATATCAGGGCAGATGTTGATTAGCTTTCATTATACCACATACTATATCTGCTTGTTTACAGGTGGTTGAATGAGCCGCGGGACTGGTGCCACCTGGAACTTTGGCGGCTATCAAAACGTATGGGCAATAACGAAACCAAACTGCGTCGAAAATATCTGTTCGTATGTCTTGTGGGGGGGTACAACAGTGCTATAATAACAATGAGTATAACTTATTTAAAATATTTTTAATTAAAATCCCAAAAATACGCAAGAAAGTTAAAGGATTTAATCGGGAAGAAAGACGGAGAGAGTATGTACGATGAAAGCTGCCTCAAAAAACTGGGAGGCCGGATCAAGCTGCTGAGAACGGTCCGAGGCATCAGTCAAAATGAAATGGCAAAAGCGTTATCTATCAGTCAGACTCATCTGAGCAATATTGAAAATGGCAGGGTCACTGTCAGTTTAAGGTTTTTGGTTCGTGCGGCAAACGTGTTTGACTGTACGTTGGAGGTTTTTTTTCAGTTGGGAGCTGTCGAAACTACAAAGGCGGAAACCGCATACAGCAGTTATTCGCTGGAGGAAGTAAAACAACTTTTAGAAATATTGCAGCTTGGCAGAAAGACAGAAAAGAGTGGCTTGGGCTAAGTCCGTTTTGTTCTGAAAGTGCAGTAAGGATATACGGGAAAGTTGATGAAAAAGAGTAAAGAGGAGCGAATAAAAGTGTTAAAAAATGTGGAAAAAGCTTTGGCGGCAGTATTGAGTCTGGGAATGGCAGCATCTGCCTGGGCGGCGCCGTCTTTGCCAGGCAGTAATCCTGAGGTCAGAGCCTTAGAACAGAACCGCGGCGGCAGACAGCCGCAGGCAGAAGTGCAGCAGGAGGAACAGATGCCGGCACCAGTAGAAGAAATGCCGCAGAAACTGCTGCTGAAAAAATTTGTTTTTACCGGGCAGCAGGAAATAGACGCTGCAGAGCTGACCAGAGTCATACAGGCTTATCTGGACAGGGAAGTGACTGTTGCGGAACTGGAACAGGCTGCGGCCAAAGTAACTGATTATTGCCGGCAGCAGGGCTATACGGTGGCAACAGCCTTAATACCACAGCAGAATGTGCAGGATGGTACTGTTGAGCTCAGGATCTTTTTAGGTACTTTTGGAAAGGTAGTAATTGACAATACTTCGCGCTTAAATGCCGATACGGCAGCTGCTTTTGCCGCTGTATTGCAACCGGGGAGCTATGTAAGAACGAACAGGATCGAAACAGTTCTCAACAATTTCAATGATCTTCCCGGTATCAGTGCTGCCGGAATTTTGAGTGCCGGTGAAGAAATCGGCAGTACAGATCTAACTATCACTGTCAGCGACAGTAAAACGGCCGAAAGTATTATCTATACTGATAACTACGGCGGTAAATACAGCGGCCGTTACAGGTACGGTTTTCAGACAACGCTTAATGATCCAGGCCGTACAGGTGACAAAATTTTTGCCGGCGGGTTGCTGAGTAATGAAGATTTGCACAACTATAATTTTGGTTATGAGATGCCGTTAGGCAGCCGCGGCACAAGGCTGGGGATCAGTTACAGCCTGATGGACTATACTTTGGGTGATTATTTTGCAGTACTGGATGCCGTGGGGCGGGCCAAAACTCTGAGTATTTACGCATCAACGCCGCTGGTCAATACCAGCAGCAACCATTTAAGTGTTATCTATGGTTATGATAACAGGCAGCTGAAGGACGAAATGAGGAGCTTTGGCGAGCTGGGCAGCAGCAAAAAACACAGTAATACGCTGCACGGCGGTGTTGTGGGCAACCATCGCGGCAGTGCGAGCGTTACCGGCTACAGTGCTTTATATTATTGGGGGAAACTCAGCTATGATGATGCCAACAATCCTTATACCGAAGGCAGTTTTTCAAAGTTTACGACTGATGTCAACCATATTCGGCGTTTGGGCAATACTGTCAATCTGCATCTTAATTTCCACAGCCAGCTGGCCAGCAGAGATCTGGACGGCAGTGAGCAGTTCAGCCTGGGCGGCGCCAATGGCGTGCGGGCTTATCCACAGGGTGAAGCCAGCGGCGACAGCGGTTATCAGGCTACGGCTGAGCTGCGTTATGCGACGCCGGTGCCTTATCTCAGTCTGGCGGCTTTTACAGACTGGGGCGAAGTCACGCTGTCTAAAAGCTATGGTCAGCACCGCAATCTGGCCGGTTGGGGCGTAGGTATAGAATATGCAAGGCCCAATGATTATTTTTTGCGTCTGGACTATGCCCGCAAGCTTAACGGTGAGGCGTTCCAAAGTGAAGAACAGGATAAAAACGGCAGACTGTGGTTTTTGGCGTATAAACTTTTGTGAGTGAGGTTTCGGGGAGGTAAGGGAAGATGCAAAGAGGAGCAGGACTTTTGTCTAAAAAAATATTGGCGGCGATGCTGAGCGGCGGGATGCTGCTGCTGCCCAACTGGGGCTACGCTTTGCCAAGCGGCGGCAATGTAGTGACTCAAAATGGCAGCATTGTGACTAATGGCAGCAGCATGAATATAACCGGCAGCGGCAATGTGACCATCAACTGGAACGGTTTTGATATTGCCCAGAACGAAACTGTGAATTTTCAAAATATGCAGGCCGTCTTGAATTATGTCAGCGGCGGCAGCAGAAGTGAGATTTATGGCAAGATCAACGGCGCCGGTGTGAATGTGTTTTTAGTAAATCCCAGTGGTATTCTGTTCGGCAAAACGGCACAGGTCAATGTCGGGCAGCTGACAGCATCGACACGCAGGCTGGAAGCAGGTGAGCTGACGGGCTTTAACGGCAGCCTGGCACCGTTGACGGCAGCAAAGGCGGCTGATGTCCAGGCAGACATTATCAATTTGGGCAAACTGACAGCGGGGAAGCTGGTATTGGAAGGCAACAATCTTTCGATCATTGGTGCCGACAGTCTTGATGTAGCTGACAAAAGCCAAATCACGCTGCGGGCCAACGAAAATATCAATATAGGTTATGAAGTAACTGATAAAACAACGATCGACGTAGGTGACGGACAGGGTAATACACATCAGGTCAGCGATTACGGCAAAGGCGGCGGCACGAAAGCAAGCGACGTTCTGAGCGGAGCTTCTGTTACCGACCTGACCGGCGGCACCAAAAGCATCAACGACGCTATGCTGGTACACGATGTGTATGAACTGCAGGCTATTGACAGAAATACCAGCCTGGTTAATGGCAGCAGTTATGTGGTCGGCAATTATATGCTGGCAGGCGATATTGAGGCGGAGGTAACTAAAAACTGGAACAGTGGCCGTGGTTTTGATCCTATAGGACGTCTGGAACGTGTTTCCGATGATGTAACAGGCAGTTTTAGCGGCAATTTTGATGGTATGGCTTATAGCATCAAAAATTTGTATATTAAACAAATTGAAAATTGGGATGATGGTTATATAGGCTTGTTTGAAGGTATTGGCAAGGGCGGCAGCGTGGGCAATGTAAATATTGCCGGCGGACATATTGAAGGAACGTCGAATTTCGGCAGTATTGCCGGATTGAACTGGGGCACTATTTATAATATTGTCAATTCTGCCGAGTTGGTCTGCAGCAGTGGCGGCGTGGGTGGTATCGTTGGGACTAACGGCGGTGTGATCCGTAATGCTGTCAATAACGGTACACTGACAATAGACGGCAGAAGCGGCGGTATTACTGGCAGTAACGGCGATACTGTTTGGGGAAACGCCGGTATTTTGATTGATGTCAAAAATAACGGCAATATTACTTCTGAAACTATGGGAAATATTGGTGGCATAACGGGCAGCAACAGTGCTGGAAGTTCGATCACAGGGGCAGAAAATACAGGACTGGTGGAATTAAAGGATGGTGGCGGCAGTGAGGTTGGCGGGATCAGTGGAGATAACGATGGCCTAATCGAAAACGTCAAGAACAGCGGAATTATTAAAGGGCATATATATGGCACTAATATTATGGGTGTCAGCTGCGTCGGTGGTATCGTGGGTGAAAACAATGCCAGCGGTGTTGTAAAAAATGCGGAGAACAGCGGTGCTGTAAGTGGAGACAGTACAGTTGGCGGCGTTGCCGGCAGTAACGAGGGCAGGCTTGAGGCTACGCGGAATATTGCTTCCGGTACAGTTACAGCGAACAGAATGTCTGTAGGCGGTGTGACCGGATATAATACAGGCACTATCAAAGACAGCTTTAATAATGCAGTCGTTACTGGCGGAACGATATATGCCGGTGGCGTTGCCGGATCTAACGAAGGCGGTACTATCAGCGGCTGTTATAATACCGGCTCGGTTACGGCGCAGAACCTTATTGGCGGTATAACTGGACGTAATAACAGCGGTTCCATCATTACCGGCTCATATAATACTGCTGCTGTTACCGGCACAGCAGTTGACAGTAAAGGTTTTTCGCAGGTGGGCGGCATCAGTGGTTACAATAAAGGAACTATCAATGGCGAAAGCTATAATACGGGTAATGTTGTAGCCAACGGCTATGGTGTAGGCGGTATTGTTGGTTACAATTATGACAGCAGCGTCATAGAACACGTGCATAATAAAGGCAATGTAACAGGCGGTACTTTTTATGTAGGCGGCATTGCGGGTTACTCTAAAAGTACTCTGTCTGATGTTTATAATACCGGTGATATTAGTGGGGCAGCTGGCGCTAAATATGTCGGAGGGATAGTCGGGGACGCTTTTAAAGATGTTATTAATGCCTATAATACCGGTACGGTAAGCGGCTCGCAGCATATTGGCGGTATTGCCGGACGTGCTGGAAGCGGAACAATAGAAGGGTCCTGGAATTCCGGCACAATAAAAGGAGGTCATTATTTGGCAGGTATTGTCGGCAACAGTACGGATTCTATCAGAAATTGCTATAACGAAGGAACGATAATCGGGACTGGCAGCAGTCAGTATCTTTCTGGTATTGCCGGCTACAGCAAAAGTGGAACGATAACGAATGTCTATAATTTGGGAGAGGTGACCGGTTATTCGCAAAATTACGGTGTCATCATTGGCGCTGGCGACAGTGTGATAAGTAATAGTTACTATAAAACTGCTACCGGTTTTCAAAAATATGACAACGACATGGAATACAGCACTGTCAAAGAATTTAACGAAGCCTTTCTGGCAGGAATGCAGGAAAGCGATAAAGCTTTGTGGCTGACCTACGGCGACAAAACGACGATGCTGTTGAAGGGTCTGCTGAAGCCGCTGGACATCAATATCGGCAATATCGAAGCAGAATATACGGCAGCGACTATACAGGACTGGCGCAGGCGATCGCCGACAAACTGGCTGAACAGGGTATCATTATCGACGTGGCTAAGCTGCTGACCGATAGTAAAACAGAGATCGGGGAATATGATTTGAGCGACTTGCTGTATTCCACGCAGGACGGTTATGCACTTAACGTGACCGGTAAGCTGATCATCAAAGAAAAAGCTGTTGATCCTGTACTACCTGTGGAGCCTGTTGCACCGATGGCTGACGCTAAATATACCGGTTCACTGACGCATTTGAAAACGGAAAAAACACAGCAGGAGGAATACCGTAATCTTGATAAACGCAGAAACAATCTGCTGGAATATGTTTCAGTAGTTGTAGACGGTGACGGGATCAAGCTGGAAGAAACAGAAGAATAATGCTAAGAACAGATAAATAAAATTGACGCTGGCATGAAAAATTTAATTCACTGCTTTTTAATCATATCAGTCAAGAAAAAGCAGACACTATTAAGATTTATGTTTTTAACAGTGTCTGCTTTTCTTTTGTGTGGGATGTTTTTACTTTTTGTGCCGCTGGGTTGAATGAGCTGCGGGACTGGTGCCACCTGGAACTTTGGCGGCTATCAAAACGTATGGGCAATAACGAAACCAAACTGCGTCGAAAATATCTGTTCGTATGTCTTGTGGGGGGGTACAACAGTGCTATAATAACAATGAGTATAACTTATTTAAAATATTTTTAATTAAAATCCCAAAAATACGCAAGAAAGTTAAAGGATTTAATCGGGAAGAAAGACGGAGAGAGTATGTACGATGAAAGCTGCCTCAAAAAACTGGGAGGCCGGATCAAGCTGCTGAGAACGGTCCGAGGCATCAGTCAAAATGAAATGGCAAAAGCGTTATCTATCAGTCAGACTCATCTGAGCAATATTGAAAATGGCAGGGTCACTGTCAGTTTAAGGTTTTTGGTTCGTGCGGCAAACGTGTTTGACTGTACGTTGGAGGTTTTTTTTCAGTTGGGAGCTGTCGAAACTACAAAGGCGGAAACCGCATACAGCAGTTATTCGCTGGAGGAAGTAAAACAACTTTTAGAAATATTGCAGCTTGGCAGAAAGACAGAAAAGAGTGGCTTGGGCTAAGTCCGTTTTGTTCTGAAAGTGCAGTAAGGATATACGGGAAAGTTGATGAAAAAGAGTAAAGAGGAGCGAATAAAAGTGTTAAAAAATGTGGAAAAAGCTTTGGCGGCAGTATTGAGTCTGGGAATGGCAGCATCTGCCTGGGCGGCGCCGTCTTTGCCAGGCAGTAATCCTGAGGTCAGAGCCTTAGAACAGAACCGCGGCGGCAGACAGCCGCAGGCAGAAGTGCAGCAGGAGGAACAGATGCCGGCACCAGTAGAAGAAATGCCGCAGAAACTGCTGCTGAAAAAATTTGTTTTTACCGGGCAGCAGGAAATAGACGCTGCAGAGCTGACCAGAGTCATACAGGCTTATCTGGACAGGGAAGTGACTGTTGCGGAACTGGAACAGGCTGCGGCCAAAGTAACTGATTATTGCCGGCAGCAGGGCTATACGGTGGCAACAGCCTTAATACCACAGCAGAATGTGCAGGATGGTACTGTTGAGCTCAGGATCTTTTTAGGTACTTTTGGAAAGGTAGTAATTGACAATACTTCGCGCTTAAATGCCGATACGGCAGCTGCTTTTGCCGCTGTATTGCAACCGGGGAGCTATGTAAGAACGAACAGGATCGAAACAGTTCTCAACAATTTCAATGATCTTCCCGGTATCAGTGCTGCCGGAATTTTGAGTGCCGGTGAAGAAATCGGCAGTACAGATCTAACTATCACTGTCAGCGACAGTAAAACGGCCGAAAGTATTATCTATACTGATAACTACGGCGGTAAATACAGCGGCCGTTACAGGTACGGTTTTCAGACAACGCTTAATGATCCAGGCCGTACAGGTGACAAAATTTTTGCCGGCGGGTTGCTGAGTAATGAAGATTTGCACAACTATAATTTTGGTTATGAGATGCCGTTAGGCAGCCGCGGCACAAGGCTGGGGATCAGTTACAGCCTGATGGACTATACTTTGGGTGATTATTTTGCAGTACTGGATGCCGTGGGGCGGGCCAAAACTCTGAGTATTTACGCATCAACGCCGCTGGTCAATACCAGCAGCAACCATTTAAGTGTTATCTATGGTTATGATAACAGGCAGCTGAAGGACGAAATGAGGAGCTTTGGCGAGCTGGGCAGCAGCAAAAAACACAGTAATACGCTGCACGGCGGTGTTGTGGGCAACCATCGCGGCAGTGCGAGCGTTACCGGCTACAGTGCTTTATATTATTGGGGGAAACTCAGCTATGATGATGCCAACAATCCTTATACCGAAGGCAGTTTTTCAAAGTTTACGACTGATGTCAACCATATTCGGCGTTTGGGCAATACTGTCAATCTGCATCTTAATTTCCACAGCCAGCTGGCCAGCAGAGATCTGGACGGCAGTGAGCAGTTCAGCCTGGGCGGCGCCAATGGCGTGCGGGCTTATCCACAGGGTGAAGCCAGCGGCGACAGCGGTTATCAGGCTACGGCTGAGCTGCGTTATGCGACGCCGGTGCCTTATCTCAGTCTGGCGGCTTTTACAGACTGGGGCGAAGTCACGCTGTCTAAAAGCTATGGTCAGCACCGCAATCTGGCCGGTTGGGGCGTAGGTATAGAATATGCAAGGCCCAATGATTATTTTTTGCGTCTGGACTATGCCCGCAAGCTTAACGGTGAGGCGTTCCAAAGTGAAGAACAGGATAAAAACGGCAGACTGTGGTTTTTGGCGTATAAACTTTTGTGAGTGAGGTTTCGGGGAGGTAAGGGAAGATGCAAAGAGGAGCAGGACTTTTGTCTAAAAAAATATTGGCGGCGATGCTGAGCGGCGGGATGCTGCTGCTGCCCAACTGGGGCTACGCTTTGCCAAGCGGCGGCAATGTAGTGACTCAAAATGGCAGCATTGTGACTAATGGCAGCAGCATGAATATAACCGGCAGCGGCAATGTGACCATCAACTGGAACGGTTTTGATATTGCCCAGAACGAAACTGTGAATTTTCAAAATATGCAGGCCGTCTTGAACTATGTCAGCGGCGGTAATAAAAGCGAGATTTTCGGCAAGATCAACGGCTCCGGCGTGCATGTGTTTTTAGTCAATCCCAATGGGATCTTGTTCGGCAAAACGGCACAGGTCAACGTCGGGCAGCTGACGGCATCGACACGCAGGCTGGAAGCAGGTGAGCTGACGGGCTTTAACGGCAGTTTGGCACCGTTGACGACAGCAAAGGCGGCGGAGGTGCAGGCAGACATTATCAATCTGGGCAAACTGACAGCGGGAACACTGGTATTGGAAGGTAACAATCTTTCGATCATTGGTGCCGATAGTCTTGATGTAGCTGACAAAAGCAAAATCACGCTGCGGGCCAACGAAAATATCAATATCGGCTATGAGGTAACTGATAAAACAACGATCGATGTAGGCGACGGTGCTGGCAATACGCATCAGGTCAGCGATTACAGCAAAGGCGGCGGCACGAAAGCCAGCAGCGTCTTGAGCGGAGCTTATGTTACCGATCTTACAGGAGGGAGCAAAAGCATCAACGACGCTATGCTGGTGCACGATGTATATGAGCTGCAGGCGATAAATAATAATGCGGAAGAAAAATACAATGATAAATACTTGGCATATAAGTATGTGCATGGCAATTATATGCTGGCAAACGATATAGATGCGTCTGCCACAAGCACCTGGAATGATGGCAAGGGGTTCGTTAGCATTGGCCAGTTGAAACAGTTGACAATGGGGACGCCACAAGGATTTCAGGGTGGTTTTACCGGGGTGCTGGATGGAGCAGGTTACACAGTGCTGGATTTATCAATAAACAGAAGTGACGAATTATATGTGGGTCTATTTGGCGGCCTTACCGAAACAGCCGCAGTAATGAATCTAAACATTACGGGTAATGTTTTGGGCAAGAATAACGTTGGGGCGATTGCCGGCAAAAATTTAGGTATGATCAGAAATGTTGTTAATAAGGCTAAAGTGAGCGGCGTGTCATCGGTCGGCGGTATCACCAGTATGAATTATGGGCGCTTGGAATCAGTGATCAATGAGGGTACGGTGACTGGCACAGGCAGTAATGTTGGCGGCATTGCTTGTTCTAATGGCGCTTCAAGTTCACAAACGGGAAGTATTATTGACGCCCAAAATACTGGCAGTATCAAGGGTAATGGTAGTGTTGGCGGTATTGTTGGCACTAATCTTGTCAATAGTATTATTGCAGATGCCAGTAATAGTGGTGAAGTAACAAGTACAGGCCAGTACACTGGTGGTATCAGTGGAATAAATAAAGGTTCTCTAACCAACATCGATAATTCTGGCAAAGTAACAGGAACAAATCAAGTTGGTGGCATCAGCGGTGTAAATCATAATAACGCTAGCTCATCACAAAATGCAGGAACCATAGATAAGGCAAATAATACCGGAGCAATTAGCGGCAGCGTGAGTGTTGGTGGTATTGTCGGTGAAAACTACAGCAATATCTCTAATAGTAGTAATAGCGGCGATGTTATCGGAACACTTCAAAAGGCTGGTGGTATCGTCGGTCTGAATGGAATGCTCGATGCTAAGAGTGGGACGATAGAGAATGTCATTAACACTGGGTCGGTTACTGGGAAAACCTTTGTCGGTGGTATTGCAGGGTATAATAAAGCTGCTAAAATAGAAAATGGCCGTAATAGCGGTAAGGTGAATGCTGATGTTGATGGTGTTGGACAGAGTCTGGCTGGCGGTATTACAGGGTATAATTCTAACAGTGGTCAAATTTTGTCTGCTGTCAATACAGGAATTGTGTCTGGGCAAGGCAGTTTTGTCGGCGGTATTTGCGGAGCTAGCGATGGGGCGGCTACTACAGTCGAGAATGCCTATAATACCGGTAACATTACAGGCACGGAAGCGGTTGGCGGGATCGCAGGTTCTAATGATAACGGCAACACGCTAAAGAATGTTTATAATACCGGCACAGTCAGCGGCAGTAATGCTGTCGGCTCTGTCATTGGTCAATCAGACAACGGCGGCGCTATTACCAATGCTTATTTTGCAACTGCTACCGGTTTTCAAAAATATGGCGACGGTACGGAATACAGCACTGTCAAAGCCTTTAATGAAGCCTTTCTGGCAGGAATGCAGGAAAGTGATAAAGCTTTGTGGCTAGCCTATGGCGACCATACGACGCCGCTGCTGAAAGGTCTGCTGAAGCCGCTGGACATCAATATCGGCGATATAGAAGCAGAATATACCGGCAGCGGTTATACAGGACTGGCGCAGGCGATCGCCGACAAGCTGGCCGAACAGGGGATCATCATCGACGTTGATAAGCTGCTGGCCGATAGTAAAACAGAGGTCGGGGAATATGATTTGAGCGATCTGCTGTATTCAACGCAGGACGGTTATGCACTTAACGTGACCGGCAAGCTGATCATTAAAGAAAAAACTGTGGCCCCGGTGCTGCCTGATAAACCTGTCGCACCGTTGGCTGACGCTAAATATACCGGTTCGCTGACGCATTTGAAAACAGAAAAGATGCAGCAGGAGGAATACCGCAATCTTGATAAACGCAGAAACAAGCTGTTGGACTATGCTGCAGTAGTTGTAGACGGTGACGGTATCAAGCTGGAAGAAACAGAAGAGTGACGGCCTAAGCTAAAAAAAAAATACTGTCTGGGTAAAAATATGGATGGCCCCCTGCTTTTGGCAGGGGGTTTACTTTTGTAAAAGAATAGTGAAATTTGCCTGATAGGTAAGTTTTTTGGTATAATATAATGATACGAAGGGAGGTAAAAACCTATGCCAATGGAATATATTTTACTGGGCGTCGGGATCGTGCTTTTGGGAATCGAAGCAATAGTTCCGGGGTTCGGATTTTTTGGCGTTACAGGTCTGATCTCGCTGCTGGCAGGCTCATATTATCTGCTGGGCGGTGGTGCCGAGGCTGCGTATATTTTGCTTGGTGTGGTATTGGCACTGGGGGCAGTAATTGCGCTGCTGTTTGTTTATCTGCCTGCTGAAAGTAAGTGGAATCCCTTTGTTTTATGGGATAAGCAAGAGAACCGCAGTGGTTATACAGGTGCCGGTGATCACTCCAGATACCTGGGTAAACGTGGTGAGGTCGTAGCGCCGCTGCGTCCTGCGGGCACTGTCATCATCGACGGCGAACGCGTCGACGTGGTGAGCTTTGGCGATTATATCATGCCCGGGGCGATGGTAGAGATCGTGAAAGTGGAAGGCAATAAACTGTTCGTTCAGGAAGTAAAAATTAAAGAATAAAGGAAGTGTTATGATGTTTGATTTTCTGTTTAACGGCGGCTTTATGTTTATTCTGATCATTGCCGCTATTGCCGTATTTTTGAATTTTGTGCCGTTGGCGCTGTGGATCTCGGCTATTGCCGCCGGCGTCAATGTAGGTATTTTCAATCTGGTAGGTATGCGGTTCCGCCGTGTACCGGCTTCACACATCGTGCTGCCGCTGATCAAGGCCAATAAGGCCGGTCTGGACGTCAATGTCAATCAGCTGGAAGCCCATTATCTGGCCGGCGGTAACGTCGACCGTGTTATCGACGCTTTGATCGCGGCACACCGTGCCCAGATCCCGCTGACCTTTGAGCGTTCCTGCGCTATCGACCTGGCAGGACGTAACGTGCTGGAAGCAGTGCAGATGAGCGTAAACCCCGAAGTTATTGAAACTCCGATCGTTTCGGCAGTGGCTAAAGACGGTATCGAGCTGAAGGTCAAAGCCCGCGTCACTGTCCGCGCCAATATCGACCGTCTGGTCGGCGGCGCCGGTGAAGCTACTATTATCGCCCGTGTCGGCGAAGGTATCGTTACCAATGTCGGCTCGGCTGTCAAACACAGCGACGTGCTGGAAAACCCTGATTTCATTTCCCGCACCGTGCTGGCTAAAGGTCTGGACGCCGGTACTGCTTTTGAGATCCTGTCCATCGATATTGCCGACGTTGACGTAGGCCGTAACATTGGCGCTGCTTTGATGACCGATCAGGCTGAAGCCGATAAACGTATCGCCCAGGCCCGTGCCGAAGAACGCCGCGCCATGGCGGTTGCTAAAGAGCAGGAAATGAAGGCCTATACCCAGGAAATGCAGGCGAAAGTCGTCGAAGCTGAGGCCAAGGTGCCGACCGCATTGGCAGATGCTTTGGAAAACGGCCGTCTTGGTGTGATGGATTATTACCGCATGAACAATATCAATGCTGATACTGATATGCGTAAAATGATTGCCGGTTCCAGCCCTGAAAATGGCGGCGAAAAAGGCAATAATCCGAAATAAGCTGACTGTGTGAGTCGGCTGGTGTATTGAGATGAGGCGAATGTATGGACAATTTGATGTTATTTTATCCGCTCATCGTACTGCTGTTTTTTATCTTTTTCGATGTCCGCAACCGTAAAAAACGTCCTGCTCCGCCACAGCAGCAGCCCAAGGCTGAATGGCCGATGGAAATGCCGGAGCAGATGCAGGGCCGCCGCTATGAAGATGAGGACAAAGATGCCGTACCGTGGTATGTAGAGTTCCCAGAAGACCGGGCGCCCAAAAAGCCGCCTGTAGAAGAGAAGGTCTATCAGGAGCCTGCGCCGGCAGTTGCTGCAGAAGCTGCTGTTTCTGAACCGCTTTATAAACGCTTTGAAACGCAGAAGCCCCAGCCTGCCTTTAAAGGCTTTCGCAGCCGCCGGACAGTGGCTGGGGAAGTGCGCCACGGCTTTGTTATGGCGATGCTTTTGGATAAACCACGGTCGCTGAAACCGTACGATGATAGTTTTTGAATGTTTTGCTAAATTATTTAGAACCGGGTGAAGTGTGTGTTAGAAAAGATAGACTTAAAACAAAGTCTGAAAAAAGACGCTTATAACGAAAAGATGGATTATTTCAGTGTTAAACTCGGTGAACTGCAGCGCGCCTGTCGCGCTGCGGGGATCCCCGTTATTATTCTGTTCGAGGGCTGGCGCGGGGCTCAGCGCAACGTCATCATCAACCATATGATGCAGCAGATGGATGCCCGCGGGTTCAGAGTTTATTCGGCGTCGAAAATGGCGGACGAAGAACCGGATCAGCCGTTTTTTGAGCCTTTTTGGCGGCAGCTGCCGGCTAAAGGCAATATGGCTGTGTATTACCGCAGCTGGTACTACCTGAAAAATGAATATACCTTTGACCGCGATGCGGAGCAAGTTAAAAGAATAAATACCAGTTACAGGCATATCAATGCTTTTGAAAAGCAGCTGACTGATGATAATTATGTGCTGCTGAAATTTTTTGTGCATGTGTCCGAAAAACAGCTGAAAGCCAATGTGCAGAAGGCTGAAAAGACCTATGGCAAAGGCTGGGATAAGGTCAATGAAAGCGATGATGACTTTGTTGATTATCAGCGTTATCTGGAGATCTATGAGAAAATGTTTATCGACAGCGACCGGCCTAATGCCCACTGGTATCTGATCGCCGGCGACGATACCCGTTTTGCCGAGGTTTCGATCTTTGACGTGATCGTGCAGCGGCTGGAGCTGGCGCTGGCCGAAGCAGAAGCCCGCAAGCAGGCCGGACAGCAGCTGGTGCTGCCGCGTACAGAAATTTATGATGTCTTATCAAAGGTCGATCTGTCCAAAGAGATCGCGAAAGCGGAATATAAAGAAAAGCTGGACAAGTACCAGTCTAAACTGAGTCTTTTGCAGTATGAAATGTATAAAAAAGGTATCCCGGCAGTTTTCGGCTTTGAAGGCTGGGACGCAGGCGGCAAGGGTGGCGCGATCCGCCGTCTGACAGCTGCTCTGGACCCGCTGGGGTATTCGGTGAATCCGGTGGCGGCGCCCAACGTGGTAGAGAAAGAGTTCAACTACTTGTGGCGTTTCTGGACCCGCTTTCCCAAACGGGGCGAGATCGCTGTTTTTGACCGTACCTGGTATGGCCGGGTCATGGTAGAACGTATCGAAGGCTTTGCCACGCAGGACGAGTGGAGCCGTGCTTATGCCGAGATCAATGAAATGGAACTCCAGTGGGCTGAATATGGTACGGTGATCGGCAAGTTCTGGCTGCAGATCGACAGGGACGAGCAGTATAAACGCTTTAAGGAGCGTGAGCAGAACCCCAACAAGGAATGGAAGATCACAGATGAAGACTGGCGGAACCGTGAAAAATGGGACGCTTATGAAGCGGCAGTGAACGAAATGCTGGTACGCACCAGCACCGATTATGCGCCGTGGACGATCGTGGAGGGCAATAACAAGTATTATGCCCGCCTGAAGGTTTTGAAAACGGTGATCGAAATGTTTGAAAAACGTTTGAAAGATTAAAACCATACTGAGAGAATATAAACGAGGTAGACAAGTTGACCTGGGAGCTTAAAAATGCATTGAAAGAAATAGTTGCCCGCGAAAGCGGGGTGCAGGTGTTTGCGCCGGGAGCCAGAAGGCCGGTGGCTTTTATTTATCCCAATACCTATCATCTGGGTATGTCCAATCTGGGGCTGCATATCCTGTATCAGATCATCAACAGCCGCGGTGACGCAGCCTGTGAACGTTTCTTTCTGCCTGACAGCAAGCTCCTGGCAGAGTATAAACGCACTAAAACGCCGTTGCTGTCGCTGGAAACGCAGCGCCCGCTGGCGGATTTTGAAATCATCTGCGTGATGATGTCCTTTGAGATGGATTACACAAACTTACTGACGATGCTGGCGCAGAGCAACGTGAAGCCGGAAGCGGCGCTGCGGGGCGAGAAGGAACCGCTGGTGATCATCGGCGGACCCTGTGCGACTTTTAATCCAGAGCCTTTGACCGGGATCGCTGACGCTTTTGTCATCGGCGAAGGCGAGGAAACTGTTACCAGACTGCTGGACACTGTTTATGCGGCGAAGGACAAAGGCCTGGGCAAGGAAGCAGCGCTGCTGGAGCTGGCGCAGGTCCAGGGCATTTATGTGCCGCGGTTTTATGAGCCGCAGTATGATGCAGGCGGTGCGTTCTGCGGTATGCAGGCGTCGCCGCAGGTACCGGCAGCAGTCAAACGTCAGTGGGTACGCGAGCTGGACAACTATCCGCAGACTTCGGCGATCATGACCGAGGCGACGGAATTTGAAAATATGTATATCGTTGAAGTAGCACGCGGCTGCGGTCGGCATTGCCGTTTCTGCATGGCGGGGTATTGCTTCCGCAAACCCCGGGCGCGGGCTTTGGATATTTTGCTGACGAAGATCCGTAACCGTCCGCCGCAGACTAAAAAAGTCGGCCTGATGGGTGCGGCGGTATCTGATTACCCTTATATCAAAGAACTGACGCAGACGCTGGTAGACGAGCAGGTGCCGTTTACAGTAGCTTCGCTGCGGGCCGACACTTTGGACGTGGAGCTGACGCAGGCTTTGGCGGCCAGCGGCCAGCGGACGATGACAGTGGCCCCGGAAGCAGGCAGCGTGAAAATGCGTAACGTCATCAATAAAGGCATTACGGAGCAGCACGTTTTAAATGCGGTGGAACTGGCAGCAGCAGCCGGTATGAAAAATATCAAGCTCTATTATATGCTGGGACTGCCGGGCGAAGCTGACAGCGACATTGAAGAAATGATGGCCATGATCCGGCGGGTGCGGGAAAAAATGGACGCCGCCCTGAACAGGGGCGAGCTGATCATCTCGGTCAACGGGTTTATTCCCAAGCCCTTTACACCCTTTCAGTGGTCGCCGCTGTGCGATGTCAAGACACTTAAACGCCGTTTTAAAATGCTGGAGAATGCTTTTAAAAAAGCAAAGCATATCCAGGTGCAGACCGAATCTTTGAAGGAAACCGTCCTGCAGGCTGTATTGGCCCGGGGCGACCGTAGGATCGGCAAGGCGTTGCTGGAAGCGTTCCAAAGAGAACTGCCCCTGAAGCAGGTGCTGAAGGAGCAGGGACTGGATCTGGAAAAGCTGGCAACTACGGCCTACGAGATCGGCGGCCCCTTGCCCTGGCGGCATCTGGATATGGGCTTCAGCGAAGCATATCTGATCAGCGAGTGGCAGAAAGCGCAGCGTGAGGAATTTACGCCGATGTGCTTTGACCAGTGCCGCCGCTGCGGCGTATGCGGGGAGGTGCAGGCATGAGCTTTAGATTAAGGCAGAGCGGCAGGATCTGGCTGGGCGAGTTTACGGCGCTGACAGACGCAGGCTTTACTAATGGCTGCAGCTGCCGTCTGCACGGAGCCAGCAGCATCGCGCCTGACGGTTTCAACCTGGCGCTGCATGTGGGCGACGCTGCGGAGCTGGTATTGGCTAACCGCCGGCAGTTTGCGGCGGCTTTAGGCGTCGATGCAGCCAAATTCACTACCTGCGCCCAGGTGCATGGCAGCAAGGTCGCCAAAGTGACGGCAGACCTGGTGGGCAGCGGCGCGGCAGCTTTTGCCGATACGGTCGCAGGCACCGACGCTTTGATCACCGATCTGCCCAGCGTACCACTGCTGCTGTTTTATGCAGACTGCGTGCCGGTGCTGCTGGCCGATCCTGAAAGCGGCGCTGTGGGACTGGCGCATGCCGGCTGGCGCGGCAGTGTGGGCGAGATCGCTCTGAAAACCGTGCAGGCCATGCAGCAGCATTACGGCAGCAGACCCGAAAAGCTGCTGGCAGCGATCGGGCCTTCTATCGGCAGCTGCTGTTACGAAGTGGACGACGCAGTGCTGGCGGCAGGGGCTAAATACCGCCAGTGCTTTACGCCTAAAACAAATGGAAAATATCAGCTGGACTTATGGCTGATGAATAGATTACAATTAGAAGCAGCAGGGCTGGCACCCGGGCAGATCGACTGCGCCGCTGTCTGTACCTGCGATAACAGGGAACTGTTTTTCTCCTATCGTGCCGAGCAGGGTAAAACCGGGCGCATGGGAGTAAGCATTTGCCGAAGATAAAAAAGGAATAATAGTTTTTGTGGCGAATATAAAACTTTTAGGAGGTCTTTATTTTGTTAAAAGACAATCTGCACAAAGTACAGACCCGGATCGCCGAGGCTTTGGCCCGGCGGACTGAAACTAAACTGACCGGCACAGAGGCAACTCTGGTCGCCGTAACTAAAAATCATCCTGTCGACGTGGTGCTGGAATCGCTGGCGCTTGGTATAGCCAATATCGGTGAAAACCGGGTGCAGGAAGCGAAAGAAAAACGCACTGTCGTGCCTGACCGAGGCGTTTGGCATCTGATCGGTCATTTGCAGACCAACAAGGCCAGACAGGCCGTCGCTTTGTTCGATCTGATCGAATCTGTTGACAGCCAGCGGCTTTTGGTCGCCCTGGACAAAGCAGCCCTGCAGCAGGGCAAGGTGCAGGATATTCTGCTGCAGCTCAACATCGCCCGCGAAGAACAGAAAACAGGCTTTTTGCTGGAAGACTACCAGGCAGTCGTGCCGACGCTGGACAGCTATCAAAACCTGCGGGTGCGAGGCTTGATGGTGATCGCGCCGCTGTGCGACGATATTGAAGCAACACGTCCCGTTTTTAAGGAAGGCTACTGCTGCTTCTGCGAGCTGAAAAAGCTGCGGCCTGAAATCGAGCTGCTGTCGATGGGCATGACCCACGACTTTACTGTGGCTGTGGAAGAAGGCGCCAATATCGTGCGTGTGGGCACGGCTTTATTTGGCAAACGTGATTACACTAAAAAATAAATGAGCATGAAGGTATGGTGAAATGTATGAAATTTTTTGATCGTATCTCTGAAACCTTAGGTTTATATGAAGAGGAAGATGATGAACTGTTAGAGGAAGAGGAACCCGTCCGCAAAGCTGAACCGGCTCCCAAACGTATCCCCCGCAGCACGCCTGCTCCTGTCAGCAGACAGGCAGCGCCTGCCGAGCCTGAAGCGACGGCAAGAAGCGAGCAGCAGACAGAGAAAAAATCCTTCTTCAGAAAAAAGGACATTCAAAATTCGCCCGAAGGCAAAACCATTTCCCTGCCGCTTGCTCAAAAGCAGGTCAGGGTAGTAGTGCTGGAGCCTGCTAATTTTGACGATTCGCAGAAGGTCGCCGATTATCTGCGCAACAACCAGCCGGTAGTTGTGAATTTTGAAGGCACCGAAGGGCTGGTCACTAAACGCATGACTGATTTTATCAGCGGCACGATCTACGCTTTAGGCGGCAGTATGAAAAAGATCGGCCGTAATATTCTGGTCTGCGCTCCCAAAAACGTCGACATCGACGCCAGCGTCAACATTTATGATGAAAAGGGTGGTCAACCGTGGAAAAAATAACAGCTCAAACAGGCGCGATCGCTTTTATCGGCGGCGGCGCTATGGCCGAAGCTATCATCAAAGGTATTTTGGGCGCACAGCTGGCCCAGCCCGGCGAGATCTTTGTGGGCGACCCGACACCGGCGCGCTGTGAATATTTGCAAAAGACCTATGGCGTAGAGGCCATGGTGGATAATAAAGCCGCTGTAAAAAATGCGGGGCTGATCATTTTAGCCGTCAAACCGCAGGTCGTCGATGCGGCGATCACGTCAGATCTGGTGGCGGCCATGCCGCCGCAGGCTACCGTGCTTTCGATCATGGGCAGCGTCGATCTGGACAAGCTGCATAAAGTCGTACCGGGCCATGCGGTGATCCGGGTGATGCCCAACACGCCGCTGGCAGTAGGTGCAGGCATGACGGCGATCGCTCCTGACAGCAAGGTCAGCGCAGCGATGCTGGACGCCGCTAAAACTATTTTCGGTTCCTGCGGCGAGGTCGAGGTGGTTGCCGAAAGCGCGATCGAGGCGATCGCCGCTGTATCAGGCTGCGGCCCCGGCTACGTGTTTATGCTGATCGACGCCCTGGCAGACGCCGGCGTCAATGCCGGACTGCCACGTGCCATGGCGATCAAGCTGGCGGCGCAGACCTTTGCCGGCAGCGGCAAAATGGTGCTGGAAACTGGCCTGCATCCGGCGCAGCTGCGCGACCAGGTAACATCGCCCGGCGGCACTACTATTGCCGGTATCCACGCTTTGGAAAACCGCGGCGTGCGTGCGGCCATGTATGATGCTGTGCTGGCGGCCATGGCACGCAGTGAGAAATTGAAGGGTAAATAACCGATGGCAGATAGAGAAAAGATTTTACGCTATTTTCGGGCCGGCGGCGACGAAGAACTGGCAGCCAAGCTGCTGGATCTGGCGGAAGGCGCTCACAGGAGCCGCAAATTCCGTGTCAGCGAGTTTTTAGATCCGCACGGCTGTAATGTGGCCGAGATCATCGCGGCCAACTTTGAGAATGTGAAGCTGGCAGCCAGCGGCGGCTTTAAAAACGCCGAACGCATGAAGGTGGCTTTTGTGTCCGAAGACTTTTTCGGGCAGCCGGATTTTGGTCTGGTGTGCTTTAAAGTCGAGTGGGACAAACGCTACTATGAGCTCAGCCACCGCGATATTCTGGGGGCATTTATGGGGATGGGCTGCAAACGCGAGATTTTGGGCGATATTATTTTTATCCCTGAAGGGGCGCAGTTTGTCGCCGATAAATCCTTTACCTCATATATTATGAACAATCTGACGCAGATCGGTTCAGCGCCTGTGTCGCTGACAGAGATCACAGAAGCCGACCTGCTGCAGAAAGAAGAAAAAGTCAAGGTCATCAGCGCTACGGTAGCAGCTTTAAGGCTTGATGCCGTTGCCGCCGCAGGCTACGGCGTATCCCGTTCGCGTATGGCGGACGAGATCAAAGGGCAGAACGTGAAGGTGAACTGGAAAGAAGCCAAAAACGCCGCCCAGCCGGTCAGCGAAGGCGATATCATTTCCTTCCGCAGCCGCGGCAGGGTCGAAGTCGCCGAGATCAGGGGCACTACCAAAAAAGGTCGTTTAAGCATTACGCTGAAAAGATATATTTAATGGGGAGGGTATCACGTTATGTTGACACCGTTAGATTTGAACAATAAGAACTTTTCCAAGGGCTTCCGCGGTTACGATACCGAGGAAGTAGATGAGTTTTTTACAAAAGTCGCCAAGGATTTTGAACGTCTGTATCAGGACAACGTCGAGCTGAAAGACGCCGTAGAACGCGTCAGCGCCAAGCTGGAATACTATCAGCAGATGGAATCCACCATGCAGAACACTCTGGTCATAGCGCAGGAAACTGCCGACGAAGTGAAGAAAAACAGCGAGCAGAAGGCTGCCCTGCTGGAGCAGGAAACTGCCATGAAATGCAAGGACATCACTTCCGAATGTCAGGCTGCTGCCGCTAAAGCCAAAATGGATGCCGAGATCGCGGCGACGCAGATGAAAACAGAAGCCGAAGCCTATGCCGAGAAGCTGCGCAGCGATGCTGAAAGCGCAACTACCAAACTGCGCAACGACACCCTGGCCGAGATCGCCCGTCTGCGTGCCGAGGCGGAAGCCGAACTGAAACAGATGAAAAACGAAACGCAGAACTTTGTCGAGAAAATGCGCAGCGCCGCCGAAGTGGAAGTAGCTAAAATGAAAGTTACGACCGAGGACCTGTGCAAGCAGATGACGGCCAAAGCCAAAGAAGAAGCAAGCGAAACGCTGGCCCATGCCCGCGCTGAAGCTCAGAAGCTGACCGGCGAAGCCGACGAACGCTACAGAACGATGATCGCCGATGCCGAAGCCCGTTCCAGAACGCTTTTGGCTGACACCGATGAAAAAGTAAGAAAAATGATTTTTGACGCCGAAAACAAAGCCTCACTCGCTAAAGGTATCTTTGAAGACCAGGTCAAAAAAGCCGCTGTGCACCGTCAGCATATGATGAGCATTTTGGAAGGCCAGATGGAGCTTTTGAAAAACTTTAACGAAGATACTGAAAAATAAGCGAGGTCGGCAGCATGATTATTCTGGTACGCCACGGTGAAGCAACTCATCATACAGAGCATTTGACAGGCGGTTGGACCGACTCGGAGCTTACGGCTGCGGGCAGGGCCCAGCTGCAGGCCGTTGCGTCCAAATTAGCCTGCGATTTTGCCGGGCAGAGCCGCAACCTGCGGCTCCTGACCAGCGATTTGAAGCGGGCCGTGGAATCGGCGCAGATCCTTGCGGATAAGCTGGGTTTCACCCGGCTGGAACCCTATGAATTTTTGCGCGAAAAAAATAACGGACAGGCGGCAGGGCTGACTGAAACAGCGGCCAAAGCCCTGTATCAGCAGCCGCCGACCCTGAAGGAACTGCATCACCGCAACTATCCGGGCGGCGAAACGCGGCAGGAATTTTATGACCGCACCGTGCAGGGCCTGTTAAAATGCGCCGATCTGGAGCGGGAAAACCTTTTGATCGTTGCCCATAAAGGCACGATCCAGAATATTATTTTTCACTGGCTGGGGCTGGATATAGCCGCCGTCAACGCTTTGAACTTTTCTGTCGATATCCTGCCGTCCAGCGTGTCGGTGCTGGGTATCAACAAATGGCGCGAACACGCTGTGTTCAGGCTCAACGATACCTCGCATCTGCATAGCGGCAGCGGTTACGGTATCTTTGAGTTTAAATATGGCAAAGGCCATTGACTACAGCTTGCATAATGGTGTATAATGACTTTGTTTTAATAAAAGCAGCAGCGATGACGAAGACAGTAGCCTGCCGGGCACAGTCAAGCGAGTCGGGGACAGTGTGAGCCCGACCGGGAAGATGGCAGGGGAAGATCACTTCAGAGCTTTTCGGCTGAAAGCAGTAAGCCGGGACGGGTAACACACGTTATGGTGTTTCGAGTGGCAGGCGCAGTCTGTCATGAGGGTGGTACCACGGGTTTACAGTCTCGTCCCTTTTTGGGAGCGGGGCTTTATTTTTTTGGAGGTGTACACATGGATTACAGCAAGACCCTTAATTTACCGGAAACAGAATTTCCGATGCGTGCCGGCCTGCCGGAGCGCGAACCTGAATTTTTGAAATACTGGGAAGACAACAAGATCTATGAAAAGAAACAGGAGCTGCACGCAGGCCACAAAAAATTCGTCCTGCACGACGGCCCTCCGTACGCCAACGGCAAGATCCATATGGGTACGGCGCTCAACAAGATCTTAAAAGACATCATCATGAAATATAAATATGCGCAGGGCTTCGACACCCCGTATGTTCCCGGCTGGGATACCCACGGTATGCCGATCGAGCACGCCGCTATCAAAAATCTGGGCCTCAACCGCCACGAGCTTGATACGCTGGTGCTGCGCCGGGAGTGCCACGACTACGCTTTAAAATGGATCGACGAACAGCGTACCGACTTCAAACGTCTGGGCGTGCTGGGCGACTGGGACCATCCCTACATCACCATGACCCACGACTATGAAGCCGTGCAGATCCACGTTTTTGGCGAAATGGCTAAAAAAGGCTATATCTATAAAGGCAAAAAAGCCGTTTACTGGTGCCCGCACTGCGAAACCGCACTGGCTGAAGCCGAGATCGAATACGGCGAAGAAAAATCCCCGGCGATCTTTGTTAAAATGCCGCTGGTCAAAGACAACGGCCTGCTGCCGGAAGCCGCTAAAGGCAAACCGGCCTATATCGTTATCTGGACCACTACTCCGTGGACCATGCCGGCCAACGTAGCCATCGCGCTGCACCCTGACTTTGAATATGCCTGGGTGGAATGTGAAGGCGAAGTGCTGTTCATGGCTAAAGAAATGCTGGAATCTGTAGGCAAGGTCTGCAAAAAAGACCTCAGCAACATCCTGGGCACCTGCAAAGGTAAAGAAATGGAATTTGCAGAATGCAAGCATCCCTTTGAAACTATCGACCGCAAATCACTGGTCGTGCTGGCTGACTATGTCACCTTAGAAGCAGGCACCGGCTGCGTCCATACCGCTCCCGGTCACGGCGCCGACGACTTTGAGACCGGCGTGCGATACAACCTGCCCATCATCTGCCCTGTGGACGGCTCCGGTAAACTGACCGCCGAAGCAGGCCCGGATTTTGCCGGTATGTTCGTCTTTGACGCTAACGTGCCCATCATCAAATATCTGGCCAGCCTCAACCGTCTGTTCGGCAAAGAAAATATCCGCCATCAGTATGCACACTGCTGGCGCTGTAAAAACCCCATCATCTACCGTGCTACCGAGCAATGGTTCGCTTCTGTCGACGGTTTCCGTGAAGAAGCGCTGAACGCTATCGCCAACGACGTGCAGTGGATTCCCTCCTGGGGCGAAGCACGTATCCATAATATGGTCGCCGACCGCCACGACTGGTGTATTTCCCGTCAGCGTGTCTGGGGCGTACCGATCCCGATCTTCTACTGCGAAGACTGTAACGAGCATCTGGTCAATGACGACACCATCAACGCCGTTGCCGACCTGTTTGCCAAAGAAGGCTCCGACGCCTGGTGGGCGCATACTGCCGCAGAGATCCTGCCCGCAGGGACTAAATGCCCCAAATGCGGCGGCACTCACTTCCGCAAAGAAAGCGACATCATGGACGTCTGGTTCGACAGCGGTTCTTCCCATGCGGCAGTCTGCCGGACGCGTCCCGAACTGGCCTGGCCTGCCGATATGTACCTGGAAGGCAGCGACCAGCATCGCGGCTGGTTCCAATCGTCATTGCTCACCTCGGTAGCGACTACGGGCAAAGCACCATACCGCTCCGTTTTGACTCACGGCTATGTAGTTGACGGCGAAGGCCGCAAAATGTCCAAATCCGTCGGCAACACCGTTGCCCCGCAGGACGTCATCTCCCAGTACGGCGCTGATATCATCCGTCTGTGGGCGGCTTCCTCCGACTATAAAGCTGATATCCGTATCTCCAAAGAGATTTTGAAACAGCTGTCCGAGGTCTACCGCAAGATCCGCAACACTATCCGCTATATCCTGGGCAACACCAACGACTTCAACTACGAAACCGACAAAGTTGAATTTAAGGATATGCTGGAGCTGGACCGCTGGGCTTTGATGCATATGCAGCTTTTGAAAAAAGAAGTTTCCGCAGCTTACGAAAGCTACGACTTCCATGTGCTCTATCACGCTATCCACAACTTCTGCAGCGTCGAAATGAGCAGCTACTATCTGGATATCCTCAAAGACCGCCTGTATGCCTACAAGGCCGATTCCTTTGAACGCCGCAGCGCCCAGACCGCCATGTACGAGATCATGCTCGATCTGGTCGTCATGATCGCCCCGGTACTCAGCTTCACGATGGAAGAAGTATGGCAGTTCATGAAAAAACCTGCATCCCTGCCGGAATCCGTCTTTATGATGCCCTGGCCGGAATGCAAAGAAGAATATATCGACGAAGCCCTGGAAACCAAATGGGATAACTTCATCGAGATCCGTAGCGAGATCACCAAAGTTCTGGAAGGCGCACGCCGTGCCAAGACTATTGGTCACTCTCTGGACGCTAAAGTCGAGCTGCATGCCACCGGTGAAGCGCTGGCGATCCTGAAATCTGTCGAAAGCGATTTGGCAACCCTGCTCATCGTATCGCAGGCCCAACTTGTAGAAGGGCTGGACGGCGGTGTGGAAGCCACCGGACGTGAAGACCTGAAGGTCACCGTACAGGCCGCCGAAGGCGAAAAATGCGAACGCTGCTGGATCTACAGCGACACCGTAGGCAAAGATGCCGAGCATCCCACCCTGTGCGCACGCTGTGCCGCAGCCTTGAAATAAGCCTTCGCTCAGTAACGATTTAATAAGTAATAACAAAAATACCGGACAGCTTTGCTGTCCGGTATTTTTATGTGCTTATACGCCGCCTATCGTAAACCTGTTCTGTAAATGATCGATGATCTCGTTGATACGTTTTTTACTGGCTGTAACGTCATAATCAGGCCGCACCGTTTCAGGCTCTGTCCGGGCTGCCGTTATTCTGGCCTGCAGTTTGTGCCGGGCCCGTGCCTCTGCCAGCGCTGCATCCATATCATACAGCCGGGGGAAGCGGGCTCCGGCCGCTAAAACCTTCACGCACTCCATAAACAAAGCCGCTTCCGTAGCCTGATAACGCTCCAGCCATACCTGCTGCAGCCGCCGGCGGCTGCCCTCAGAATCGCAGGGCAGATATAATCCCGCCGCCCGCCAGCGCTCGATAGCCTCGCTGATATGCCGGTAACCGGTCAGCACCGCCATCAGGGCTCCACCTCTAACAGCTGCCGCAGCTTTTTGATCGCCCTGCTGCGGTGCAGGCTGACCGTCCTTGTATCAAGCTGCAGCTCCTCACTCAGCTGTGTGATCGTTTTGCCCTGCAGCAGACCACTGATAATATATGTCTGCCGGCCAGAAAGCAGCGGCAGGCACTCGCGCACCAGCCACAGCCTCAATCTGTCCTTCTCTGACAAAAGATAATCGCGGTAAACCTGTGCGTCCTGCTCCATAGCCGCATCCTCCAGCCCGGAACCGCTCTTTAATGTTTCCGCCGCCACCTGCCGGCGCATGGCGGTATGCAGATCTGTCCGCATCTTATTAGTCACAAAAGCCACAAAACGGTGAATGTCATCGCCTTCCTGCCAATCATAGATCGCCTTCAGGATACCCAGGCGGGCTATCTGCAGCGCGTCCTCACCCAGTCTGTCATTAGCGCCGCTCTGGTAGATCAGCTTAAAAGCCAGTTTCTTAAAGCACTGCAAAATCTCCAGCTGGTCAGCTTCGCTGCCATTCTTGGCCCTGGCAGTCAAAGCCGTAAAATCGGGCAGAGGTCTTGTTTTTGCTGATACTTTTGTCAAATAAAACAGCTCCTTAGTCTGTATAAGCAATATTTGTAGTCATTTTCAAAACAGCAGTGGCAAATTCACGGATCGTCACCGCATCCAAACAGTCCGGGCACAGCACGCCTTCACCGGTCTCCAGATATTCCTCCCCGGCGCAGATCGCCTCACCGCACAGGCAGCACTCATAAACAGTCTCAGGCTCCTTCTCCGGCGGCGTCAGCCAGTTGCCCTCGGCCCGGGCAAACCTGTCCCTCACTGGCGCGCCGCTTTCTTCAACTGGCGTTTTAACGCCTTACGCATCAGCTCGCTGCAATTGATGCCGGCAGCCAGCGCCTCCTGGCGCAGCTTATAAGGCAGGGTAATGTGCAGGCTCACCAGCTCCATCTCGTCTGCCGGTATCGTCACAGTACGCAGCCTTGCCTTAGCTGCTGAAGCTCCTGCGGCAGCGCAGCTGCGGCCTGCTAAAAGCGGGCAGTTTGTTAAAAGATAAAACAGTCTGTTTTTTAAAGTCTCCTCGTCGTTTTGGTTTAAAGATGGATTAGCTTTAGTCATAATGCTGTCCCTTCGCGAGTAAAATTGGCCTGCCTTTTCTTCTTCTTAGTACGTTAGCAGTACTATAGATACTAACTTAACATTTCTTACTGGTTTTATTCAGGCTAACGCAGGAGATAATTGCCAAACCCCAAACGCTGACCTACGCCAGAACGCTAACGTGAGAGCCAAAAGAAAATTTAATAAAAGAAAAGGTAAACCCCCTCATATACTAAAGGGCGGCGAAAAGGCAAAAAACATACAGCGCCAGAAAATTATTTTTTCGCCCAAAAATCATAACAGGCCGTCAGGCCAGTGGTGCTGCGCCTGCTGCCTAAGTGTGGCCAAATAAATAAAAAAATATTTAGCCGCGTGTATGTAAAAAGGGGGTCTGCCTGCCCTTTAGTATATAGAGGCAGGCAGCGCTGCTGCTCAATAACCTCAAAATCCAGCAGAAAGGAGCAGGCAAGTAATGGCCCGCTGAGACGGGCGTAAATCAGTCATAACAAGACAGGCAACCAATACAAAAAACAGAGGAGCGAAAATCATGCCAACAACAACCAAAACAGCAACATCCTACAAATTATCCCTGGCCGTAGAAAACGGCGTCAACGCACTGGGCGCAGCGCAGGTCAAATCCGTATCCGTCGGCAGCGTCAAGCTGGACGCAGAAGACGACAAATGCCTTGCCGTCGCCAATGCCATGAGCGAGCTGATGAGCCATGCGGTAGTCAACGTCTACGTGACGGAAAAGGCCGAGCTGGCTCAAGCGGAGTAATTTTATAAATTATCCGCTTGTTTTTTAGATTTTTAATTTATTATGTTCCTTTCTTGGGCAAGAAAGGAACCGAAAGAACTTTGCGCACTGTGGCGAGTCCGGTTTTGCTTTGTTCGCTGTCCGGCTTCCGGGCAACTCGCAGCTGTGCTGCTCAAACAGTCCCTTCAGCGCTTACAGCTCACAGCGCACACAACGGACTAGACCACAATGTGCGCTCAAAACCCCTGCATCGTACAAATTACTGCTGAATTTCATAAGCACGGTATCGACAGACTGATGTTATCAGTGTTTAGTGACTAAAGTAATAAAACGTACGATACAGACGGTTTTACAGCGCATTGGGAAGATTTGGCAGATGAGCGACACGCAGCTACAAGCAGGCGTAGGGTATGTCTGAGGTATCGGCAGGCTATGCGCAGCATAGCATTAAATTCTTTCCCTGTGATACCGAGTTGCCCGGAGCGCGTACAGCGAGTGAAGCGCAATCCAAATCTTAACAGCGCTGAAAGTTCTTTGCTGACTTTCTTTCAAGAAAGTCTAAGGAGATATTTTGCCGCCAAAAGAAATGAACATTTAAAAAAGTCTAAAATAGTATTAGCAAAAGCTGCATATAAAAAAGAAAACCAAAATTTAAAAGTAAAAAAAACGCAAAACCAAAATCCACAATCAAAATACAAAAGTCCAAAAAGACAAAAAAATAAAGTAGGCGCAAAACCTACAAAAAAGGAGCAACCACCATGGAAAAAACACTCGAACTCATCTTCACCAAAAGCGACGGCGCTAAAAAAACCCTCAGCATCGCCGACCCGCGCGAAGGCCTCACCCTTGCCGAAGCCAAAACAGCTGCCGATAAGATTATCGAAGCCAACGTGCTTACCAGCGGCGGCCTGGAATTGACCGAATTTACTGAAGCCCGCATCAAAACAGTCACCATCGACGTGCTGGCCTAGTGGATACGCAGGAAATATTCAAAGCAGTTGGCAATTTTGGCTTCCCGATAGTATTGAGCTGGTACCTGCTGCTGCGCATGGAGCAGCGGCTGGACAAGCTGGGCGACTGCCTGCATGAGCTGAGCAGCGCCATTGTCAAAGAACAGGGTAAAACTGAATAAAATACCGGGACCTGCTGTGTGGTCATGCCTTCGACGTGGCATAAGCCTGTATGGTTTTGGGACAAACAAAAAAAGATAAGGCGACGCAAACCGAAAGGTAAGCGTCGCCTTATCTTTTCTAAAACGCATTATACGCCTTTAAAATAACAAATGCAAGTTATTTTTTTACGAAAACAACAAAGTGTAATAAAGATTTCTAGAATAAAAACAAAAGTATACCTATTTAATATAAGGCTTAATAGAGGACAGTAGTATCGTAAAGCTTCTGTGACCTTCTTTACCGGCAAGACTTGAAAAAATTTTACTTATGCAAAAAAGTAAATGTCTTGCGGGGGGGTACAAGTGTGGTAATATTTATATTAGAAAAGAATATACATAAAAGCTCAAAAAAGAAGCGTTATGATGATATATTTTGAAATATTTGAAATATATTTATGATTCATAGAAAAACAAAAGAGGTGGTTTATGAAAAGGTTGACTCAGGAAGGGGAAGTTTTGCAGCGTAAAAATCAAATTATAGAAATGGGGTATTAGTATGTCGATAAAAGAAACCAAAAGGAAGATTCTGGCACAGAAGGTTTTATGTTCGCTGCTTGCAGCGGGAGTAATGTCGGTAGTCCTGCCTGCCTGCACCTGGGCGGCAGATATGGATAAAACTCTGACTGGAAGCCAGGAAATAATAGAAACTATTGATGGTAAGAATATCGAAGGCAAATCGACATTGACAGTTACAGATTTTACTGGCAGCGTAAATACAGTGCAGAATTTTGATAAGGTGATTATCAAAGATAATTCGGTGATTGCATTTAATGATAGGCTTGCTGGTGTTGCGGATGAAGTGAGCGCCGATGCAACGACGACAGTCACCGTCAATGGTTTGGTCAAAGCAACTGCTAATCAGACCATTTCACTTAATGGCACTACTTTTATCAACAGTAATGTATGGGCATCAGGAACGAATGCCATCATCTCTATCGGTGGTGGCGATAAAAAAACAGTTATCAATGGTAATGTTTATGGCAATAGTGAGGGTGAAGTCACCATAAAGCTGCATACGGCTGATTCGCATATTGCAGTTAATCCCAAGGGCAATGGCTTGAACTATATTGATGCTGTAAGTGGTAAAGTTACTATCAGCGGTATCGAAGGAACTTCCGTAACTACAAATACTTTAAGCGCAGCAGGCGGAGGTATCGCTACTGTTACCGGTGCCGGCATGAAGGTTACTGTGGAAACGGAAAAAGCCCAAAAGGCTGCCGTAAGTGTTTCACAAAGCAGTACAGCAACACTGGGGACGGTTGCGGGACAGCTGGCAAAGCTGACAGCAAAAGGTACTGGCTGCGGATTGTTGGCAGATAATGAGGTCGGTAACGTAAATTTGTCTAAAGGACCGGAACTCAATGTAGCGGCTGATAATGTTTTTGCTTCAGCCAGTAACGGCGTTGGTATTTGGGCGAATATTTCTAATATTTCGGCAGGAGATAATGTGAAAGCGCCTGTAATAAATATTTTGGGCAAAAACATAACTGCTTCCGGTAATATGGGCGCTGTAATAGCGCAGGACGGTATTGTTAATATCGGCAGTTTGGATAATCTTGCAGAAAATGTTACTTTAAGGGCCGTGGAAAATAATACTACTGATGCCTCTGTTATTTATGTGCGTGGATATTCTTCGGATCAAAATACAGGAACCGTAAATATTTACAGTAAAAACATTAAATTGGAAGCTGTTGCAAATGGAGCTGCTATAGCTGGTAATGGCGGCGGACACGAAAAAGTAAATTTGGACGCTACAAATGAACTGAATATATCCGGTTCGATAATGGGTTATAATGAAGATCAACAGCCTGATGGCACAAGTAAGATGCAGATCAATGTCAATCAGGATATTGTTAAAGCGGGCAAAGTTATCATCAATGGCAAGCAGATATTGGCCGCTGATCAGAGCAGTATCAATATCAAAGGCGGTAATGGTTCTGTTATTACTGCGGATATCGATGCGGGCATTTCTAAGAAAAGCGGCGGCAAGATCAATATCGATTTTGCCGATGGCGGCACTGTGATCGGTAATATTACTGCGCAAAATGGCGGCAGTATCAGTGTCAAAGGCGCGGATATCTTTGGTGCGATCAATGTTGACGGTGGGAATTATACTGGAACCGATACAACTTTGAAGGCAACGACAGATACATTGGCCGTATATAGCGGCACTGACAAGAGCGCCGTTATCGTAAAAAATGGTGGTAAAGCGGTATTTGACGGCAGTAAAACAGAAATCAAAGTTGATGCAGATCATGCCGGTAAGGTTTACGGCGTCATCTTAAAAGATGGCGAAGCTGAATTTAATGCGGATAATACTGTTATCGACGTTACTAATAAAAATAGTATTGGAATTTGGGATTATGCAGTAGATGTGAAAGAGAATTCCAAAGTAACTTTTGGTGGCAAAGATGTAAATATTAAAGCTAACAAAACTGATTATACAGCGCAAACATTTACTGTAAGGGGCGGGTCTACAGCAGATTTTAATAACCAGGGTGCAACGGTTATCAGTGCTGCCAGCAATGCCAGTGTTACCGCTTTAGATGTAAAAAATGGCGGTGTGATGAATGTTAATAGTGCGTCTTTTACTATTGATTCTGAAATTGCAGAAGGCAAAGAGGCTGCTATCAATGCTATCGGTATCCAGATCCATTCGGAAAGTAATCAGCCTGAGACTACCAAACTTAATATTGGTAATGCTGTTAAAGATTTTTCTATCAATGTTAAAGGTCAGGGATATGATTACGATGGAACGTCATATTCCAGTGGTACAGCTGCTTTGAAAGCAAGCGACAGTGCCAAAGCTGATATCAGGGCCCAAAAATTTACGGCTGATGTATTGTTTAATAACTCAAGCTCCGGTGATGGTAATCACAATATTATGGCAGGGCTTTGGACGGAAGATAAGGGTAAAATAACTGCCGGTGAAGGTACTGATGTTATTATCAATGTAACGAAGACTGGTCCGGCTGCAGCAAAAGCCTATGCTGTTTGGAGTACGGGTACTGAAAGTGATATTTCTTTGCTGGACAATACTTCAATAGGTGCTTATGGAAAAGAAGCTTCTTATGCCCTGTACGCTGAGGACAGCGGCCAGATTACCGTCGGCAGCGAAGGCAAAACTGTCAGCCTGACGGGCGACGTGGTATCTGAAAACAGCGGCGTTGTTACGCTGGCAGGCGATACCAACACTGTCAAAGGTATTGTTAAGGCCAATGGCGGCAGCATTGTTTTAAACGGCGGCGACAAGGCGACTTATGATGTGGATAAATTTGTCACGACTAGCAGCGGCAAGATCACTGTCCGCGGCGGTACGTTGAATATCGACGAGCTAAAAGATGATACGGATAAAAAGAAATTTGATTTAGCCGGTAATTCACTGGAAGTTACCGGTAAAGGTGTGCTGCAGGCAGCAGCAAAAAATATTTTTGATGCAACGGGAAGTTCTGCTTCTAAAGTAGCCGATGCTGTAGATGCGAAGGTTCTCTTTAGCGGCGGTAAACTGGCTATCAGCGACGCCAGCTATAAGTTGGCTGACAGTAAAGCCTACAGCACTGCTTTGGCAGCAGCGGAAAGTAATGTGGCTAAAACAACACTGGTCATGACCGGTACTTTGCAGCAAGAAGATATTCCTAACAATACGGCAGGTGTAGAAGATTTAGCGCCTACTGGCGCAGTACATACCCAGGTTACAGGTACGGTAGAAAGTAATACGTTGAATATAGGTGGTGCAGGTACTGGATCGCCTGATACTGGTACGTCTGTTAATAATGATCTGGGCGTCAAAGACCTGGATTTCAGTGGCAGCGGTAGCACGGTAGAGCGTGCTACGGTCAATATCAGCAACGATACCGGACTGACGTTAGTCGGCGACGGCAGTGGTAATTTGCTGAAAGGAACTAGTAATGATAGTTCTAAGAATACTGTAACGGTAGGCAGTACTGAATCTGGTGGTTCAGCCGGAACGCTGACCTTGGGCAGCACTGCGGTAACCAACAGCGGCGGCACCTTGAACGCCGAGGTAAAAGTGCAGGCTGACAGCCAGATGAAAGTTGAAGCAGGCAGCTTCACCGTTAATAAAATCGAAGCATCCCAAGGCACAGTAGCCGTCAACGAAGGCGCGGCCTTGAAAACCACAGAGCTGATTATCGGTACGTCTACCGGCAAGCCTGATACCAGTACCGCAGGTGCAGTACACGCGGCAGGTACCGTAGAAGTTGACAAGCTAACCGTAAATAAAGGCACAGTAGCCGTTAGCGGTTCTCTGGCGGCTAGCGAATTAAAAGCGTCCGATGGTGCTTCCATCGCAGTCGGCACATCTGAAAATGCCGGCACGCTGACTGCCAAAAAAGTACAGTTGAATGGCGCCAGCATCGTCCTTGACCCTGCCTGGAGAGATGGCAATACTATAGCTACAGCCTCCAAAGCAGGCTTGGAATTTGCCAATAGTCATCAAATCGACGGCAAATTGACCGTCGGCCAGAACTCCGTTTTAAGCTTGGGGACTACTGATACCAGCAAAGCCGAAGCGGCTTTTGCCGCAACAGGCCTGATCTGGGGTAAAAATGATATCACTGCCGCCTTGTATATCGATACGGCGCAGACTTTGGATAACTCTAACGGCGGCATCAAAGTAGACGGCACCCTGACTCATGAAAGCTTAAGTGGTTTCGCCGAAGCCAACACGGCAGAATTTGCCGATAAATCTCTGCTGATGGTAAACAGTGCTGCGGCAACGACAAATGACGGCGCTTTAAAAGCAACTAACAGCGGCAAATTGACCGTAGACTCCGGCGCTAAACTATACATCGCCGACGCACAGGCCGGCCAAACTTATACGGTTGCCAGCGGCTTTAGTGCCAAAGAAAGCAGTGTCGATCAGAAAGGCTGGAAGGGCGACAACCTGTTGCTGAACAAACTGGTCACAGGTACTGGCAACTTTGACAGCAACAGTGGCAGCTTTACCGTAACCACGAAAAAAGTAAAAGCCAATGAAGCCTTGCCGGGCGTAGCCCTGCCAAATATTCTGGACGCCATGACATCAGATACCAATTCGGAGTACGCAGGCGTAAAAT
>UQZN01000002.1 GCA_900545535.1 uncultured Phascolarctobacterium sp.
TTTTCCTACACAAGGGGGCTTTTTGTCTATTGTCCGTTTTTTCTGGGGCAGTTCATAAAGAAGCGGCTGTTTAAAAATCAGGAAAAACATTTTAGCAGCAGCACCCATACTGCCGGAATAAACAGCGCCGGCAGCATATTGAGCGTCTTAAACTTTTTCAATTCTAAAATCGCAAAGCCGGAGCTCATAATAAAGACTCCGCCGATAATTGAAATTTCCGTCATCAGCTCGGCTGTCAGAAACGGTGCCAGCCAGCCGGCCAGCAGATAGATCGATCCCTGCCAGCAAAACAGTACTGCCCCGGCCAGAGCGATGCCGATACCATATGCGGAAGCTAAAACCATCGAGGCTACAAAATCCAGCGTAGCGTTAGTAAAAAGATAAGTATTATTATCATGCAGAGCGCTTTCTATCGGTCCCAGGATCGACAATGTCCCGATACAGAAAAGCAGTATCGCCGTAGACAACCCCTGTCCCAGGTCAGAGCCGCCTTTGAGCCGCCCTGCCAGCCGCTGAAAGCGGCCGTCAATATCAAGCAGAGTTCCGATAATACTGCCTACAGCCAGACTGAGGATGAACAGGACCGGAAATCTGCTGTGCGGCATATTACTGACTACCGCGTTGGCGCCCAATCCGACGGTCGCCAGTCCCAAAGCGTCAAATAAAGCTTTTTTATAATTTTCCTTGATCCCCTGTCTGAAAATACTGCCCAGCAAACTGCCGGCAATGATGGTGCCCGTATTGACGATAGTCCCCAGCATGCTTTCATTCCCCCATTGATCGTGCTTCATTTTTCTTTATACTCTAATATTATATGCGTTTCAATGACGATGCACAACTACAGTAATTCACCGTAACGCCGGATATAGAGTTTTTTCATAACTGTAGCCAGGATCATATAGGCCAATATGATGGCGGCCAGCCAGCCAAAATAATCAGCAGGCAGCGACGCCAGTCCGATAGCATGTCCCAGCGGGGTAAAAGGGATTACTGTCAGTACCGCGATACCGATAAAGGTGATGAAAGTTACCGGCGCTGAAGCATGGCTCTGCAGGAACGGGATCTTCGGCGTCCTGATCATATGGATGACCAGCGTCTGCGACCACATGGACTCTACGAACCAGCCCGCCTGAAAAACAGCGATATACAAAGCCTGCTGTGCCGGAGCGTTCAGCTCGTGGAACAAATGGCCGCCGACAGCAGCCGGGCAAATAATGAAGTACATGAGCGCATAGGTCACGATGTCGAAAACGGAACTGGTCGGCCCGATCCAGATCATAAAATTACTGACGCTGGAAGCATCCCATTTTCTGGGCCGGGTCAGGAATTCCCTGTCCACATTGTCCCAGGGGATAGCCGTACAGGAAATATCGTAAATCAGATTCAGCAGAATCAAATGGATCGAAGCCATTGGCAGAAAGGGCAAAAAGGCGCTGGCCACCAAAACGGAAAACATATTGCCAAAATTGGACGAAGCCGTCATCTTGATATATTTGATCATATTGGCATAAGTTTTACGCCCTTCCAGTATCCCTTTTTCCAGAACCAGCAGGTCTTTTTCCAGTAAAATGACGTCTGCCGATTCCTTGGCAATATCCACAGCCGTATCGACGGAAATCCCTACATCAGAAGCCTTCATCGCCGCCGCATCATTGATGCCGTCGCCAAGATAGCCTACAGAATGTCCATTTTCACGCAGCAGCCGCACGATCCTGGCCTTCTGGGCCGGCGCTAATTTAGCAAAAACCGTGGTAGTTTCCGCTGCTGCCGCCAACTCTTCGTTGCTCATCGCTTCTACTTCAGAACCCAGCAGCATTTTTTCTGCTGTCAGCCCTACGTGCCGGCACACACATTTGGTGACCTTCTCGTTGTCCCCGGTCAGTATTTTTACCGCAACGCCATGTTCCTGCAGCGCTTTGATCGCCGCCGCAGTCGTTTCTTTAGGAGGATCGAGGAAGGCCAGATAGCCGATCAGGACCATTTCCTTCTCATCAGCTACGGAAAAAGCGCCGACAGGCGAAGGATTGGTTTTCTGCGCTACAGCAATGACCCGCATACCATCGTCATTGAGCTCGTCAACCTTCTCCATGACCAGCTTTTTCATTGATGCCGTCAGCGGTACTACACGCCCTACATATTCGACAAAAGACGAGATATTCAGCATTTCTTCCACAGCGCCCTTGGTGATCATCTGCGTTTTACCGTTTTTATCTTCTACTACCACGCTCATCCGGCGGCGTTCAAAATCAAAAGGTATCTCATCGACCTTCTGATAGAAATTTTCCAGATCGCCTAACTGTTCTTTATTTTCTTCCTCTTCCAGTTTCGTCCTGCTGATGATGGCAATATCCATCAGATTCTTCAACCCGGTTTGATAAAAGCTGTTTAAAAAGGCATGCCGCAAGACCCGCGGCGCTTCCTTGCCTTCAACATCCAGATGATATTCCAATACTACCTTATCCTGAGTCAGAGTACCTGTCTTATCAGTGCAGAGAATATCGATCGAGCCCAGGTTCTGGATAGAATTTAAATTTTTGATGATAACTTTTTCCCTGGACATCGATACCGCACCTTTAGCCAGGCAGGTCGTCACGATCATCGGCAGCATTTCCGGCGTCAGGCCTACGGCAACCGAAATCGCAAACAAAGCCGCATTCATCCAGTCGCCTTTTGTAAAGCCGTTGATGAACAGAACTACCGGCACCATCACCAGCATGAAGCGGATCAAAACCCAGGAAACGGAATTGACGCCTTTTTCAAAACTGGTTTGCGGCGGTTTGCTGTTCAAGGCCCTGGCCATCTCGCCCAGCAGCGTATCGTTTCCCACAGCCACAACGACTCCCACCGCCGTACCGCTGATAACATTACTGCCCATAAAGGCCAGATTAGGCGATTCTGTCACGGAATCCGCCGCACCGCCCAGGCCGGGATATTTCTCTACCGGTTCACTTTCGCCGGTCAGAGCCGACTGACTGATGAACAGATCCTTGGCAAAGATGATTCGAATGTCAGCCGGTACAATATCACCAGCTGATAAATGCACCAGATCGCCTACGACGACTTCGTCCAGCGGCAGTTCCTGCCGCCCCGTATCCAGTCTTTCCACACAGGTCGTCGTTTCGATCAGCGCCGATAATTTAGCGGCCGCATTGCCGCTTCTCGTTTCCTGCACGAACCGCAGAGTACCGGAAATCATTACCATCGTCGTAATAATGAGGACTGTCACAGCATCTTCTTCACCCGGATCGGCCATCCAGATATCCGTAAACGCCGATACAACTGCCAGAGCAAGCAAAATCATCGTAAACGGATTAACAAAGGCTTTACAGATACGCATCAGCAGCGATTCTTTTTTACCATGCGTCACGATATTATCGCCATACCGCCCGCGCGCCTGCTCCACCATCCCGGACGGCAGCCCTTTGCCAGTAGTCTCCAAATGCTTCAGAACTGCATGCACCTCATGAGAGGAAGCAAAACGCAGCCTTTCATTGACCTTCTCACGATGCAGGATCTCCTGCGGGTTATTTTTTAAAAACATTAATTTCTTTTTCATTGTTCTCTACCTCCTTACAGTTTTACTGCATACTTTCAGGAAAGTAGGACACACAACGAAAAGACAAAGTATTTATATGTAATTGTCGTGGAAGAACAGACGCCCTGAAAGCAGACTGCTTCCTGATCCTTCGCCTTTTGGTTTTATGCCCCTACTGCCTCCTGCGTCCATTCTTCTCACCTCACTTTTTTGCTAAAATATCTATAATCAAAATTCTGCGGCGGGCCGCGGCAAATAAAAAACCCGCGTCAATGCTTAAACAAAGACGCGGGTAACAAAACAAAATTACCTTGCAGTTCAATCAGAACCGGCCCTGTTCAAGCTTTAACTCCACAGGGCGATGAAATTGCGTTAGATTATGCCTTGTTGTCGACATAGCCTGTTCAAACCTTCTCATGGTGTCTCCACCACTCCGCGGCAGCAATCCGTATCCCTATGGTAGCCTCACCTACCAGAATCTCCAGTTCCTAAATTATATATTGTTTTCTTAAAATTTGTCAATACTTTATTTTAAAATTATATTTTCTTTATGTTCTTAGATGCTCTTGCTCAAATTTCAAACAGCTTGCTTCATAGCCAGCGATTTTTGTATCCAGACGCTCCAGCACTGACTGCATTTCAATAATTTTATCCGCCAGCTGCTGCCGCTGTTCTATCAAAAGCGCCTTGCGCGCACTGATCGTACTGTTTCCCTGCCGAAACAACGCTACATATTCTATCAGCATTTCGACAGGGATACCCACCCCGCGCATACATTTAATAAACCCTACCCAGTTGCAGGCAGTCTCATCATAATCACGGATACCGCTATTACTGCGCCTGACCGGCGGTATCAAACCGATCCGTTCATAATAGCGCAATGTATCAGCAGTCAGGCCAAACATTTTACTAACTTCGGCAATCGTCATAGAGCAACACCTCCTCTTACGGTTATTCTAACACCTGGAGTCAACTCTAAGTCAAGCAATAATTTATTTTCCCGGCTCCGCTTAAAACAAACTCTTCCCGTACCAAAACAGCGTCAGCAGCAGGTATAAAACAGGCTGATGCAGAAGATAGACCAGCAAAGACCGTCGGCCGCATAAACTCAGGCAGCGGCTGCCGCAGCGGAAAATCTCCGGTAAAACGCCCTGTGCTGCACAGCAACGCCAGCTGTAATAGCCGGCCAGATATAAAAAGAACCAGGGCAGCAGCGAAAAATAATCACTGGAAGCAAAACCGGCTTCCGTAAAGCCCACATAAGTAGTCAACTTATTTAAATACAGCTGTTCCGGCAGTTTCAAAAAATTCCATTGTTCAAAGCCTAAATAGCCGTCGTTGATATTGCGGGTAATGCCAAACAAAGCTCCGCTCACAGCAACGCCCCAGCCTGCCCTCACTCTGCTCAGCTGCCGTTCCAGCAGCGTCAGCAGCAGCATGGCTGAACCAAGGAAAAACAAAACGCCAAAAGTCACCGCCTGCCGCGGTACAAAAACATGAGTTGCGACCAGTACCAGCATACTGCCGGCTAAAACCTGCAAGGCTCTTTCTACAGGCCTTTTTCCCAAAGGCCAGCAGAACCCCGAAAGAAAAATAAAGCGCCAGCAAATACTTTGCTGCCACCAATAAAACAAATCATCATGAAACCAGGGCAGTTCCTGCTCAAACAGATATACCAGATCCCACAGATAATGATAAACGGTCATTTCCAGCAGCAGCAGCCCCCGCAGACTGTCCAGCAAAGCATATCTTGTTTTCTTAATCTGCTCCGCCATAACAACCCCTCCCCAGCACTTAAATTCAAGCCAATACTTTAGAGAGCCAGTTTCGCACTTCTGCCTGCGCCGACATGGCTTCCGCTCCGCGAACAGCCAGTCCCGACATGAATTCTGCCTGACGGCAGGCGGCAGTAATATCCTTAAGGCTCCGCCCCAGACCGCTGCCTTCATGGGTGCAGAAAGGGTAGAGGCGCAGATGCTGCCAATTGTATTTTTCTAAAAAGGTCAGCACTGCCATCGGCACAGTGCCCCACCAGATAGGATAACCTAAAAATATTCCTTCATAGCCTTCCAGTGATTGCGGATAAGCCGACAATCTTGGTCGGGAAGCATTACGCTGTTCCTTTTGGGCCAGTTCGCTCAACGCCTGATAACCAGCAGGGTACGGCGTGACCGTTTCCAGCTCCCAGGTTTGGCAGCCGGTCTGCTCTTTAAGTATTTCAGCAACGCGCTTCGTATTACCGACAGACAGATATATAGTTTTACCGCCGCTGTAATTTTCACCGGCATGTGAAAAATAGACTATCAGATTCTTTTCTTTTGCAAAGCTCATCTGTCTTGCTCCTTTTTAAGCATAGCACTTGAAGTTAACTCCAAGTCAAGATTCAGGTAAAAAATTACTCTGTTCTATCATTATATAACACTTTCCGGCAGATGACAGTGATTCAAATAAAAAAACCTTCGAGATTAATCTCGAAGGTTTTATGCTTTAATTGGTGCGAGTGACAGGAGTCGAACCTGCACGCCGAAGGCGCTAGATCCTAAGTCTAGTGCGTCTGCCAGTTCCGCCACACTCGCAAACAGGCAAAAAAAATGGTGATCCACCCGCGACTCGAACGCGGGACACCCTGATTAAAAGTCAGGTGCTCTACCGACTGAGCTAGTGGATCACATTGGCTGGGGCGGCTGGACTCGAACCAACGCATGCGGGAGTCAAAGTCCCGTGCCTTACCGACTTGGCTACGCCCCAAGGATAGAAAACAGGATAATTATGGGGTGACTGGAGGGGATCGAACCCTCGAGTAACGGAGCCACAATCCGCCGTGTTAACCGCTTCACCACAGCCACCAAATTGTCCAAACTTAATAGCTTGGCGACGAATGTTATTCTACCATAGCCACTAGTTTCTGTCAATCTTTTTTATAAACTTTTTTACATTTACTGAAGGGCTTATTGCCTGCAGACAGCGATCGCTTCGATTTCCACCTTGACGCCTTTAGGCAGCCCGGCAACCTGCACGCAGGAACGTGCCGGAGCGTTTTCGGCAAATTTTTCGCCGTAAATACTGTTGACAATGCTGAAATCTTCCATATCCGTCAGAAAAACCGTAGTTTTTACGACATCGTCAAAGGTCAAACCGGCAGCAGCCAGTACGCCCTCCATATTTTTCAGCACTCTGATCGTCTGCGCTTCAACACCTTCGTCTACTACTTCGCCTGTTTCCGGTACCAAAGCGATCTGACCGGACATGTACAGCATACCGTTGGCCTGTACAGCCTGAGAATACGGTCCGATAGCGGCCGGAGCCTTTTCAGTATTGATGATTTTTTTCATTTGAAACACCTCCATATTGATACTCATTATAAACAAAATTTTCAGCTTTTATTATCAGCAGCAAAATAAGCCTGTGCCCAGACCAGTGCCGTTGGCGTCTGCGCCAGGCCGCCTTCCGCTGTTTCTTTCAGCGTACACGGCAGCCGGTCGCCGACGGACTTCATAGCATCGATCGCCTCGTCGGCAGGGATGAAGCTGGTGATACCAGCCAGAGCCAGTTCAGCCGCCAACAGAGCCTGCGCCGCCGCACCGCCGTTGCGTTTGATGCAGGGTACTTCTACCAGGCCGGCCACAGGATCGCACACCAGACCCAGCATATTTTTGAAAACTATTGCCACGGCATGGCCTACCTGCTCCGGCGTTCCGCCCAGCACATCTACAGCCGCTCCTGCCGCCATAGCGGCGCCGCTGCCGCACTCGGCCTGACAGCCGCCCATGGCGCCCGACAGCGAAGCACGGTTGGCTATGACCAGGCCGATATTACCTGCCACTACCAGGGCTTCAGCCATTTGCCGCTCGTTCAGCGCATAATGTTTTTTCAGCGACAGCAGCACGCCCGGCAGAACACCGCTGGCGCCTGCCGTTGGAGCGGCAACAATGCGCCCCATGGCCGCATTACATTCGCCCACGGCCATGGCATAAGCCACAGCGTCATTCACCACGCCGCCCAAAAGATTTTTATACGATTCAGCTCGTCCGGCTTCCATCAGCTTTTTCGCAGCCCCGCCGGTCAGACCGCTGTGCGAACGCACTCCCGTCAGGCCAAAGGCGGCCGATGCTTCCATCACCTGCAGCATTTCCTGCATCTGCGCCAGGATCTCTGCTTCACTTCTTTCAAGCTCTTCACTGCTGAGCCGCAGCAGATAAGTATGCAAAGGTACTCCCTGAGCTGCTGCGGCCTCGATCCAGATCCTTAAAGAAATTTTCTCGTTAATCACGCTGCACCTCACAAAACATTACGAATGAACCGTACCGACTGCATAGGTTCCAACGCAGCCACCAGATTGATGATCGGCTCCGGCACTACCTGGTCACATTCGATGACCATCGTTGCCAGTCCGCCTTTATTGGCCCTGAACACACGCATCCCCGCAATGTTGATGCCGGCACTGGCCAAAGCGCTGCTGACCAGGGAAATGACCCCCGGCTTATCCTTATGCAGGGTCAGGATCGCCGGCAGTTTGCCGCTCAATTCTACGGCAGCACCGTCGATAGACGTTACCAGGACCTGCCCCCCGCCGATAGAAGAACCAATGACCTCGCATTGCCTGCCGTCGGCAGCGGTCAATTTAAAATAAACCGTATTGGGATGAGTCAGGTCCCCTAAATTGATCGTCGAAAATTCATATTCCAACCCCTGCTCCCGCGCAAACTCCATCGCCTGCGGAATCCGCGCATCATCAGGCAGCCAGCCCATCAGTCCCGCAAGCAGCGCCATATCCGTACCGTGGCCACGGTAAGTCTGGGCAAAGCTGCCGTGCAGGGCGATCTGTGCCTTTACCGGCCAGGCGCCCAGAATACTGATCGCCAGCAGCGACAGACGTACGGCGCCCGCAGTATGCGAACTGGACGGACCGATCATCACCGGACCGATAACATCGAATATATTCATAATAACCTCACTGTTTTTACTCTTCCGCGCCCTTATTCCACATTATCCAGCGAACGGTGTGCTAATCCGACACACAGCTCGTTGAGATTGAGCACGCCTACCGCCATATAAATGGCCACGCACAGATGCTCGCCGCAGCGGGCAATACCGATCTTGCCGCCCACATTGAAGCCCAGCGCCTTGGTTTTGACCTGCTCTAAAGCCGCATGGGCAGCCCCTGCTACCGCACCGGCACCCACGTGCGTATCCGAAACGAGCCCCTGCCTCTGCGCCGCCACTACGGCACGTTCAACGATCTTGACGATCGACGGGATAAATTCTCCGCCAAAATCCACCGCCGTTGAACGAATCCCATGTTCAGCCAGCTCCTGCTTGACCCGCTGCTCTTCGGTACGCGAACCGGTCACAGCTATTTTTAAGGCCGCACGGCCAATTTCGATACTGGTGAGTTTGCTGTCGGTCATAATATCAAGCCTCTTCTTCTACATATTCGGGTACTTTGATCGGAGTTTTATCAATAACCGCTACTGCCAGGAAGGTCACGATACAAATCAGCCATTCAAAATAAATAACATGCTGCAGCACATGCAGCGCCGGCACAAATTCCCAGACTACCAGACCCAAAAGCCCGACCAGCGTCGTATAAAAAGCACTGCTTCTGCGGCACAGCCCCGGCGCGAATACCGTAAATAAAAATACGCAGGTCAGCGCGGTCGTCATCGACAGACCGGCGATCATGGTCTTCAAAATACCAGCGGCATTAAAAGCAAACCACAGGGTTATCAGGCCGACACCAAAAATCGTCAGCCGGTTGACCGTGACAAATTTTTCATCACTGACCGAGGGATTGATAAAACGCTTGTAAATATCCTGACTAAACAAAGTTCCCGCTCCCAAAAGGATCGTGCAGGCCGTAGAAACATCGGCCGCCCACAATGCTGCCAGCGTCGTGCCGGAAGCCACAGGATTTAAGCTCATAACGACCTTCGGCAGCGCCATCGTCGCCGTAATATCGGGGAAGGAAACCTTGGCCACGATACCCAGCAGCGCGCATAAAAAACCGATCGGAAAAATAAGGATACCGCCTAAAATAAATCCCTTACGGGCAGTTTTGGCGTCACGGGCGCCGCAGGCTATCTGTACCGGTCCCTGCGCCGTGATCGCCTGCGTAATCATAACGATGAACCAGCCGATAACTACCGCCAGCGGGATCCCCGCTAAAGGATCGAACCAGTCCAGCGTTGGCGGCAGCTGCGCTGTAATATTCCCGATACCGCCGGCATTATTGACAGCGGCAACGCAGGAATACAGCACGCCCAGATAGATCAGGCAGACACTGACGATATTGGAAAGACCGGAAGACCACAAGCCGCCGATCAGGGTAATGCCGATGAAAACGACGGCGCTCATCATCATACCGCCTTTAAAGCTGAAAATATCAGGCAGCAGCGAAGCCAGAATCGCCCCGCCAGCCAAATACTGCAGCGCCGTAATAACAGACATGATGATGACAAGACCGACAGCACTGATGACACGGCCTTTGGTATCATAGTATTTTTCAAAAAATTCGGGAATCGTAGAAATCTTCATGGCTCGCAGCTTACCTGCGGCCACCAGCCCCATAATGATAGCGCCTGCCGCCCAGGCCGCATTATACCAGCCTGCCGCCATACCTACTTTAAAAGCATTCTCGGCCACGCCCACTGTCGAAGCCGCACCTACGGCAAGCCCCGTAATATTGACCGCGATCAGAACCGGCCCCAGCTTGCGCCCGGCAAACAAATATTCCGCCGAACCTTTATCGGCCCGCCGTTTCACATAAAAACTGATCCCAAACAAAAGCGCGATATACACGCACACGATAATCAACTGAATAGACAAATTCCACACTACCTTTCTACGCTGCTGCTTAATAAAACCAAATCCGCGCCTGCATCGGCGCCTGCTGCCATCCTACCCTCCTACCCCTTCAAGTATGGATATAATTATATCAATTTTCTGCTGCAAAGTGAAGTAAAACAGCTTTTAAAAATACTTTTTTACTTTCTTTACGTCATTTATATCAGTTGGCGGTCTTGTAAAATTTTTTATAGTTTCCTGCCCACAACAAGGATTTTAGCTTTTTATGTCGAATGTAAAAAAGATTACAGAAGATTTATTTATCTGAAATTCCCCAACAAGCGAGGTTTAAACTTATGTATTCTTATAAAACCAGCGGTACCTGCTCCCAGCAGATCAATTACGATATCATTGACGGCAAAGTACGCAATGTTACTTTTGTCAACGGCTGTCCCGGCAACCTCCAGGCCATCGGCATCCTGGTCGAAGGCCTTCCCGTTGAAGAGGTTGCCGCAAAACTGCGCGGCATTCGCTGCGGCAACCGCAGCACCTCCTGCGGCGACCAGCTGGCCCTGGCCCTGGAGCAGCATCTGCACAAATAACAGCTAAAGCAAAATTTTAAGGAAAGGAGGGCACCTGCAATGTATAAGATCCTCAAAAGTACACCCAACGGTATTGATGAATTTGAACTTGAACAATTAGAAAAGGGCTGCTGGATCGACATTGTCAGTCCCTCGCCTGAAGAACTGCATGAAATAGCCGCCGCCACAAATATCCAGCTGGATTTTCTGACGGCCGCACTGGACGAAGAAGAAAAATCACGTATCGAGACCGAAGACGACCAGATCCTGATCCTGGTCGACATTCCTTTTCTGCGCAGCAACAAGGACTACGACACCCTGCCGCTCGGCATTATTATCGCCGAAGACTTCATTGTTACGGTCTGTCTGGAGCCTAACGCCGTCGTTGCCGATTTCTCTTCTTATAATCACCGTTTCTTCAGTACCTTCAAAAAAACGCGTTTCCTGTTCCAGATCCTTTATAAATCAGCGACCTTATATCTGAAATATATCCGTATCATCATTAAACGTACTGATGAACTGGAGCAACATCTGCGTAAATCCATGGAAAATTCCGAGCTCTTCAATCTGCTGGATCTCCAAAAATCCCTGACGTATTTTACGACCTCACTGCGTAGCAACTACATCGTTACCGAAAAGCTGCTGCGGCTGCGTTCCACAAATCAGTCGGGGCATCTGATCAAGCTCTATGAAGAAGACGAAGACCTTCTGGAAGACGTTATCATCGAATATAAGCAGGCCATCGAAATGGTTGAAATGTACAGCCACATTCTTAACAGCATGATGGAAGTATTCGCCTCCATCATCAGTAACAACCTGAACCTGGTCATGAAATTCCTGGCTTCTGTAACCATTATCCTGGCTATCCCCACAACGATCGGCGGCTTATGGGGCATGAACGTACCGGTCCCCATGGAAGGCAACGAATTCGGTTTCGTTACCATCACCTCCATCGCCCTGCTGATTTCTGTAGGCACAGGCTACTGGCTGTGGAAACGCCGTATGTTTTAGGAGGGCCTTATGTCTAAAATACTAGCAGAACAATTACTCGCCGGTATCATTCTCGGCGACAACGATAATCAGGAATATATTTATCTTCCCGGCGGCGAAGTGGGCAGTGACAGCCCCTGCTGCATTTTTGAAAGCAAAGCCGGACGTCAGGACATGCCGCTGGAAGAAGCCGTCGAACAGGTCAAGCGCCTGCATCTAAAACCCGTGGCACACCCGGAAATGGGACGCCGCTCTTATTGAAGCAAGCAATTAAAACACCGCTGCCTTAAGGTTTAAGGCAGCGGTGTTATTTTTATGTTATTCATTTTTGTATATAACGTTCCCAAAATACCTGCGGCGGCAAGGGTTTATCAAAATAATAGCCCTGACCAAACTGACAGCCCAGTTTTTGCAAAACTTTGAGTTGTTCTTCTGTTTCAATCCCCTCGGCCAGCGTCAGCGTATCACCAAACTCGCGGCACATCGACACTGCCGCTTTAAAGAGGATCTGCGTTTTGGGATTGTCAACGATACTGTCTGTCAGACTTTTATCAAATTTCACCGTATCAAAATGTACTTGTGACAGCAGCTCCAGATTAGAAAAGCTGGTGCCGAAATCATCCATGGAAATGCTGAACCCCGCCTCATGCAGACGGCTTATTAAATCTACCAGCAAATTTTTTTCCAGTAAACCAAAGCTTTCTGTGATCTCTACATCTATCAGACCGGGGTCGATACCATATTCTCTGCAGGTTTCAATACTGTTTTTAATGATATCCTCCGCGATCAGCGTTACCCGCGACACATTCACAGACACTTTAAAAGGCTCGGCACCCTGCTCGCGCCACTCTTTCAGCAGCTGACAGACCGTCTTCAAGACAAAAGTATCGATATAATTTATCAGACCGTTTTTTTCATATTCAGGAATAAAATTATCCGGCGCTACTACATTGCCCTGTTCGTCAAATTTCCTGACTAAAGCTTCGGCGCCATCCAGCAGTCCTGTCTGTAAATTTATCTTGGGCTGCAGATAAACTGTAAATCTGCCTGCCGCTATTTCTGCCAGCAGCCGGTGCGCTCTTTCCGCTTTATGGTTATAATCAGCGTCCAGCCTTGCATAACCTGACGACTTGCCTGCTTCCATGACCGCGTTGACCTGGGACACTTTTCTGTAAATATCGTCGCAGTCATCACACCATAAGCTGCCTAAAGCGACCCTGAACCCCGGTTCCGCATTAAATTTACTTTTCAGCGACGCTACTTTTGCTTCAAAATCAGTCTTACTGTCATCGATAGCCAAACAGATAAACTCATCGCTGCCGATCCGAAAAGCATTGCTTCCAAAAACACTCCTTGCCAGCTCTGCTATTTTGACTAAAACCTTATCCCCAGACTGGTAACCTTTAGTGGCATTGATATTGCGCAGGCCATTGATATCCATATCAACGATACCTATCCGGGAGATTTTTTTCTCTTCTATTTCTCTTAAAATGCTGTTATATTTTTCCCTGTTATATAAGCCTGTCAGATTATCGACCCAGCGAATCTGTTCCAGCTTACGGTCCAGATATTTTTTCTGCTGTTCCAGCTCATCTTCTTTGAAATTATATAAAATTTCAAAACGCAGCCGGCGTCCCATATAATTGAAGAGGATACTCTTGACCTGCAAATAACGCTGTACCGACGGCTGGTATATTTCTTCCACAAACAGACGCTCCGTTGTCAGCTGGCTGTTGCGGCAAAACCTGCACTGCCGGTCCTGTCCCTGCAAAAATTCGTAACACTTTTTCCCACAATAGCTCTCGTCGTCATAAGCCAGCTGCAGCATGTCCTTAGCGTAATTATTCATGTAAACGATCTCGCAGGTATCAACATCAATCAGATAGATCGCCCTGGCTGTCTCTGTCCGCGCTATGCGGGGAAACTGGTCGAATCCCATCATTTCTGAGTTCATTTCCACACCTCTTCTATAAATATTACAATCCCAATACTTTTACTTTTGTTTAAAAAGATTTCTTTGTGCTATTGATTTTTAACAATATTAAAAGTTTCTATTTTGTTTATCTGTTTGTATTATAGCATTATTATAAATTATATTCAATATTTTTGATTTTATATAACAATTTCATTTATTGTAAAATAAAAAGGCGTTATGTATATAATACATAACGCCTTAAAAACTATTATTATTTTATTACAATGACGGGTACTCCGGCTTCTTCGACCACAGTTTTACTAACGCTGCTTTTTAAAAGCCCTTCCAGCGCGCCAAAACCGCGGCTGCCGATCACGATGCTGTCACAGCTTTCGCGCCGGCTCAGTTTGATTATTTCTTCGGCAGGTCTGCTGCCGACAGCCAGTAAATAATCACAGGGAATATCCTGTTTATCCATCAAATGTTTCGCGGCTCCCAGAACTTCATTACCGATCTGCATCACAGGCCCGTTGGCACTGTAGACCAGCTCTTCTTCCAGCGGTGCGCCGCCAACAGCTTTAATCCCCGGCTTAACGACCGTCAAAATAACCAGGTGTCCACCCGACAGTTTGGCCAGCGAAGCGGCATATTCCATGGCTCGCCAGGAATATTCAGTCCCGTCGATAGGTACGAGGATTTTCTTTAACATGTTCATCATCCTTCGTTAAAACTTTAAATATGACCTTATTTTACGATCAGTACCGGTACAGTTGCATACTGAGAAACCTTGGAGCTGACGCTGCCCAGGAAAAATTCAGCAATGCCGCTGAGTCCGCGGCTGCCCAAAACGATTGCGTCCACTTCCGCTTTTTTGGATAAAGCAATGATACGCTCAGACGGATGACCTACTTCCATATCGTATTCGACTTTATGCGGATAGGAGCCAACCATTTCCCTGGCCAGTTCCAAAACCTTATCGCCGACTTTTTCCAATTCGCTGTTTCCCTGGTTGATCGTTGCATGATCAAGAGGAACCGCTAAAAGCGCTGCATTATTATAAGGCTGGATGACATTCACTACCAGGATCTCGCTCTCGAATTTTTTACCGATCTCCAACGCATTATTCAATGCGCGCCATGCGGTTTCAGAACCGTCTACAGGTACTAAGATTTTTTTAAACATAATTCGCACCTCCCGCTATATTAACTGCTCTTAGAATCTTCAAAATCAATAATACAATTATTGGTTTTACTGTTAATTTCTCTTTTTACAGCCTGAATTCCTGCTAAAGACCAATTATTTAACTTTATTTTTTTTCGCCTGATGCTTAAGTGATTTTTTACTCACTTTTTTGATCTCCGACGGCGCCGGAGCATCATCCATGCTGCCGCCTTTGCCAAAACGGTAATACAGCAGCATCAATCCCAAAGCCAGCATCGGCAAAGCGCCAACGACATAACGGTATTCTGCCGGCGCCGTGATCGTCAGAAAATCGTAACCGATGATAGCTACCGGCACAAGAATGATCTGAGCATAACGGCTGGCAGAACTGGCAGTGCCCAGCAAACGGATCACCAGCCCATAGGCCAGAAAGGCTACGGCAAAAGAAACAAAAGACATAAAGCATAAGAAAATGAAAAATTCCATAACAGCTCTCCTCGTTTAACGTTCTTCCCTGTCATAAGGCAGCCCCAGCGCCTGAGGCGCTGCCAGCCGTCCACCCTTCCGGGCCAGGACCAAAATCAAAACCACGATCGTAAAAATATACGGCAGCATATTCAGAATAAAAACAGATACCGGCAGGCCGATGACCTGCAGATGAAACCCAAGCGCGTCGATACCGCCGAAAAGATACGATCCCAGCAGCGCACGCCAGGGGTCCCATAAGGCAAAAATCACCAGGGCCACCGCGATCCAGCCGCGCCCGGCCGTCATATTTTCCAGCCAGCAGGGAGCATAAGCCAGTGACAGATACGCACCGCCCAGCCCGGCCAAAGCACCGCCCATAACCACGTACACATAGCGCAATCGGAAAACATTGACGCCGACAGCGTCAACAGCCGCTGGATTTTCACCCAACGCCCTCATAAACAGCCCGGCCCGGGTACGATAGAGATAAAAGGCGGCAGCAGGCACTAAAAGATAGCTGAGATACACCAGCAGATCCTGCCTGAACAGCACAGGCCCCAGCACCGGGATCTCACTGAGCCCCGGCAGGGCCAGTTTGCTGAAAACAACGGTCGCCTGCTGTCCCACATAATCCAGGCCCAGATAACCTGATAAGCCTGTGCCAAACAAAGTCAGCGCCAAACCGCTGACGACTTGGTTAGCCCTCAGGGTGACTGTCAGAAAAGCATGTATCAACGCCATCAGCGAGCCAGCCAGCAGCGCCATGCCTACGCCGCACCACAGGCTGCCCGTCTGCTGAGCGGCAATAAAGCCGGCACAGGCGCCTACCAGCATCATGCCGTCCACACCCAGATTGGTAACACCGGCCCGTTCAGAAATCAGCTCGCCCAGCGCGGCAAATAAAATCGGCGTCCCGGCCGTGATCGAGGCGGCTAAAATTGAAATGAGCAAAGTCTCATTCATGTTCTTCGCCTCCTTCATCTTTGATCAGTCGCAGCTGATAATTGGTAAAAATATCAGCGCCGACAACAAAGAATAAAATAGCGCCCTGCAGCATTGTTGCCACCGCCGAAGGTATCCCCAGCGTCTGTACCATAAAACCGCCGACATGGATGATCGCAAACAGGAACGCCACTACGATGATCGCCGCCGGATGCAGACGCGCCAGCCAGGCCACAATGATCGCCGTATAACCATATCCGGGACTGATGCCCGGCTGCAGCTTGCCGACGATACCGCTGACCTCGATCATGCCGCCCATACCGCAGATAGCGCCGCTGAGCAGCATCACCAGTAAAACGTTCCGGGGAATATTGATGCCTGCATAACGGGCGGCCGTAGGATTGGAGCCGATGACCAGCGTCTCGTAACCCCAGCGGGAATCCCGGAAAACTACAGCCAGGACTGCCGCTAAAACAAATACGATAATGATACCGGCGTGTACGCGCAGATCACCGAAAGCCGGCAGCAGCGCCGCCTCACTGAAGGCTGCTGTCAGCGGGAAATTCAGGCCTTTGGGATCGCGCCAGGCGCCGTAGACCAGATAATTGACCCATAAAATAGCAATATAATTCATCATCAGCGTCGTAATCAGCTCGCTGACCAGCCATTTGGTTTTGAACCAGCCTGCCAGCAGACCCCAGAGTCCGCCAGCCGCAGCTCCCAAAAGCAGCATACCCGGCAGCATGACATAAGCAGGCAGCTCAGGAAAGGTGAGCGGCAGCCAGCTGGCCGCACAGGCACCCATATAAAACTGACCCTCCGCACCGATGTTCCAGATCTGCATCCGAAAAGCGACAGCGATACCTAAACCGCACATCGCCAGCGGGATCATTTTGACGATCGTTTCCGAAATACCATACTCAGAGCCTAAAGCGCCGCTGAACATAGCGTAATAGACCTCAAAAGGATCACGCCCCGTTACTGCAAAAAAGATGCCGCAGAAAACCAGCGCCGCCAAAGCTGCCGCTACCGGCACCAGCGAACGCATCAGCGAGCTGGGAGCCAGACGTTTTTCCATGACCAGCTTCATACGTCCGCACCTCCCGTCTCGGTAATACCCGCCATCAAAGCGCCGATTTTTTCTGTGTCCATTGCACTGACAGGGAATTCACCTAAAATCTGCCCGGCAAACATCACGCCGACCCGGTCAGCCAGCTTGGCAATTTCTTCCAGCTCTTCCGACACCAGAATAATCGCCGTCTGTTCCGCTTTCAGCTGCAAAAGCAGCTTGTGCACCGCTTCGATAGCGCCTATATCCAGACCGCGCACCGGATACAGTACGATCATCAGCCTGGGTTTAGCGGCTATCTCCCGTCCCAGCAGCAGCTTCTGCAGATTGCCGCCGCTCATCATCTTCACCGGCTGGAAGATCGACCCCAGCTTCACGTCAAAGTCTTCGACGATACGTTTGGTAGCCGCTATGGCAGCTTCGCGCCTGATCCGCCAGCCCTGGGAAAATTTACCGTCATATTCCTTCAAAATCACGTTGTTGACCGAGTCAAGATTCGGCACCAGGCCCATACCCAGACGGTCTTCGGGCACATAGCTGATACCGGCCTCGATCATTTGCTTCGGTTTTTTATTAGTAAGGTCCTGTCCGTAAAAAATGATCTTCCCGCCCATTGACGGCCGCAGACCGGCCAGCACCTCAGCCAGCTCCCTCTGTCCGTTGCCCGAGACCCCCGCGATACCGTAGATCTCGCCGGCCCTGACCTCCAGGCTGACATTATTCAGTCCCATCGTGTTCATATCGTTAAGAGCCGAAACCTGCTGCAGCTGCAGCACGGTCTCGCCGCAGTGCTCACAGTTTTTTTCGTAGGTATTCAGCACTTCACGCCCGATCATCATCTGCACCAGCTGGCCGCGCTGCATATCGGCCTTATCGGCACTGCCGGTCACGCAGCCGCCGCGCAAAACCGTGACCCGGTCGGCCAGCGCTTCCACTTCATTCAGCTTATGCGAAATAAAAACGACAGCACAGCCGTCATCCGCCATTTTGCGCAGATTGACGAACAGCTCGCGGGTCTCCTGCGGCGTCAGCACAGCTGTCGGTTCGTCCAGGATCAGTACCCGGCTGCGGTGATACAGCATCCGCAGGATCTCTACCCGCTGTTTTTCGCCTACGCCCAGCTGCCAGACATAGGCCCGCGGATCGACCCGCAGACCGTATTTCTCGCCCAGACTTTCAATATCGGCCACGATCTGCTCCGGCTTCAGCAAAAATCCGCCTTTGCTCTGGCTCAAAACAATATTTTCAGCTACCGTAAAAGATTCGATCAGCTTAAAATGCTGATGCACCATACCGATGCCGCTGGCAATAGCGTCAGCAGGCGAAGTAAATCTTACTTCTTCGCCATTAACCAGGATGCAGCCTTCCGTAGGCTTATAAAGTCCCGTAAGAATACTCATCAAAGTACTTTTGCCGCTGCCGTTCTCACCCAGCAGCGCATGTATCTCACCGGGATACAAGTCCAGATCTATTTTATTGTTGGCAATAACGCCGGGAAACCGTTTCGTTATCTGCCGCATACTGATAAGAGGCAAGGTCATGACTTTGCTCCGTTCATCATAAAATTATTTTGCTTCCCCGCTCATGCGCGCGCCGATCTGACGGGCGACATAAACACCGCTGGCACTGGCCTGTGACAGTCCCCTGGTGATACCGGCGCCGTCGCCGACGGCGAACAAGTTCGGGATCCTAGTTTCCAGTTTATCATCAAGTTCCAGTCTGGCGCTGTAGAATTTTACCTCCACGCCGTACAGCAAAGTATCGGCGTTAGCCATCCCTGGCGCCACTTTATCCAGCGCATAGATCATCTCGATGATATTATCCAGATGCCGTTTGGGCAGTACCAAACTCAGATCGCCGGGCGTAGCTGCCAGTGTCGGCTTGGTAAAGCTCTTTTCCAGACGTCTTTCATTCGTGCGCCGGCCTTTGATCAGATCGCCGAAGCGCTGCAGCAGCACCCCGCCGCCCAGCATATTGGAAAACGAAGCAATACGTTTGCCGTATTGATGCGGCTCCGTAAACGGTTCGGTAAACTTATTGCTGACCAGCAAAGCAAAATTCGTATTATGGCTGTGCAGCTTGGGGTCACGGAAGCTGTGCCCGTTGACCGTGATGATACCGTCCGTATTCTCGGCGACCACATAACCGTTAGGATTCATACAGAAAGTACGCACCAGGTCGTTGTACTGCCGGGTCCGGTAAACCAGCTTCGCTTCATAGACCTCATCGGTGATGTGTTTAAAGACCTGTGCCGGCACCTCTACCCGCACACCTACATCCACCTGATTGTTGATAAAGGACAAACCCAGCCCGCGGCACTGTTCGGTAAACCATTCCGCGCCTGCCCGTCCGGGAGCCGCGATCAGATAATCACAGCGAATATCGGCTTTATCCTCGCCGCGCACGCTCAGTTCAAAGCCGTCACCATGTCGTTTGATAGTTTCCACATGGGTATTGCAGCGGATCTCCAGCCGCTCCGCCAGATATTTATAGATATTCTCCATAATGATCAGATTGTTTTCCGTACCCAGATGCCGCACCTTGGCGTTTAAAAGATGCAGATCGTGCCCCAGCGCCTGACCGCCGATCGTACTGTTCTTCGTGCTGAAATATTCGCCGGGAGCGCCATGACGGCAGTTCAGCTCATCAACATAATCGATCAGCTCGATCACTGTCTTTTCGGGAATATACTCATTAAGCCAGCCGCCGAATTCCGTTGTGAAATTATATTTACCGTCGGAAAAAGCGCCGGCGCCGCCAAAGCCGCGCATGATATCACAGGGAACGCAGCGCAGACAATGGTCCACTTTTTTGGCAGCCAGCGGGCACTGCCTTTTTTCGATAGGATTGCCTTCCTCCAGCATGATCAGCCTGACCGCCGGATATTTCAAGGTAAATTCATACGCGGCAAAAACTGCCGCCGGGCCGCCGCCGATAATCGCCACATCATAGTTCTCGTACATAAAGGACCTCCGTTCTGTATGTTTTGATCACAGATCGTATTTTTTGCTTTCATCACCCAGAGGCTCATCTTTTTTGGGATCATTTTTAAACAGCTCAATATTTTTCTTTGCTTCACGCAAAGCATCATCATACACAGTTTTAAACGCGCTCAGATCAGCCGGTTTGCCGGCTTTCAGCCATTCGGTAACGACCCGGCCCAAAGCATAGGTGGTCCCCACTGCTACCGGTATCTGCAAAGGGGCAAACGGTATCAGCGTCGTCAGCGTACTGCCGACAAAATAAGCGCCCAACGAGCTCAGCAGGCTGACAGCTGCTTTTTCGCCGATTTCTTCCTCATAAACGCTGCCTAATTTTATCACCAGATACACATCATTGGCAATCAGCGCCATCGTTCCCAGCAGCGGAGCAACTACGATAACGCCGGCCCTGGCAGCCGCCCAGCGGCACAAAGTCTCGGCTTCCTCCTGACGCATCCTGTCGTCAATAACAGTGACCTTTGTTTCCTGATCCATCTCCATTTGCATACCCTCCTTCAGGCATAGTAAACCACTTATTATTATTCGCAGTCTTCCCGAAAAATCCTGCTAAGTTCTGCCGATAAATACGCCGCCCGGCATAAAAAACCGCAGGCCTGAAAGCCTGCGGTCAAAACCACTTTTATTATGATAGCAATAAACTATTTTTCCAATCCGTCAGCCTGACGCTTGGCAATCACCTGACGCATATAGTCGGTGATCAAAGCCGTGCTTTCTTCAAACAGCACCAGTGCGTGCGTAGCTTTTTTCTCTAAAAACGGGATCAGCTTTTCCAGGTTTTCTTTCTGGTCAACGAGCGTTACCAAAACAGGCAGATTGGAAACACCGGTAAAGAGTGATACCGGGCGGCGGTCAATACCGCGCACTTCAGTCGCGTACCCTTCGATACCCTTAATGACAGTAGCACCGGCGATCTTTAACCGGCGGGCTTCCTCAAGAATAGTTCTGTACAGGGGGTCATTACCCACGATGACGTCCTCGCCCGTATAAATTTTCAGCATCCAGCATTTTTTGAATTCAGCAGCCATACTGATCCCCCTTTTCTAAAAATTATTCTTCTTTTCCTGTCTTAATTATAACACGCTGTCTCTAAAAATACATGTATCACACGAAAATATTTTTGTCATCCGGCTTACAGTTTATGCAGCTACCTTCAAACCGGCGCTGCTGCGACAGTGAATTTGCAGCAGCCTACTGCCAGATCAGCTTCATTATATTTTTATATTCTTCCTGCAGATGCCTGATAATGACATCCAGCACCGTATAAATCAGATCGCCTTCCGCCTTGCCTTTCGGCAGCAGTACGCAGCTTTCCAGATACAGGCCGCCGTCTGCTCCCAGATAATATTTGAACACCTTATATTTGCCGTTGGTAGTATTGAGCTGCCGCAGCAGTTCCAGCTCATTATTTTCTTTTAAAGCGCCGGGCGCTGCCAGTACCCGGATCATACCATAAATACTGCTGTCTAAAATAATGATCGTCGGCAGCTGCTGGCCCTCGACCTCGATCGTCGACCGAAAAACTACCGTATTCAGCTGATCTTCCTCTATTTCTTCTACCGCAAAACAGGTAATGGACTTCGTTTCTAAATATTTTTTAAAATCTTCCGCTTTTTTATTCATCTGCATTGCTCCTTTTGGATAGGGAGCGGCCTCAAGCCGCTCCCTGCTTTTTTAAACGTTCTCACCGATCACAAGATCATCTTCCTGAAGTTCCTGCTGCTGATCTTCCGGCAATTCGTACAGCGCAAAGCGCTGATACAGCGATACTCCGGAAGGATTGTTCTTTTCATAAACATCACGCGGCATTTCTTTTTTCAGGAAACGCAGATGATTTTCACCCGTAAATCTCTGATTATAAGCATAATGGTAATCATCCAGCGAGATCAGTACACCATTGCTGATCTGGGTCCGGTAACGGTCAGTAAAATACAGATGCATCCAGTTGCCCAGATATTCGTCGTTATGCCACCCCAACAGGTTATTCTTAGGATCGTTAGCGGCATAATTGAACCAGTAGATGCTGTTGCTGCCGTCACGCAGCGGCGGCGTACCATAAACTGAGGTCCGCATATCGCTGTTGCTGAAATAAGCCACATCGGCTACAGCCAGCTTATCGATATAGAACCGGCCGCTTTCCACGTGCAGATTGGCATTTCTGACCCACAGCTTATCAAACCGAACACCGTTGCTGGTATTGATATTTTTGATCGTAAAATCTCCGATCGGCTCGTCATCTTTGGCGCCGCCGGGGCTGATGATCAGCATACCGTCAGCATCGTCACGCTGTTTGATATCGTCGAGCGTGATATGATTGCCGCTGACTATGAGCTGATTGCCGGCAATTATTTCTTTGACATCCATATTGTTGTCCATGTCTTTGGTGATCAGGACAACGATATTGCCGTCGATCTTGCAGAGCCGTAAATGTCCGTTTTCCGTACCGGCCGAAGCTTTATCCTTAGCATAGATCTCGTGGAGATCAACATCGCCCTTCTGTGTATACACATCTACGGAGCCATTGATCGAGGACAGCTTGACATCGGTGCCGGCAGGGTTATCGCCGCCGTCAAAGTGACTGCTCCTGATATCGCCCTCTGTAACGTGCACTGTCAAAACGCCATCCTGTGCCGTAGCATCAGCACCCATAAAGACATCGCCCAATTCGGTCCGGATAGTGATATGCTTTTGCGCTGTCAGGGCTGCGCCGACGTTGATCGCGCCGGCTCCTGCAGCCGCAGTATTTTGAGTAGCCAGACTGATTCTGCCCTGTTCGGAGTGGATCGTTCCATTGCTGCCGGTATTGATATTGCCGGCTGCCGCCGTCAACGCTACATCCTGAACCGCTGTCAGACTGCCGTCATTGCTGATATCATTGCCGGCTTCCATGGTAATAGCGTCCTGCGCCGTGATCTTACCCGTATTGCCGATATCCTGCCCGGCTGTAAACAGTACCTGCCGCCCGGAGTCTACCGCGCCGCTGTTGACAAGGTCATTGCCGGCGTCCATGACTACATCATGGCCTTCGCCGCTGTTTACCGCAGCCTGATTGATGATATCTTCCGCAGCCTGCATCTGTACCGCACCTGCAGCCACGATCGCACCGGCAGCAGCCGTATTGCGGATACTGCCCTGCCCGGCCGTCAGATCGACTGCCAGACCTGTGCTGCCTGCCGTCAGATTGCCTTCATTGATGATGTCGCCTGCTTTGGCCAGCATGGAGATCAATTTTGCAGCACTGACATCAGACGCATTGGTAATACTCTTGGACGCAGTTAAGGACACATCTGCATCGGCGCTTACAGCGCCTTTGTTGATGATACTGCCGTCCTTTGCCTCCATCAGCAGGTCTGTACCGGCGCTGACTGCTTCGTTATTGGTAATATCCTTACCTGCCTGCAGGTCGATGTCCTTGCCGGCGGTTACGCTGCCCTGATTGATGATATTGCCAGTGACAGCTTTCATCAGCAGGCCCTCGCCTGCTTTGACCGTACTGCTGTTGGTAATAGCCTTGGCCGCTGTTAAGGACACATCTGCATCGGCGCTTACAGCGCCTTTGTTGATGATACTGCCGTCCTTTGCCTCCATCAGCAGGTCTGTACCGGCGCTGACTGCTTCGTTATTGGTAATATCCTTACCTGCCTGCAGGTCGATGTCCTTGCCGGCAGTTATGGCATCACGGTTGCTGATATTGCCGTCAGCCGTCATCTCGACAGCCTCCGCCGCCTTCAGCACGCCTGTAGTCGTCAGATCGCCCCGGCCGCTGAAATCGATACCGCCGGCGGTAACATTTACGCCGCCATTGATCGTCAGCTCGCCGTCAGCAGCGATATTGCTGATGCTGACGTTACCTGCATTGACATTGAGTCCGTTCAGCTGTGCCGTTAAGCCACCGGCTGCCTTGCTGACAAATTCTATACCGCCGTTGATGCTGTTATTCTGCCCGATGCTTTGGGCTGAGAAATTGCTGATCTCGTTATTTTGGCTCAGCAGTTTTTGCCCGCCGCCGGTAACAGCCGTCAGCGATGTGGACTTGATGCCATCCGCCGCAGCATTTTGGGTAATATTTCCCTCTGCCTGCAGCAGCAGGTTCCCTGCTGCTCCATCGATAGTGACGCCGCCATGATCCAAAGCGATGTTCACCGCTTTGATGACGCCGTTGTTCTCAGCCGTTACCTGGCCCTTGACCCCGGTCACCGTCACTATTCCTTCATTGTCCTGTTCCTCGGCGCGGCCCAGGCTCACATTACCGGCACTGTTCAATGTAAACGTACCGTCTGTCCTGATCGTACCCAAGACCAGATTGCCGTTTTCCCTGCCGTCCAGATAGATATCTTGGCCGGCGTCGGCATTGATAACGGCGCCATTGTTGAGGATCCTGACACCATTACCGTCTACGCCGATGCTGCCCTTAGCCGCAGTTAAAGTGATCTGTGTCCCGGCACTGATATAACCCATATCCTTGCCTTCTTCAGCAGACATCTTCATACCGTCGTCGGCATCAAGCACGACTTCTCCGCCTGCCGCTACTGCCTGGATAGTCAAAACGCCATCCTGCTGCGTCAGATAGACGGATTTGGCGCTGTTCGCGTCAAGGGTACCGGAAATCTTCGTTTCGATGTGCTTATCCGCACTGCCGATACTGCCATTGCCGCCGTAAATGATCAGATTCTCGCCTTCCAGCCGGCCGTTGCCGATCATATGCACGCCATTGTCGCTCATCAGCTTGATATCATGCTCGGTCTTGATCCCGGCAATGTTGAACACGGTATCCTTCGTCCCGGCCAGATAAACATTATCACGGCCGGCAGCATGGATCTCGCCCTGATCCCTGGTCTGGAGATTGATCGCCCGCTGCTGCCTGAAAGTAACGGTATTTGTTTCCGCATTCCAGGTCAGATCGCCGGCTTTGGCCGATGCCAGCAGCTGCAGGTTTTCCAGCTTGCCCAGCTCATCATAGCTGATGACCTTGTCCGCCGCATCGACGCCGATACCGCCGTTAGCGGTATTGAGCGTGATATTGTTTGCCGTGACATTGGCTTTGTCAACTGTCTGTACCTGTCCCGGTTTGCTGTTGATAACGCTCTCCTGGATAGCGTACAGCAGCTGGTTCTTGCTCCAGCCATAATTATCGCTGGTACTCACTTCTGCATAAGACGCGATCAGATTCTGTTCGTCCGCGTTATAACCGGCGACGGCAAAATAATCCTGCTGCGCCTGCTGATATTCGCTGTAAGCCGCGGTTATGGCCGCGTTCTTTTCTGTCGCATCGCTGATACCGTCAGCCTTTTGCATAGCCTCAATATAAGCAGCCTTGGCAGCCTGCAGACCAGCGTCGTCGGCATAAGCCTGAGCGGCGTCTTTGTAAGCCTGCACTTTACCTGTATCGCCGCCAGCCAGAGCCTCTGCCCGGGAATCAAGTCCGGCCAAGCGTTCTTCCTTAGCCTTTTCTGCCGCTTTACTGTTGCTGTCATCGGCATCAGCACTGCTGATAAGGCCGTTTTCCAGCCACCGGTCGACTTTAGCGGCGCTGTCCGACAGGCCGGTGCTTTCTTCATTATAGGCATCAACAAAGCTGCCGTTGGCTACTGTCAGCACCACATCACCGTTAGCGCTTTCGATCGTGCCCAGACGCATATTGCCGTCAGTCTGCGTTAAAACGATGTCGCCCTGTGCCGAAGCATTGATACTGGAGGTCATACTGTCACCGCTGAACAGCTCGCTGCCGCCCAGCACCTTCAAAGCCTTGTCTTTAGTACCGATGCCGCCGGTATTGCTCACCAGATCGATACGCTGGCCTTTGACCGTATAGTCGCCGCTGCCGGCATCAAGAATATCGCCGTCAGCCTGCAGATAAATATTACCGGTCTCAGCCTTGATAGCATTATTGCCGCCGGTCATCAGCCGGACGATGTTCAGATCGCCTTTGTCGGAAATAAAGTTGATATTGCCGTTATTAGTTGCGGCATTTACCATGGCGCTGCCGCCGATAGCCGCATGGTTCACCTGGATACCCGTATTGGCGGTGATCCTGACATCGTCAGAATTGATCTTGGCGTTGCCCAGAGCCGTGACCGAACCCTGATTGCTGTTCAAAGTCACATTGCCCATGCCCTTGTAATTGCCGTTGTTGTCGATAACGGTGGCGTTGCTGATGTTACCGGCCAGGATCATATCGTTCTTGCTGGTGACATTGATGTTGCCGCTGCCTTTACCATCGCCCAGGAAGCCGATACTGATACCGTAATCAGCTTTCAGGCTGGAAGTAGAGGTGCTGGCCGTACCCTGCTTGCCCGTCCAGTAATAATAGGTAGTGCCATAGCCGAAGATCTTGCCGGCCGTACCGTCATACCGCTTATCAGCCGTAACTTCAGAAAGCTTCTCTTCGTTAGTCGTATAATGGCTGGAGCTGATCGTAAACTGCGTGCCGTTGTTGCCCGTAGTAATGACCGAACCGGTAGCCAGACTCTGGCCGCTGCCGGAATCAGTGGTAAATTGATACTCTTTGCCTTCGCGGTTCAGCCCGTCTACAAAATCGCCGGTATTGCTGTAATCCAAAAGTCCCCAGAACAGGAATTTTTCACTGTAGCTGTACTTTTTCGTAGTCTCGCCGGAAACGCCGCCAGTCCACTGATACTGCAGTCCGCTTTGCGGATCATAGGTATAGCTGCTGCCGCCAGACGACCATGCCGGCAGCTTGTCTGCAACCGTACCGACTGCATAACTGCGCTGCTGGCCGTTCATATATTCAGTGACCTTATTGGTGTTTTTATCAGTAATACTGATCAGCCCGCTGATATCATTATTAGTGATCGTATTGACTTTGACCGCACGGTCGACGGCCACCGTATTGATACCGATATCCGCAGCGCCGTCCATCGCCATCAGCCGGCCGTTGCCGGTGCTGGAGATTTTACCGGTGATATAGATCTTACCGCCGTTAGGCGTGATGCTGTCAGTCAGCAGCTGTTTGGTCGAAGGATTGTAATAAACCTTGACCTCATAATCCCAGACCTTGGTCGTACTGTTCCAGACCTTGCCGCCGCCGTTGATGCAGTAAGCATCATTGCCCATGACCTCGTTATCGCTCAAAGGCCGCTGGTTGGCTGCCCAACTGGCATCCAGGGACGCCACTTTACTGGCGTCGGCAGCAGACAGTTCTGTCGAATAGCTGCCGTAGCCGCTTTGTACCAGACCGCCGATATTCACGTTCAGCCCGCTGATATAAACGTTGTCACCTGCTACGATACCGGCGCTTTCGTCCGGCGTGTAATTCAGTTCGCTGCGATCTATGCCTACCGTCTCGACCAGCCAGTTGACATACTCGTCATAGCTGTTGAAAGTAAAGGTTTTGCCCTCACCTAACTGATAAAGGTAATTCTGGATCTTTTTCGCTACCGAATCACTGAACTGGTAACGGGTGACAGGGTCGCCGCCGATATTGACCAGACCTTCGCTGCTGGTCTGCGTTACCGAACCGTTGACGGCCGACAGCGTGATATTGCGGCCGCTGATATTGCCCTGTACCAGCACGTTGTAATTATCATTATTGATGATAATATCGCCGGCCGTATTGCTGATATCGCCGAAAATACCAATATCTGCCTGCGGCGAAGGATTATCTGTAAATGCCGAAGGAGAATTGCTGTTGACCGTGATCTTCGGCGTCTCCGTACTCAATCCGTCGGCTTTGACCGTACCGGTAAAGCTGTTGCCGCTGCTGGTGTTCTTCAGGTCAGAACCATTGAACTTCAGCTGGCCGCCGGCATCTTTGATCGTCAGGTCGCCGACTGCCAGATACAGGTCGCTGCTGTTATTTACCGTGAGCTGCGGCGCGCCCTGCGCTGTCAGCTTGCCGCTGCCCTGCAGCTTATCGGTATCGATATTGATATTGCCACCTGAAACCACGATATCCGGCAGCTTGATCGCCGCAACATTGATCTGGTCCACAGGGATATCCGTCTGATTACCGTTTACATCCAAAGCGACCATACCGGCTTTTCTCATTTCCAGTACGATATTGCTCAGTTCATTTTTATAAGCTTTATATTCGTCCGAATCCACCTGATACTCCTGCATCAGTCCGCTGACTTCTTTATAACGGGCCAGCAGACCGTTGCCGATGATCATCTCTGCCGGAGTAATGCCGTCTTTATCAAACCAGTCGGCACCCTCGCCTACCGTAATTGTAATGCCGCCGTAGCTGACGCTGCCCGGAGTCAGCATATTACCATTATCGTCATATGTCGGAGCAGTGATCGCGGTAGCGCCGCTGATATCGACTTCCAGCTTATTATGGATACCCGATTTGACCGAACCGGTCACATTAACATGATTATCAGTGATTTCGCTGCCGATAGTCTCGCCTAAAGCAGTCGAAGCAACCGAACCGCTGCCGCCCGTACCTGTATAAATATTATACTCGCGGGCCGATTCAGTGACCGTCGTCGTACCTTTGCCTGCTTTGACATTGACATGGCGCACACTGCCGACATCGCCGGCGATCTCGACCTGATTATTCTGCGTCATCGTATTTCTGACGCTGGGCGCGGTATAAACGGGGATCACCGTCTTATTATAGGCGTCCGCCAGTACTTCCAGCCCCAGCGAAGAATTGATGCCGCCGCTGTTGGCACCGGCATACAGATTGACATCGTTAGTGCTTTCCAGATAAGAATTTCCGTCAACCTTCAGCTTATTGCTGCGCGCCAGTTCGTTTTCGGCCCTGGCCGAAGCCGCGCCGACAGCGCCGCCCTGTGTATCGGCGATAGTTTCCAGTCTGACTTCGGTGTCATCGCTGGCCGCCAGGGTAATATCCTGGTCCTTTTTCGACGTTTTCAGCGTCGAACCAGTAATATCGACACTATTATCATAGACCAGTTTATGCTTGCTGGCCGCTAAGGAAACAGGGACCAACCCGGCTGACTTCAAGCTGTTGGTACTGTTGATGGTACCCTGCGTCAAAGCCTGCGCCGTGATCGAACCGCTGTTGCCGAGAGCGGTCAGTTCACTCTTATCTACCGTGACCCCCGCCGTAAACGCAAACGCATCGTTCAGGTCGGATGCATTGACATTCACGCCGCCATAGCCGCTGGCGTCAATTTTCCCTGTATGATCCACATTATTCTGGGCCGTATAAACCTGGGCCCCGTTACTTGTGATCTTCGCATCTTTTACAGCCACATTGGCAGCATTGCTGACATCGTTTTTAAGCCAGACACCGCTGCCGCCAACAACAGCCGCACGTACTGCGTCCGCATGCAGATCGATATCACTGCCATTGAGCGCTCCGGCGGTGACCACACCGTCCGTAGTCCAGTCCCCGCTCAGTTCCACATCAGTATCAGCACGATACTCATTTTCCACCTTGGCTGCATAAGGACTGATATCGATCAAAGCGCCGCCATAACCGTTGGCTTCGCTGTCGATAGCGGCATAGCTCTTAGCATTAACGGTCAGATCATTGATATGACTGCCTGCCTTACTGCCTGCCGCTGTGACCTTCGTCGTTAAAACAGCCTGCGTAGCGGCAAGGTTAGTACCTGTAGCAAAAGCCGTACCTGCGCTGATACCGCTGGCCCGTACCTTCTGCGACACACTGTTGCCTGCCTCCAGCAGCAGATCGGCAGCCCCGTAATTATTCTCTCCCAGAGCCTTGCCCCTGTAGGTATTGCTGCCGGCATCCACCGTCACATCACTGTAAATAGAACTGCCGCCGCTGTTGATCTGGGCCGCGCCGCCGGGGAACGGCGATGCACTGATACTTAACGCCTGCATATCCACATCCTGTTTGGCATTAGCCTCTGCCTTGACGCTGATCGTCTCAGCCGCCAAAACATTATTATCACCAATAGTCACACTGGTCTTTAGATGTTTGGCCTCGGTACCGATATTAGCCTGCGCCACCGTTACAGCTGCCGAAGCCAGCAGACTGCCGCTGAGCGCTCCGGTGACCGCTTTCACTGCGGGAGCGTTGAGCGCGGCGATATCGACAGCTTTACCCGCCGTCAGGTTATTGCCGCTGGTCACAGCTATATTGACCTCGCCGTTTTCACTGGCTTGGGCGCTGACGCCGGCCCCGGCAAATACCAGACCGCCGCTGCCTGCTATAGCGCTGGCCTCTAACGAATAAGCCTTTTCACTGCCGTCGGCATTTCTCGCCTTGCGTTCAGCATTGATCTTAACGTTCTCCTCAGCTGTCAAGTCACTGCCGGCCACCTTGATATTGAGCGCACTGCTGTTTTCAGCCTGCGCTACGATCACGCCGGCCGCTGCTACACCGGCCGTCAGGCCGACCGCATTGACCGAAGCACTGCTGCTGTCGACAGCAATCACAGCCACATCTTTTTTCGTCGCCGTCAAAGTACTGCCGCTGATATTAACGGTATTAGTACCCGCAGTGCTCACCCGTCCGTAAGCCGCATTGACGCCAAGCAGTCCGCCGCTGCCCTGATACATATCCAGCTGCGTTTTGCCGTTGATCTCGCTGCCGGCTTTTATTTCCGTACCGCTGAGCCTGGTATTATTGATATTGACCGCCAGATTGCGGTTGACATTGACAATACCCACACCGGCATTGACTGCGGCCGCTCCTAAGGAACCGCTGCCGCCGGTCATGCTGATATTATCAGTTTCTTTAGCAGTCACGGCCAGCTTGCCCTGCGCTGTCAGACTGCCGCCGTTGATGTTGGCGGAGATCTGGGAATCCTTCCCACCGCCCTTGCCTGCACCTACAGCAACTGTATCGCTGCCGGCATTGATGCCGCTTTTCTTCAACGCGCCCAGACTGCCGGCAAAGCCCAGCATATCCGTTTCGCCGTAGACACCATTGGCTTCATCCAGCTGAGCCAGAGCCGCCCTTTCATTTTCATCACTGGCATCCAAAGCCTTGCCGGCGTTGGTAATGATGATATTACCGCCCACAGCTGCACCGCCGACTGCCGCATTGGTAGCCAGCTGGCTGATGTCGCGGATCTCTTCGGCCGTGACCGTGATATCCTTCGCAGCCGTTAAATTACTGTTCGTCACGTTGTTCTGCACGGTGCTGTCGATAGTATTGACAGTCACACTGGCGCCTACGCCGCCGACGCCGCCGGCATTGCCGCCGGTATAGGCATCGAGCCCGATCGTGTTCTTAGCTGCCGAAGTGATCGCGCCGCCGGTAGAAGTAAGTGTAGAACCACTGATATCCGTGCTCACTCTGCCATTGATATTATTAACGGAGACCGCGCCTGCCACACCAGCGCCCAAACCGGCAATGCCAGTGGCTGTGATGCCGGAGGTCACAGTCGTTTTATTAGTTGCAGTCAGCTTCTGATCGCCGCTGCTGGTAACTTCACTATTTGCAATTACGGCTTCTGTGTCCGAATCATCCTTCAGCACGCCTACGGATAACCCGACCCCGGCGCCAACACCGGCGCCGCCGACCGAGATATTACCGGCATTTGTGCGTGCCAGATGGTTGGCCCCAACATCAAGTGTTGTGACATCCGCATCGGAAGCGGACAAAGCCGCCTTCGTCTTACTGTTGATCTCACTGACCGTGACCACGCCGGCTACACCTGCACCGATACCGGCCGCGCCTGCGCCGATAGTGAACGAGGAAATACCCTGCTTGCCTTCGGCCTGTACCTTCAGCGCCTGCGCCCTGATCTCGCTGTCATCGACCTCAGCCGTAACATTGCGGCTGACAGTATTGGTATCTGATCCGGCGCCGATCCCGGCTCCTTCGATCCCGATCCCGGCCGAGCCCACAAAGCCGGAGCTGTTGGAGTAATCACCGGCACGGACGCTGATGTCCGCCCGGCTGCCGCTGCCGCTAAGGCCGCCGTTCAAAACAGTATTGGTGATTTTGGCGCTGGTAGCGCCTTCGATCATATTTACATTAACTGTTGCCGCCACACCGGCATACATACCGCCGCTGGCGTTCACCAGGAAGGATTTCAGATCGCGCGTCGAAGAAGCGTCGACCACAATGCCCTTCTGCGTCGACTGCGTCCGTTCGATATGGGAATTGATGGCTACGGTTTCATCATCGATCAGCGTATCATGGATCTGGCCGTCAGCGACTGTACCATAAGTAGTGATACCGCTGTCATTGCCCTTAGCCGTGACCTGGGTCTTGTCAGCGCCGCTTTCACCGATCGAGGCCGACGTTGTGCCGGAGATCTGGTTGACGCTGGTCGAAACACCAACTGCCGCCGTCCCGCCGCCGCTGACGCTGCCTGCATAATTGGCTATCTGCTCATCGCTCTGGGCCACTACGCCGACGCTACCGTCAGCTGTAATCACCGCGCCCGACCCAATATGGGCAGTGGCGTCATTTTTGATCATGTTGACGGCTACCGAACCGGTAACGCCCACATTGCCGCCGATCGCTCCACCGACGCCGATGGTTTCTATTCTGGGTGCGGCTACAGCGCGCACGTCCAGACCGCGTATATTCATCGTACCGCCCAGCACCTCGGCCTCAGTCTGCTGCACGATCCTGTTTACCGCCACGCCGGCGCCGACTGCAACTGTTCCTGCGCCTGCCGCTACCACGGCTGTATTGAAGATCTTGCTGTCTGCATCCGCTTTTACGGTCACACTGGCTTTAGCCGCATCGGCTTCGTCTTTATCGATATCCGTGGCTTCTATCGAAGCCTGGGTCTGTTTATTGATCAAAGCCGTCGAGGCAGCGCCCTGCACAGCTACATTGCCGGCTCCGCCTACGCCTACGGCCACATTCAGCACTTTAGAACTGTCATTGGCGCTGACGTTGACAGCCGCCGCATCCTGGGTTGCGATCTTAGTATTTTTGATCTGCGCCCTGGTGATCTGGCCGGCCTTATCCGGATCGCCGGAGCTGCCGCCGATATCCGTATAGGCCACGCCTGCACCCACACCGACCTTAGAGCCTGCCGCTACATTGCCCATCACCGTATAGGTATAGGTAGTGTCAGCCGCTTTAACGTCCACCTGCTGCGCATTGTCTATCTGCGAATCGCTGATGACGGCGTCAGTTTGTCCGTCTGCTCTCGTCAGCACCACTGTGCCGGTAATGGCAGCGCCTTCTGTAGCTGCCGCCAGACTGGCGCCCACCGTATACATTTTATTGCCGTTGGCCGCATTGGCGTAAACATTGACGCCGTCCGTATCAGCCACCCTTTTATCAATAATGTTGTCCCGCAGATACGCTCCTGTGACATTGCTCAGGCCGCTGTAGCCCAAACCTGCTCCTACAGCGCTCTTACCGCCGGCGATCTGGCCGGCCACGTTGATCATTGCCGCAGTATTCACAGCCCGTGCGCCCACGTTCTGAGCGTTGATCTCCGAACCGCTGATCGTCGCCGTAGCCGCATTATCGATATTCTGCCAGGAAACATTGCCGACGCCGCCCAGCTTATTGCCGACGGCGACACCGCCGGCCACACCGACCAGCAAAGTATCAGAATTGGCCTGCGCTTCCACATTTTCAGCAGTAATAGCAGAATCTGTGATCTTCGCTGTGAAATTGTTTTGGATATCGCTGACGGCCACCGAAGCACCCACTGCCGCATCGCCGTTAGTTACGGCCACGCCTGCGGCCGCCGTGACGATAGTACTGCCATGGCTGCCGACACTGTTCATGTCCAGCGTTCCATCGCCTGTACCGTCATCGGTCATACTGGTATCCAGACCGTCATAATAAGAATTGCCTTTCGTATCGATCAGCGAACTGGTTTTGGCCAGCTCCTGCTCTTTGCTGCTTGCGCCCTTGGTCAGCAGCTCCTGGTACACGCCTGCATCTTTGGTATTGGTATCCATCGCCCGTACCCGCACAGAGCCATTTTCCACAGTCTGGATCTTAGCGCTGTCGATATAAGCGTTGACCTGGTTGCTGACGCCGTTATAAACGCCCGCGCCCTGGATATCGACGCTGACGCCGTCGCTGGAACTGGTTTTAGTCGCGCCGGCCGACACCGCCGCCGTTACAGCGGTCAGCGCAGTCAAAGCATGTACTTCCACATTGCCGATATCTGTATAAGCAGCTCCGGTCTTGCCGGTGCCTTTGATCCCGGCGTTGACGGTATTATTCAGGGAAGCAATAGCTACCGAAGCGCCCAGCGCCTTGCCCTGGTTGCCTGCAGCTACCTGCATCCCGCCTGTTACCTGCACATCGCTCTGATAGCCGGTAACGTCGATGGCTTCAGCCTTATCGACAGTATTATCTTCCATCAAAGCATTGACAGTGCGGTCGATCAGATTGACTGAAACTGCGGCGCCGCCTGTGCCGCTGACGCCTTCATTTTTCGATATTTCCATACCCAGGCCGGCCGCGATAGTAGTACCGCCGCTCAAGCCCAGCACATCGATCTTGCCCGCATTGCTGATATTACTGTTAGAAATGACGGCGCTGATAGTATTATCCAGATCATTGACTGCCGCCGCGCCTGCTAAAGCCGCGCTTTTACCCTGAGCGCCGCTGTCGCCGCTGGATTTCCAGACGATAGCCGCCGCGCCGCTGTAAGCGCCGACAAAAGCGTTATCCTTGCCGACGACGCTCAGATCACCGTCATTCAAAGTGATGACGGCATTATCGACTACGGCTTTGGTAGCATTGTCCAGACTGTTGACAGAAACACTGCCCGAACCGGCAATACTGAACTCCGGCATAGCACCGTTGCCGCCGCCCTGGTTATCACGGTTGATATGCAACTGGCCGCCGCCCTGTTCAGTACCGTTGGCGTTGAAAGCGTCGTCGACAGCCGATGAAGAACTGCCGTCGCCATTGAGCTTATTGGCAAATATCGACCCGGCTTTGCCCACCAGGCCGTCTTTACCCAGCACCTTATCAGTAAGGCCGTTCATTTTATCGCCCAGCTTGCCGAAGAAGCCCTGCTCGCCCGAGCTGTCATTTTTAGAAACGCTGCCGGCCACACTGACGGTATTGATCGTGCCGTCGGTAACGGCTTCCACGTTCAGCCCGTAAGCAGTGATCGCTGCGGCTTTTTTCTGGTCACCGGTCACCGTATAGGCCGTAGTATAACCGTCGCCGCCTGTTAATTCATCATTATCCTCGCCGAAGATCTCGGCGCTGAAACCATAGACGTCACCGACGCCGGCAATATTCTGCACCGCAAAATCATTGACGGCCACAGCGGCCCCTACGGCGCCGTTAGACTCAGTCATAGCCAGGCCGCCGGCCACATTGACCAGACTGGTATCATTATGGCCGCTGATGGTGACTGTGCCGCTGGTCGTATCAGCACCGCTGCTGTTTTTAGACGCAGTCAGCGAAGCTTCGTCGTCGACGATCGTCAGCACTTTGCTGTCGCCGCTGATCACCGAGACCATACCGTTCAGCGTCACGCCCGAACCGCCTGATTCGCCGGAAGCGCCTTTGCCGGCGCTGGCAGCTACCGCTACATGGTCGATAGTATTGCTGCCGGTGATATTGATCTCGCCGCCGCTGATCTGCGAGCCTTCGCCCACGGCAGCGACCGTATTAGTATCAAAGTTACCGATATTGACTGTAGCGCCCATCGAGCTGTTACCGCCCGCATTATTGAAAATAGACGCAGTTACACCGGCCAGGCTGACATCTTTCATCATATTTTCAGCCCCGACCTCTACCGTGCCCTGGGAATCTACATTTACGTTATTACCCAGCAAAACCTTGCTGTTATTTTTGACGTTCGTTACCATCACAGTACCTGCGACAGTTGCCTGCGTGCCTGTACCCTGACCTGAACCATCATCGCCCTTGGCATTGGAGACCGCCCCGAAATTGGCATAATTATTAGGATCGGCAAAGGCCACAGCATTCACCACTACATCGCTCAGCCCTGATATAGCCTGTTTCAGCTGAGATGCCGTAGTCTTCTGCGCCTCATCGGTTCCCGCCTCTGCCGCCGCGATCTGCTCGTTCAGGGTGTCCAAAGCCGCCAGCAATTCTTTGGCCGCGGTAAAGGGCCCCGCCGCCTGCAGCACGCCATCGTCGCTCGTCAGCAGGGTCTCATCGGCTGAGAACGTCCCTACTGCCGCTTCTAAAGCCTTCGCTTTAGCTTTGACGGCATCCAGCAGATTCTGCCAGTCGCTGCTGATACTGCCGCCCAGACCGCTGAAACCGGCTTCGATATTGGCAGCAGCATCCTTGACGGCGTCGACCATCTTCTGCACACGGTTATAGTCTATTTTGACCTGACTGTTGATAGTCACGCCTTTAGCGCCGCTGATAGCCGCGTCGGCAATTTTAGCATCGCTGCGGTCAGCTACCGTCACAGTAGCCTGATTTTCCATATTAGTGACCAGCACCGACGCATTGCCGACGATACCGCCGCTCTGTTCTTTGGTGTAGGAATTGCTGGCGCCGCTGGCCGTCATATGGATGTCGTCCATCTGCATTTTGGCATCCAGCGTGATCTGCCCGGTTTGCGCCGTCAAACCGGCCTCTGAACCGATATTGACAGAGGCGTTATTCTTTTCATCGGCCACCGCTACCGTAGCTCCGGCCTTCAGGAAATCGGACAGCTTGATGCCTTCATAATTCAGCTCCTCGCCGCCCTGGTCGCCGTCTTTTTTGAACAAGGCGTCCTTGATCTTCCCGCCGACAGCCTTCATGGCGTCTGTAGCACCCACCTGTTCCAGCGTTTCCGTTGCTTTGACAGTATATTTGCCCGAACCGATCTTATTATTGCTGCTGACAGTATTATTGGTAAAAGTATCAGCGGCACTCACATTAAGGTCATTGCCCGCCAGCAGCGAACGGTCTACGTTTACGCCGGCACTGCTTTCATAATTGGTGACATTGACAGCAGTCACCAGTGCGGAAGCATCAGCACCCGACACATTTTCTTCAGAATTCAGGTCGTTCAGGGCTTCGGCTTTGACATTGACGTCCTTACCGGCCGTCAGCGCCTGCTCATATCCCGCCGCCTGATTTTTATTGATATTGACCTGCGCCGCATTGTCGCCGTTGGTCACCATGACGCCGACCACGACCTGATTGGCGTTGCCGCCCTTGACTGCCAGATTATCCACGGCGTCGATCTTCAGATCTGCCTTGGCTGCCACGTCAACGTCACCGGCAGCGGTCAGCTTCCCGTCCACATTGACCGTGGCCTTATTAGACGCTTCCGTATATACTACTGATGCTGCCGGGACATAAGTACCCTTTTGCCCGCCCAGGCTGGCATATTTATAGCCCGTGGCAGAAGCCTGCGTTGCCGCCAGCGTAGTGCTTTCAGCGCTGACAGACACATTGCCGTTACTGCTTTTGACTGTGGCTTCCGAACCGATGTTGACTGTGGCCGCCGTATCCAGCACGGCAAACGCCACATCGCCGGTGAGCGGCGTAGCTGCTCCCAGCCCCAATACCGATGCTTTATGCACCAGTCCGTCCTCATCGACGTATTCATTTTTAGCGCTGGCGCTTACCTTGACATCTTTCGCGCCGCTGACATTGCCCGCCAGATCCACTGCAGCCGTTACTTTAGCCAGACTGCCGGGATCTGCGTCAGTAGTATCCGTCCTTTTACCATTTGCAGCTGTCGCCGATATTTCCACGCCGCCTGCGGCGTCGATCGTGCCATAATTTTTGACCGTGGCCGAGATATCCCTGTAAGTAAACTCATCAGCCAATCCATCCAGCTTATCTTTAATAAAGTCAGGCGCGCCGTCAGCCAGTGTTTTCGTCCCCGCATCGGCGGAAGCCTTCAGGATGATATCCCCGCTGCCCGCATCCATCGTTGCCGTCAGATTGCCGGTCAGACCCGATTGGATCTCGCCGCCGTTGCCCTTGATATTAACCAGATCAGTAAAATCGACCACGCCTGTGCGCAGGGCGGCAGTTTTGTCGATGACGCCGCTGCCGTCGATACCCACAAGGATCTTGGCCGCGCGCAGATCGATCTTATTGGTGGCGTTGACCTTACCTAAGACCGTGATCGTCCCGCTGGGGTTCAGGGGGATCTGCGCCGGGCTGTTGCGCAGCAGCTCCAGCTGTGCCTTCTGGCTTTCCGTATCGCCGGTCAACAACAAGTTCTGCATATGATCCATCTGTGCCGCCGTAGGCGTCATAACGTGCAGCGCGCCCGTATTGATCACGCCGCTGCTGCCTACTGCCATGCCGTCCTTACTCAGAAAATACAGATTGCCGCCGATCTCATTGTTCCTGATCGCGTTTACCGTACCGTTGACATCGATATGGCTGTTGACAAAGTTGACCAGATTATCAGCCTGGTTACTGTTGGCCTTATCGCCGAAATACATATTGGCGATCTGATTGGCATTCAGATCGAACTCCTTAAAAATATTGACGCCTGTGCGGTCAATGATCTTCTTGGTTTCGATGTCGATGACGCTGCCGTTGCTTGTAACCTTGGTAAAATCAGCACCCGCAAGGATCTGCGCCGAAGCAGCCAGCGGATTGGCAAAAATGCCCATAGCTGTAACAGCCGAAATGATCCGCCTTGCCAGATGCGGCTTTTTTTCTGCTATGATTTCGGACTGTTTGTTTTTCAGTTTTTCGTTACTCCTCCTGATCTGTCTTTGCTTACTCATTGTCCTGCTCCTTCCTAAAACTGTCCGTTAAACATAAAATGCAGCCGTGTTTTGCCGGCTTCGGTGCCGTTCAGCTCCCGCCGCAGCGGTATACCCAACGTCAGACTGCTGTAAAAATTCTGCGCTATTGTCGCTTTGATGCCGATACCCGTACCGGCAAGGATATGATCGTCAAAAGCGCTGTCGCCATAGACCGCGCCGTAATCAAAAAACGTAAACAAAGAAGTCGCCTTAGCTATGGGCACGGCATATTCCACACTTGCCGACCAGCCATGGTCGCCGCCCAGCAGACTCTCTTTATAACCACGGACGCTATAAGCGCCGCCGATATAAAACTGTTCGGCCGACGGCAGATAATCAGTACTGCTGAACTGGGCGTCCAATCTGCCCGACAGCATCTGCCCGCCGGCATACAGCTTCTGGTACAGTCCGTTGAACTGGTATTTGCCGAAATTTTTGGAACCGCCGTCAATATTTTCCCAGTCACCGAACCGGTAACCGTGTTTCTGATAGATCACCGAGCTCCTGCCGTAATTCATCATACTGAAGGAAGCCGTATAGCCGCTGATCGTATCGTCCACCCAGTGGATACCCAGAAAATCCGTCTGTGAATTCTGCCGGCTGTATTCCAGCGCGACGTCAGTTTTGATGTTTTCCGTAACTATCAAAGGCTGCGTCAGCGAAACGCCATACGCAGTAGAATGGCCCCTGACATTCATCGGTTCCAGCTCGCCGTCGATGATATGCACACTGTTGGCGCTGTACTGCACCCCTAATTTGGTGCCGCTGCGCCCCACAGGCGTGGTATAGGCAAAGCTGCCTGATTTCGTGCCTTTGGAAAAGATCCCGCTCAGCATCAGCTGATCCCGGTTGCCCGTCAGGCTCTTATTAGTATAAAAAAGCCCGCCGCGCCATAGTCCGCTGCTGTCGCTGCCGGCGTTATCTGAATATACCGTAAAATTATGCTGCTTCGGCTCATAGGCGGTGATCACATAATCAGTGGTCCCAGCCTCCTCGCCGGCCTGCATGAAAATACGCAGCTGCACGTCGTTAGTACCATTGAACCGCAGCATATCTTTATTTAAAGTATGGATATTGTTGATTTCGCCTTCGGTCAGCCGCAGGCGGTTTTTGATATATTTACTGCCTGTCGATTTGTTCCCCTCGATGATCAGCTTACCGGTTCGCCCTTCCACCAGGCTGATGTGGACGATGCCCCCCTTGATCGTCTGCGGCGGCAGAACGGCCCTGCAGGTCAGATAGCCTTTATCCTCGTAAAGCTTATTGATCTCGGCGACCATGGTATTGAGCTTCTGCAGAGAGACCTCCTGCCCGACATATTTGGCCGTAATCGCCTCTACAGCGTTATTGTCCAGGACCTGCGAAGCATCAACGACTACTTTTTTCAAAACAAACAGTATTTTATCCGATGCTTCCGCCTGTTCGCCTTCTTTGGCTTCTTCCACTTCACTGCGCTGCTTCTCCCGCTCCTCCTGAATCCTTCTGGAGATCTGCTCGCGTTCCAGATATTCCCTCGTACGATTGAGCTGTACCCCGGCGTCATTATAACCGCTGGGCGGAGCAGCCGGCGGAGTCTGTGCCGACGCTGTCAGAGTTATACCGGCAAGTCCCGTTACCAGCGCCAACCGCAGTGCTTTTTCCAAATATTTCCCATTCATCTTTTACCGCCCCCATTTTATTTTCTCAAAACATATAAGTTAAATAGATACCCTTTTAAAACCATTATATTAGAAATATTTTTTCACTTTGTAAATTTTTTATTTACATCTTTCTTTCTGAAATACCACTTGTACTAAACATAATGTAAATGCTATCATTAGTGCGTAGAGAATTTAGTTTTTATTTTTGTGTTTTTGCAGTTTTACAGAGAGGGAGCGCTATCATGCTTACAATACTGGCCATCTGCACACCAAAGATGACTAAAACTTTCAGCGAATTATTTGTCTACAGCACTTTTTTTGAAGCAAAATTTATTTTTGTAATGGACTATGCCGATGCCGTACAGAAATTTTACTTGTTAAATCCTGCTGCTCTGGTCATCGAATGTCCGACTTCTGATGCTGAAGAAATAAAAACTTTTTACACCCTTACCAAAACTACACCGCTGCTGGCCGTATCAGCCCGACCTGACGAAGATACCGCTATCGCCGCTTACCAAAACGGCGCCACCAGCTTCATCAGATTGCCCTGCGGCAGCAGAGAGTTTTATTACCGGCTGTTTTCCATCTTGAAAAAATGCTATCAGATCCCCTTCAACGAGCTGCATGCCACTATCGACATCGGCAATATCAAAATCTACACCAAAAGCAACCGGGTCCTGCTGAACGGCACTATCGTCAACCTGACCCACAGCGAATATAACCTGCTGCTTTTGCTGGCGCAGAATGTCAATAAAACAGTCGCCACTGAAGAAATGTATCAGCGGTTATGGGCCAGCGGCGAACTGAAAAATACCAGCCGCGGCCTGCAGATGCATTTGAGCAAGCTGCGCCGTAAGCTGGGGCTGAGCGACGATACAAAAGTACGCATCATTACCATACACGGCAAAGGCTACTGCCTGAGCACCGCAGATTATCTGCTGTGATGAGGGCTGTCATTTTCTCGATTTCATCATAGCATATGTCCCCCCCTAATCAAGTTTTGTTTTTTCAAGATACACATTACCTGCCCGCAGACCAAAAACAGACTGTGCCGGAATATTTCCGGCACAGTCTGTTTTTATTGTTCCGCAGGGCTTATTCACTTTCTTAAAGTCGCCTGCCCCTTATTAAACTCTGAGCATAACCCGGTCTGAAGCTTACCGCCGCAGCAGTCTGCTCTTTATGCGCCCAGCTAAAATTTCCTGCTGGCCGGGCCATAAATTTGGTATAATAAAACCAGTACAATTATGCCGGGAGGTCTATTATGTCTGTTACCTGTCAGGATCTACTGCCTTTAAAATATTTTGAGCGTATCAAGCTGGTGGCCGGACAAAACGGCCTCGACCGTACAGTCACCTGGCCCTATGTAGGCCAGACCTCCAGTGTCTCCCAATGGGTGCACGGAGGCGAGCTGCTGTTTATTACCGGTATCGCCCACAGTGCCGATAAGCTGAAAGACCTTATCTTAGAATGTATCCAGAAAAAACTGGCCGGGCTCGTCATCCTGGTCGGCAATGAATATATCAACGCTATTCCGGAAGAACTGCTGGCCCAGGCCGATGCGGCGGATTTCCCGCTTTTTGAAATGCCCTGGGACGTGAAGCTGATTGATGTGACGCGCGAGATCACTGACCTGATCATGCGCGATAAATTTGAGCTCAAAAAGTCCAAAAACTTTCTGGGACGTCTGCTTTTCGCTTCCGACGTCGATTACCGGCAAATGCTGGACACAGCAGTTATCAACGATATCAAGCTGCTGGAATACAAATTTATCGCTGTTTTCAACGTCAGCTATCCCGCCGGCGAGGTACTGACAGACGCCGGGCACGACAGTATCGAAGATAAACTGCAGCATTCCGTCGGCAGCCTGTGTAAAGAAAAACAGCTGCCCGTCACCACCCTGGTCTACGGCAACAACGTGATCTGTCTTGCCAGCGCGTCTACGGCAGAAAAAGCCGCCGAAGCGGCGGCTTATCTGGAAACGGTTTACGGACTTTTAAAACAGATCTACAGCGGCAGCGACCTCTACCTCAGCTTCGGGCGCCCTTATACCGTTATCGAACAGATCAAAGCTAGCTATCAGGAAGCGCAGAAAGCCCTGCTGCTCTGGAAAAAAATGGAGCGCCGCGAGCACATCGTCTACTATTCCAAACTTGGTTTATACCGCCTGCTCTTCAAGATCGACGACAAAGAAGAGATCCGCGAATACTACTGCTACAACCTCGGCGCGCTGCTGCAGCATGACAGCAAAAACAACTCGGAGCTGCTGGAGACCCTGCGGCAGTATTTATACTGTAACGGCAACCTCGTTAAAACCTCACAGGCGCTTTTTATTCACCGCAACACGCTTTTATACCGCCTCAACCAAATCAGGGACCTGCTGGGACGCGATATCGACGACGCGCTGGTGCGGCTTGACCTGCTGAACAGTATCGTGGCTAAAGATTATCTTGACGAATAAAACAGAAAAGCACCGGACCCCAAGCAGTAGTCGTCCGGTGCTTTTCCATGTTTTATTTATAGGAGGATTTGTAAGTTTGCTCAAATTTAAGATGTAAGATCAGCCTTCCGGAACGGTAACGACCTCTTCGGGAGGCTTTTTTTGTTTGGCCAGAGATAAGGTAACTACGCCGGTCATGATCAGGGCGCAGGCCACGATCTTGATCATGGTCACCGTTTCACCCAACAGCAGCACGCCGCAGATAATACTGGTGATCGGCTCGAAGGTAGTCAAAATAGCGGCGGTAGACGCGCCGACATGCTTGATGCCTATTTGCAGCAACGATAGAGCCACGACGGTACACAGCAGGGCAAAGACCGTAGAAATGAACCAGGCCTGCGGCGTCAGCGTCGTCAACGTCAATTCGCCCGTACCCAGGCCGAAGATCCCCATAGCGATCGAGGACATCAGCGCTACATAGAAGGAAATCTTAAAAACCGGCTGGTTTTTTAAACCGCTCTTGTCCATGTAAATGATGTAAAAGGCATAAGTAACGCCGGAAGCAACTGCCAAAAAGAGTCCCAGGAAAGTGCCGCCGCTGAAACCGGCGCTCATATCCACGCCCAGAAAGAAGCAGGCGATGCCGGCAGTAGCGATCAAGAGCGCGATAAACTTCTGCAGACCCAGGCGTTCTTTATAAAAAAGCACGCAGCCGATAGTTACAAAAACAGGATAAATGAAATGGATCGTTGTCGCTACGCCTACGTCGATCAGTGAAAACGCAATGAACAGCATCAGCGTAGTGACAGCGTTGCCGATCCCGCCTAAAACAGTCAGGCTCCACAATTCTTTGGCGCTGACGTGCAGGGACACGCCCTGATACCAAAGGATCGCCAGCAGCACCGGCAGGCTCAAAAAATTACGTAAAAAGGTCAGGGTCACCGGATTACTGCCGGCTTCGCCATAGGTCATCGGCCCTAAGGTGAAGGCAAAGCCGAAGGTAACTGCCGACAGCATCGTCAGTAAAATACCCCTGGTACTTGTATTAGCCATGATGATTCTCCTTTATGAGAGACGAAGCGGCTGCGGCCGCTCCGTCAAATACCGGAATTAAAATTCTTTATCGCAGATCTTGACCAGTTCGTCCAAAACACTGTCAATGATCAGCTGGCCGCGGGCGGCAGAGGAAGAACGCGCCGGAGCAAGAACGCCGGTCGGCGGTACTGCGTCTTTAGGCACAGGATAGATATGGTACGGGCAGGGAGTTGCGCCTTTAGCGTCCACCATTCTGTCCTCATGCACCAGCTCAGGCGCAAAAGCCATCATCAGAGAAGTTTCGGTAACGGCGGCATGCTCAAAAGCCCAGCCCGGGAACGGCACTTCGTCAAATACTTTATCAATGATCTCTAACGGCATCGGGTCCCACCAGTTAGCGATCAGGATCTTAGCCTGTTCACCGTATTTTTGCGCGATCAGGTCAACTGCTTCGCAGACAAAAGCTTCGTTTTCAAAGTGACAGCTGAGGACCATGATTTTTTTTACGCCGTCTTTGATAAGCTCTTCCAGAACATCATAAGTCAAACGGATCAGCGTCTCGCCATTCAAATCTACAGTGCCGGGGAACAACGGACCGCCGCCGGAAAGAGGTTTGGATTTATAACCATAGTTGATAGTCGGAGCAACCATACCGCCCACACGTTCCGCCAGTCTTTCGGCAAAGCCGTTGGCCAGAACCGTATCAACGCACAGCGGCAGATGCGGGCCATGCTGTTCGCAGGCGCCGATCGGCAGGATAGTGATCGCGCCTTCATCGATTTTTGCTTTAAATTCCATCCAGGTCATTTCGTTCATTCTAATCATGATTCATCGCTCCTTTTTAATGTTTAGCTTGTAATATTTCGTCATTACTGTACCGGTTCCTGACGCGCAGTGTCCTGCGCCTTACCGTTAATTTAAGGAAGATTTATTGCGGGGTACCTGTGAACTGCGGCTGCGCCGCATTATTAAGGGAACTTATTTGCTTTGACTAAGAGTTTTCGCCCTGTCCCCGGGCCGTGTGTTTTTTGTGCAGCAGCTAGCTTTACTGTGCTTTCAGTATACTCCCGCCGCAGCCTTGTACACAACGTACAAAAAAGCCAAAAACGTCCCTGCCTGCCAGTGTATTTTACGCACAAGCAGCTCCAGTGTTTTTTGTATCATTCGTACAGTGCTTTTTAGTCTTCCACTTGCTATACTGATTGCGACAAGAGTTTTCGTTACAAAGCTCCTCCGCCACAAAACTTAAATTTGTAAAGGAGACTTTCTAATGAAAAGCACATTATTCACCAATGTTAAATTAAAAGGCCAGGACGGCCTACAGGACCTGTACATCGTAGACGGTAAATTCAAAGAGATCGGCCCCGGCCTTGCTGCCAAAGTAAAAGCCGACAAAGTTGTCGACCTGGAAGGCAAACTTGCCGTACCGCCTTATGTAGATCCCCACATCCATCTGGATTACGTTTTCACCGCTCTCAATCCGGCAGCCGCCAACAAAACCGGCTCTTTATTTGAAGGCATCCAACGCTGGTCTGAAACCAAAGGCAACCTTACCAAAGAAGAAATCAAAGAACGTGCCCGTCAGGCCATGAAACAGGAGATCCTCACCGGCGTACAATATATCCGTACCCACGTTGATGTGACCGATCCCAAGCTCACCGCTTTGCAGGCCCTGCTGGAACTGCGTGATGAAGTAAAAGATACCTGCACCCTGCAGATCATCGCTTTCCCGCAGGAAGGCATGTATGCTTATCCGGGCGGCGACAAATTAGTTGAAGAAGCCCTCACCATGGGCGCTGACCTGGTCGGAGCCATCCCCCACTTTGAATATACCCGTGAGGACGGCGTCAAAAGCGTACAGAAAGCCTTTGAACTGGCTGTTAAATACGACAAAATGGTCGACATCCACTGCGACGAGACCGACGACGACCAATCCCGTTTCATCGAAGTACTGGCAGCAGAAGCACTGCGCAGCGGTATCGCCGAAAAAGCTACCGCCAGCCATACCTGCGCCATGCACTCTTACAACAACGCCTACACCTATAAGCTGTTCAAATTGCTGGGGCTCTCCAAAGTCAATTTCATTTCCTGCCCGACAGAAAACATCCACTTACAGGGACGTTTTGACAGCTATCCCAAACGCCGCGGCCTGACCCGCGTCAAAGAACTGAACGAAGCCGGCATCAACGTCTGCTTCGCCCAGGACTCCATGAGCGATCCCTGGTATCCGGTCGGCAACGGCAATCTGATGAACATTCTTGACGCCGGTATCCATATCGCGCAGATGATGAGCATCGAAGAGATCAGTAACTCCCTTGACCTCATCACTGTCAACGGCGCCCGCACCCTGAACATCCTTGACAGCTACGGCATCGAAGCCGGTAAACCGGCCAACTTTATCGTGCTCAATGCCAAAGGCGAATTTGAAGCAGTCTGCAACCGTGTTTCTGTTGCCTGCTCCGTCCGTGACGGCGAATTCCTCTTTGAACGCGCGCCTGAAGTCATCACCACCGACAACGGCTTGTTGAAATAAGGGTTACAATGAAACAATCCCCGCCAAACTCAAAGTTTGACGGGGATTATTTTCGTTGTTTTCTTTTTTATGTTTATTTTCTTTTTTTATCTTTTAGATGTTCATTTCTTTTGGCGGCAAAAGCCGCTGCTGACTTTCTTTCAAAAAAAGCGGCATAATATAAAAAATAAATTCAACTTTTCAACAAAAGAAATGAACATAAAAACATGAACCCAGTCATAACTGACTGGGCAAAATATCTGCCGGAAAACTAAAAAAGCAAGCGATAAAAAACACTATTTTTTACCGTTTCAGGCAGGATTTTTCTTGCGTTTGTAGAAGTATTTATATACAAAAAAGAATCAACATTCATGAGCCTCCACTCTCACTCAACTGACTTTTGCGGAGTGTTACCACTACCGCCTGTAACATTTCCGTTCTAACTATAGGCGCAGATGTTTTAAGGAGGGATTTACCATGATGAAAAAAATTCTTGTACCGTTCGATGGTTCCGAAACAGCGCTTCGCGCACTGGACTTTGCCTCAGGTATCGGCAAACCGTTCGGCAGCGAAATTATGGTAGTCAATGTTATCGTACCTTATGACTACACCAAAGTTCCGCCCAGGAAACCGAAAAATGCTATTGAAGAAGCCGAAATGGCAGCTAAAGAGCCTGATCCGACGCCGCTTGATATCGCCAAAGGCATCCTGAAAAAAGCAGGTTATCCCAATGTGTCCTTCCGCATGATCGTTGACATCGACCCTGCTGAGAGGATTCTGGATTACGCCAAAACTGCCGAAGCAGATATGATCGTACTTGGCAACAGAGGCATGGGTATGCTGGCCGAGTTGTTGATGGGCAGCGTCAGTATGAAGATCTCGCAATATGCGGAATGCCCCGTAGTGATCGTGAAATGATTAATTGATATAAAAATTCCCGTCTTGAGAAGGCGGTAATCCCTTGGAAACGGCCCCTTACCCGCTGGAGGTAAGGGGCCGAGGTGTTTTTAAAGCTCCTGCTCCGGCAGGGCATCATTCATGCTGCCGCTGCGAAAGCCTTCCAGATCCAGGCTTACATACAGAAAGCCCGCCTGTTTGAAAGCGGCGACTATTTTCCGGCGCAGCTGCGGCTGCGCTATTTTTTCAATAGCAGACTCACTGACCTCGATCCGCGCCAGTTTATCATGGCAGCGCACACGCATTTCAGCAAAACCCAGATCCAGTAAAAGCTGTTCCGCCTTTTCGATCATCTGCAATTTTTCTGCCGTGATCACTTCACCGTAAGGTATACGGGACGCCAGACAGGCATAGGAAGGCTTGTTCCAGGTAAAAAGCTCAAACTCGCGCGAGAGCTGCCGCACTTCCGCTTTGGTAAGTCCCACTTCCCTGAAGGGACTTTTGACACCCAGTTCCGCAGTCGCTTTCATGCCCGGACGGTAATCAACTTCGTCATCCAGATTAGAACCGTCGGCTACACAGCTGCAGTGATACATCCTTGCCATCTCTACGACAGTTTCAAACAGGGCAAGCTTGCAATAATAGCAGCGCTCCGGCCCGTTTTCGGCAAAGCCGGGAATCGCAAGCTGGTCAACGCCGACTTCAAAATGGGGGATCTGCAGCTCACGCAGCAGCTGCGCCGCGTCTCTGGCCTCGTGCCCCGGATAGCTCGGCGTCCTTACCGTTACCGCCAGCACGTTGTCACCCAGGGCTTCGTGCGCCGCATACAGCAGCAGCGACGAATCGACGCCGCCGGAAAAGGCTACGGCAACACTGCCATAACCGCGCAGCAGCTCCAGTAAATGTGTATATTTTCTGCGTAATTCTATTTGCATTCTACACCGCCTGTCTTAATTCTGACGATTAACTAAATCTTCAATGGCTTTTTCGCGCAAAGCTGTTTTCAGCACTTTACCGGTGCCGTTTTTAGGCAACTGTTCGCAGAAGAAAAAATATTTGGGCACTTTATACCCGGCCAGACGTTCCATCAGAAAGCGCCGCAGCTGCGGTTTGGTCGCTTCCTGACCTTCCTTCAGCACCACATAGGCGCAAACAGCCTGACCACGCAGTTTATCCGGCACGCCTACCACGGAGTTTTCCTGCACTGCGGGGTGATGATACAGCGCTTCTTCGACCTCGCGCGGATAGACGTTCTCGCCGCCGGTAATGATCATATCCTTGAGCCTGTCTACGATAAAGATATAACCTTCTTCGTCCTGATAGGCCAGATCGCCTGTATGCAGCCAGCCGCCGCGCAGAGTGACAGCGGTTTCCTCCGGCCGGTTCAGATAACCCAGCATTACATTGTCGCCCCTGGCGCATAATTCTCCCACCGTGCCATCCGGCACCTTCCGGTCACCTTCATCACGGATCTCGACTATTACATTCGGCAGCTGCGGCCCGATCGAGCCGACCTTGATTTTAGCGGCCGGATTGACGGTGCAGACCGGCGAGGCTTCTGAAAGCCCATAGCCTTCCTGGACCGGCTTGCCAAATTTTTTCTTAAAATCTTTTGCCAGCTTCTGCGGCAGCGAGGCCCCGCCGCAGATAAAAAAGCGGAGCGACGCCAGCTGCTGCGGTTCCGCGCCTTTTTCAAACATCTGGATCATCGTCGGCACGCCGGCAAACTGGGTGATCTGATAGCGCTGGATCAGCCGCAGTGCTTCGGCCAGCGTATAATTTTCCTGAATAATGATGCTGCCGCCGTGCAGCAGCGGCCCGGTAACAGACACCGTCCAGGCAAAGCAATGATACATAGGCAGCACGCACAGCGTTTTATCCTCAGGATACATCAGTACCCGCTGCGTAAAACCAGCAGCATTAGCCAGCAGGTTGCGGTGCGACAGCATAGCCCCTTTCGGCTGTCCTGTTGTGCCGCTGGTATAAATGATCGTGCAGTTGTCGTTTTCGTCCATGGCTACAGCTTCATAAGATCTTGCAGCAGGCTGCCGCAGCTCTTCAAAATCCAGCTGCTTTAACTCGCCATAACCACGTTCCCGCAAAGCTGCTTCCAGCTCCAGTTTTTGCCGCGTCACCATGACTTTCATCCCGGCGTCCTGTACGATATAAGCAACCTCAGGCGCAGCCAGCTGAAAATTAAAAGGTACGACAACGCCGCCGGCCTTGATGATCGCCAGATAGGCAAGCACGAATTCGCTGCAGTTTTTGCTGAACAGGCCGACCTTGTCGCCCTGACGCACGCCGCAGCTTTGCAGATGCGCCGCCCATAAAGTAACTTCCTCGCGCATCTGACCATAGGTCAGCATTTTATCCTGACAGATTAAGGCCGGCGCAGCAGCCGGATGACTGTCGATTATTTCATAAAAAAGCATAACTTTCGCTCCCCGTTGCGGCAGCAGCCGCATAAACTCAACTGCCTGCCGAACAGCTTTTGCGGCAACAGTATATCTTTTATTATACTAAATAAAAACCCACTTGCACAATGCTAAAAATCAGGTTAAGATGTAAACAGCAGATGCAATTACTATCAGCAGAAAGGCAGGTTTAATGAATGAAAGTTGAATTACGACCCGGTCTAACAGGACGAGCCGAAGCAATCGTTGACACGACCAATGTCGCAGCAGCTATGGGCAGCGGCGATCTGGACGTTTTTGCTACCCCGGCCATGATCGCCCTGATGGAGCAGGCCGCCTGCAACGCGCTTGTTCCGTGTCTCGACGCAGCAACCAGCAGCGTCGGCATCAAAATGGACACTACCCACGATGCGGCTACGCTGCCCGGCAAAAAAGTTATTGCCACAGCCGAGCTGACAGCTGTCGAAGGGCGTAAGCTGACCTTTAAAGTCGGCGCCTGCGACGACCACGGCCCGATCGGTACCGGTACGCACGAGCGTTTCATTATTGACAAAGCTAAATTCATTGCCAAATTGCAGTCCAAACGCTGAATCACTTTTTAATAAAAAACTCCCGCAAATGCGGGAGTTTTTTATTGGCCGGCTTGGCCTTACCGGCAAAGGTTCCATCCACAAATACAGCTGCTCTGCTGCCACTTAAAGCAACAGGCAGCCACTTTTGGCCGTCTGTTACTTTAAATGCTGATTCTATAGAATTGCCACTACTCAATGATGCCACAGTAAATGCTGTTTGGCCGCCGGCTCCAGTCTGGCTACCACCAGCAGGCAGATAGAAACTGCGGCGGCGACCATGCCGATAACGCCGCTCCAGCCGTAGCCTTCCAAAAATACGCCTCCCAAAGTGCCCAGAGAACTGGCACCGGCATAGTAGAAAAACATATACATTGAAGAGGACTGCGCTTTGTCGCCCTTGTTCAGCTTGCCGACCCAGCCGCAGGCTACGGAATGTGAGCCCAGCATACCAAAGGTAAAGACGGCCAAGCCGATGAATTTGAACAAAAGCGGCTGCAGCAGGGTGATCAGCCCGCCGGTCAGCATGATCAGCAGCCCCAGAATAAGTACGCGCCCGTTGCCCTGCTTATCCGACAGCCGGCCCATATAGGTAGAACTGAAGGTACCGAACAGATAAACGACGAACAGCAGACCTACTACCGTCTGGCTCAAAGAATACGGCGGCGCCAGCAGAACATAAGAGATAAAGTTAAAAACGGCGACGAATGAACCCATGATCAGAAATGCGACCAGATAAATCCACAGCAAGCGTTTATCCTGCAGAGCCGTCCGAAAGGTCCTGCCCAGCTGCAGCCCGCCCTGTGGATGCTGACGCCGGTATCTGGGCCGGGGCAGCAGGATATAAAAAGCGATGCCGACAGCCAGATATAAAATACCGATCGCGATCAGTCCCAGCCGCCAGGAGGCCAGGTCGGTGACGGCGCTGACTACAAGCCGGCCAAAAAGCCCGCCCACCGTAGTACCGCTGATATAAATACCGATCACGGTGCCGACATTGAACGGCTCAAATTCTTCATTGATATAGGCAATGATCAGCGAAGGGAAGGCAGCCAAAAGCAGCCCCTGCACCAGACGCATGCCCAGAATGACTTCAAAGCTGCCGCTGAGGCCGATCAGGATCGTCAGTATGGCCGCGCCGATCAGACCTGCCGCCGTTGCCAGCTTACGGTCAAACCGCGGCGCCAGCCCCGCAATGAACAGCATCGCGACCGACATGCCCACCAGTCCCAGCGAAACAGCCAGACTGCCCTGCACAGCGTTCAGCCCAAAGCTGCCGGCAATCACGGGTATGATCGGCTGCACGCAGTATTCCGCGCCGAAAGCCGCCATACTCCCTAAAAAAATAATAAACAGCGTGCGCCAGTAAACCTGCGAACCTGTTTTGATATACTCACGTTCTTCCAAGAAAAAGCCCCTTTTCTGTATGATCTGCTTTTATATTGTACACCTTCTGACGCATTAGTCAATTCTTAAAATAAATAAAACATCTATCGTTTATATTTATTTCAAACACACAATAGCTTTAAGCGGATCATTCACGCAAATCGGCCAGAGAAGGCAGCGCTGCCCGTACAGGCTTCCACAGCATGATCGAGATCGTATAGTCGATCAGCGAATGCAGAAAGGTCCCGACACCAACCAGCACCAGCACGCTCATAACATAACCGTCGGCCAGCTGTTCCGGCTTGAAGATACTGCCGGCCAGGAAAAAAGGCGACACGACAGCCACTTCGGCCGCAGCATGCACCAGGGCCATCCCGCCGTTGAACATGGTACCGGATAAAGGCTTTTCGATGATCTCCGGCATCTTTTTGATGAGCAGCGCTCCCAACACGGCAAAAACAATGTGGCTGGCTGCCCGCAGAGCGATAATGACCGGCGTCGTCATAAAAAAGCCCAGCGTCGTTCCCAGACAAACGGCTGCTGCCAGCTTCGGCGAGATAAACATCGCCATAAAGATAGCCACGTGACTGGCCAGCGTAAAAGACATCGGACCGATCACTATTTTAGGCATCAGCATCGGCACTACGATACCAATGCCGCACAAGACCCCGGCTACCACCAGCTGATTGATATTTTTGCTTTTCATCCCACAACACTTCCTTATTCTTTCTTAGCTAGACATAACGAATAGCGAAAACAGCGCCCAAAGGCGCTGTTCTTATTTTAGCACAATTATTTTAACACCGTCTGTAAAAATGCCTGCAAACGTTCATTTTTCGGATTGGTAAAAATATCCTCCGGCCGTCCCTGTTCCTGCACTTTGCCATCGGCCATAAAAATAACCTTAGTCGCCACTTCACGGGCAAAGCCCATTTCGTGGGTCACGACCACCATGGTCATTTTTTCTTCGGCCAGCTCACGCATGGTGCGCAGCACCTCACCGGTCAGTTCCGGGTCCAGTGAAGACGTCGGTTCGTCAAAAAGCATGATCGACGGCTTCATGGCCAAAGCACGGGCGATCGCCACACGCTGCTGCTGCCCGCCGGAAAGCTTACGCGGATAAACGTCCGCTTTTTCGGACAGTCCGACCTTGCCTAAAAGGATCTTTGCTTCTTCGATGACCTCTGCCCGTTCACGCTTTTGCACCTGCACCGGCGCTTCGATCAGATTCTGCAATACCGTCATATGCGGGAACAGATTGAACTGCTGGAAGACCATGCCCATTTTGCAGGCGATGCGGCGGCTTTCGTCACCGGGCGCATAGATCACTTCACCGGCGCTGTTGGTCTCTGCCAGCGTTTCACCGTCGATAATGATCGTGCCTTTGTTGATCGTTTCCAGCTTGTTCAGGCAGCGCAGCAGCGTGCTTTTACCGCTGCCGCTGGGCCCGATGACGGCGATGACCTCGCCTTCCTCGACATCAAGGTCGATACCCTGCAGAACGTCCAGTTCCTGAAAACTTTTATGAATATTACGCGCTTCGATTTTTTTCATGGCTTACTCCCGTCAATCGTACTTCGAAAATCTTTTTTCCAGTTTATCAAATCCGTAGGTCAGTACCAGCGTCATCAGCAGATAAAACACACCCGCCACTAAAAACGGCGTGATGCTGAAATCGCGCTGCACCAGATTACGCGTCGTCCGCAGCAGATCGTTCATAGCCAGCACATAGATCAGGGAAGTATCCTTGACCAGTGTGATCGTTTCATTGCTGACCGGCGGCAGGATGATGCGGAACACCTGCGGCAGGACGATGCGGCGCATGGTCTGCACATAATTCATGCCCAGGGTGCGGGCCGCTTCATACTGTCCTTTGGGGATCGCCTGGATCCCGGCGCGGAAGATCTCGCAGAAGTAGGCGGCGTAATTCAGCACAAAAGCAAAAATAGCGGCCTGAAAATCATCCAGCCTGATCCCGATACCGGGAATAAAGGGCAGCCCGTAATAAACAAACAAAAGCTGCAGCATCAGCGGCGTGCCGCGCAGCAGCCAGACATAGACTCCGACCGCGCTGCGCAGGCTGCTCAGGGAAGACACCCTGGCCAGCGCCAGCAGGATACCCAAAGGTATCGATAAAATGATCGTAATAAAAAACAGTTTTAAAGTTTCGATCGTCCCCAGCCACATCTGCGGCAGGATGGAAATAATATAGTCCATGATGAGTCTCCGTATCTGTATGCAAAATAAATAGAGGAAAAGGGCCGACAGCTCATGCCACCGGCCCGGAGCTTATTAATATTTAGTGATGTCAACGCCCATCCATTGTTCAGAAATCTTTTTCATGGTGCCGTCTTTTTTCATTTCGTCCAGCGCCTTGTTGATCTTTTCACTGTATTCTTTGTCATCTTTGCGGAAGGCTACAGCTACCACTTCGTCGCCCATATTTTCGTCCAGCACTACGTATTTATCGGGGTGTTTGACCATGTAATAACGGGCCAGAACAGCGTCAACGACCATAGCGTCGATACGGCCGGCGTCCATATCCATGTAAACGGCGGCAAAATCAGGATACTTTCTGTAATCCTTCAGCGAAGTTCTCAATGCGTCGTTTTTATCAAGCAGATAGGAACCGGTACTGTCGTCCTGCACTGCCAGCACTTTGCCTTTCAGGTCGGCGATCTTGGTAATAGCAGAGCCTTTAGGCACGACTACCAGCTGCGCGTTGACCATATAAGGTTTGGAAAGGGTATACGCTTCCTGACGTTCAGGATTGACTGTAAAGCAGTTCCAGATCGCGTCGATGCGTTTACCTTTCATTTCGGCTTCTTTGGAAGCCCAGTCGATCGGTTTGAATTCCACTTCCATGCCGGCACGTTTGCAGGCTTCTTTAGCCAGATCGATGTCATAGCCGACAATCTCGTTCTTTTCATTACGGAAGCCCATCGGCGCAAAGTTGTCGTCCAGACCGATAACCATTTTTTTCGGACCGCTGCTGCCGCAGCCGGCCACCAAAGATAACGCCATCAGCAGCGTCATTGCTAAAAGTAAAAATTTCTTCATCATCCATCCCCCTCTAAGGTGTTGTTTTCCTGCTATGTTTATGATTATACTTTAGTATGCTAAATTTGTAAAGAGGTAAAATTGATTTTTTTGAATTTTTTTGCAGGAATTTACTGCCTGGCCGCGGAATTTATCCAGCAAACGCTATTATTAAGAGAAAGAGGGGCTCACAATGATCGTTACAGACAGAAAAACAGATATTTTTGAACGCCGGGCAGGCGGCAAGGGCAATACTATTATGGAGCACATCGTCGATGAAAAGGTGTACGGCGGCAAGATCGCAGTTTATGCCCGTGTAGTCTTGAAGCCGGGCTGTTCGCTGGGTTTCCACAAACACGAAGGCACCAGTGAGACTATGTACGTTTTACAGGGCACCGGCCTTTATAACTACAACGGCAGTGAAAGCACGCTGCACCCCGGCGACGTTACCTTCTGCCCGGAGGGCGAGAGCCACAGTATCGAAAACATCGGCGACGACGACCTGCTGGTCATGGCGCTGATCGTCAACGAAAAATGATCCTGATAAAAAACACAGATCCCGAGGGATCTGTGTTTTTTATCTAATATTGCAGAGCGCCGGCATTATCAAGATAGCGCAAACATTTTAGAAATTTATTTTTCACAAAGCTTCTCTGCCGCTACGCATTTTACCGTCAGCCGCAGAATATTCTGCCCCCGCTCACGGCTGTAACTGATGCCGTCGACAAAGCTTCGCATGAAGGTTCTGCCAAAACCGCCGGGCGCGGCTGCCGCCAGGTCTGTTTCCGCACTCTTGCCAGGCACCGCCAGGGGATCGAAAGGTCTGCCGCCGTCTGTGATCTTCAGCAGCAGCTGCTGATCCTTCACCTCGCAGGACAGCAGCAGATACTGCTCTTTTATTTCAGGAGCATAAGCATAAAGCACGATATTGGTGCAGATCTCTTCGGCCGCCAGCAGCAGCCGCAGCAGCTTGTCCCTGGCTAAGGCTTTTATTCCCTGGCACTCGACCCAAGCAAGCATGGCCGGTATTTCAGAGGAGGCAGCCTGAAAATATTTTTCAGCCGTTCCGTTCATGGCGAACCTCAAAGAAGGAATCAAACCCGGAGATCTCCAAAACCTCACGTACCAGTCCTGAAAGACGGCACAGCACTATGCGGCTGTCTCTGGCAGACGCGACCTTGGCCAGGATCAGCAGACTGCGCAGCCCGGCGCTGCTGATATATTCTACCTGGTCACAATCAAGCACCAGCTCGCTGCCGCTCTGCAAGTACGGCAGTACCTGCTTTTCAAAACTGCCGGCCGTCGTCGTATCTATGCGGCCGCTGACCTCGAGAATGATCCGGCCCTGTTCTTCTATACTTTTGATCTCCATCATAAGCCTCCAATAATACTTTCTTTTTTCTTTTATTCGTCTTTCGGCAAATAAATCCTGCCTGATATAGTTTCAGCGCTGGATTTTGTGATAAAATAAAAGAAAAATCCTCGAGGTACCGCTATGCGTTTTACACCCCAACCACCTTTACTAAGCTTACTCACCTGCCGCAGGGTATTGATAACAGCCTTGATCTACAGTCTGGCAATCATTCCTACAAAGTTACTGCTGATGCTGCTGCCCGGAGCAGAAGTCCGCTTTGCTGCCTGCATCCCGGTCGTTATGGGGATGCTATGGGGGCCTGCCGGCGCAATTGGCAGTGCCCTGGGCAATTTTGCAGGCGACTTTTATGCCGGCGACAGTCTCTACGTTTGTTTTTGGGGGGCAGCCGCCAATTTTTTTCTGGCTTATCTGCCCTACAAGCTTTGGTACGGCTTTAACGTCGACGCCAAGACTTGTTTTTTCATCCATGATACACGCAGCTTTCTAAAGTTTCTGGGGATCATTTTGGTGACCTCTTTGATCTTTGCTTCCATGCTGACTGCTATCGTTTTGTCTATGGGCAATACTGCACCTCTGGAAAGTTTTTTTATCTTTTTTTCCAATAATTTTGATTTTCCGCTTCTGCTGGGTATCCCGCTGTTATTTTTACTGCGCGGCAGCCGCCTGACCTTTGTGCTGCCCCCGGTTCAAAAAAAATCCGCCAGACCCTACCTGCTGGTACTTCTGGCCGCCGCCGTTGGCTGTATGATTTTTTTAGCTGCGGCAGTTACAGGCAGCCCCAGTCAGCAATTTGATGATACACTCTTTTTAGCAGCAACAACGCTTTTGCTTATCTATGTATCCCATCTGCCGGCTAATTATGACCCGCAGCCTTTCAACAATGATCCGCGTTTTTTCTACTCTATCGGGGCCAAAGCTACTACCGGTTTTTTGCAGCTGGCGATCCTTTCCGTGCTTTTTATAGGTTTTTCTATTTTCATTACTAACCCGGCTCTACTGCAAACCTCACAGCAGCTTGATCTCTGGCAGACCATTTTTACTACTTTGCTGCTCAGCATCAATATTATTTTTATTGCCGTTTTATTCATTCTCTGGCAGACAGAGAAAAAAATCGTCCAGCCGCTGATCAGGCTCAGCCAGAGCGCGAGGAAATTTGCCGGCTGTCAGTATCTGACCGCGCCGGCACCTGTACCCAAGAAAAGCGACGCCGGGCAGACGGTTGACGAGATCGACGACCTTAACGATTCCTTTATCAAAATGACGGCAGATCTCAGACGCTACGTCAGCGACCTCAGCACGGCTATTGCCGAAAGGGAAACTCTGGCGGCGCAGCTGAACATTGCTGCTGAGATCCAGCAAAACATGCTTGCCGATACTGCAAAAATCAACCAGCAGCTCAAGCAATATCAGCTGTTTGCCGGGATGTTCCCGGCAAAAGATGTAGGCGGCGATCTTTATGACTGCTTTTTCCTGGATGACGAGCATTTTGTGATCCTGATTGCCGACGTTGCCGGCAAGGGCATACCTGCAGCGCTGTTTATGATGGTCACCAAAGCGCTTTTAAAAAACAATGCTTCTGCCAGTCCCGGTAAGATTCTGGAACAAACCAACAATACGCTGTGTGAAAACAACGACAGTATGATGTTCGTTACAGTCTGGCTGGGGATCGTCCATCTTCCCAGCGGCAGGCTTACTTATGCCAATGCGGGCCATAACTATCCGCTGCTGCAGATCAGCGACCAAAGGCCCGAACAGCTCTGTCAGCGCAGCGGTCCGGCCCTGGGCGTATACTGCAATCTGTCTTTCTCCGATCATACGGCCGAGCTGCCCTATAACAGCAGGCTTTTGCTTTATACTGACGGTATTACCGAGGCCGAAAACAGGCAGCATGAATTTTTTGGTACGGACAGGCTGGCTCAACGGTTTGAACGGACACATATCCCTGAAGATATTTTGTTTGCCGTGCTGGAATTTAGCGAGGGCGCCGAACAAAGCGATGATATCACGGTTTTATGGCTCGAACGCCAGTCCTGAATAAAAAAAGTCTATCAGCAAAAGCTGATAGACTTTTTTATTTTTTAGAGAACCAAAGGCCCGGAAATATCAAGCCCGACCAGAGTAGTGCCACGTTTTGCAACACGCTCTTTATATGCGCTGAATTTGGCATACGGGACAGGCAGCGCACCCGAGAAACCACTGCCTTGATCCATGATTCCTTGAACACTCCTGCTGAGAGGATCATACGTCATTTTGCCGCTGACAGTTACAGTGCTTACCATCAAAGTGCCCTGATCATTAACATAGGGCTGCGAATAATACATAGTAGCTGAACCGCCGGCAACCAGGTCCAATTCTTCATCACTCATCATTTCTATTTTTGCATCGGGAGCAATAAATTTTTCTGTCATTATCAACACCGACCTTCTTTAAATATTTTTATTTAACAGCACCGGCTGTCATAAAGCTTCTACAGAACCGCCCTTATACTGAGCCATCAATTCAAGGGCCTCTTTACTGGCTTCAGCTTCGCTTTTAAAGCCGCCCAGAGAAATCTTCGTGCCTATTCTTTTTTGGCATTAAACTTTATCTTTTCAGAATATAATTATTATACTACGAACCGGGATTTTAAACAAGCTGACGCTGCGCCAGCTGTGCAAAAATACCATTTTCCGCCATCAGCTCGTCATAACTGCCTTCTTCTACGATCCGACCTGCCTCCATGACCAGTATCCTGTCGACATTCCTGATCGTACTCAGACGGTGTGCAACGATGATCCTTGTGCAGTGCATGGCTTCCAGGCTTCTGGTCACTATTGTCTGCGTCGTATTGTCCAGGGCGCTGGTAGCTTCGTCCAGCAGCAGGATACGTGGATTATTGACGATACTGCGGGCGATCAAAATGCGCTGCCGCTGGCCGCCGGAAATATTGCCGGATCCTTCACTGATAGCAGTATACATCTGCATCGGCATCCTTTTGATGTCCTCGGCCAGACCCACACGTTCTGCCGCCAGCCAGGCATCCTGCATCGTCAGCGCCGTCGTACCTACGATATTGGTAAAAATATCGCCGGCCATCAGCTGCCCGTTCTGCAAAACTACGCCCATCTGACTGCGGACCGAGGCCAGGCTCAGCTCATTAAGATCGCAGTCATCATAATAAACAGCGCCCCGTTTAGGCTTTTCAAAGCCCAGCAGCAGCCGCATCAGTGTCGATTTGCCGCAGCCGCTGCGCCCAACTATGGCGATCGACTCGCCGGGCGCTACGTGTAAATTGATATCGTGCAGGATCTCAGGCCCGTCATCACTATAAGCAAAACTTAAATGCCGAATTTCTATTTCTCCTGAAAGCTGTCCTGCTTCCAGTTTATCGTTGTCCGTTTCCGGTTCAGTTTCCAAAATCGGCCGCAGGTTCTCGATATGAGGACGAATACTGAAAAATTTTACGGCTAAAGGTATCATACTGACCAAAGTAGTATTGAAGGAACTGAACGCGGCCTGAAAGCCCATAAATTCGGCATAGCTCATGGCTGTCTGCGCTCCGGCCAGCGTTTTTCCTTCTAATCCGTAGATAGCGGTATAGTAAAGCAGTAAGGTCAGGATCAGCGGCTGCACCGCGTTGATGATACTGCTGTAATTATTCTGCCAACGTAATTTCAGGTTCCATTTCCATTCTTCGCCGAAACATTTGGCCCACAGATAAAAAGCCTGTTCTTCGGCTCCCTGACTGCGGAATTTGGCTAAGCCATTAAAAATCTGCAGTACCTGCCCCGAGGTTTTATTGGCTGCGCTGACGGCATTCTTCTGAAAGCCGTAGACGCGGCGGTAGATAAAGGCTGTCACAAAAAAATAAACCAGCCATACCAACAAAGCCACACCGGTGAGCCTGATGCTATAGTAGCACATCAGCGCTATACTCCAAAACGAAAAAAACGTATTGAAGATACTGCCCACAAACTCTCCCGTCACCAGCGACTTCACGGCATCGATACCGCCCATACGCTGGACCAGCTCACCAGTTTGATATTTTTTAAAAAATCCGGCCGGCATTGCCAAAAGGCGCGACCACAGGGCAGCTTCCGTCGCCATATCCAGATGATTAGTGATCCGCAGCACCGCTATAGCCCTGACCAGTGAAACAGCAGCGCTGGTAAAACCTGCGACCATCATGACCTGCGTGATAGTCGCCAGTCCCTGCCTGTCGCCGACGGGGATAACATCGCTGAAAATAGTTTCTGTGATCACCGGTGTGAACAGAGGGATCAGTCCGGCTATAAAGCTGCCCATCAGGATATATTTATAATCCAGCTTCCAGCACTGGTGATACATAAACAGCAGCAGGTCTTTTATTTTTAATTTACGTGCTGGAAACCCGGCATAGCAGGCATAACCTTCCGCAGCCAATGCTTCGGCATTGTCCTGCGTCAGAGCCTGCCCCTGCGGCTGCTTTTCACTGTAGATCCGATATTTGCCCGGGCTTTCAGGGATCGCGGCCACCATTTCACCACCGTACCAGGTGAAAAAAACGCCGCTGTCCTTCTCGTGCCAGGCTCCTTCCAGCACTACCTTCCGCAGCTGCATCCCGCCTTTCCCTGTCAGGCGCTTCAAAAGGCTAAGGCCGTGCAGCTGCCGGAGAATATCCGCCGGCAGCTCGATCACCGATGTGTCCATGCGGAAAAATTCCGCCGCTTTGCGCACAATATAAACAATATTATCATTGGCTTTGCCCTGAGTCGCTTCCAGCCAAAAGCTGAAGTCTTCCCTGCCGATCAAAGTCCCGATCGCTGCTCCCAGCAGCTTTGCTTTTTTCTCCTGCCTTTGCTGCAGCCTGTCGGCAAAATACTTTTGCAGCGAATGGAATTGGCCGCTCACTAATAAAGCCAGAATGTTCTGATGTTCCAGAAAATACGCCCACAGCTCCGTATCCGGCAAATTGGCCAGAAAATCTTTTTGCCCCCACTGGCCTACAAAATCATCTTTCCGCACCGCAAAAAAACGCAGCCAGGGCAATGCCAAAAGCGAGCCAAACCATTCCCGCATTCCGCGGCGCAGCGCTCCGTCCTGCCCGGACACCAGGCTTGCCACCGCTTCGGTCGGATACAAGGTCAAAATCATATCAGTTTTAGCGAAAAGATAAAACTCAACGGCCTGAAATTCATCCAGGGCGCTGAAAAAACAGCTGCCTTCCGTACGGGTAAGCAGGAACATCCTTTCATGCCGGTCAGCAGTAGCGGCATACAGCTCCGCCACACCGGATCTTATCAGTCCCAGCGCGCCCTGTTGTTCAAAATAAAATCGCTCTCCCTGCCGCAGGCTGATGGTTTTTTCCAATATCACAAAACCTCACCACCCTTTCCTGACAGCGCATCCTGATCCGTCAACAATTTTTGATAAGGGCCCGCTGCCGTGATCATCTCCCGATGCGTGCCGCGTTCAATGATCTTTCCGTGCTCGATGACAATGATCTCATCACAGTCGCGGATCGTACTCAGGCGATGTGCAACGATGATGCAGGAACAGCCGCGCCGCCGAATATTTTCCATGACCTGCTGTTCCGTCAGGGGGTCTAACGCGCTGGTTGCTTCATCCAGCACCAATACGGAAGGATTAACAGCCAAAGCTCTCGCTATCTCAAGCCGCTGGCGCTGGCCGCCGCTGAAATTGAAGCCGCCTTCCCCGACTTGGGCTTCATAACCGCCTTCAAGCTTTAAGATGTCGTCATGGATACAGGCATCCTGCGCTGCACGCACTACATCGCTGTGCCGGATCGATTCATCAAACAGGGTAATATTTTCTTCTACCGTACCGGAAAGCAGGAAGATGTCCTGATCGACCGAAGCAACCGAATTGCAGATCACTTCGTGCGGGATCTGCGCACGGGGGATACCGTCAAAAAGCACTTCACCGCCCCATTCCTGATAAATACCTGTAACGATCTTGGCCAGCGTCGATTTGCCGCTGCCGCTGCCGCCTACCAAGGCAATCCAGTTGCCCGGCTGCAGGGTCATATTAAAAGCTTCAAATAACGGCGCGTGCAAAGGACTATAGCCAAAACGCACGTTCCGCAGGCAGACCTCGCCATACAGTCTGGCCCTGCCTATCGGCTGCGGCGGTGTTTCCGGATAATTAAGTTTATCTCTTTCATAGCGCATCACGTCGTCCAACCTTTTCATCTGCATTTCTGTAGTCTGCAGTGTATCAGCCAGATTCAAAAGATTATTAAACGGCGTCTGGAAGTTGCTCATCAGGCTCTGGAAGGCCATAAAGATACCGGCTGTCATCAACCCGTCCATAATGGCAAAGCCGCCCACAGTCATGATCAGCGCCGTATTAATACCGCTTAAAAGCAGCGGCAGCATCTGCATCGTCGTGTTATACAGGGTTATTTTCTGGCTGCCTGCCAGCACTTTCGTCCTGTAGCCGGCCCATTTAGCAAAAAACTCACCTTCATTTCCATTGGCTTTTAAGGTCTCGATCATCAAAAGGCCATTCATGGCCACGCCATATTCTTTGCCGGCATCCTGCTGTACCTTCATCGACATTTCCAGCAGCTTGCCGCGGATGCAAAAGAATAAAACCACGCCTACCAGGCTGAATGCCAGTCCGATCAGGGTCAGCGTAACGTTATACTGAAACAGCAGCAGTAAATAAAAAAGGGCGATCAGAAAGTCAAGCACCGCCGTAGCGGCAGAGCCTGTCAAAACCGAAGCAACGGCTTCATTAAAGGCTACACGCGAAGCGACTTCGACCCCGAAGCGCTGCTGGAAAAATTCCATCGGCAGCTGCAGCACATGCCAGAAAAAACGCGCTGAATCTGACAGTGTCAGCTTCGCCTGCCATTTAGTCAGGCACCAGGCACGCAGCCAGACTAAAACAGACTGGATAATAAAAGTACCGACAATGGCCAGTACCAGATTGAACATCCAGTCCTTATGCTTGCCGGTCAGTATATCATCCAGGAAGATCTGCCCGAACACAGGCGATACAAGCCCCGGAACGATCAGGCAGGCGCAGACGATAAGCACAAACAGTGTCGACCACTTGTCAGCCAGCAATTTTTGCAGGATGACGCTGGCGATATTGTATTTGCTGCCAGCCTTGACGAACTGTTCGCCGGGCCTGATCTCCAGGGCGATCCCCGTATAGCTGGAGACAAAATCCGCAAAGGGCAGCACTCTGTGCCCTACGGCAGGGTCATTGATATAGGCCTTTTCATTTTCTATTCCTTCCAGAACGACAAAATGATTGAATTCCCAGTGGATCAACAGCGGAAAAACGGCTTTTTTCAGCATTTCCGCAGGCCAGCGATAACCGGCGGCAGTGCATAAACGCCCCCGGGCAGCTTTCACGATATTGCTGGCAGAAACGCCGTCACGATTGACGCCGCATTCCTGGCGCATTTTTTCCAGCGGCACCCATAACCCGTAATAGGCCAGAATGATGCTCAGAGACGCGGCTCCGCATTCAGCGGCTTCCATCTGCAGGATCGTCGGAGTTTTGACCTTTTGCTTTTGTAAGGTTTTCGTAAACGGCCACATAATTTATCTGCTCCTCAGCCATTGACTGAATTTATAAAACACTTTTTCCAGCGGCTGCTTACGGTCAACTATTACCGAACCGGCACAAATACTGCCTGCTGTTACGGGCTTATGCCGACCGACGATGCTCGTCCATAAATAACCAGATTCTGAATTTTCATCCTTGACCAGATCAAAGTTCACTTCCATGACCGCATTGTCCGACTTGCTCAAGATCCACTGCACCAGCTGCTGATTGCCCAGCCTGTTGAGCATGGCGTTGGCCGATACCGGATACTGAGATACTGAGCGCACTACGGCCAGCAGACTGCCGTCCTCACTGCTGTCAACGCCGTTAGGGGCCAACTGCACAGTCATGCCCGGCTCGATCCGCTTGCCATTGCTGACAGGCACATACAGCACGCCGTTTATTTCATCGCGCTCCTGGTCTTTGCGGATAGTACATACGGGCGTTCCGGCAGCAACTACCGCGCCCGGAGAGGTCGATACCTCATCGACAATGCCATCGGCTTCACTAAAAATAAAGGAACTGACATCCTGCTGATAACGCTTGGCATCGTACTGTGACGCACGCGTCAGGGCCTCACGCTCACTTTCTGAAAGATACATATCGGAACGGGCCAGTTTGGTTTCCATGCTCTGCTGCGGCTGTTCCAGCACGGCGATCAGATCGCCCTTCTGCACGCGCATACCAGTCCTGACAAAAACGTCCTCTACCCTGCCGCCGGAAACCGAAGTCACACTGACAACGCCGCCTGAATCCAGCAGGATACCAACTCCGTCAACCTTCACGACCATAGCCCCGAAAACAGACCACACTAATACGGACAAAACCATGACGACCATGGCCGCCAAAGCCATCCAGCCGATCGGCGTAGTGACTTCCAGCAGCGTATCCAGCTTTTCGGGAGAACGCAACTTGTCCATGGCTTCCTTACTGAATAATTCGTTATTGGCCATCAGCCGCGCCTCCTTTGACATTGACCTCAGCTTTCATACCATTGCTCAAGCCTTCCTTACCTGAAACTATTACTATCTCTCCCGGCTGCAGACCGGCGAATACTTCTACATAATTTCCATCAGCGGCTCCCGTGGCTATTTTTCTTAATTCCAGTTTGCCATCGGAAGGATGCCAGACATACACGGCATCGTGCCTGTTTTCCAGCAGGGCGCTTTTAGGGATGGCCAGATTTTTTCTTTCTTTTATGGCAAAAATCTTCACATCTTGATACCGCTTGGGTTCCAGCAGACCGCTTGAATTATCCACACTCCAGCGGATCGTCCTCATAGCCGCCTCGATCTCAGGCGGCGGTTCCACACTGACTATACGCGCCAAAAATCTTTGCTGTGCCCCTTTATTGCCTTCATTGTAGCCTGTGGCATAGATCTTATCCAGCTCACGCTTGCTGAACGCCAGCTCCCCGGGAACATCCAGGGGCTCTAAACGCCGTAATTCATCATCAGTAACGACCTCTGTAAACTGCAGGGTCGAAAAATCACCTATCAAAGCTACCGAGGTGCCCGCCTGCAAAAAGCTGCCCTGCTTCTTGTACAGCATCAGGACTTCGCCTTCCAAAGGCGCTGTAACTATCAGCCGTTCTTCCTGCAGCTCATATTGGCGGCGTTCCAGCTGCAGCTGCTTGACTTCTTCCGCCGCCGCTTTGTAATTGGTCAGCGCTTCTTCATATTGTTCCTGCGAAACTGCCCCATAAGCTATCAGACGTTTATAGCGTTCATAAGAATGTTCATACCGGGTCAGAACAGCTTCGGCCTTGGCGATATTGACATCGATCTGCGCCAGTTTGATTGGGATGTCCTCGTTGGCAATGCGGCAGATCGCCTGCCCTTTGGTGACATGGTCGTTTGGTCGGACAAAGACCTCTTCGATCGTGCCTTCCAGCCGGGAAATGGCATCGGTCATGTTTTCAGCCGACAGACGCAGACTGTCCAGCTCCCAGACCGGCAGCAAGACACGTTCTTCAGCCTTGACCCCTTCCAAACGCAACACTCGGTTCGCCATCCTCAGATCAATAACCTTTTCGCTTTTGTAGTTTAAAAAAGCCCCATACCCTACCAGCAGGATCGCCGCGGCCATGATTACCGTTACCGCTATCAAAAACAGTTTTTTCAAGCTGCTCACTCCGTCCCTATCAGTTTATTCTTTTAAAGATATTTTTATGTTTTATTAGTTCTATTATATCTGCAACAGTACAAATTTACCATATTTATAATAATTCACAACATCTAATTTTATCAATAAACAGTCCAGCAGTATTCATAAGATATAAAAATATTAATGGCATCGCGCAGAAGCAGCGATGCCATCAGCAAACTTATAAAATTTTAAGAACAAGCCGGCGGCAGAAGCAGACGAAATTTTTTCTCTGCCCTGCATTTTTAAAAAGCGCCGCGTTCCAGCTTACGCTGCAGCCACAGCATCCGCATCGAAAGAAACACCGCCGAGAAGAACAAACCTATATCCAAACTCTGCCAGTAGGCAGCCGGGCCATGATCCAGCACAAAATCTAGGAAACAGCCCAGCGGCAGACATACTGCCCAATAGGCGAAAAAGCCGGAATAGAAGGTCGCCTTCACATCCTTATAGCCGCGCAGTATCCCCTGGATCGGCGCTGCCGTCGCATCAAACAGCTGGAAGAAGATCGCATAGAACAAAAAGCCAACGACCTTTTCGATAATGACAGGATCGGTGGTATAGAGCAGGGCGATCTGCGGCCTGTTGGTATAAACAAGGATCGTTAAAAAGACGGCGATGCTCATATTGACGGCAATGCCCAGCCGGCTGATTTTTTTTGCTTCTTCAAAGCGTCTGGCCCCCGCTTCGACACCGACTAAGATCGTCAGCGCCATAGAAAAGCTGAGCGGCACCATGTACAGCAGCGAAGTGAAACCCAGCGCCGCCTGATGCGCCGCAATGATGACCGTGCCGAATTTGGCGATGAACAGCGCTACGACGCCAAAAATACTGGCTTCCATAAACATGGCCAGACCGATCGGCACCCCGATGCTGAGATTTTCCCGCAGTTGCTTAAAATCCAACCGGAAACGGTCTTTAAAGATCCTGAAATCAGCAAAAGCAGGCAGCTTGTGCACGATCCAGACAAAGATGGCAAATTCCAGCCAGTAGGTGATGCCAGTCGCTACACCGGCGCCAATACCGCCCAGCCGCGGCAGCCCCAGCTTGCCGAAAATAAAGCAGTAGTTCAAAAAAGCATTGACTGGCAGTGCCAGCAGATAGATTTTCATGGTGATGCCAGTATGGCCTAAAGTATCGATCAGCGCCCGCAGCGAGGTAGACATAAAGAACGGCACTACGCCTACGGCCACGGCCGCCATATACTTTTTGGCGATATAATGCACCTGCGCTTCCAAATGCAGGTGCGTCAGCAGGGTATCTAAAAACAAAACTCCCATTAAAATAATGACAACTGAAAAAGCTAACGCCAGAAAAATCGTATGCCGGATAACTTTACCGATGTCCCCGCGTTTGCCGCCCCCTAAAAGATGGGCGACGATCGGCATGGCACCCAGTAAAACACCGTTAGTGCCGACAAAGATCGGCATCCAGATATTACCGCCGATGGACGTGCCGGCCAGATCGACCGCACCCGCATGCCCCGACATAGAAGAATCAAAAAAATTCATGGCCATGATCGCCGTCTGGGTGATCAGGATCGGGATCATCACCGAAAAAAGCCGCCGCAGGCGTTGTTTAAAATTTTCGTCTACTAACATAGCTCTCCCTTTCTATAGAGGCACAGATCAGGAAACGCCGCCCGCCTCCGCCAGCTCCGTAAGATAGGCCCAGCGTTCCACAAGCTGTTCCAGCCGCTGCTCAGCGTCCTGCTGCTGGTTGGTAAGCTCACCCAGCTTCACAAAATCGCTGCTGGCGCTGTTTATTTCCTGCGCCAGCATTTTCAGTTCGGCTTCAACGCCGGCGATAGTCGTTTCGATCTGCTCAAATTCCAGTTTTTCTTTATAAGTCATCTTCTGCTGTCTGGCCTTGCCGGCAGTATTTTCTGTTTTAGCGGCAGTTACAGCCGCTTTGGCAGTTTTAGGCGCAGCCGCCTTAGCCGATGCGGCAGCCGCTTCGTATTTACTGTAATCGCCGATAAACTGTCTGATCTCGCCGCCGCCCATAAAGGCGAAGATCTTCCCTGCAAAACGGTCCAGAAAGTACCGGTCATGAGAAACGGCGATGACGGCGCCGTTAAAGCTGTCCAGATAATCCTCCAGCACTGATAACGTCGGGATATCAAGATCGTTGGTCGGTTCGTCCAAAAGCAGTACGTTGGGTGCTCCCATCAGTACCCGCAGCAGATACAGGCGCCGTTTTTCGCCGCCTGACAGTTTATTGACCGGCACCCATTGCAGTTCAGCAGGAAATAAGAAGCGTTCCAGCATCTGCGCCGCCGTGATCCTGGTCCCGTCCTGAGTTTCGATATGGTCGCTCACGTCGCGGATATATTCCAGCACCCGCTGCTCACTGTCGGGAAACTCGCTGTGCTGCGAAAAATAACCGATCTTTACGGTCTGCCCGATCTGAATGCTGCCGCGGTCAGGCGTCAGCCTGCCGGCCAGAATATCCATCAGCGTGGTTTTGCCGCTGCCGTTGGGTCCCACGATACCGACACGGTCGTTACGCAGCAGCACATAGCTGAAATCTTTGATGTAGGTGACGCCGTTGTAATCAAGCCCCAAATGCTCGCACTCGACTACGGTCTTACCCAAACGGCTGCCGGCCGAAGACATTTCCAGCTCACTTTGAGCGGAAATACTTTTTACTTCCTGTTCCAGCTCATTAAAACGCTCGATGCGTTCCTTGCTTTTAGTACGCCGCGCTTCCGCGCCGCGGCTGATCCAGGCCAGCTCACGTTTATAAATATTGCGCAGGCGCTGGGCCGCCGTCTGCTCTGACTGACGCCGTTCCTCACGCTTTTGCAGGAACAGGCTGTAATTGCCCGTATATAAATAGCATTGCCCGCCGTCCAGTTCCAACGTGCGGTTGACGACTCTGTCAAAAAAATAGCGGTCATGGGTAACCATCAGCAGCGCGCCTTTACGCTTCAAAAGCAGCTGCTCCAGCCAGGCTACGGTCGCATTATCCATATGGTTGGTCGGCTCGTCCAAAATCAACAGGTCGGACGGGCGTACTAAAACGCCGGCCAGCGCTACCCGTTTACGCTGACCGCCCGAAAGCTCTGCCATCGGCTGCTGGAAATCACTGATCCCCAGCTGATCCAGCACTGCTTTAGCCTCGCTTTCCAGCTGCCAGGCATAGGCGCTGTCCATCTGCTGCTGCAGTTCCAGCAGCTGCCGCTGCCGAGTGCTGCTTTCAGGTTCAGCTGCTGCCAGCGCGGCGGCCCGTTCGTAACGGCGCAGCAGGTCAAGCTGCGGTGAATCGCCCTGAAAAACCTGCTCTAATACCGTCGCCTGCGGGTCATAGTCGGGATTCTGCGGCAGATATTCGATCACGCAGCTGCCATTGGCCGTGATCCTACCGCTTTCGCCGGCTTCGCCGCGGGCGATATCACGCAGCAGCGTGCTTTTACCGGTACCGTTGATGCCGATGATACCGATCTTATCGCCCATTTCAATATTAAAAGTTACATTTTGAAACAAAGTTCTGACGCCATAGCTGTGCGACAGATTTTCTACACTTAAAATCATACTTTTCGCCCTCTGTAAAACAGAATAAAAGCAGCCTGCCGCTTGGAGCAGACTGCATATATTTTAAATAAGCTCTACCTGGAGATTAGGATTGACAGCGGCAGCATCCTGCACCACTGCAAGCAGCCTTGCGCCATACCACCCTAATTCCGAACCTGCGGCTACCGCCTGCGGTATTTTTAGTATAACAGGCTCGCAGACTTCCGTCAAACAATCATAAAGCGCGTCCAGATTCTCTCCGTAATACTCCGGCAGATCGAGCTCCGCACGCAGGTAATGATGCAGCTGTCTGACCGACCGCATCTTTGCCAGTGCCAAAGTTACCGTTTTCATCAGCTGCCTCCTTAATACAATCTTGTAAAGTTTTGATAATGATCGTCTGTATAATAGACCAGCCCGTCATTGGAATAAACGATCCGTCTGGCATCACGGCTGCCGCCCTGATAGCCGATATCACATTCCTTCCAGCTGCGGCCTTCCTTCTGTGGCAGCCGCCCTTCATAATTGCCATACCTGTCGCCGCCGATACTTTTGCCGGGCGCCACTTCGTCCAGCGTGCCTTTACGTTTCCAGCCCAGGCATTCAGCCTCGCGCTTGGTAATAAAATTACCCGGCAGTTTATGGAAGGTATGGATATATAAGGCTACCTCCGCTTTACCTGTATAAGCACGTCTTTCTTCGACTTTAACAGGTGCCTGCTGCGTATCCTGCAGCTTGTCCAGTCCCTTTTGGGCCGCTTTGGTCACCTGCTCAACGGCCTGTTGTTTGGCCTGATTCAGTTCTGTAGACGGCGCTTTGCCACAGCCGAGCAGAACGCCGGCCGTAAATACTACAGCCAGTAAGACTGCAAAAAGTTTTTTCATTTTCAGTACCTTCAGAACCATTTTTTCATTTGATTGAAAATACCGCGGACGATAGTGTCCACAGCTTTATTTTCCATACGCGTCATCGTTTTATTGAGCAGCTTCTCAGCGACCGTCGGCGGTTCTTTTTTCGCTGACGTGCTGCGGCTGCGCAGCTCCTTCTGCAGCGCTGCTTCTTCCTGCGCTTTGGCGGCGGCTTCCGCATCCTGCCGTGCTTTGGCCGTCAGTATTTCGTAAGCCGACTCTCTGTCGACAGCTGCAGCATATTTACTATACAGCGGGCTGGCGGCGATCAGCTGATTGCGCAGGGCATCGTCGGCTACGCCCAGATAGCTGCGGGGCGGCATGACATAAGCACGCTGCACCATTGCCGGTACGCCGTCGGCATCCAGCAGCGACACTAAAACTTCACCTGTTCCCAGCTCCGGCAGCACTTTGACTGCGTCCAGGTCAGGGTTGGCCCGAAAGGCCTGCGCCGCGGCCTTCAGGCCCTTCTGGTCTTTTGGCGTATAGGCGCGCAGCGCGTGCTGCAATTTGTTGCCCAGCTGCGACAGCACCGTATCGGGGATATCCGACGGCTGCTGCGTGATAAAATAGATACCCACGCCTTTGGAACGGATCAGACGCACGATCTGCTCCACTTTATCCAGCAGTGATTTCGGCGCGTCTTTAAAGATCAGATGCGCTTCGTCAAAGAAAAAGACGATCTTCGGTTTTTCCAGATCACCTGCTTCCGGCAGCAGCTCATACAGTTCCGACAGCATCCACAGCAGGAAGGTGGAATATAAAAGCGGATTCTGGAACAGCTCTACGCAATGCAGCAGATTGATATAACCGCGCCCGTCATCGGCAGTTGCCAGCCAGTCACGAATATCCAGCGCCGGTTCGCCGAAAAAGACGTCGCCGCCCTGTTCTTCCAAACGCAGCAGGGCCCGCTGGATAGCGCCGACGCTCTGCGCCGAAACATTGCCATAAGTGGTTTTGAACTGCGCCGCATTGTCGCCCACATACTGTACCATCGAACGCAGGTCCTTCAGGTCCAGCAGCAACAGTCCCTGGTCGTCGGCGATCTTAAAGATGATCGTCATGATGCCGCTCTGGGTAGCATTCAGCTCCAGCAGCCGGCTCAGCAGGTCGGGGCCCATCTCGGAAATAGTCGTCCGTACAGGATGGCCCTTTTTACCGAAAACATCAAAAAAACGTACGGGAAAGCCTTTAAATTCAAAATTTTCCAGCCCTAATTTATGCAGGCGTTTCTGAAAGCCTTCGCTGCTTTCGCCGGCCTTGCACATCCCGGAAACGTCACCTTTGATATCGGCCAGAAATACCGGCACGCCCATCTCGCTGAAGGATTCGGCCAGTACCTTCAAGGTAACGGTCTTACCCGTGCCTGTCGCTCCGGCGATCAACCCGTGACGATTGGCCATTTGGGGCAGCATACAGATCTTCTCCTCGCCCTTACAGACCCAGATCTTGTGTTCGTCAGCTAAATACATGCTAGTTCCTCCCGAATTTTTATAAAATAATTCACATCTTTATATTAATTTTATTATACGTTATTTGCAGTCAGTAGTAAATAAGCTGAACAGGCACTGCTTTTGCACTGCCGGATTTTTTATTTTTCCTCGCTTGACAATCTCGTACAGCTTGCTATAATTAATACATAAATCAAATAGACCTCGCAGGACTGACGGATAAAGTGGAATCAACCACGTGTACTGCGAAGCCATAGAAACAGCCGACCGTCTGGGCAGAGAGTACTGATCCCGGATGGTTTTTTTATTTTCCGGAACAGGGCTCTCGGATTTTTCTAGTGTGAAAAGGAGATGTTTACCTATGAAAAACAGATGGCTCATTGCTTTGTCGGCTATCGGCATCCATATCTGCATCGGCAGCGTTTACGCCTGGAGCGTACTGACCAAGCCCATCATGCAGGCTATGGGTTTTACCCTGAAGGAAACGACCTGGACTTTTTCGATCGCAATCTTATTTCTCGGCCTGTCGGCGGGATTCTTAGGCGATTATGTAGAAAAATACGGCCCGCGTAAAAGCGGTCTCACCTCGACCTGCTTTTTTGGTCTGGGCATGTTCGGTACGGCGCTAGCGCTGCACCTGCACAGCCTGACACTGCTGTATATTTTTTACGGCGTGATCGGCGGCATCGGCCTGGGCACAGGTTATATCACCCCTGTTTCCACGCTGGTCAAATGGTTCCCCAACAATCGGGGCTTTGCCACCGGCCTGGCTATCATGGGCTTCGGCTTTGCCAGCCTGATCGCCGGCCCGCTGATGCAGATTTTAGTTGCTAAATACGGCCTGGTACAGAACTTTATCATCCTCGGCTGCGCGTACATGGTCATCATGGCAGCGTCGGCTTTATATCTGGAACCGCCTAAAGCCAGTAACGGCGGCCCGGCCAGCAGCAACGTCAAAAGCATGCTGCCAGATACCCAGTTCACTTCTAAAGAAGCACGCAAGACCTGGCAGTTTTACGCCCTCTGGTGGATCTTCTTTACCAACATCACCTGCGGCATCGGTCTTTTGGCCGTAGCCTCGCCCATGGCGCAGGAAGTAGTAAAAATGACGCCGATGGCGGCGGCCTCCATGGTCGGCATCATCGGTCTGATCAACGGTCTGGGACGTATCTTCTGGTCGACTATTTCCGACTATATCGGGCGCAGCACTGTTTACGTAGTCTTTTTCCTGATCCAGATCACCGCTTTTTATTCGCTGGCAGAAACAAGCAGCACCTTTATCTTCCAGCTGATCGTCTTTGTCATCATTTCCTGTTACGGCGGCGGCTTCTCCTGTATGCCTGCTTTCCTCAGCGATCTGTTTGGCACCAAAGAACTCAGCGCGATCCACGGCAAGATCCTGACTGCCTGGGGTATGGCAGGTATCGCCGGTCCGCTCCTGCTGTCCTGGATCCGTGAAACGACCAACAGCTATTCTATTACCCTGTATTTCTTCTCCGCCTGCTTTGTTGTCAGTCTTATTATCGCCATTATTTTAAAATGGCGTACTTCTGTAGGCGTACTGATCGAAAAAAAACATCTTTGATTTAACTGCACACCCTCCGCTGCAACTGCGGAGGGTTTATTTTATGCCTTTTTAAACTGTTAACGATTGGCGGCGTTTCTCTTTTTTAATCTTCCCAGTACTTTTACTTGTCTATTTAGCTCAGGTACACTTCCCTCTGTGCGTCCGCTTGGAACAGAACTGTTTATGTAAGCTGAACGCAAAATAAAAGTACGTCACATTATTGACAGGTAAGATACTGCCCAATAATGTGACGTACCTTAATCAGCAGCTTTTGATCAGACACCGTTTCAGCCACAGGCACTTCATGCTCACAATTTATTTCTGAAAATAATAAGTCGACCCACTAAAAATTTTAGTAAAAAATATATCCATTTTTACCTGTATGCTTTGCCTTATAAAGAGCAGCATCCGCTTTTTGATAAATTGTTTCAAAAGATTTATCCTTACCAGAAAAAAATATTACGCCACAGCTATAGGTAATTAATACTTTTTCATACTTATCAGCAAACTGACAGCTCATTTGTTCCCGAATATTTTCTAACGCTGTTTTTACTTCTTGCTGAGAAGGAGCAGCATAGCTAAAGACACAGAATTCATCTCCTCCAATTCGGGCAACAAGAGCATTCTCAAAAAAAGCGTGCCTTAGTATATTGGCAAATTGCACAATAACTTTATCGCCTATCGGATGTCCATACGTATCGTTAATATCCTTAAAGTTGTCAATATCAAACATCAAGAAAACGCATGTATCATTGTCTTCCATCAGTTCCAATTGTTTGGAAATTTTTTCAACGATAACCTTTTTATTAAAAACACCAGTTAATGGATCTAATTCGGCTAACTTTTCTTTAGTAATATCTTCTAAAATTCCTATGATACGTGTTGGTATATGATCATTATTAAAAATAGATGAAATAGAAACCCTATACCAGCTAACACTTCCGTCAGCGTATATTGCTTTAATCTTACATTCACTTTTCGACATACCAGTACAACTATCATTTAAAGCCTTCTCCAAGATCTGCAATGATTCATCGTCAAGCGAACCGCCTATAATAAGTTCATCCCTTAAATTTTCAAAAGAGGTTTCACTATATTCGACTTCTCTGGTTGTACGAAATTTGATAATATTTCCCGTTTTAAGATTATATTCAAAAATAACATTTCTTGTACGTTCAAGAGCCACTCTAAATCTCTCTTCACTTACAAATAATTCCTCCGCTTGTTTTTCTATCTCCTGCTTTTGATAAAGCAATTCTTTGGCATAACCTTTTTCCTTACGCCAATTGTAATTGGCATATAGAGCTAAAACTGCCACAAATATCAGTATCATTAACACTAACAACTGACTATCGGCCGTACTTTTCGACGCTACTTTGTCAACATATGCACCTAATGTTTCACCATAAAATCCTACAAAAAAGCCCCAGTCGACCTCATTAAGCGGCGCATATACCAAATAGCTGGCATTGCCTTCCCATTGATAAGACCCCCATCCACTTTCCCCTTTTAAAGGTAACTGTTCCAGTTCGGCTACAGATCTGGACTCATCGTCACGGTCAAATAAAGCTTGGGAATTATACCCATCTGTAATCCATTCATAATTTTGCTCTCTTGAAACCGCAATATTTCTGCCATCGCCGGCAATGATATAAGCAACGCCTCCTCCAGTGGTGAATTGAATCTTCTCAATCCATCTGCTGATACAAAACCCGTCCAGTCTCATTAATAAAAGCGCTGCCACCTCGCCATTTTTATACAAGGGCGTAGCTATTGTCATGATATAATTTCCACTTTTATCAAAACAGGGTGCAACAACAATAGTTTCTTTGCTGGAAAAAGCATTTTTCAGTTCCGGCGGTGCTTCCCAATTCAAAATTAGATCACCGGTATTGAATACTTTTCCTTGCGGCATATAATACCAATAATCAATGCCATCTGGCGGCAACTGCATCTGTGCCAAAATTAGCGCACGTTCTTCAGCATTGCTATTTATTAACTGTAACGAATATTTAGAGGCATTCCCTTCCAAAAATTCTTTTAAATATAAAATTTTATGATCGACTTTTTCGATACCCAGGTCACGTATAACATACATAGTTTCTACCGTATTAGTTACTGACGCATCAAAAAATCTTTTATTAATTATATTATAAGTAAATCCATATAAAGCAACTGCTAATATAATCAGAAAAATCGTTACAAAAACAGGAAATAAAACTTTTTTCCGCTCCACCTCTTCCATCCTCCCTCCAGAGTAACTAGCCTCAAAATTGACATCAAGCTATCTTAGTTTTTAAATTCGCTTTTATTGTTATTATATCATATTTTGTAACACGAATAAATTAGTTATTTGTTTATTTTAATTCATTTTATTCCATCTTTATCTAATGCAATACTGATATTATCATACTATTAAAATAAATTTATTGTAAAAATCAACAGCCACATTCTCTGGTCACAGATTATTTTATTATGTTTTTAATATTTACAGCCCAGAGAAAGGGCTTTGGTGGGACAGACCTGTCGGCACTTACCGCAGGTGATACATTCTCTGTCGCCGACCCGCCGGCAATCCATCAGGCAATTACGCACACAAAGCTGGCAGCCTGTGCATTTGCGTCTGTCCACCTGCATACCAAAAACAGCCAGTCGGTTGAACAGGCTGTAAAAAGCACCCAGCGGGCAGAAGAAGCGGCAAAAGGGCCGATAAATAAAGACTGCCGCCACAACAAAAACGCCAACAATCCAGCGCCAGTCCAGACCATGCAGGTCAAAAAAATAAATATCGCCAGCAAAGAGCAGCAGGATCACATATTTAAAGTATGATAAATAGTAAGTAAGTTTATTTTTAGGCAGTTTGACTGCCGGTATTTTATCTAAAAGTTCCTGCGCAAATCCGAAAGGACACAGCCAGCCGCAAAGCAGCCTTCCCAGCAGCAGAGCGCTCAAAACCAGAACACCCCAGACCTTCCACCCAAAGGGCAGGGCGAAGCCAGACAGGGTATGCTGCGTCAGGCCCCAGGGACAGCCAGCCTCAGCATAGCGGCAATAGCCGCAGTTCACTCCCGGAATACAGGCATTTTTCCACGTCATATCCGCACCCAGCAGATACGCACCGCCGCGCCCATTATAAAGGACCGTCATCATCAGCTGTGTCAGCCAGCGTTTAAACTCTCTCGCCATTTTTCCCGCTCCTCTCTGTTTCTGCTTTCAGTTTAAACGCTGGAGTTAACTCACAGTCAAGCAGTTTACAAAAAATCTACACAATCAAAAAACAGAGTCTGCGATTAATTCGCAGACTCTGTTTTTTACGCTTGCAGCGTTTCCTTCAATATCGCAATGATCTCGTCTTTATTCAGCACCTTATAGCCGCCCTCAAGAATAAACGATCCCTGGGCAATACCTTCAAGCATCGTTTCGTCCATACCGAGCTCCCTGCCATTCAGCACAAGTCCCAGCTCCCGCATATAGCTTTCCATAGCCGCCAGGCCTGCCTCCGCTATCTGCTCATCAGTTTTGCCCTCAGGCCGCACGTCCCAGACATTGACGGCATAGCGTTTAAATTTTGCCAGGCCGTAAGGCAGGATATGCCTGTAATAAGGCATTGATACCGCCGCTAAAGTCATTCCATGTGTAGCGTCCGTATAAGCGCCGATCGACTGGCCGATCATGTGTACCATCCAGTCCGTCGTTTTACCTTTGGCTACCAGCGTATTCAGCGCCCAGGTAGCTGTCCACATGATATTGCTTCGGGCTTCATAATCTTCAGGATTTTTTACTGCAATCTTAGAGCTGTGGATCAGCGACCGCAACAGCCCTTCCATAATGTAGTCGGAGGTATTATCGTCCGTACCAGAAAAATACTGCTCCAGAATATGCGACATGATATCAAAAAATCCTGCCACCATCTGATAACGCGGTAAGGTAAAAGTATAGGTCGGATCAAGGATCGAAAATCTGGGGAACACCTCTTCGCCGAACACCCGCCCGATCTTGGCTTTGGCCGCATGATTGGTAATAACTGAACCGCCGTTCATCTCCGAACCTGTCCCCACCATCGTCAGAACACAGCCCACAGGAATGATCTTATTATTTACTTCTTCCTTGCGCAGATAATATTTATCCCATGGATCTTCCTCACAATACGCAGCTACTGAAACGGCCTTGGCATAATCGCAGACCGAACCGCCGCCGACGGCCAGGATCAGATCGACCTTATTTTCTTTGGCGATCCTGCAGCCCCCGTATAATTTTTCCAGCGTAGGATTGGGCATTACGCCCGCATCCTCGAAAACTGTTTTGCCGCTGTCCGTCAAAAGCTGCACGACTTTGGCATAGATACCGTTTTTCTTGATTGAACCGCCGCCATAGACCAGCATGACTTTTTTACCATAGTGCGCCAGTTCGCCTGTCAAATACTCTAAAGAATTTTCACCAAAATACAATTTAGTAGGATTGGCATAAACAAATTTACCCAGCATTATTTTTGCTCCTTTATTTTAAAATATTATACTCCGCTTCTGTAACAGGTTCCAGCCATTCATTAGCGGCCCCGTCTGCCGGTACCTCGACCGCCAGATGCGCAAACCAGCTGTCAGGGGCAGCGCCATGCCAGTGCTTCACTTCGGGCGGGATATTGACCACGTCGCCGGGATGCAGCTCGCGTGCCGGCTGGCCCCACTGCTGATAGTAACCGCGCCCGCCGGTGACCAGCAATATCTGGCCGCCCTTATGGTGGATATGCCAGTTGTTGCGGCAGCCCGGTTCAAAAGTCACATTACCGATCACTACCCGCTCTGTTGACAGCATTTGTAAATAACTCTGCCCTACAAAATATTGTGCGTAAGCATCGTTCTTCTCACCTCGGGGAAAAACGCTTAAATTTGTTTCTGACATCGTTACCCGCTCCGTTCCTGTTATATTTTCCTGTGCCAGGGCCTGTCTGTCACCGGACATACAGCCAACCGCCGCCAGACTCAGGACCATTAAAAATCTTTTCAGCTTTTTCATAATCTTCTCCGCCTCCTCCGTTAAAATAACCAGCATGCCACCGCTTAGCTGCATCATATCTAATGGAGTTAACTCCAAGTCAAGTAAAATTTTTCAAAAAGCACTTGACGTACCGAATATTTTTAGAAAAGCCTTGACTTGAAGTTAACTCTAAGGAATAAAATGAACCTAAGCTTACAAGGAGGAGAATCTATCATGCTCAGAAAAATACTTACGACTTCACTGACTCTTGTACTGACTGCCGTCCTTACCGGCTGCAGTGGTGCCCCCACTAAAGAAAACACACAACCACCTGTACCGCAAACAACATTACCCGCCCTGCAGGGCAAAAAAATACTGATCACCTATTTTTCTTATAGTACAAACACTGCTCAAACAGCCCGTTTATTACAAGCTAAAACTGGCGGCGAACTTTTCACCATTGAACCGGCAACCCCTTACAGCACTACTGATTACCGCAGTGTTTCCGCCCAGGGACAACGAGAAGTGCGCAGTGGCTACAAACCACTTTTGAAAACACGCCTGAACAACATCAGTGATTACGATATCATTTTTCTTGGCTCCCCTATCTGGTGGGGCACGATGGCGCCGCCTGTGGCGACTTTCCTTGCCGATTATGACCTGACCGGTAAAACCATCGTACCTTTCTGTACACATGCCGGTTATGGTGCGGGCACTTATTTTGACGATATTGCTAAAGCTGCTCCCCAGGCCAAAGTTTTACCGGGTCTTGCTTTAGACAGGCGCAGTGTGCCCGGAGCGCTTTTTCTTGACGCCGACGGTCGCAACGTCCCGCCTGCACAGGAAGAACGAGCTCGTTATCCGTCGGCTGCAGCTGAAATAGATAACTGGCTGCAGAATCTGAAATTCTTAAAACAGCGATAAGCAAAAGTTCAAAGGCACTCTTTAAACCCTTGATATATATAATACGAGGAGGCTGAACTATGAAAAACTTTATTTCCATGTTCCTGATGACATCCCTGCTGCTGGGGGGCATGACCTTTACGATCGGCAAAATGAGCGTTTGTGCTGCTTCTAAAAACCGTGTCGCCGCAGCACAGGAAAAACAAACCCAGCTTTTTGGCGGCACTCGCAACAGCCTGGCAAAAACCGATCCCGGTTTTGCCGCTGTTATGGATAATTTTATCTACGGCGACGTCTATAACCGCGGTAAACTGACCGATAAACAGCGGGAGCTGCTGACGATCACGACCCTGACCGCAGCACAGAGCTCCGATAACCTGCCGGAGCACCTCCTGGCCGCGCTCAAGGCAGGCGCGACGCCTATAGAAATCAAAGAGACCATCTATCAATGTGCTCCCTACGTCGGGTTCCCCAAAGCAGTCAGCGCATTGGAGATCAGCAACAAAATCTTTACCAAGCAGGGCATCAGGCTGCCGCTGCCCGACCAGGCAACCGTGACCGAAGCGACCCGTTTTGAGGACGGCTTTCAAGTGCAGAGCGATATTTTCGGCACAGAACACATTGCCGCCCTGCATAAAAATTCTCCGGCTAATCAAAAGCATATCGCCAACTATCTTTCCGAATTCTGCTTTGGCGATACCTATACCCGCAGCGGACTGGATCTGCAGATGCGGGAATTGATCACCCTCTGCGCCATCAGCACTATCGGCGGTGCGGAGCCGCAGGTCAAGGCCCATGTGCAGGCCAATCTTAATGTCGGCAACGATAAAGAGCTGCTGCTGGACGCAGTTACCCAGTGCCTGCCCTATATAGGCTTTCCCCGCACACTGAACGCCATTGCCTGCATCAATCAGGTCATTCCCGACAACGCCTGATAACGGACGCATACAAAAAACCTGTACTGACCTCAAAATCAGCACAGGTCTTTTTTGCTGCCGCTATTGCACTGCCCGTTTTTTGTTAAAGGCGTCCACTTCACCGCGTACGCCTTCCAGCCAGCTGCTGATCAGCCGCTGCATCTTCCCTGTTCCAACGTCCTGTAACGCCAGCCCTCTGGCAAAATCGGCCTGCGGACAAACAGCCTGCAGCTCCTGCACGCTTTTCTCAATACCGCTTTTGTTGCTGGTAGCAAAGGGCACAAGCACCTTGCCGCTGAAGTCGTGCGCCGTCAGAAAAGTCTGTACCGCCATGGGCGCCCGGCCATACCAGATCGGATAGCCGATAAAGATCGTGTCATACCGGGAAATATCAGTCAGATCTGATGCCAGCGCCGGCCTGATATTTTCCTTGAGTTCCTGCCTGGCCCGTGCGCCGCAGGCTTTGGCATCATCAGGATAAGCCTCGGCCGTCTGCAGTTCAAACAGCTGGCCTCCGACCGCAGCCTGCACCTGCCAGGCCGCCAGCTGCGTATTGCCTGTATGTGAGAAATACACGATCAGTATTTTGGGATTGCTGGGCAGACCTTCCGGACTTTTGATCGGGACCGGTTTATTTTCATCCGTTACTTCATAACCGATCCCGCCGCAGCCGCCAACTACCGCCAGCAACAGCAGCCCCAACAGCAGCAGATATTTTTTACAGCATCGCATAGTATCCCTCCAAACGCCAAAATCATTCTTTCTTAATTGTATCATAAACCCTGAAGTTTACTCCATGTCAAATAAAACTTTTTCTTTACAGAGCACAAAAACAGCCCTGATGCATTATCAGGGCTGTTTGCTTACCAGTGGTATTTTTCGCCGCGGCTGATCTTAAAGGCACGATAGATCTGCTCTACCAGCAGCAGCCGGATCATTTGGTGGGTAAAGGTCATTTTGGAGAAGGAAATGCGCTCGTCGGCCCTGCGCCGCAAAGCGTCCGTATAACCAAAAGCGCCGCCGATCACAAAGGTGATATGACTGCTGCCGGCCAGGGCCAGTTTATCGATTTTCTCAGCCAGCTCCGGTGAACTTACAGGCTTGCCGATAACGTCCAGCAGGATCACATGGGAATTTTCAGGAATTACTGCCAGCAAACGCTCCGTTTCCCGGCCCAGTACCTGCTCTTTCAGGGCCGGCGATGGATCTTCCGGCATCCTTTCTTCACTGATAGCGATCGTTTCCAGCTTACAAAAGAGCTGCAACCGTTTTGTAAATTCTTCGATGCCTGCCGTCAAGTATTTTTCCTTGATCTTACCCACACAGGCAATAGTGATCTTCATTTAACGGTTTTCCTCGGGAATTTCTTCCAGCGTCATATGGATAGTTTCTTCGGCACCGCCGCGCAGGACCACAACGTCCACGCTGTCGCCGACTTTCAGCTCAGCCAGCTTGCCGCGCAGCTCTACTACTTTGTCGATCTTCTCACCGTTGAATTTAAGGATAATATCGCCGGGGCGCAGGCCGGCTTTAGCCGAAGGACTGCCTTCCCAGACCTTCATAACGAAGATGCCGTCATGCAGGTCGATATCAAAGCCGTAACGGTTGGCAATATCCTTATCGACCAGGCTGGCGCCAATGTACGGCCGCACTACGCGTCCCTTTTTAGCCAGCTCGTCCAGGATCGGTTTGGCCGAATTGATAGGGATCGCAAAGCCGATGCCTTCAACGCCGGAAACAGCGATCTTCGCTGAATTGATGCCCACGACTTCGCCTTCCGCATTGACCAGCGCGCCGCCGGAATTGCCCGGGTTGATCGCCGCATCAGTCTGGATCAGATTAAATTTACGTTCGCCCAGCTGGATTGAACGGTTCAAAGCACTGATCACGCCGGCCGTGACGCTGCCGCGGAACTCCAGTCCCAGCGGGTTGCCGATGGCGATAGCGGGCTCGCCCACCTGCAAGGTGGAAGAATCCCCGAAATCAGCAACGGGCAGATTGCTTTCATCGATCTTGACTACGGCAAGATCGGTAGCCGCGTCGGCCCCCAAAACCTTGCCTTTGACGCTGCGTCCGTCCGTCAGGCTGACGATGATCTCCGACGCGCCTTCAACAACATGGTTATTAGTAGCGATCAGGCCGGATTTATCGTAAATAACGCCGGAACCGGTGCCGCGTTCCGTCAGCTGCACCCGGTTGAATATATCGCGTACATAGGCTTTATTAGTGATACCGACTACCGCCGGGCCTACTTTTTTGGCTGCCGCTACGATAGGCGTATTGCGGGCGCCTGAAAGGCTGGCGTCCTTCGGCGCTGCCGCGGCAGTTTTTTGTTCCTTCACTGCTTCCGCTTTGTTGTTATCGCTGCAGCCGCCGATGAGTACGGCAGCTCCCAGCAGGGCGCAGAAAAAGATATTCACGGTTTTTTTCATAATACTTCTCTCCATATCAACACTCCTCAATCATAATTTTTAACTATGTTCTCCTGCGAGGTAATATAAATTTTTGTATCCGCGCCCACTTCGTTCGCTTCCAGGATGCCCCGCACTGTCTGCAGAGCCAGGGAAGGCAGATTGTTTTCCTGACTCAGATGCGCCAGAAATACCTCCTCCGGCAGACGCTCCATATGCGCCAGCAGCCAGGCTGCCGAAACATTGGATAAATGCCCGCGCGTCCCTAAGATCCTCTGCTTGAGTATCTGCGGATAACTGCCATTTTTCAGCATATCCTCATCGTGATTGGCCTCCAGCACCACTACGTCGGCAGACGCTATATTCTGCCGCACCTCGTCTGTTACAAAGCCTACGTCGGTAAGATATACACATTTACTGCCGCCGCTTTTAAAAACGTAGCCTACTGTAGCTGCCGCGTCATGCGGTACGGCAAAGGGGATTATTTCCAGACTGCCGCTGCTCAGGCTTTTAGGCAGCAACCGGCAGCAGCTGCGTTCCATTTCGCTTTTTTTCGGCAGATACTGCCAGGTTTTTTCGTTGGCAAATACCGGCAGCCGGTATTTACGGCAAAAGACAGGCAAGCCCTTCACATGGTCGTTATGCTCGTGCGTCAAAAGCACGCCTGTCAGGTCCTCCGGTTTCATGCCGACCTGACTCAGCCGTTCCGTCAGCTGACGGCAGCTGATGCCAACATCGACCAGAAAAGCCTGCTCGCCGGCACGTATCACGGCAGCGTTGCCTTTACTGCCGCTGGCCAGGACCGTGATCGCAAATTCACCGCTCATGCTTCGCCTGCCGCGATTTTATGGCCGGCACTGGTGCCGATGCGTTCAGCTCCGGCGTCCAGCATGGCCTGCGCTGCTGCCGCATCTCTAATGCCGCCGGCAGCCTTGACCTTCAGTCCATATTTTTTAGCCTCCGCTGCCAGCAGCTCCACGTCGCCGACAGTAGCACCGCCCTGATTAAAACCAGTACTGGTTTTAACAAAGGCCGCACCGCCTTCAGCAACCAAACGGCAGGCTGTACGCTTTTCAGCGTCAGTCAGCAGACAGGCTTCGATGATCACCTTGACCGGAAACGGCTTCGCCGCTTCGACCACACTGCGGATATCGCTGACCACGGCAGCATGATCCCCGGTTTTAAAAGCGGCAATGTTCATGACCATATCTATTTCATCAGCGTGCGCTTCGACCGCCATTTTGGCCTCCAGCGCCTTGACTTCGGAAAATGTTGCTCCCAACGGGAATCCCACCACTGTTACAACTTTGACGTCGGTACCGCTCAGCAGATGTCTGGCCAGTGCCACATAACAGGGGTTCACACAAACTCCCAGCAGCGCCTGCTCTTTGGCCTGACTGCAAAGCAGCATGATATCCTCCACAGTTGCTTCGGGCTTTAATAAAGTATGTTCAAGATGCTGCGCAATCGTCATCCCCGACTCCTCCTCATCTTCTGTAATGATTTTTGCTTCTATATATTATATCAAAACTTTACACTTTCTGCTTTGACAAAAAAGTAAATTTTTATAAAAATACAGCCATAAATTTAATTATGACTGTTTATTGTGATTATACACCAACAATATTCTACCTGTCAGATAATAAAAAACCTGCGCCGGCAATAAAGAAAGCCCCGGCCATAAGACCGGGGCGCTGCAGCGGTTTCTTGCTACTCAGTGTTTTTTACGGCATTTCTCGCAAACGCCAAAGAAATAAAACTGGTGTTTGTCGATGCTGTAGCCGCTTGCTGCTTCCACCTTCGCGATCAGAGAACTGTCATTGAGGGCAGGCACGTCGTCGACGCGTCCGCAGACAGTGCACTGCACGTGGCTGTGCTCGCTGATATCGGCATCATAGCGGAAGCTGTCCTCACCGGTATTGATGATCTGGATCAGGCCCAGCTTATTGAGGATCTCGACGGTTTTATAAACCGTAGCAAAGCTCATGGAAGGATATTTAGGCTGCAAGGTGCCGAACAGCATTTCAGCACTGGGGTGCTGCTTGGTATTAGCCAGCGCTTCATAAACTGCCAATCTTTGCGGTGTGACTTTATAACCGTTTTGACGCAACAGAGCAGTCAGTTCCTGGTTGTTTAACATGATTTACCTCCTTGGCGGAAATGTTTCCTTGTTCGGCATTCATTGCCTGTTTAGTTTTAGATAATTTTTATCTATTATTTACTAAATTATAATAAAGAAACTTTTTCTTGTCAATATTTTATATCCTTTAATTGCTGCTCCTGAAACAGATTTCACAAAACTTCCACAAGGATTTTACTAATTAAAAGCGAATTTTATTATTATCTATACACAAGAAAGAGGTAGACCCATGACCATTGAACAACTGATTGCCGGCGAACTGTCGGTCAGAGCGCAGCAGGTAGCCGCAACTTTGGAACTGCTGGACGGCGGCAACACGATCCCCTTCGTCGCCCGTTACCGCAAGGAAGTTACAGGATCGCTGGATGAAGAACAGATCCGCACGATCAGCGAACGCGCCCAATATCTGCGTAATCTGGAAGCACGCCGGCAGGAGATCCTGGAATCGATAACCGCACAGGAAAAACTGACTCCGGAGCTGGAAAGCCAGATCCAGGCTGCTGTAAAAATGCAGGAGCTGGAAGACCTGTATCTGCCTTACCGACCTAAAAAACGTACCCGGGCTCAGATCGCCCGTGAACGCGGTCTGGAGCCGCTGGCTGAACTGATCATGGCCCAGGCTCAGCCGGCACTGACTTTAGACAAACTGGCCGGCCTGCATATCGACCCGGAAAAAGGCGTCACCACTGTTGAAGAAGCCTGGGCCGGCGCCTCTGACATCGTAGCCGAAGATATTTCCGACCGTGCCGATATCCGTGAGCTGATCCGCAAAGAGCTCTGGAAGGGCGCCGAGCTTGCTTCAACGCTGACAGTTGACGAAACCGCAGGCCAGGACTACCTGATGTATAAGGAATACGCCGAACCTGTACGCCAGCTGCCGCCCCACCGCATTTTGGCCCTGAACCGCGGCGAAAGTAAAAACTGCCTGAAGCTCACCTTAAATTATCCGACCGAAGCCATGCTGAATAAACTGGCGCAAAAACTGAAGATCCAGCCGCATACAGTTTGGACCGAGCTTTATACAAACGCCGTAGCCGACAGCTACAAACGCCTGCTCTTTCCCTCACTGGAACGGGAGCTGCGCAATGAACTGACAGAGAAAGCTGAAAAACAGGCGATCTCGGTCTTTGCCGCCAATCTGCGGCAGCTGCTTCTGCAGCAGCCGATCGCCGGCCATACAGTTTTGGGCCTTGACCCAGGCTACCGTACCGGCTGTAAAGCTGCCGTCATCGATCCCAATGGGCGCACAATGGCGATCAACACGCTGTACATCACCGGCAGCCAGCATCAGCGCGAGCAGGCGGAAGCAGGTTTTCTGGAGCTGGTGACCAGACATAAAGTTACCCTGGTCGCTATCGGCAACGGTACGGCCTCTTTTGAAACCGAAGAATTTACGGCCCAGATGATCGAAAAACACCAGCTGGAGCTGGCCTATCTCATCGTCAGCGAAGCGGGCGCTTCCGTTTATTCCGCTTCCAAGCTGGCGCGTGAAGAACTGCCCGACCTCGACGTTTCTCTGCGCGGAGCAGTTTCCATCGCCCGCCGCGTCCAGGACCCGCTGGCCGAACTGGTCAAAATCGAACCCAAGGCTATTGGCGTCGGCCAATATCAGCATGACGTCAACCAGAAGGAACTGACAGCCACACTGGGCACCGTCGTCGAATCCTGCGTCAACCACGTCGGCGTCGAGCTGAATACGGCTTCGCCGGCACTGCTCGGCTATGTAGCCGGCATCTCCGGCACCGTAGCCAAAAATATCATCGCTTACCGTAACGACAACGGCGCTTTCCGCAGCCGCAAAGAACTTTTAAAGGTCGCACGTTTAGGCCCGGCAGCCTTTACTCAATGCGCCGGCTTTCTGCGGATCGCCCAGGCTAAGAATCCTTTGGACAACACCTCCGTCCACCCTGAAAGCTATGCTTTGGCAGAGCAGATCCTGGCGGAGCTGGGCTTTGACCTGAAGCACTGCAACGAGCCTGCCGTTCAGGAAGCGGCTGCCAAAGCCGACGCCGCTGCTCTTGCCGCCAAGCTGGACGCCGGCCTGCCGACGGTGACCGATATTCTGGAAGCGCTGGCACGTCCGGGACGCGACCCGCGCGAAGATGCCCCGGCACCGCTGACCCGCAAAAAAGTGGCTAAGCTGAGCGATCTGGAAATCGGCAGCGTCGTCAAGGGTACAGTCCAAAATGTCGTCGATTTCGGCGTTTTTGTAGATATCGGCTTGAAAACCAGCGGCCTGATCCACCGCAGCGAACTGTCTAACAGACGCTTCCGCCACCCGCTGGATGTAGTCAGCGTCGGCGACGTTATAGAACCGGTCATCATCAGCATCGACGAACAGCGCAACCGTATCGGTCTGAGCCTGAAACAGGCCAAAAAACCGGTATCTGAATAAAAAATGTTTTGCCGGCAACCGGAGCAACAGCCCCAAATCAGCCAGAGCCAGCAAGCAGAACCATGAAGGAGATGGTCTTATGACAACAACGGCCAACAAGCCGGCAGCAATAGCTGCCGCTTATTTCAGTCCTACCGGCGGCACCCAAAAAGCAGCCCTGATGCTTGCAGAGGCACTGGCTGGCACCGCCCCGCTTACGGAAATAGATTTATCCGTACCTGATCTCAAAGGACAGACCTTCGCCAAAGCTGACGTTATCGTCGTTGCCGTACCAGTTTTCGGCGGCAGGGTACCGGCTTTTGCCCTGAAACAGTTGGCAGCGCTGCAGGGTCAAGGCTCCAGAGCGGTCGCCCTGGTCGCCTATGGCAACCGCGCCTATGAAGACGCCTTGCTGGAATTGAGTGACTGCCTGACCAGTCAGGGCTTTCAGGTCATCGCCGCCGCTGCGGTGCTGGCCGAACATTCGATGCTGCGCAGTGTCGCAGCCGGACGTCCGAATGCTGACGATCAGAAGCAGCTGGCTGCTTTTGCCGCCCAGATCACTTCTAAACTGCAGACGGAGACAGTGCCGCTGACGACGATACCAGGCAACCGCCCCTATAAAGACTGGCAGCCCATGCCTGTCGTACCGCAGGTCAGCGAGTCCTGTACCAGCTGCGGTCTGTGCGCCGCCACCTGTCCCACTCAGGCTATTCCCGGCAGTCAGCCGCAAACAACGGACGCGCAAAAATGTATCCTGTGCTTACGCTGCACCGTGGTCTGCCCGCAGCAGGCCCGTTCACTGCCGCCGCAGGCACAGACCATGATCGCCCAGAAGCTGGCGCTGATCAAGGATCTTTATAAAAGCAACGAATTTTTCTGCTGAAAACAAAAGCTCCCGCTCTTGCTATAAACAAGAACGGGAGCTTTTTATTTTACGTTTTTATATTTCACTGTCCCGGCATCAGCAGCGAAAGCAGTACCGGTACCAGCAGCGTCAGCAGCAGGCCGTTGATGAAGGCAAACAGGCCGACGTGGATATTGGTATATTTGATCACCACCGGCAGGCCCGAATCCATAGTTGCGGCTCCCGAAGGCGCCAGCGCCAGAAACTTGTTGAGCTTGACCAGCAGCGGTATGAACAGAAAAGCCAGCACCTCCCGCAGCATATTGGCCAAAAAGGCGATCGTCCCGACCTCAACGCTGTACAGCGTGCTGATCACTACGGAAGAAAGGCTGTACCAGCCCAAAGCGCTGCCTACCAGTAAAGCATCCTGCAATGTCATCCCGGTGACAAAGGAAGAAAGCGCAGCGCCGCCCAGACTGCCCAGTGTGACAGCCGTGGGAATGACTACCGCCAGCAAAATACTCTGCGGATTACAGATTTTTTTGATGATATGCCGGTTGCCGCCGATCTCGATCCCGGCGACAAAAACCATGAAATATAGTGCCGACATCAGGATCTCATCCAGCAGCTCCTTATGCTCCAGACCCAAAAAACAATACCCGCCGGCGATACCTAAAGCGATAAAGGCGAAAATAGCGTAGACCATCATTCATCGCTCCCTTCCGCCCGGGCCGCCGTTTTGGCAAACAGTTTCAGCACCAGCCACAACGCCAGCACGCTGCCGCCAATGATAAAAAGCGCCATGACCAGCGATTTGCCGCCCAGCTGATCCAATTTGCCAAAAAGCTCCGCGTCGCAGCCGATCTTGGCCCCCAGACACAGCAGCATAATGAACAGGCTGACCGTCGATAAACGGCTGAGCCATTTTTTGACATTGTAATCCAACAGGTCACTGCAACCTACGGCGATCCCCAAAACGATCGCGATCATGATCTCCTGCATTGCTTCCCCTCATTCCTGCAATATAAAACAAGCCCCGCCGCACGGCAGGGCCTGCAGATTATTGGTTTTTATTCTAACGACAGCAGCAGCGGATACAGCGGCTGACCACCGTCAAAAACAGCTACTTCCCAGGCGCCGTCCAGAGCTTCCAGCTCTGCGGCGATTTTCTCAGCTTCTGCCTGCGTCAAATCGCTGCCATAATAAAGGCTGATCAGTTCCCAGTCGCTGCCGGCCAGTTTGACCGTTGCCGCCGTGACTTCCGCCAGCGTTGCGCCGGCATAGACGATCTTGTCTTCCAGCAGGCCGATGTACTGGCCTTTTTTGACAGTGATCCCGTTGACGACGCTGTCGCGCACGGCAATACTGACAGCCGCGCTGTGAGCCTCCCTGGCCTCGCTGCGCATCACGGCGCTATTTTCCTGCAGCGTTTTAGCCGCGTCAAAATGCAGCAAAGCCGCCAGTCCCTGCGCCAGATTGGTCGTCGGCACATAATCCACCTGCGCCGCACCCAGCAGTTTTTTGACCTGCTCGGCCGCCAAAATGATATTTTTATTGTTCGGCAAAATAATGTACTGTTCGGCCGAACCATTTTCAATAACTTTGATAAACGCCTCTACCGGAGGGTTCATGCTCTGTCCGCCGCTGATGATCTCGGCCGCGCCCAACTGATGCATGATCGTGGCGATACCGCTGCCCGCCGCCACCGACAGCACGGCCAGCCCCTGCTTTTCAGTCTGCGGGCCTACTACGCGGTGCTGGTGCTGCTCAGCCATATTATCGATCTTGATATCGTGCAGCGAACCCCAGCTCAGCCCCTGCTGCAGCACCAGACCTGGCGCCTTACTGTGGATATGCACTTTGACGATATCGCCGACCACGGCCACGATCAGCGAATTGCCCAGAGGCTGTAAGGCCTCACGCACAACGTCTTCCTTAACGGCGGCGTCTTTGACGATAAATTCCGTGCAGTAAGGATTTTCCAGATCGACTTCCATTTCGATCTCATTGGCAAAAGAAGGTTTGGCCGGAGGCAGCTGCAATTCGCCGGCGTCCTCGCCGCGGAACCCTGCCAGACAGCCTTCCAGGAAAACTATCAGTCCCTGGCCGCCGGCGTCCACTACGCCGGCCGCTTTCAGTGCCGGCAGCAGTTCAGGCGTACGTGCCAGTTCTTTTTTACCGCTCTCCAGCGCTTCGCATAAAACAGCTTCAAAGTCTTCACCATGACGCACCGCATGATAAGCGCCCTTGGCGATAGCGCGAGCCACGGTCAGGATCGTGCCTTCCACAGGCTTCGATACGGCCCGGTAGGCATAGAGGATACCAAACTGAAAGGCTTTGCCCACTTCATTGCTGGTAGCGCGTTTCTTGCCAGCCAGGCCTTTGCCCAGGCCCCGCAGCAGCTGCGACAGGATCACGCCGGAATTACCACGGGCGCCCATGATCGCGCTGCGGGCCGCCACCGTCCCGACTTCGGAAGCCGTAGCGTTCTGCAGCTGGCTGATCTCCCTCGCCACTGCGGCCATCGTGTGCATCATATTAGTACCGGTATCACCGTCCGGTACCGGAAAAACATTCAAATCATTGATATATTGATAATTTTTTTCAAAACTTCTGTAAGCGCCCAGCAGCATATTTTTTATTTGTTCGCCGCTGATGATCGCCTCTTGTTTACTTGTCATAACGAGTCTGCACCTTTCTTCAGCGCTGCCGCCGCACAAAAAGGCCAATAACGCCGGGTCCTAAATGTGCTGCCAGAACCGTTCCGATGCCCGTTACCAATACAGGCACTTCGGGGAACAGTTCCGACATTGCTTGGCACAAAGTTTCAGCGTCTTCCCGAGCCTCGGCATTCGCCACATAAACAGCTTCTATCGGGGCATTGGCAGCGGCAAGCTCGACCATGCGCTGCAATACTTTTTTACGGGTACGGCATTTATCGACAACAGTCAGCTCGCCGGCTTTGTCGATACGGACGATAGGACGAATGCCCAGGATATTACCCACTAAGGCTCCTACCGCGCCGATGCGGCCGCCCTTCTGCAGATATTCCAGCGTATTGACGGAAAAATAACTTTCCGTGCGGGCGATCAGTCCCTGCAGGTATTCCTCCAGCTCGTCCATCCCCGCGCCGGTCTCCGCATAAGCCAGCACTTCCATAGCCATGCCGCTGATCGGGCAGGCCGCCGTCAGGCTGTCGAACACGCGAATATCAGCGCCGGGTATCTCGCTCATGACCTGCCGGGCCGCTAAGCGGGCCGTCTGCACGGTACCGCTCAAAACTCCGTCTACCATGATCGCGATAACCTTTTTGCCGTAGCCGGCCAATTCCGTAAATAAATCAAGAAATCTGCCAATGGCAGGCTGCGAAGTTTTAGGCAGCTGCCCGCTGGCTTCTACCAGGGCAAACATTTCCTGTAAGTTTTTTTCTCCGTCCACCCATTCGGTATCACCGTGCCTTACAAGCAGGGGGACTACATGACAGCGGGGATCATCCCGCAAGGGTGTTTCTTCTGCAACAGCAATACTGTCCAAGACGATATGGATATCGTTTCTCACTGCGCATCCTCCCTTGATCAAATTAACGTATCTGCTCTTATTTCAGTCAGACGCCTTTACAATATGTATATATTTTAGCATATTTCCGTTTCTATTTCCACTTATGGCATAATTAGCTGGCTTTTGTAGCCGTTTTTGTAAAAAAAGAAAGTGTAAACTGGAAAAAAGGCAAAAAAAAAGCCCTTACGAGAAGGGCCAAATGAGGGGCTGTTTTGATACTCTTAGTATAGCATTTTTGTATACAATATGCAATAGCTCTTTTCTGCCTTTTTCAGAAAATTTGTGCAAAGACAATTTACCTGCATTGGACAAAGGTTTATTGGTAATCTTTACCGATAAAAATCACCGCGTCATAAGCCGCATCATCTGCACGCAGGATCCGCAGCGTATAAGGGAAAGGCACTGTCGACAGCTTACTGACCACACGGCCGTTACTGGTGGTAGAGACCACTGTCGTCTGAGCACGTTCGGGGTCGCTGCCGCCGTCGATAACCTCAAAGCCCATAGCCGCCAGCCTTGCTGCCGCATCACTGCCGGCGCCTTTGCCGCTGCAATCAACGACTTTGACAGAAACAGCAGTGCGGCTGCTTTCTTTGGCCGGTGGTTTTACTGCCTTCGGCGCAGCAGTCATTTTATCTTCTGTTTTGGTCTCCACTGGTCCCAGCTCGTCCGCCTTGCTCTTTTTAGACTTGGCTTTCTTTTCGGCAGCGGCTTTTTCTTTATTTTTCTCTTTAGCTTCTGCTTTGATTTTCTTTTCTGTCTGTTCCTCTTCTTTCAGCTTCTCTTCCACGGCCTGCTGCTTTTCTTTTTCCTGGGCAGCGATCAGGTTACGTTTATATTCGGCTTCCATTTTTTCGGCGCCCTGACGATAACGCTCCGTCATCTGCGCGCCCTGCATATCTACCATCTGCTCGCGCAGATCGGTAATATCCGGTATCCAGTAGCTGATCTCGTCGATATATTCCGGCGTTCCAGGGACCGTCGCCATCTGCAGGCCGCCCTGCTCTTTCATCATGCCGTGCAGCGCGCCGCCCATCGCCAGCATATCTGAAACCGGCAAGTCGGTTTTGACCATTTTCATGATCTCCGAAACCAGCCCCGGCATCTTCGCCAAAATCTGTGCCGAAGCGATCTTTTCATATACCGCCAGCATAAACTTCTGCTGCCGTTTGATGCGGCCGATATCGCCTTCCTCGTCACGGTAACGCACATACTGGATCGCTTTTTTGCCGTCCAGATGCTGCGGACCTGCCGAAAGATCGATCAGGAAATCGTCCCAGTCGTCATAATAATACATATCCTTTTCCACATCAATATCTATGCCGCCGATCGCGTCTATCAGGCCTTCAAAGCCGCTGAAATCGACCATCACATAGTTATTGACCTGAATCCCCAAAAGCTCTTCCGTCGTCTGCTGCGTCAGCTTGTGCCCGCCAAAGGCATAGGCATGGTTGATCTTATCCCAGCCATGTCCGGGAATGCGCACCCTGGTATCGCGCGGTATGGACAGCAGGGAAACGTTTTTACTTTTAGGATCGAACATCACCACAAACAAAGTATCGCTGCGGCCGGGATCATCGTCCTTTTCCCTGCCGTCCACGCCTAAGACTACAATATTGCGTTTAGACCCCAGACGCTCGTTGCGCGGCAGGTCATCCATAGTTTTAGCCAGCGTCCCGAACATCGGATCGCCGTTCATATAAGCATATGCCAGATAACTGGCGGCAGCGATCGCCGCTACGACCAGCAAAATTATTTTCTTCAATCCGCTTCTTCCTTTCCCTCGTGCAATTACAAAATATTAGCCTGCAGTTCCTTCTGAAATCTTTTGAGGAAGCCATGCAGAATCCGGGCTGTAAGCCCCCAGATAACATGCCCCTGATACTCGTAAAAATAAATATTATAGCCCTTGCGTTTATGCCACTCGCGCGGATGCCGCGGCAGCAGATCGAAGGGAAAATCCTCCGTAGCACGGTTGGCCAGCTCCATATGGGCCACCCGCGGCTCGAAACTCAATAAAAAATCCAGCGGCACTGTAAAGATCTCGGCTACCTCGTCGCTGTTACAGGCTAATTTTACATCACGCTCCAGTTTACCTACAAAGGGATGGATGATCGGGCCCATATGCGTCACTAAATAATCCAGCTCGCCGCACAATTCTATTTTATCTTCCGTGATCCCCAGCTCCTCGCAGGTTTCGCGCACAGCAGTTTTCGCAAAGCTGTCGTCGCCGCATTCATAGCGGCCCCCGGGGAAACACACATCGCCGGGCTGCCAGCCCAGACCTGCCGCCCGTACTTCAAAAAGCACTGCCGGGCCGTTCTCCGTATCTATCAACGGTACTAAAACAGCGGCGTCCCATAAACGGTCGGCTTTATCGATCCGAGCAGGACGTCGCTCAAGTCGCTTGGTGATCTGTTTCGTAAGTTCAGCCATTTTTTCCATACAACAACCCCATTTCTACCTATATCCCTTCTGCGTGCGCGGCTTTTTTCCTGCCTTCTGTTGTGAATTATTCTTGAAATATGACTGGCAAACGCATGCCAGCCAATATCACAATGTACCGTCCAGAATTTTTTCTGCCAGCAGCTGACGCTCAGTTTCACAGATCTCGACCTGCCCTGTTTCAAGCGCTTTTTTGTAAAAATCACATTTATAATTGATTGTCGCCAGGATCTTCTGCATTTGCGCTATCTGTTCTTCCACGATAGCTTTGCGCTCTAAAAATAATTCATAACGCTGCGGTACGGTCGGCATACCTTCAATACACCATTCAATGTATTGCTTGATTTCTTTCAAAGGCATCCCTGTAGATTTCAGGCACTCGATCGTATTGAGAAAAATCAGGTCTCTGTGAGTAAAAATGCGCTGACCATTAGGTTTACGCTGCACAAAGGGCAGCAGGCCTTCATTATCATAATAACGCAAAGTATGAATAGAAACGTTCATGATTTTAGATAATTCGCCGATAGTATAGTTCATAATTTTCCTCCTTTATTGTCTGCAATAGTTAAAATAAGTCAACCGCTATTTTTTATTTACAAACAGTTCACAACTATTATCCTTGACCTCGAGCTAGCTCGAGGTTATATGCTGATTATAGCAAAAGAACTTTTAAAAGTAAATTGCTTTATAAACTACTGCAAATAAAAAAGAGGTGAAGTAATGCTACATAAAAAAATCACAGCAGCAGTGTCTGCCCTACTGTTGATCTGCGGGATCGCTGCTGCAGAAGCAGCCGCTGTACAAACCGTAACCAAAGCAGGTGTCGGTGCGGCAATACCAGCCAACCCCAAAAACTTTACAGGAACAGCCTGGGTAACTACTCTGTTTCCTGCGCATAGCCCTTCTAAGACTTATGCGGCAGCAGTAACTTTTACACCCGGCGCAAGGACCAACTGGCATATCCACGCCGCAGGCCAGTCTTTGATTGTCACAGAAGGCTTTGGCTATACACAGGAATGGGGCAAGGAAATAATTTCCCTGTCTCCGGGCGATATAGTATGGTGTCCGCCCGGCATCAAACACTGGCATGGCGCAGCGCCCAATACCCTGATGACCCATATAGCCGTATCTGAAGTTACTGCAAAAGGCGTGACCTGGCTGGAACCGGTAACTGATACCCAATATTCTTACTAACAAGGGAGGCAGAGAAATGTTCAGGAAAAGTTTATTATTATTGACTTTGGCTATATTTATAACAGGCTGCAGCGGCCGTACTGAGGCAGCCCCGGCTCAGGAGCTCACTGCCAGACAGACCAGCATCGTTGTAACAGCGGCCCTGACAGCCCAGGGTGATCTGCCAAATTTGAAAGCAGCACTTAATGAAGCGCTGGATAACGGTATGACTGTCAATGAAACCAAAGAGGTTTTAGTGCAAATGTACGCCTATTGTGGGTTTCCCCGCAGTCTGAACGGCATCAATACTTTACTTGCTGTTTTAGATGACCGTAGAGCCAGCGGCATCGTCGATACCATTGGCCGCGACGCAACGCCGGTCGATCCCGGACGCGACCGTTATGCTATTGGTGAAAAAACTCAAACAGAGCTGGTCGGGCGCCCCGTAGTTGGCAGGACTTACGATTTTGCACCGGTTATCGGAGTTTTTTTGAAGGAACATTTATTCGGCGATATTTTTGAACGTGATCTTTTGAATCATCAGGAGCGAGAGCTGGCAACAGTAGGAGCTTTGGCTGGTATCGGCAATGTCAATGCACAGCTTGCCTCCCATATGCGCGTCAGTATGAATACCGGCCTAACCGAAAAACAATTACAGGCCGTTGTGAACACGCTTGAGACAAAGGTCAGCAGTGCCGCAGGCAGCAATGCACAGCAGGTTTTAAACGGTCTACTGACGTCAAAATAAAATTTTTGACAGAATACCATACAAAGGAGGATTTTATTATGAAATTCAATAAAAAATTATTATTATCAGGACTGATCTTAGCGCTGGGTATTGGCTTTGCCGGAGCCGCTTCAGCATCTGAAAGCAATAAATACGGTCTGGTTTATCAAGGAGCTATCACGAAAAATACAGCCGGGCAGGTCAATATCCACCCGGTGAATTATCAACTGCACGGGTTAAAAATTGCCGCCAACGTCTATACGCCGCCAAGTTATGACAGCAATAAAAAATACGCCGCCATCGTTGTGGCCCACCCGAACGGCGGCGTCAAAGAACAGGTAGCAGGCTTATATGCCCAGCGTCTGGCGGAGCTTGGCTATATCACTATCACGGCCGATGCCGCCTATCAGGGAGCAAGCGAAGGAACTCCGCGGAATGTCGATAAACCTTATTTCCGTACGGAAGATATCCATGGTATGGCTGATTTTATTTCCGGCTACACCGGCGTTGATAAAGAACGTTTAGGCGTGTTGGGTATCTGCGGCGGCGGCGGTTATACCCTGAACGCTGCCAAATCCGATAAACGCTTCAAAGCAGTAGCTACTTTAAGTATGTTCAACTCCGGCCAGGTAAGAAAGAACGGTTATATGAACAGCCAGCTGGATAGCGTGCAGAAACGGCTGCAGCAGGCCTCTGAGGCAAGAGCTGAGGAAATTTCCACCGGTAAGATATCCTATTCCGGAACAGTCGATTTTGACGCTCTGACTGATGAGAGCATCAGCAAAATCACTAACGATCTTTACCGTGAAGGTATGTTATATTACGGTAAAACCCACAGACATCCAAATTCTACCTTTGCTTATACCAGCAGCAGTTTAATGGAACTGATGACCTGGGATGCAACAGATAATATCGAACTCATTGATCAGCCCCTGCTGCTGATGGCCGGCAGTAAAGCGGATTCATTGTATATGTCGCGGGAAGCTTTCCAAAAAGCAACCGGCACACAGGACAAAGAGCTGTTTTTGGCAGACGGAGCGACCCATATCCAAACGTATTATGTCCCACAGTATGTGGATCAGTTCGTAAATAAATTACAGGAATTTTATGGCAGGCATCTATAAAAAACGCTGCAGCCATATAAAATTTATATATTTTTCGTAAAGAGAGGTGCTTTTTATGCAAGATGTACTGCTTTTAGTTGGTGCCGGTCAAATCGGCATGGCCATAGCCCGGCGGATAGGTTATGGTCAGAAACTCATAATTGGTGACAAAAGTCTGACCAATGCCCAAAGTATAACCAGGATGATGAACGAAGCCGGCTTTGATGCCGTTGCTGTGGAAACAGATATTTCCTCGAAAAAATCCATTTTAAATATGATCGCTGCCGCCCAAAAATATGGTGAGATCACCACACTTGTCAATGCTGCAGGAGTCTCACCCAGCCAGGCCTCCATCGAAACTATTTTAAAAGTTGATTTATATGGTACAGCAATTTTACTGGAAGAAGTAGGCAAAGTCATTAAAACAGGCGGTACCGGCGTTACGATTTCCAGCCAATCAGGACATAGAATGCCCGCCTTAGGCTTTGAAGTCGATGAACAGCTGGCAACTACATCCGCAGAAGAGTTATTAAAACTGGAAGTATTACAGCCCCAAAATATCAAAGATACACTGCACGCTTATCAACTGGCCAAACGCTGTAATGTAAAACGCGTAATGGCTGAAGCTGTGAAATGGGGCCGCAAAGGTGCCCGTATCAACTCTATTTCGCCGGGCATCATCGTCACGCCGCTTGCGCTTGACGAATTCAATGGTCCCAGGGGAGAATTTTATAAAAATATGTTTGCCAAATGCCCTGCAGGACGGCCCGGTACGGCAGATGAAGTGGCCAATGTAGCAGAATTATTGCTGAGCCGGCAGGGCGCTTTTATTACCGGCGCTGATTTCCTGATTGACGGCGGGGCAACAGCAGCATATTTTTACGGTCCTTTAAAACCAGAAGCATAAAAACTTCTTTGCCAGTTATTTATATATAGTTTGCTTATAGAGAGCCAGACGCAAAGAAGGCGGGCACAAAAGTGCCCGCCTTCTTTTTATTGCTTTGCCACCTGCTTTATCCGGTAACTATAATTAGCTTTCTCTTAATAGAGCGGTTCTTCGATTTTAGACTTTTCGCTTTTATCGACCAGATAAGCGACAGTAGCGTCACCGGTAACGTTGACGCAGGTACGCGGCATATCCAGGATACGGTCGATACCGGCGATCAGGGCAGAACCTTCCAGCGGCAGGCCGATAGCGGTCAGGATCATGGTCAGCATGATAAAGCCTGCGCCCGGAACGCCTGCAGTACCGATCGAAGCCAGCGTGCCGGTCAGGACGATGGTCAAATATTGGCCGGTAGTAAGGTCAACACCGTAGATCTGCGCAATAAAAAGCGCGCAGACGCCCTGATAAACAGCGGTGCCGTCCATGTTGATGGTAGCGCCCAAAGGCAGTACGAAGCTGGAAATATCTTTGGAAACGCCTAATTTCTGAATACACTGCATGCTGACAGGCAGAGTGCCGCCGGACGAACAGCTGGTAAACGAAAGTACCTGTGCCGGTAAGATCGCTTTAAAGAACTTGAGCGGGCTGATCTTGCCGATAAATTTGAGCAGGCTGCCGTAAACGATGAGCGCGTGCAGCAGGCAGCCCAGATAAACGGCGACAACGACCTTCAAAAGTGGCAGCAGCACAGCCGGTCCGTTAGCCGCAACGACAGGAGTGATCAGGCCAAAAACGCCGATCGGCGCTACATTCATGATGAAGCCGACGATCTTGTAGCTGACTTCTGCCAGTCCGTCAAAAACATTGTACAGCGCTTTGGCACGGTCGCCGACAGCGGTGATACCAATGCCCATGAACAGGCTGAAAACGATGATCTGCAGCATGTTGGCTTTCAGCATGGCTTCCATGGCGTTAGTCGGGAAAATATCAGTAATTACTTTCATAATAGGCGGTGCAGCTTTAGCGGCTGCTTTAACGCCTTCAGTAGGCATATTGACGCCGGCGCCCGGCTCCATCACGGTGCCCAGCGCAATGCCCAGCACGATCGCGAAGGCCGTAGTGCCCAGATAATAGGCCATGGTCTTACCGCCGATACGGCCGATCTTTTTGATGTCGCCCAAACTGCAGACACCAATAACAAGAGACGAGAAAACCAGAGGAACGATGATCATTTTGATCATGTTCATAAAGATCGTACCAAACGGTCCGATCCACGTTTTAGCGAAATCTACACCTTCCGCACCCAGTTCCAGACCGGCAATGATACCAAGACCAAGACCGATCAGGATTTTCGTTGATAAATTCATCAAAACATCCCCCTTACGCATAATAAAATATTAAAATTACGTTTACAATAATTGGCTAAAAATAATAAAAATCCTGCTATTCATCATCATGTATACAGTATTTCTGCAAAATTGTTGCTGAAACTGCAGTTTTTTCAAAAAAAATATGCTAAAGTTTTTAGTTTTATCTAAAAGCTTTAGCATATTTCTGTATTTATTGATTATTTTCCAGCCGGTAAGCGCAATGACTGGTAGCACCGGAATACTGGTTGAGTTTAAAAGAACCACGCAGAGCGGCAGCTACAAATTTCTTGGCCTGCTCGACCGCTTCCCGCACACTCAGCCCATTGGCCAGGCCTGCGGTGATCGCTGCCGAATAAGTGCAGCCCGCGCCGTGATTATAACAGGGCTCGATCTTCGGAGCGCTGGCAATGGTAAATTCCCTGCCGTCGTACAGCACGTCTACAGCTTCTCTGCTGTCGTTGCGGGAACCGCTTTTGATAACGACATAGCCGGCGCCCAGCTCTTTGATCCTGCCGGCCGCTTCCCTGATCTCGTCCAGCGTTTCTACCTTCGCCATATCGGCCAGATAGGCGGCTTCGATCGTATTCGGCGTAACTACATCGGCCCGGCGCATCAAAACAGCTTTGATCGCGGCTGCCGCTTCCGGCACCATGATCACGTCCACGCCTTTGCAGACCATGACCGGGTCGATAACGACATTACGCAGCTTGAAACGGTCAATAGTGCGGGCTACCAGCTCGACCAGGTCGGCGCTGCCCAGCATCCCAGTTTTCATTGCGTCGATACCGATACCGGCGACGATCGTCTCGATCTGCTTTTCCACAACGTCCAGCCCGATCGGGAAAATTTCGTGGTCCCAGTCTTTGTGAGGATTCTGGGCTACGATAACGGTCAAGGCCGTCATCCCGTAAACGTCCAGCTCCTGAAAAGTTTTTAAATCAGCCTCCATGCCCGCGCCGCCGCTGGCGTCGCTGCCGGCAATGGTCATGGCTTTATGCAGCATCGTCATAACTTACCTCCTGCTTCAAACTTTACCTGGCGTAAAGCTCCCATAAAATAACTGCCAAACAGCCGGGGATACCAAAGAACCCGGCGATCAGCGCTTTGACAACGGTGATCTTGAGGCCGAAGCCTAAAAAACCGCCGATAAGATTGATAAACCATAAAGCCACCGCGCCGCAGATACCGTTCCAGATGAGCCGAAACGGCAGCGAAAAGCATTTGACGACGATGACCAGGATCAGTACGCCGATAATAAACGGCAGTGTGCCCTCCAAAGTGCCCGAATTGAGTCCTTTGACGGCATGGTCGATGCCCTGCATGGCCGAACCGCCCAGATCGCGGACAGCGCTTTCTATTTCCTGCATGCTCCAGTTCCTTCTTTCTTACATTCTGTGCCTGTTTTCCAAAGCGCGCGATAAAGTCAGCTCGTCGGCATATTCCAGGTCGCCGCCCACGGGCAGGCCATGGGCAATGCGGCTGATAACGATCCCGATCGGCTTCAGCAGCTGCGCCAGATAGGCGGCAGTCGCTTCGCCTTCCACGTCAGAATTGGTAGCGATGATAACTTCCCTGACCGTATCGCCCTGCAAACGCCGCAGCAGTTCCTTAACGCGCAAGTTATCGGGTCCGATACCGTCAAGCGGCGACAAAACGCCGTGCAGCACATGGTAGACGCCGTTATAACCGCGGCTGCGTTCCATCGCCAGCACATCCTGCGGCTGCTCGACGACGCAGACGACGCTGTGGTCACGCCCGGCATTGCCGCAAACCTCACAGGTCTCAGTATCGGTAAGATTGTAACAGATATCGCACAACCGGATCTGCCGTTTAGCCTCCACCAGCGTCTCAGCCAGCCGGCGCACCTCTTCTTCCGGCATATCGATGATGTGATAAGCCAGCCGCAGAGCTGTTTTAGAGCCGATACCCGGCAGACGCCGCAGCTGTTCGTGCACATTGGCCAGCGGCCGGATCATTCTGGCCATTTTCAGAACATACCCGGCATTTTCATGCCGCCGGTCAGTTTGCCCATTTCAGCTTCCGTCATTTCGTCGACTTTGCGCATACCTTCGTTGACTGCCGCTACCAAAAGGTCTTCCAGCATTTCTACGTCTTCCGGATCGACCGCGCTGGGATCGATCTTCACACTGACGACTTCCTTCTTGCCGCTGACAACTACGGTGACAGCACCGCCGCCGACAGTCGTTTCGATCGTCCGCTGTTTTAATTCTTCCTGCATTTTAGCCATATCGGCCTGTAATTTCTGAACTTTTTTCATCATGCCCTGCATATTTCCCATACCACCGTTGAACATTCTTGTTCCTCCTCATAATGATGCCTTGCGGCAGAAATTTGATTTATAATTTTTGCAGCGTACCGCCAAAAGCGTCCAGCACAGCCTTGACAGCAGGTTCGATGTCTTCTGCCGGGGGCTGCTGCCTGGGAGCGGCTTTAGGTTTGGCAGCGGCCGGTTTCGCAGCAGTGACGCATTCGAGCCGTACGCTTTGCCGTGCCAACCGCAGCAGCACTTCTTCAAAAGCCTTCTTATAATCAGGATCGTTCATCCTGACGCACATAAACTGATTTTTGAAACCGACGGTCAAAACGCCGTTTTCATAGCCGGTAACAAAGCCTCCGGCAGCACAGGCTACCATGGACTGTTTCTTTTCGTTTTTGAGCAGCTCCAGCGCCTGCTTCCACAGGTCTTCCCCAGCAGTCCAGTCGCCGCTGTATTCCAACGCCGGCGCAGCAGCGGCCTTAGCCGGTGCGGCGGTCGTCACTGTTTCCGCTTCCTGGATTTGTGCAGCAGCTGGTTCTGGCGCAGCAGCCGGAGCAGCGATTACAGCAGGCGCCGCTTTTACTTTGGGAGCGGCAGGAGCTGCGGCAGACGCCGCACTTGCCCGTGCAGACCCGGTATTACTATGTTCGGTCCCGGCTGCTCCAGTCAAAGGCACACCGCTGCGCACCTGCTGTTCCAGCTGCTCTACCCGGGCCAGCAAAGCAGCAATCGTGCTGCCTTCGATGCGGCACAGGTCAAACAGGCATAATTCCGCAGTGATCCGGCCACGCGCGCTGAAACGCAATTCGCCCAGCGCCTGGTGCAGGCGTTCTTCCGCCGCCATCAGCCTGTCATTGGCAAACAGTGGCGCCAGCCCGGCAATCGCCTCTTCCGTATCAGTCAGATAAATTTCGTGATAACCCGGCGAAGCCTTATAAAGCAGCACCGCCCGCAGATATTCAGCCAGCTCCGTCAGGATCTGGCGTACGTCCTTACCCTGCTCGGTCAACCGGTTCAGCAGCTGCAGCGCTGCCGACAGTTCCTGGTTGCCGATGGCGCGTACCAGCTCACGCAGCGCTTCGCGGCCAACGATACCTAAAACGTTCCGCACTGTTTCCGCAGTTACCGTATCGGCCATGACGCCGCACTGGTCCAGCAGGCTCAGCGCGTCGCGCATACCGCCGTCCGACTGGATCGCGATCAGCTTCAAAGCGTCATCGTCGACCTTGATCTCACTGCCGTCAGCAACTTCACGCAGACGCTTTTCAATGTCCGCATTCGTCACCCGTTTAAAATCGAACCGCTGACAGCGGGAATGGATCGTCGCCGGGATCTTATGCGGCTCTGTTGTCGCCAAAATAAAAACGATATGCGCCGGCGGTTCTTCCAGAGTTTTCAGCAAAGCGTTGAAGGCCTCTGTCGTCAGCATATGCACTTCGTCGATAATATAAACTTTATACCGTCCATTGACGGGAGCAAACATTACTTTTTCGCGCAGGTCACGGATCTCGTCGATACCGCGATTAGAGGCAGCGTCGATCTCGAACACGTCCATGCTGCTGCCGTCGTTGATACGCTGGCAGTTGGCACATTCGTTACAGGGATTTGCCGTCGGTCCCTGCTCACAATTCAGGGCTTTCGCCAGGATCTTCGCCGTACTGGTCTTGCCTGTTCCTCTCGGTCCGGCAAATAAATAGGCATGCGCGATACGTCCTGTCGTCAAAGCATTACTCAAAGCGATCCGCACCGCCTCCTGTCCTACCAGGGCATCAAAGCCCTGCGGACGCCAGCGCCGATATAGTGCTACATAAGCCATTTTCTGCCTCCTTTCCTGTCGTTAAGCCGCCAAGTTTCTTATCTACTTATTATATAAAATTTATGGATATAAGTACATATCCAATTTTGTGAAAAATTTGCAGGACAGCTTTGCATTTACTCCCTGCCGGCTTCGCCGGAAGCGGTAACCCGCGCAGCTCCCTTTTCAGTCGCTGCTTCTGGGTAACTTCGCCTTTTATTGCCCATGCGGCGCAATGCTTCTTTGGGCAATGGCTTCAGTTATATCCAATTTCATTAAAAATTTGCAGGACAGCTTTTGCATTTTCTTTCTGCCGGCTCCGCCTTCCATATACCAAAAAAACCGGCTGTCATAAACAGCCGGTTTCCTCTCAGTTGCTTCCCTGTAGGGCCACAGACGCAGGCACCCCCGCGGCACATAAGAGGCTCCGCTTAGTGCTGCTTCCTTCCGGACCTGACACGGTTCACAGACTCCTATTGCGCAGGACCCGCCGCCTGCGGTCCTACAGAAAAACAAAAAGCCGCTGACCGCGGCAAACTTTTTTTAAGTGGCGGAGAGAGAGGGATTCGAACCCTCGGTACGGTTTCCCGTACACACGCTTTCCAGGCGTGCACCTTCAACCGCTCGGTCATCTCTCCAGGTTGAAAAAATCAGGGATTATACAATTGTTTACCGCTTAAAAATAAACTTGCGGCTGGCTTAATCCAGCCGCAAGTAACAGTATACTGATTTCTGGAAGAGATGTCAAGAGTTTCCGCCGAGATTGTGTAAAAAATTTTTCACTTTTCCTTAATCGTTGCTGACTTCATCAGCAGGCAGCAGCAGCAGTGAACGTTCGGAATTCAGCGTCACGTTTTGCGCCGTCGCACCCATTACCAGCCCTTTGACCAGACCGGCGCCTGTTTTAGTCATCGCGATCATCGAAACGTTTTCTTCCTCCGCCCAGCGGCAGATCTTCTTGGAAGCAGCCCCCTTATCGACCAGATAGGAAGCCTTGATACCAAAAAGCTTCATTTCCGCTACCAGTTCCTCCATGCGCGACTCGGCATTCAGCAGCTTGCTTTCCAGGTCGTCCTGATTACGGCTGCGTTCCACCACATGCACAAACACTACTTCCGCTACGTGCTCGCGCAGGCTGCGGATCAAATTGAGCGCCACCAAAGATTTTTTGGAAAAATCCGTCGGGATCATCAATTTGCGCAGCAGGTCGTCATCGGCCAGATCATCGCTGTCGCCGTCAGTTTTCGCGACAAACAGTGGCCGCTTTGAAGCTCTGGCCAGATCAAAGGTAGTACTGCCCAGCAAAGCGCTTCTGAAAAAGCCTTTCCCATGCGAAGCTACCAGTGTCAGATCCACTTCTTTATCGTCACCGACGCGGGTTATTTCCTCAAATACTTCACCCCAGGGCGTTTCGATGCTGACGGCTTCATAACCGTTGCGCACCAGCTCGTTGGCATAGCCCTGCAGCTTGCTGTAAACTTTTTTATAGCTGCTGCCGTAAGGATCTGCCTCCTCTTCTTCATCGAACACATAGGCTAAAATGATTTCCGTATTCGTGTCAGGACAGAGACTGTACAGACACGGAAGCAGGATTTCCGACTTAGGGGTAAGATCCATTGCTAACAAAACCCTTGTAAACATATCGTTCATTACTCCTCTTTATTCTTGAATAACCTGCCTTAAGCATAACAGAAGATTCTGCCGGCAGGCGTTTTCATCCTATTTAAATAGTTATATTTCGCCATTTATAAAAAAAATCCTGCCTGATTATTGTAACTTACCAATTAACAGGTTAAAATATATACATAAAATCAAATTTGTACAAAAGGGGTCACCGCGATGCTGAAGCAAAAAATAGATACCGCCGCACTCTTTGCCCAAAAAAAAGCAGAAGTTTCCAGCAGCACCCGTACACTGCTAACTCTTGACGGCCGGGAAAACGCTTATTCCACTGTCGAAGACCTTACCGAAGATCTTTTGACTATCCCGGAAGAAGGCGCTCTTTGGCTCGATCTGTCGTTATTTGGTTCACACGATCAGGTAATGACGATCGCTCGTTCCTTCAAACTAAGCCCCGCGACACAGAATATTTTAGAAAACAGAAAACAGCAGCCGCGGCTGTTCCGCGACGGCAACAACCGGATTCTGATCTGCCGTCACCTGCAGCTGAATGAAAGCGGCAACGCTGTTTTTTATAATAATGTTTGTTTTGCGGCCAGCGCCAACCGCCTGCTTTCCCTGCAGCATGGACGCTGTGACCGTTTAAAAAATGCACGCACTCTTGTCACTACCCTGCAAAAGCCTCATAACACTATCCCGCAGGCTTTGACTTTGATTTTGGGCAAGATCCTCGACGATAACTGTGAGGTCATCAACTTTCTGGAAGAACGGCTGCAGCTTTTAGCGTCAGCCTACAGCGAACAGGACGAACCGATCGATCCTAAAGAACTGCTGCGTCTGCGCCGCAGCCTGGTTACCGCCAAACAGGCAGTTTATCCGATGCGCCGCATCGTCAGCCGCGCCCTGCGTCAGGACCCGCCTCTGCTGATCGGCTGCGAGAACGCGCCCGAACTTTTAAAGATCAAACTGGAAGGAGCCGCGCTTACTTTATCAGTAGCCGACGAACTGCTTGCTTCGCTGGAACAGCTCTGCAGTAACGCTGCGATCGAACGCAGCGCCGATATCCAGGCTACCCTGACAACAGCAGCGGTAGTCTTCCTGCCCCTGATTTGTATCAGCAGTATCTTTGCCATGAACTTCCAATATATGCCGGAATTGAACTCTCAATGGGGCTATCCCCTGTGCCTGGGCGTCATGGCGCTCGTCGCTATCTTTACGCTCAGAAAATTACAACGCAAAAAATGGTATTGAAACAAGCTGATCAGCTTACCCCCGCCATACAAAAAAGCATCCGCAGAAAATGCGGATGCTTTTTATTTTTAAGCGTTGAAGACCTTGCCCGGATTGAGGATATTTTTGGGATCAAGCGCCCGCTTGATCTCCTTCATCATTTTCATTTCTACCGGTTCGGTATATTTTTCCATAGCTTCGACTTTTTTGGCGCCGATGCCGTGTTCACCGGAAAGACGCCCGCCCAGACTATAAACATACGGGTAAGCCTCGGCATGGAAGCGGCTGACTTCGTCCTCCCACTGCTCGTCGCTCATCTCGCCCTTCAAGATCTGGAAGTGCAGGTTGCCGTCGCCGGCATGGGCCAGCGTAAAGAGTTTGAAGCTGTAATTTTCGGCGACCTTCGTCAAATAACGGATACAGTTAGCGATCTGATCCACAGGTACGACCAGATCGTCGGAAGTGCTGACCAGACTCAATACGCGGGTCGATTCCAGACAGTTGCGGCGCAACTTCCACACGCGCTCGTCAGCTTCCAGCACATCGGTCGCGCCGCTGGCGCTGCAGATCTCGTCCAGCTGTTCCATCTTGCTTTCCAATTCGTCTTCGTTAAAGGTCTCCACCGTTACGATAACGTAATAGCCGTCCTCGTAATGGGGCAGCTTCAATTCGCAGTAATCGCTGGAGCTGCGGACAAAGCCGTTATCCATAAACTCGACGCTGGTCGGGTTCAGCCCCGCTTTGATCAGGTTCGGCACCAAACTGACGGCGGCGTCCAGATCGGTAAAGATCGCCAGCAGGTCAAGTTTATAAGGACACAGCGGCAGCAGCTTCAAGGTGGCTTTGGTAATGATGCCCAAAGTGCCCTCGCTGCCCATGATCAGCTGTTCCAGGCAGTAGCCCGTAGATTTTTTCTTTAAGCGCGCGCCTACGTTGACGATGTCGCCAGTAGGCGTAACGGCTTCGATAGCGTAGACCTGATCGCGGGTAGTGCCATAGCGTACGGCTTTATTGCCGCCCGCATTAGTGGCGATATTACCGCCGATCAGACAGCTGTCGGCACTGCAGGGATCGCCCGCATACAGAAAGCCTGCGGCGTTGGCCTTTTCCTGGATCTCGACCGTACGTGCGCCGGCTTCGACTACCATATACATACCTTCGGCGTTCAGCTCGATGATCTTATCCATGCGTTCCAGCATCAACACGATACCGCCGAAAACGGGGATCGCGCCGCAGGAAACACTGGTGCCCGCGCTGCGGGGAGTTACCGGCACATTATATTGATTGGCGATCTTCATGACCGCCGCAACTTCCTCGGTGCTGCCGGGCCAGACCACGACCTCGGGCAGATGATGATAACGGGGATCAGTTTCCTCGTCAGTCTTGTACTTATCAAGTGTTTCAGCGTCGGTCTTGACATACTCCGCACCCAATGCTGTTTGCAGAGCGGCTACCACTTCTGCGCTGACCGGTTCATATTTACTCATAACTTCCATTCCTTTCTACTGTCCTACAAAAATTTATCTTTGCCGCAGCGGCAGAATACCGCCGCAGGCCAATGACCTACAGATCAAAGATCTTGCCCGGGTTCAGGATCAGCTGCGGGTCCATCGCCGCCTTGATCGTGCGCATGATCGCCAGTTCCCCGGCCGGGGTATAAGTTTCCATTTCTTTGAGCTTCTTGGCGCCGATACCGTGCTCGCCAGCCAGACGCCCGCCGATGCTGTACGCATAGGTGTAGACCTCCTGGTGGAAAGCTTCTACCTGCTGCTCCCATTCTGCGTCGCTCAGCTCGCATTTGCATAAAACGATATGCAGGTTGCCGTCGCCGATATGGGCGTTGATCTTGACCGGGAAGGGGTATTTTTCGCCGATCTGCATAATGAACTTGATCGTCCCGGCGATCTCGTTGACAGGCACGACCACATCGTCCGTCAGGGAGACCAGACTGATCAGGCGCACAGATTCCTGACAGTTGCGGCGCATATCCCAGATACGTTCGTCAGCTTCCAGCACGTCGATAGCACCGGCTTCGCTGCACAATTCGTCCAGCTGCTCCATTTTCAGGTCCAGCTCGTCTTCACTGAAGGTCTCGACCGTGATGATAACATAAATGCCGTCCTCATAATGGGGCGCGCCCTTAAATTCCAGATAATCGGCCGTGCCGCGCACATAAGAATTGTCCATATATTCCACGCTGGTCGGATTGATGCCGGCCTGCATGATCTTCGGCACTACGTCCAAAGCCTTGACCGGGTCATCGAACACAGCCAGCAGATCAAAGCGGTACGGCGGGATCGGCTGCAATTTAAGCGTCGCTTTGGTAATGATGCCCAAAGTGCCCTCACTGCCCATGATCAGCTGTTCCAGACAGTAACCCGTCGAACATTTTTTCAAACGGGCGCCCAGCTCCACGATCTCGCCCGTCGGCGTTACCAGCTCCACTGCATACACCTGATCGCGAGTCACGCCGTAACGCACCGCCTTATTGCCGCCCGCATTGGTGGCAAGGTTACCGCCGATCAGACAGCTTTCAGCGCTGCAGGGGTCGCCCGCATACAGAAAACCTGCTTCGTTGGCATATTTTTGGATATCGACAGTGCGCACACCGGCCTCGACTTCCATATACATACCCTCGGCATTCAGCTCAAGGATCTTATTCAGACGTTCCATTAACAGGACAATACCACCGCAGACAGGGATAGCGCCGTCTGCCAGACTGGTGCCGCCTCCGCGGACAGTGACAGGCACATTATACTGGTTGGCCAGCTTGACGACAGCGGCGATCTCCTGCGCGTCAGCCGGGGCAACAACCACCTCCGGCAGGTGGAACTTGCGGGGATCGGTTTCCTCGTCCGTCTGGTACTGCTCTAATTTTTCAGGCTCGGTCCAAACGTAGTCAGCGCCAAGAGCGGCCTTCAAGGCGTCCAGCACTGCTGCCGTTACGGGAGCATAAGTTTTCATACTTCATCTTTCCTTTCCTTCTGCGCTGCCAGCTCCGCCGGTTTGATCTCCGGATGCGTGTAACGCGTTTTACCATCAGGCTTTAAGCTGCCCAGACTGATAGCAGTCTGCGGGCACCAATGCGCGCAGCCAAAGCAATGCAGGCACTCTGTGCCGAAAACAGGCTTGCCCTCCGACAGCGTGATATTACCTGCCGGACAGATAGTAACGCATATGCCGCAGCCTACGCATTTAGCGGCATCGCAGTTCAACGCGCCGATATTTTTCATTTTCTCCAGCACCCACCAGCCAATAGCTGTGCCGCCATGCTGCCATAAAAAGCTGCGGCTCAGATGACTGTAATTATCATGCCTGTTTTTGATATTGCGGGCGATCAGACCCAGCTCTGACGGAGCATCGCGCAGCAGCTTTTCCTTCCTTGCGGCCGGCGACGGAAAAACGATGCTGTTATCAGGCAGCGCCGCCTGCGCGCCATAGGACAAACGCAGCTCCCGCTGCTCTAAAAGCTCTTTGCCCTGCCCTAAGGCCTGGCCCGACATGGCGCCCATCGTCACTACTAAAAAAATATACTGCGGCACCATTTTTACCTGCTGCAGAAAACTCTCCACAACAGGCGGCAAAGCCATGCAATGCACAGGGCAGACGATACCGACCACTTCATCCTGCACCTCGTAGGGCGCTTTTAAATAACCGGTAATGCCCTCCAAACGGCAGGCTCCCAGCTCCTTTGCGATACTTTCAGCGGCATACAGGCTGTTGCCCGTACCGCTCAAATAAAAAATAACTGCCATGAGATTCGCCTCGCTTCTCGTAATACTTCCTGCGGCAGATAAATAACCGCTTTCATTATATACCAAATGAAGTTGGATAGTCAAAAGAGATACTTAATCTTCCTTTAGCTGCCTTCTACAATATTAGTTACACTTTTGCGCTTCTAGATTTTCTTGATTTTTCGCAGTTAAACTTGCTATAATATAGAAAAACAAGAAACAAAACAACTGGAGGAATCTGAATGGCAGCAGCAAAAACCAAAGCCCGCATCGACGTTAAATATCTGGCCGAACAATTACTAAAATGCCGTTTGGAAGCCGGGCTGAACCAGGCGGAAGCGGCGGCTAAAATCGGTGTTGCGCCTTCTAATTATTTTTATTACGAAACCGCCAACGCCACTAAACCAACCGAAAAATTTATTGCCAAAATAATGCAGGCTTATAACAAGCCCCGCGACTTTTTTATAAAAATCATTGCACCGGAAGATGACTATAATCAGCTGCTGCCGCCGGAAATCAGAACCTGGTGCCAAACAGAAGCTGCTATCCCCTATCTGCTGATGGCACACGCCAAATACGCAGCCGACAAACTGGCTGCCAAAAAAACAGAATAATCCTTACAGCAAGCCGCTACATGCAGCTTGCTTTTTTATTACTCCGGAAAATAAAAAAATAGGGCCGGGTCCTAAGACCCAGCCCCTAAAATTTACCATGCACACCAATCATGACAGCACCGCCGTCAACCTCGTGATAAGCGCCGATATCGAACATTTTCGCATTATACCTTATGCCGGCATAAGCATCTTTACTATCGGTATTATACAAAACGCCAAAATCAACTTTCCCCATACGAGTATTGCTTTTAGCTTTGCTCTCTGCCGCTACCGCTTTATTAAACGCTTCAGTCAAATCAATAACTGTTTTCTGCGTTCTGTCAATAACCAGCTTGCCCTGTTCAAATTTCTGCTTTTCGTCCACCGCAGACTGCAAGACACTTTCCTCACCATTATATCTGACCGTTATCTGATTACCAACATCACTAAACTCCACGTCAGTTTTTTCACCGTTCACTTTCGGCACATAAGCGACTGCACTTTTTATATCCTCCTGCACAGTCGTTATCAGCGCCGCCCTGTTTTGATAATCCTGAACAGCGGCCTGCAAAACAGCCACCTGCTTTTCGTAAGCAGGCACATACCTCTGATAACAGCAGATAAAACCTGCTGCAAATACTGCAAAACAAGCCAATAAACATAGCACATATTTATTTCCAACCAACCGTTTTATAACTTCCAGCACCACTATCACCACCTGCTGCAATAACCGCGGGTATCAAGATGCAGCCAGTCACCATAACAGCCCAAACCCAGTTCCGAATCATCAATCCCCTGCCAGCCTGCCGCCGTCAGCACCATCTCCTGTAATTGCTCTGCCGTGTACTCCTTACCGGCTACATGAATATCAGCCGCACAGCCACGGGTGTGATAGCTGCCTACAGCACCACCGCAGGCAGCATTAACACCGTCATCTACCGTTCGGAAACCAGATTTAAAACTGGTACCGTATTCCGCATGATAACCAGTAGTATTGATGACCCAATCAGGATCGCATTCACGTAAACTATCCAAGATCCTGAACAGTTTTTCCGTTTTGCTGTCTTCAGTGCACAGGCAGCCATTTTCATCATCCCAGGCATAAGCATTTTTATTTCTGCGCCAGCAATCCCATTCACTCACGCTCCAATATTTACTTACATACATTATTATCACCCACTTTACTGCTCACTTCATTCGCTTTATCATCGCACAGCTCTTCGTCGTCAAGGATACCATTATTATTTCTGTCAATTATGATCTTCGTGCTGGCCACTTTATCGGTAACATAACGCAGCAGTGCCAAAATTCCTGCTGAGCCGAGTACATTAACGCCCTTCAGCAGCATCTCCAAATCTAAGATCTTAAAAACTACCCACTGATAGACCCATCCCAACAGAAACAACGTAAACAGCAGACATAAATAAATGCACACGAAATTGATCATGTGCATTTCTCTGACATTATAGGTATTAAGTTTATCACTCACGACCTGCAGGCTGCTTAGAAATTTACCCACAAACACACGCCACATTATTGCAGCTCTCCCGGCGGGCAAGTCGGCAGCTTTTCCAGTTTTTTCATCAGGTCTGTGCAGATACCGTTGCCGCCCAGCGCATGGTAGGCATTATAAATACGGTGAAATTTATAACGTTTTTCCACCGGCATATAGCCCTGCGCCGTATATCTTTCGTGCGCCTGATCGATACGGTCGTTAAGCAGAGAACACAAGCCTTCTTTGATCGCCAGAAAATCATCGTCACGTTTTTTCGTTTCTATTTCACGCTGCCGCTGCACATTCTTCGCTTCGTCCTGCATCCGCAAAACCACTGCCGAAAGAAAAGTTACTACAACGCCAGTAATAATCTGTAAAATCACTTCCATTTATACACCTCGCTTGTAAAACTATTTTACTGCTATGCAAATATACGAAATATTATATGTAGAATCACCTATTTCACAAGCAATTTCATAATATCCAGTAGCTTGATTTAAATAACTTTGATTTCTATCAATAAAATATCTGCATTGTTCCCTAATATATCCATCCGGTAATGGTATCGTTGCCGCCATTCTAAAATTTCTAATAAGTCCTCCAGAAGTATCACTAATTTTAGTAGTCCATACATTTCCTGTAATAACACTAACGCTCGTTTTGGCTGGTACATTTCCTAATGTTTCATTAATTATTTGTATGACTGTTTTTCCTTCTAATAATTCACTGTTCTCACTATCAGTTATCTTCTTTATTTCCCATTTTACAGTCCCATCATTTATCATTAATTATTCACCTACTTTACTAATCTAAAATAACAGTTTCTAGTTCACTCTTATCTATAGCATTTTTAACCTGTTCCTGTTTTATCCAGCCATTTTGCTTACAAATACCTCTATGTAAACCTAAATCCACATTCCATTGCAACAACTGTTCTTTGGTCAAAAAATATATCTGCTTACTATCACTATTCTTTGGATAACCCCGCATTGGATAGCCACTAGGAAAGTTTTTACCAAATTTTTCAGGAGCAAGATAGATAGTATTTAGATCACTGGAAACTGTATTTTGAGTATCCCTGTCACTATCATAAGTCACTATCTCACCAGAACATTCAGAAACAAAACCACCTGTAATTTTACGCTCTGTCCAAACACCAATTTCCGAAAGTTTAGTAACCTTTAATTCCTCAAGGGTAGGTTCGTTCACTACTTCAATAATCACACCATTGACTAATTTAATTTTACCAATATCATAACTTTCTTCTGATACTACAGCTATTTCGTTACGACTTGCCAAATCATCTGCATCTGGCTCATAATTACAAGATGCAACACACTCACCATTTTCATTAAAAATATAATACATATACATCACCTCATTTATTTAACGGCTATACAAAGATAGCCAGCTGTTACACTATACCACTTATTACTATATCCATACCTTCCTAAACGCGATACAACACTTCCATTAGATTGATTGACAGATAATTGTTGTCTATGACTTCTTCCATATTCATCACTATCTTCTGACATTTCTGTTGCCCACACAGTATATTGGCATTGCTGTCTACTATATCCACTTGGTAACGGTATTGTTCCTCCGTCACCTATATTTCCTGTAGTTACGCTCACACTAATACCTTTAGGAACTTGCCCTAATGTATTTGCAATGATTTGTGCAGCTGTCTGCCCTCCTAACAAAAATGTATCAGGCGACTTTAATATTGAATAAACCTGCCATTTAACACTTCCATCTACACAGAAGTCCCCCCCGAATCTACATTTGTAGGTTCAACTGAACCAGTAGTCCCAGCCTGCATACATTTCAGGTAATAACCAGCATATGCAGGGTCAGAAAGAAATCTGATCATACCAACTGCAACAGCTTCATTGGCTTTCCAACAACCAGGAATATTTTTACCTTCAAACAAATTATCAGAATTTAAAACCGCAATTTTATCATAAAAAATCACTTTCCATGTAATGCTCCCATCGGTAATAGAACTTTGCGAAGTAACAACAGGTTCACTTACTGAGCTTGTTCCAGCAGTTGTACACAATAAAAAAACCGCACTGTTATTTACTAACCGTACGGTATCATGCACTTTATATTCTTTTGATGCTTCCCAAGCCCCAACACCACTATCCTGTTTCTTCTTTGTCCATGTAATAGAACCGTCAACAACTTCTCTTGCTACAGTTCCCCAATCTGGTTCGTTTGTCGAAGTATAGCCAGGATTTTTCGCAACTGCGATAAATCCTGCTGGCATATTCGGGCTTCTTACCACATGCCCTTCCTGATATTCCGTTTCCGGCTGCCACAACCCATCGACAAGGCATTCCAGCGTTTCATGCTCATTTTTCATATAGGCCTGCAGATCGTCCTGTGTTGTCGGTGTCGCAGACCCTTCATACATAAAATATTTTTTGATATCCTTGATAAATTTAGGTATTTGCATTTTATACCAGCTCCCTTCTAAATCCCTGCCAGGTCAAATCACAAACTGCTTCCACAGGCTGACCTTCCGCATCAATGATCTGAATCTTACATGGGTTTCTTGTAATGATCCTGACATTGGCGACTGCCAGCGCACTCTGAATAGCATTGATCCGCACAGACGTCGTATAGTAATACGGCGTCTTGATCGGCAAAGTAAGCCCTTCCGCCGGAATCAGCAGATTACTGAAATTCTCGACCCGATCCGGCACATCGATAATAGCATTCAACTTGTTCACCTCAGCTCTGTTCCCTGCCTCAGGCAGAGAATGTACTTCCAAGTGCAGCGAATCCGTTGCATTGATAACAATTTTTCCGGTATACGGTTTAAAAATACCGCTGAAACGCCAATAATTATTCAGCGCTTCACCCCAGACAGTTTCCATTGGCGCAGACCACGCTAAACTGCCGCTGCCCAGGCAATATTTGACTGTAGACGGCGAATTCAACCCATACTCGAGCCACAGCTGACCGCCGGCCAATGGCTGCAGATGTACCAGCAGCAGTAAATCATCATTGATAGACTGTCCTTTCAGCACGCCATTTTCCACAACGCCGTCGTGCTCTACTTTTTCCCAATTATTCTCAGCCAAATCCACTTTCCAAAGTACGTTCTCCTCCAGCGGATCACCCAGATTCAAAACAGCATAAGCCGCATTGACACTCTCGTTGCCGCCATTATCGACAGCCTTGATCATAACCGTATGCACACCCTGACGCAGCGCCTGCGTTTCAAAAGGCTGCGATGTAATAATACCGCTGTGCAGCTCAAAAGCCGTTTGCCACTGCGGATTACTGCCCTGCGTATACTTGATCTTAAACCCGGCAATATCGTTTACCTTTGGATAAGTAAAATTCCACCAAAAACGGCGCGTACCATCCGGCAGCAGCTCTGCGTCCAGCAAAGTCACATCCGGCGGCGGCTTATCCCTGCCGGTGATCTCTACCATTGTGATTGCCGGCGCGCCCTTGACACCGTCGCGGCTAACCGCCTGCACCGATACCCAATAAGCACCCTGCTGTAAACCTGTCAGCGTCGCACTTGTATCAAAAGTTGACGAGTACGTTTTATAACTCTCGCCGTCCCGCGACAGGCTGACAGAATAGTGATCCAGATATGTATAATACATATCGTCCCACGTGATATCCATGCCCATCTGCAAAATGCCTTCCGCGCTGGTCCAGCTGTTCTCCTCAACAGTCAGCCCCGTTACCGAAGGCGGCGTCGTAGTATACGGCGGTTTGGAATTTGTATAATCAGGCATCACGATCGGCGCGCCCAGCTCGTCGTTATAAATCGACGGATTATACTGCCGGCAGGTCAACTGATAAGTCCCGGCGTTAGTTTCGTCGATCTCCGTAATCCTGAAAGGCATCTCCGTAAAAATACCACCATAGGAAACAGTGATCACATCGCCGCATTCCAGGCTCATGCCCTGCGTCGCCACACTGAACGAAATAGAAATCGAACAGGTCTTATTCAAATCACGATACAGCCGCGCCACACGCAGCGCCTGGTTCTGCGAGGTACAGCCAGCCAACGTGATCGTCTTTTCAATGATCCTGCCGTCCTGCTCCAGCTGCGCTTCCAGATCCTCGACCACCACCTTGATCTCCGTCCAGTTCTGCGACGGGTCAAAATAACCGATCTTATACCGGTTCGGCGTTTCCTCCAGCGCCGTCTGCGTGATCGACAGGCTGTCTTTGATGATCGTCGTATCGTCAAAAGCATAACAAGGCGTTTCTTCTTTCTCCACCTTCAGCGCGATCTGCCTGTTCAAGGTCAAAAATAAACCACCAACCGCCAGCATAGAACTCAACTGCTCGATTGGTGTTTTCTGCGAATCCAAAATGATATTCAATTTATAACGCGGTGCCTTCTGCTTCTCGCCCGCGGCATCCAGATATTCCACCTCTTCATCACAATAGGCCGCCACATCTTTAAAACTGTCGTCATCGATCATTTCTTCCGAGATCCAGTGTCCGGTGCCATACCGTTTATTCGTCAAAAAGTCCCTGATGATCCAGGCCGGGTTTTCGCTGTATTCCCGCACCCATTCAGAACCGTTCCACACCTTCACCAGCTGCCCCTGTACAATACAGTTGACAGTCGGGTTGCCGCCGCTCAGCCTGCCGCTGGCGACCAGGTCGGTCCTGATCCAGGCCGTATTCGTATAACCGCCCACATCCTTAAAATTATCGGGAGCTACACAATTATTAAAAGCAAAGCTGCCGATAGCATAACCCCTGTTATCCAGCACCACCATATTGCTGCGCGTCGGGTCGGCCGGATCGCAATAACAACCCACAGGCTGGGACGAATTGAACTGCATATTTTTAGCATTGATGCCCTTGCTGGTCCTATCGTCAACAGCGCCGTCGATTTTCCAGCCATTGCCGCACTCGTTTCTGATCTTCTCGATAACAGTCGTCAAAAGCGCCGCCTGCTGATCCTGGCTTTCCACATCTTTCAGCGCATATTCATTGGTCTTGCCGCCGGCCTTTAACACCAGAGTATTGCCGCTGCGATAGACCACCGCATCCTGATGCTGGATATTATAAATACTGATCTTAGTATCATTTTTGATCAGTTCTTCGTTGGCACAGACGTTATACACGCCCTTGATACCGCCTTCGCAAATAATAACATCCTTCTGCAGGTACCTTTCACCATTATAGGGATTATGCCATACTTGCAAACCACCCCATTTTCTAGTACCATAGATTACAGGGATAACGGCGTCCTGCGAAATATCGTTGGTAGTTGTGCTGAACTTACTGTAGTCGTCCTGGCTGTAGTCGCCATCAAGATTGCCGAAGGCATTTGGTTTTTGTGTTACCGACCACAGGGTCGAAGCGATTGACATACCGTACATACCGCCTTGTATAAATGTACACGCCTTATTAAATGCACCAAACCAACCTTGGGCAGCACCATATCCACCTAAAGCAAAACCCGCTATTGTAAAAGCTATTTTACCAGTCTTTTTCCCTTTACCCAAACTCTCACCTACTTTCTTTTAGGAGTTGATTATTATGAAAATAGTTATTTCATTACTCACAATTCTTTTAACTTTTCCTAATTTTGTTTATGCCGAAATAATCCAAAAAATAAATACTTTTGATAATACACCCCAAATCAAAAGCTATTATAAAGATAAAAACATTAAACTTCCTCAAATTCTGATCTTCAAAAAAACTGGTAATGACTATTATTTACTTGGAAAAAATGCTTTCAGAACAATTAATTATTTAACTACTCTTGAAAATGCAAAAATTAAAATCAATGATAAAATATACTCTGTTGAATACAGAACTTTTGATTTAAGCAACAATTTTTCTTTTAAATTTAATGATGAAATTTTAAAAGAAATAAAAAATGCCAACAATATTCAAATTCAATTACCAATTCATACAACTGTTGATACTGATATTGTCGACTATTATAGTTTTTCAATACCCAAAAATGTTCTCAACGAATGGAAACAAGTCATCGCTATGGAATAAAACTGTATATTCTTATGCTGCAAACAAAAACTGAGTTCGATATTGTATCGGGCTCAGTTCTTTTATTTTGTGATGCACGTTTCTGATTTTCTCGATAACAGTCGTCAAAAACGCCGCCTGCTGATCCTGGCTTTCCACATCTTTCAGTGCGTATTCATTGGTCTTGCCGCCGGCCTTTAACACCAGAGTATTGCCGCTGCGATAGACCACCGCATCCTGATGCTGGATATTATAAATACTGATCTTAGTATCATTTTTGATCAGTTCTTCGTTGGCACAGACGTTATACACGCCCTTGATACCGCCTTCGCAAATAATAACATCCTTCTGCAGGTACCTTTCACCATTATAGGGATTATGCCATACTTGCAAACCACCCCATTTTCTAGTACCATAGATTACAGGGATAACGGCGTCCTGCGAAATATCGTTGGTAGTTGTGCTGAACTTACTGTAGTCGTCCTGGCTGTAGTCACCGTCAAGATTGCCGAAGGCATTTGGTTTTTGTGTTACCGACCACAAGGTCGAAGCGATTGACATACCGTACATACCGCCTGCAAAAGCAGCTCCTTTTACAGTAGCATCTATACCAAACATTGCAGGATTAGAGTATCCCAATGCGAAACCAGCTACAGCAAAAGCTATCTTTCCAACTTTTTTGCCTTTACCCAACTTCTCACCTACTTTCATTATATAAAAGGAGTTGACTTCTCATGAAAAAATTTATCCTATTTATATTTTCAACTTTATTTATAAGTAACATTTGTTCTGCCGAAATTATACGAGAAATAAATTCTTTTGACAATTCTACAATGCTAACTAGTGTCATAAACACTAAAGACTATGTCGAAGATATTCCTAGAGAAATTATTTTCAAAAAAACTTGTTCTAATTCCAATGAATCTAAATATTTTATTTCTTTTATTAATCAATATACAATAAAAAACGGTTATTCACCATTTGAGCCAATAAAAATAAAGTTCAATAACTCATTAGAAGATATACAAAGTTATCCAATACAATTATACAGAACAGCTCAAAGAGGACAACTTGCTTTTTTAGTAGACAATATATTCATTGATAAATTAGAAAAATCGGATAATCTTCAATTCCAAATTCCTATATCAACATCATATGTTAGCCATGTAAAATATATTGATTTCACACTCCCCCAAAATATTCTCGACGAATGGAAACAAGTCATCGCTATGGAATAGCAAAGAGAGCCTGACGGCTCTCTTTTTTTATTGCCCGCGCAATAATCAGCTTAACCTAAATTCTTTCGGTACTGCCAAAAAGCCGCTATAGCGCTTACGGTTGTCGTATTTTTCGCACATCTCCGGTGTTTTATCGCAATTGCGCTGCAAGGAAGCCGTATCTGTAATAGCTCCTAAAAATGGATACTGCGTCACAACATAATGATTACCGTCATTATTATCAATAAAATTATCTTTGATCAATTTGGTTTCATAACCGATGGTAATAAGTCCGTTTTTATAGTAGCCTGCATCAATATCCGCAGCATCGAGTTTAATTTTATTGGGCAATGAGAGCAGCGGTTCAACAGCAACCTGCCGCTGGGCTTTATCCATGCCGCACTGCTCGTCGCCAAAGGCAGCATTGCAAAAATACTGCGTGATCCTGTTGGGGACCCTGTTATTGGGAAATGCCGCTTTGACTGTTACTGTAAATTCACCGTTACTATAGGCAGGCGTATCAAGATAGCCGTAAAAAACAGTTATAGCTATTTCTTCATCTTCCAGACTTTCCGGATACTGAATGCGAAAGATCTCGACATAACGTCCGCGAAAATCAAAGCCTTCCAGCAGTGCTGTTATTTTGCTGTTATCGGTATCGGCTATTTTCAATTCCACGTTGTCGATCTTGGCATCGACTGTGGATTTGATAGTACCGCGCTGTACCGGAACAGGATAGTATTCACAGCCGCCAAAGGTTATGATCTCATCACAATTGCAGATGCGAATAATGCCTGTTTTAAGATGCAGGACATAGAGTTCAATAAAAAAAGAGCTGGCGCGTTCTTTGGCTTCCGCCATGCTGACGGGTAGAATTTTCATAGGTTGACCACCCTCAATGTCAGCTCGACAGAAATTTTGCCAATAATGCGGCCGCGTTCATCAAAGCCCCAGGTATCTGTCGGCGCATAGTCGCTGGTAAACTGGCAGACGAACTGCTCGCCGTTATAGTTAAAATAGAACCGTTTTGATTTGCGGTGTTCCAAATAGAATGCTTCTACTGCCGCCATTTCGGCAGCTATGCTTTCAAAGGTCATTTGAAAGGTAATGATAGGATTGACGCCCACTTCCTGTACCTGAAAGGCTCCTGATTCAAATTCGATAGTCCTGTCAAGATAGCGGACGCTGCGTTTGACTTCGCTTTTAGGCGTAAATGCAAATGTTTTCAAGCTGTCACCTTCTTTCTGTAACCACTTTTAAAAAAGAGGTTGTTTTGCCTGAGTCTGACGATCATGGATTTTTGAAACTGCTGTAAGATCGTCAGTACTTTATGTTCACCAACGTAAACACCGGTATGGCCTTCACCGTTGATTTCGTATAAAACTATATCGCCGTACTGCATGGCGTCGACTTGTTTGATGCGCGTAAAATGTTTGTGCATAAAACGCGCCAGCCGATATGGCTCAGTCACATACCAGTCTTTGGCGATCGGCCTGCCGTCACGCCATTCTAAAGCAATACCATGTTCCTGATAAAACAGCTGGCACAGACCGATACAATCGACGCCGTCATAAGTGACGCCTAAAAATTTATAGGGCAGCCCGACAAATTTTTTTAGATTTTGTTTTTCCATTTCGCACCTGCCGTTAAGCCCTGCGTCCCATAGCATTGTTTTTAGCCAGTACGGCCTGCAAAATATCCGAATTTTCATTCAGATATTCGGCAAAGCTGCGGGAATCGAGCGCCGTGATGACCACCTGTGTCGGAGCTTTGGCTGTGTTGTCCATAGCCCGCATGGCCACGGCCGCCAGTATTTCGTTGCTGCGGCGGTCGCGGATACTGTTGACTTCCTCGCCCACCTGCAGCGTACGCAGTACTTCATCGTCTTTTAATGCCGGCACGACGCCGATGCGTCCTACCATAACGTCGCCGCCGCTATGCATTCTTGGAGCTGAAACCCTGATATCTTCACCGTTGTGAGCTTTTTTAGCACCAAATAAACCAAAAATCATGCTCAATAGCGAAGGTTTTGCATCTACCCCAAAAAGTCTTTGAATTCCTTCTCTTGCTAAGTCTTTCCAAAGATTTGACCAAACTTCTTTCAATGAAGTACCTTTAATCAATACATTAATAGCAAGATCACTCAGACCATTAAGTATTTGAGAATTCTTCTGATCCTCTATCTCTTTGACTTTTGCTAAATTTTCTTCACGAAGTTTTATTTCATTATTTAAAAGCGCTTCTGTTTGTTGGTATGCAGTTAAATTATTATTTTCTTTATATTTATCAAGCTCGCCTTTCCAAATCCCTATTTGTATTTCTCGTTTGGCAGCCAACTCATTTAAATGATTTATTTGTGCTTGATAGGATTTCTGTTCTTCATCATAATTCTTGGGCCTACCATTTTTTAATGAATCGATATAAAACTTATCTTCTATTGCCTGTAAACTAAGCCTGTACTCATCTTCCTGTTTTTGCGAAACATACATTGCCTGCAAGCTTTGCTGTACGCCGCGTTCTTCACTATTCAGATTTTTCATTTTGCTGTCAATTTCAGTCATCAGTCCTGAAATGTTACTCAAGGCTTTTACTGAATTGATAGTTTCTTGATTAACAGCAATCATTTTGGCTTTTACCTCGTCAGCAGCGCTGACATCATAACCAATAGTTCTCATCAAGTCAGGATGTTCCAGGATTTTACTGTCAAAATCTTCTTGTAAAGTTTTCTTAAATCCCTGTAAATCCGTTTTATCCTTATCTAATTCTTTTAGGCGTCTATTATAAAGTTCGATCTTCTTAACCTGATTTTCGATAGTGACACCAAATTTATTCTCATTGTCATTGATTTCCTGCATGCCAGCAATATATTTTTCTGTAACTTGCTGCGCAGTGTACAGCAAACTGTTTCTTGCGGCAAAATTCTTATTCGCAGTAACCATTTCGCCGTAATCGACTGTTTTTGCCCCCTGCAGCATACTGTAGCCTGCATAGGTTTGCTGCAAACCAGCGACTGGCTGTACATAATTATTGCGCTGTTCATTATAACTGCGCTGTGCCAGTAAGGTCGCTTCTTGATTTCTCAACTTAGCTAATTGAGCTTCTGTGGAAAAATATTTATCTCTGGCATTGTCATAATCTGCTTTGGCAGCTAGATAAGCAACGGAATTGGTATCTCTGCCTTCTGCTTCCAAAAAAGCCTTGCGTTCTTCCATAATACGCGCCTGTTCTTCCAACTCGGCCTGATATTGAGCCATCTGGCGCCTGATCGTTTCTAATTTCATCGATCCAGTATCTATAGCATCTAACTCACTCTTTATATCAATGGCATTTTTAGCAACTGTTTGAGCAAACTTTGCATAAGTATATATTTTATATCCAGTTTGAATTAAATCAAAAACACCTTCAATTGGATTGGCGCTCACTCCCATACTGATCCCCTCGCTTTCCCTGACTGCGCAGCACGCAGTCCTAAAATAGCGCTGATGCCCTGCTGCTCGCCGGCAAGCGCTGCTTCAGCAAGCGTCAGGATCGTCTGGAACAGCAAAAGCAGTTCTGCACTGCCTTGAAAAGCCGTCATAAAATCCGGCTGTAAATTCTTCAATCCATTCGATAATTCAGTCAACACCAGTGTCAATGCCTGTTCAGATTCTGTATTGCCAGCCTGCAATTTTTGCAGCAAACTGTCTGCCTGCTGCTGCAACGCAAGTAACGCCAGGATTTTTTTATGGCCATTTTGCTTATACTGTGCTTTTGACCAGCCTTTAGCACTGCTTACTGTTTGCAATTTTTGCTGCAGTTCTGCTGCTGCGCCGAACAATACGCCCAAAGCGTCTGCCCTAAAATGTCCATTAGCGCAATCGGCCAGCACGACTTCAATATTTTGCGAGTGATGCTGCTGATGCTGCACTGCTTCCAAAATTACGTCCTGCAAGCAGCGTACTTGCTTTTTCCCCTGTCTATCATAGCTATAACAATCCACTCCCAGCTCCTGCAGCTGCTTGACTGCAGCAGGTGTCCCCAGCCACAGCAGCACTCCCCGCAGATAACGTCCGGCTGCTGCGCCGTTTAGCTTGGAACTGTGCAGCAAACCTGCCACCAGCGCCTGCAGATATGAAAAATCTACGCCGGCACGGTAAGCGGCTCCGGCTGCCTCGTCATTGGCTTGCGCCAGCTGTACCACAGTAAAGCCATACTCAGCTCCCATTTTACCCCAGCTGTCGATAATTTCGTCAGCCGCCAGTTCCGCCTCATAGACTGACGACAGTTCTACTGTATATTGCCGCAGCACAGAGCTTAAAGCATCTGCTGCGGCAGTCGGCTGCATTGCGCCAATATTGGCTAATTTCAGCGTCGCCCGCACCAGTGTTTTGACTATTTCTTCGTCCTGATAGAGCTGACGCCATTTATCGGCAACGGTAAAGGTTTCCTGCAGGTCTTTTTCATAGGCCGACATAACAGCAAGAAAATCTGCCGCCAGCAGATACATTGCACCGTTATCACTACTGGCTGCCGGCTGCATTTGTTTACTGCTGCCGATGTCAAGCTCTGACAACGCCTGCATCTTAGCTGTCAGATCGTCAAACAGCAGCTCGAACAATTCCTGCTGCCCGGCTGCTGCTGCGCCGCAGCGCAGTTTGGCGATAAAATAATCAATATCATTAAAATCTACGCTGCCGGCTGCCTGTGTAACACCAAAGGCGGCCTGCAGATCTTCTGCTTCCTGATGCAGCTTTTGATAGCTATTTACAGTCTGCCTTAGGCTGGCCAGCAAAGTTTCTTTCTTATCGCCAGTGTTTTTCTGCAGCGCACGGTATAAAGCAGCGGCCTGCCTTTCAGCAGTAGCCAGAGCTTTTTGATAGTTGAAAAACGTCGCCGCTGCTGTCGGCCCCTGTAAATTCTGCCGCTTGGCAGCCTGCAGTGCCTGGCGTTTTTTAGACGTGCTGTCCGCACTGTAATCGAGCCTGCTTTTTAAAGCGTCCACAGAACGCAAAGTGCCTGCACAATCCTGCAGCAGCTCCAGTTTAAAACGGCCGCCAGTATTTAAATTATTTGTACTCATTCACGCACCTCCTTTTAGTCGATCTGACCGGAATCAAGCAAATACTGAATGGCGGCGGCATCGGAATAGGTAGAAGTATCTTTGCCCTGAACTTCTTCGCTATTCTTCCTGCAGCCCGCCAAAACGTATTCCAGCTGCGGTATCGACAGCTCCATCACGTCGCGCATCGTCATTGATGTATTTTGAATAATGGAGGCATACAGCTGATTCCATTCTGTTACGCCGGTATCGACGTCAGTTTCTTTTTTTTTAAACTGGAAATATCATAAAAAACTGTAAAGACCTGCCGCGCCAGCGCCAGATCCAAAAAGCTTTCGATTTCTTCCTTACTGTATCTTTCATCAAACGCCAGCACTAAAATCTCCAGCATGGCGTTCCAGGCGGTATCTGTATAGTCTAAGCCACTGTTTTCGCCCTCAGTGTCAAGGCTGAAGATATTGTCGATAATAGCAAAATCGTTGAACAGCGGCGTAAGTTTCCTGATTTGGTCTTTATGCTTCAGTCTGGCAGGATAGATCCTGCGGGTAACGCCGTCGCGGCATTCCACATCTTCATAGGCTGTAAAAGGGTCTTTGATTTCTGTCATGGTAATCCTCTTTCATAAAAAAATAAAGGAAGTGCTTTGACGGCACTCCCTTTGGCAAATATTTTAGTCGACGTAGCTTACAGAGTAAGATACGAATTTTTTATCAGCACGCAGCGGATCAACAGATTTGAAGTTCAGCTCGGAAGCTGTCGCTTCACCGCGGGCATAACTGAGGGTCAGGCCGCCTTCACAGCGTGCTTTATAAACACGGGTAGTCAGTACGGCTTTACGGCCGTTAGGCAGCTCGGTCGGCTGGCTGGTATGACGCAGTTCCACGTAACCGGGTACGGAAGTAGTTTTGACGTCAACAGTAGAACCGTCCGTTACTGTATAGACGTAATCGACATGTACCTGCGTACCGGCAGTAATATCAGAACTGAAATCAAGCACGCCGCCGCTGGTAACTGCAAAGGTTTTAGTACCGGTCGGAGAACCTTCAACGCGGGTCAGGCCAACGCCGTCAACAACAGCGATCACAGATTCCACTTCCACGCCGGTAGTTACCAGCAGTTTATTGTCGCTGGCTTTGACAGTAATGTCTTCGCTGCCAAAAGCAAATGCGCCTTCGGCAACAGCTTCACCCTGGGAAGCCGCAACGACGTTCAGATCGAAGCAGGCATTTTTGAATTTGAAGCTGGCAGATTTTTCTTTGATATAGTTATAAATCGGGAACAGGCCGTCACCGCCAAACACGTCTTCCATAGTTGCGGTTACTTCGATCGTCATATCCTGCAAAGAGCCCAGCTTTGCGGAGACCTTGCCGTCGCCGGAAAGCAGGAACGCTTCGCCAACACCGTGCAGTACTAAATTTTTTGTATCAATTTTTGCCATTAATAAACACCATCCTTAATTTTTATTTTCCGTCGATCAACGGGTTATAAATCAATCTATATTTGTAAACACCGTCAGCACCAATGCTCTGCTGACCTTCTTCGCTGAGCAGGATCTCGTCATGCTCTCCTAAAACCTGTCGGAACCGTTTGGCCAGCAGGCCTGCATTCAGCAGGGCATCGGCATAGAAATCTACATAAAGCTCGCCTTTGTTGACCAGCCAGTTATGTTCCAGCTTTTCAGCGCGTGTAAAATAGAAAGCGATAAAGGGAACAGCGGCGGCGGTTACCGCTTCGTCCGCCTGACATTCAAGCCTTAACTTATCCTTCAATACGTCCGTATTCGTGTTATCCATAACACCCAGCATTTTCATCATTTCTTCATCGGCGACGCACCAGTTAAAAATATCGTTCAGCAAATCAAAACTATTGCGCATCAAGCACCTCCTTTAAGCTTTTACAGCACGCCGGCTGTAAATTTTAGATCACAGTAAACCTGCATCAATATTACATATCTATTTTTACTCATGTTGATCGATAAATATCAGCGCCGGACCGCGGCGAAAGTTTACGTCCCGGTTCCCGGCTGACTGCGGTCAGTTGTATGCAGCATGCTGTCCCACCCAATCCAGGCAAGCTGACCGCAAAGGCCTTTATCAGAAATTCTAAGCTTTTGTTCTTACCAAAAATTCACATTAAGCCTGTGTTTGCGCAAACAGGTCCAATTGTTATTCAACCCTTCACTTATATATGAACTTTGAGCATTTTTTATACCCTGTTTTACAAAATATTTTTGAAGCTGCTGCTTCCCGTTCAGCCCACCCTGTTGGCGGCAATGATCTGTTCAAGCCTGTCTTGTTTCCACGACTGCAGCAGCGGTGTTTCGGCACGCATCTCGCGGCGGGTACATTTTTTATCGCAAAGGGTGCAGACTGAATTGGAGTTGGTATGCTGCAGATATTCTGGCATATGGCACATGGTCTTAGTCTTAAAAACCTTACGGCCAAAACGTGTCTGCCACGAACTGCCTACCGCCAGCTTCATTTCCTGTTCAAAGGGCTGTCCCACGCCCAGAGCTTTCTGCGCTTCCTGTACAGCTTGCGGCAGCAGCAGGATCTCTTTAAAATTATTCAGCCTGCTGCCGAATCTATTTTGCAGTTTCTGCCGTACGCTTTTGATAGTTTTAAAAATCACCGGCTGACTGATGCCCAGACTGCGGGCAGCCGCCATAGTATTTTTGCCACTGCGCAGATAGGCCTGCAAAATTTCCATCTGTCTTGCCGTCAGCGCGGTTTCCATTTTCTGCCACAGATCAAGTAATTCTGCTAACCGTTCCCGTTCCAGTAAAACCGCTTCGGGATTATTTTTATTAGAAGCGATCCCCAAATTGATGAAGGCTAATTTCATTTTTAATTTTGTTTCCTTACTGCTCTGCGAGCTTTCCTGATATTTGCCCAATCTGTTCAGATCGCCGGCAGCCTGCTGTTCTGTCAGTTCTCCTGCCTGCACCGCGCAGATAATATCTTCTATCGTGTATCTGGCCATCTTAATTCCCCCTTTGTTTAGCCGTCGCCGCATAATAATAGCAAAATTGCAGATCTATGATCATTGTCTCGCGGCCTATCAGCCTGTTGCCTCTGGCATTGCGGACATTCCGTTCCAGCATTTTCTGGGTGTTGAGAAAAGTCACCGCATCGGCATACTTGGCAAACCACTGCTGTGCTTCACTCTTTTTTCCAACAATCAAAGCATAATAACATTCACTCTTAAACCTGACAAAATACGCATGCACTTCGACGCGTTTTTCCTGTTCATCCATCTTCCCACCTCTGTTTTTTAGAATAAAATAGAATTTTCAGAAGCAAAAAGGCATAAAAAATAAGCCTCTTTGCTGGCAGCATTGTTCCGCTTCAATAAATAGTCTTTTGTATAAACTTCTTTTTTCATAACGCACTTTTCCTGATGATATTGATGTAAATAAGTTTTTGCTCAAGCTCGTCAAATTCTCTCAAAAACTTTTCCACTTCACTAAGGCTTGTAAAGGTTTCCTGAAAGAGCCTTGCACCACCGAAAAAAATAAATTCTACAATATACATCAGAGCTTCCCTTCCTTTGTCTCTGCCGGTTAACATGTCTTGTACTTTATGTCTTGAATAAAGCAACCGCCAGTTATTCTGCAAACTTCTGTTCGTTTTATGCTATAATTATACTCCTTCATATTTAGCGTTGTCAACTGGCAATTTAATATCAGCAAGCAGGCTTTCATGCTGTAAAAACCTAATCATAATACCGTTTTTACTTAGCCAACAACATTTTCAGGCTTTTTTCAACACAGTATTTTTCATAAATTTTTTTCACTGCTTTCTTGTTCGCATAAATGTTCGCACTTATAAAATTTTCTGCAGCGCTGGCTGCCAATAAAAAAGACGCTCGCAAGAGCGTCCTTTTGATTCCCGAATATTATCCCTAAGCTCTTCTTATTAACTTCAACAGCTATAAAGAGCAAATAAACACTTTTAACCTAACGATTCGCAAAAATATCATATTCGGTGATCGTTGTTTTATCCTGCATAAATCTTTTTTCAGTGTCCCAGTAAAATTCTACTTTTGTTTTCTCCCATGTACCATTCTGATAGCCATAATAAAAGCGCCAGTGCTGCATCGCATTGGAGGGGTAAGACTTCTCTGCCTTAGCCGCCGCTTCTTTAGTGGGATACTCACCTGTAAATATTTCTGTATAGCGCTCGATCTCAAGGATACCTGTATACGGATACATGACAGAATCGTTCTGCTTAACGTCTAAAGAATAAACCGGTTCCAGATAACGCACCTTAGACCAGTGTCCTGCACCCGGCAGGCCATGCCTGGCCGGATCAAAATAGCGGATATGCGTAGTATTTTCTTTGTAGGTTGCAAGGACAGGCTGCATGATCTTCTGCACATGGGTCTTAAAAGAATCTACTACGTCCTGTTTGCCTGCCAAACCAGCATTGCAGAGCAACAGCAGCGCCATAAGTAAAAACAGTACACGTTTTATCATTTATCCCACCCTTCCTGCTTTGATTATACAAACACAAAAATTTCATGTCAATTAAAGCCCCAACGAATTTCCAGCTTTTTTCTGCCGCAGCTTCCCGTCCTCAAAGCAAAACCTCTGCCGAAGCAGAGGTTTCGGACAAAGTTTTTTATTTAAAAATTACGCTGATAGCTGATGCCGAAAACCTTAGCATAATTATCATGGGTACTGGCTTCGCTGTAAGCGTCTGTTTCGTGGCCTTTGATGCGCAGACCGTCGATATCGATCAGGCCCAGGGTCAGCGCCAGTGTCTGCTTTTTATCGTGGTATTGCAAACCCAGGCTATAAGTGCGGCGGGCGCCGGTCGGCACGATGAAGTCAGCGCCGTCAAAAGGGATCGACGATTCGTCATAGGCATAGCCGCCCATGATGGTATATTTATCGCTCAGCTTATGCTCTGCGCCGATAGCATAACGCCAGCCGTTGCTCCAGTTTTTAGGGCTGTAACTACCAGGTACAATAACCGGACCAACCGACATAGGCTCATCAAAAGTAATATTCAACGCGTCATAGCTGCTCCATTTGGTATAGGTACCATTCAGTTCCACCCTGGTACGGTCGTCGAATTTATGGTTGTAACCGATCGCCCAGCTGTCCGGCAGCGTCACCTTGCCATGCGCTGTGGTAAAATGATCGCCGCCCAAAGCAGTAGGGATGCCATAGCCCCTAAAGTCAGCATCCATGGTATGGGTCACTTTACTGCGATAAACTACGCCGATCTCATTTTTAGCGTCAAAAGCATAATTGGCGGCGGCGTTCCAGCCTAAAGCCCAGCTTTCACCTTTAGTTTGTGTAGCTATTATAGGCACATTATTTGCAAAAACATTTTTCTGCAGCTCCAGTCCCACATAATTGACCTCTGCGCCTACGGCTGCGCTCCATTTTTTATCGAATTTACGGGCATAGGTCGGCGTCAGACTGGCGCCGTTCAAACGCGAGAAAAAAGCATTCGAGGACACGATGGAGTCGCGCTCAAATTCGGAGATCATGCCGAAGCGGCTGTACAGACCGATGCCGAACCATTCCCTGTCATTGAGCTGCTTGACGTAATAATTGCCCGGAGCCCAGCCGGCGTGCACGACATTTTTACCTTCTTCAATTTCCCCATTACTTCTTCTAATTGCTTTATATTTTCCGTGCGGACTGATATAGACCGCACTCTGTTTAAAGGCCTCGCCCCGCACTTTGGTGATCGACGCCGGGTTATAGGCGATATTGGCGGCATCGTTCTCGGCAAACATGCGCGCCCCGCCCATGGCTACGCCTTCTGCCGACCATTCGTTGATGGCGAAGCCTTCGGCGCCGGCGTTGGCAGCCGGAACTGCCATAGCGCAGACCAGACCCATTATCGTAAAATGTTTCTTTGAAAACACAACAGACACCTCACAATTAACAAAATTTTCCAACATTAATAACAATATTTTACCAGTTTTTGCTTTTTAACGTGGAGAAAGTTTTAATCCAATAATTAAACCGCTTTGCCAACAATAGCTGCTTGCATTTTTGCGGCTTTTATGGCATAGTATTAGTTGAAAGTTCAACTAATACTGGTGGTGAAAGCGATGACGAAATTACATAACGAGCTGCTGCGCGATATTGGCACGCTGGCGCGCACGATCCATTATCTGCACGATCTGCATTTTAAGGAGCTGGCGCTGCAGCGGGGACAGTTTATTTTTCTGACCCGGATCTGCGAAAACGCCGGTATCAATCAAAACGATTTGTCGCTTTTATTAAAGGTAGATAAATCGACCACCGCTAAGGCTGTGCAAAAACTGACTGCCGCCGGTTATATCAGCAGGCAGCGCAGTAGCACTGACCAGCGTCAGTGGCAGCTTGTGCCTACGGCAAAAGCCCGGACGGTGTACGAGCAGATCATCGCCGAAGAAAATGCCAGTCTGGCTGTCTGCCTGCAAAATTTTACACCGGCAGAGCAAAAGACTGTTGCCAGGCTGGTACAAAAAATGTGCGCCAATGTGCAGACACACTGGCGGGAAAGCAAAATGTGAGGTGGGAGGATGTTAAGAGCAGCAACAATGCAGGACCTGCCGCGTATTATGGAGATCGTACAGGCTACGGTGGCAGAAATGCACGCTTACGGTAATTACCAGTGGGACGAGATCTATCCTACGGAGCGGGATTTCGCCGCCGACATCGCCCAGGGCGACCTTTTTGTTTCGATAACGGACGGTCTGCTCTGCGGCCTGATCTGTATCAATCAGACCGAGCCGGCTGTTTATGCCGATGCTGACTGGAGCTTAAAGGAGCCGGCCCTGGTGCTGCACCGTATGGCAGTCGACCCTGATCTGCGCGGCCGCGGTACCGGTTCGGAATTACTGCGGCAGGCGGAAACACTGGCGCACGGGCTGGGACTGCGCTATTTAAAAACCGATACCTACGCCCTGAACGACAAAGCCCAGCAGTTATTTTTAAAGCAGGGTTATCACTTCTGCGGCGAGATCCAGTTCCGCAAAATGGAGCGCTCGTTTTACTGTTATGAAAAAGTGCTGTGACGCTGTGCATTGACAATCACGATAATCATGCTAAAATATTATAAGTAAGCATCGAAATGTTTACTTATGCAGGCGGGATATGAAATCCTGCCCGGTATCTGTCTGGAACAAAAGCTGACCACAGCGGCATCATGAAGATGCTGCCTGTGGTTTTTTATTTTTACTGCTGCCTTTCTAAGGGCGGCAGTCATCACCTAAATAAGGAGGCAGCTATGCCCAGTGTCAAACTAACCCGCAGCGCATTGCTGATCGCGGCAGGACTGATCTTACCTTTCCTGCTGCATATTTTAGGCGCGGCCGGCAGTATTTTTCTGCCCATGCACATCCCCGTCCTCTTGGCCGGCTTCTGCCTCGGACCTTACTACGGTCTGTCCGTCGGCCTGCTGGCGCCGGCTTTGAACAGCCTGCTGACGGGTATGCCGCCGCTGCTGCCGGTACTGCCGCTGATGCTGGCAGAACTTGGTGTCTACGGCTGGTGCGGCGGTTATCTGTATCAGCGCCGCCGCTGGCCCTTATGGCTGGCTTTGCCCGCAGCGATGCTGGCCGGACGGCTGGCCTCATTGCTCGTGCTGGCGCTGTGCGCCTCAGCGCTGGGCATCCACGTGCCGGCCTGGAGTTATGCGGCCGCCGGCCTGATCACCGGTCTGCCCGGTATCATCATTCAGCTGGTGCTGATACCGCTGATCCTGAAAAGAGTAAATATTTGATGTGGAAGAGGAAGATCGCTATGCATAAAATTTCTAAACTCACGCTGGCCTTGTGCCTGGCAGCAGTCCCGGTCTGGGCTGCCACCCCATCTTACCAGATGGAGGAGATCATCGTTACGGCCACAAAGCCTGCCGCTGACATCACCACTTCGGAAAGTATCGACAGCAAATACGTCAGCCCCGGGCGTTATGCCAGTATCCCCGACCTGCTGCGCTACAGCGCCGGTATCGACGTGCGCCGCCGCGGTGTTTACGGCGATAACCAGAACGATACCGTCAAGATCCGTGGTCTGGACGCCAACCGTTACAACGTCCTTATCGACGGTCAGCCGATCAAGATGTCCGGCGTTATGGGCGGCAACTTTATCGACTGGAACAGTATCCCGCTCGAAAATATCGAGAAGATCCAGATCACCAAGGGCGGCAAGCTGGCCAGCAGCGGCGATATTGCCGGTACGATCAATATCATCACCAAAAAAACTGCCGCCGGCGGCTCGGCCACTGTTTTGACCGGTGAAGAGGGCCGCGCCGAATACCGTCTGAATTACGGCTTCAACGCCGGCAAGCTCAACGCCTTTCTCAGCGGCTCTAAAAGCAGCAGCGACGGTTACCTGCTGAACAATGATTTTGACAATAAGCAGTACAACATCAAGCTGGGCTATAAGTTCAGCGACGCCGATGCCCTGCGTCTGGGCTACAGCAAAAACAAGCTGGAGCGCGGCTATATCCTGCGCAACCTGAAGGGTGACCCCTATTACGACCCCAGCTATCCCGAAACTATCGGCGACGGCCTGATCCAGCCCCAGCCCGGTGAAATCGGCAAGGCCGGCAATTATGGCCGCGGTTCCTACTGGTCCAAGGATACCGACCACTACGACCTTAATTATACGCATACTTTCAATAACGGTTTTCTGCAGTTCGACTACTACCGCAATAACGAAGAACGCCGCGAAGTGCTGAAAGACCACAGCGGCCAGGTGCAGTTGGACCGTGTTATCCCCAGCGACAAAACCGATTATTTTGCAATCAGCGGGCAAAGCGCCGTCAGCAGCAAGCATACTCTCGGCTATGGCGCGCAGTATCAGCGGATGCGTTACGGCTACGGCCATTATAATGTTAAACCTCTTGTCGGCGCAGGCGACCTGTACCCTTCGCAGAAGATCGATAACGCCGCTGTTTATCTGGAAGATAACTGGCAGCTAGACGGGCGCTGGCGCACTTATCTAGGCCTGCGTTACGACCATTACAAAGCCGGCAGGGACGACGCACGGGCCGGCGACATTCCCGAAGTTTCCGAAAGCAGCCTGTCGCCTAAATTCAGCCTGCAGCTGACCAGCGACAACAAAAATACTTCCAGCCTGTCTGTTAACCGCGTCTGGCGCGCTCCCTCCATGCCAGAATACTACTGGTGGAGCCAGAAAAAGTTTACCGACTCCCTGAAACCGGAGCATGGCCTCAGCTACGAACTGGGCCACAAGCATAGATTTGACGACCGCTACAGCAGCAGGCTCAGCCTCTTTTATCAGGACATCACCGATTACATCAATTTCCGTCATTACGCGCCGTTTAGGGCTTATAATATCGACAATGTCAAGATCTGGGGCGCCGAGCTGACCAATGAAGTAAAATTCGATCAGCACAATACCCTGCTGGTGAATTATACCAACCAGCACACCCGCAAGAACGGCGTTGCCGGCGGCGACATCAACAACGGCCTGACCGACGAGCTGGACTACAGCCCGCGCCACAAGCTGGGCCTGGCCTATCTCTATGACAGCGACCTCTGGAAGCTCCGTTATGACATCACCTACGTCAGCAGCCAGAAAGAATCCCCGGTAGAAACCGGCGGCGCAGTCTATAACATCGGCGGCTACACCGTCCACAATCTGTCGGTGACCCGCGTCCTGAACAAAAACGCCGAACTGTCGCTGTTCGTCGATAACCTGCTGGACAAAAAATATGTGGAGCAATACGGTTATCCCATGTCCGGCCGTCTGTTCAGCGCCGCGCTGACTTATAAATTTTAGAGGTGCAAGATGACTACCATGACAGACGCAGAATTTTTTAATAAGCTGGCCCCCACCTGGGACAGCACACGTGAACGGCAGCCGCAGCTGCTGCAGCAGCTGACGGCCAAGCTGGAACTGAAGCCCCGGGACAGAGTGCTGGACCTGGGCAGCGGCACCGGCGTGCTGCTGCCGTATCTGGCGCCCCAGGCAGCGCAGGTCACCGCCGTAGATTTCGCCGAAGCCATGCTGGAGCTGGCGGCACGCAACCACGCCGGGCTGACCAATATCACCTATCTCCACGGCGATATCCTGGAACTGGCACTGCCGGAAGCATCTTTTGAGCAGATCACCTGCCTGAATTTTTATCCCCATGTCAAAGACTCCGCTGTTTTTCTCAGCAAGGCCGCTCGCCTGCTGGTCCCCGGCGGCAAACTGACGATCATGCACGACATTCCCCGCAGCGCCGTCAACGCTATCCACGGCGCCTGCGCCCAGGTACAGGACGATAACCTGCCGCCGGCGGCCGTTGTCGCCCAAAGGCTGACTGACGTTGGCCTGCAGGTACTGTATCAGGAAGATACTGAAAATTATTATTTTGTGCAGGGAGTAAAGCCCTGACTTTAGCCAGCCTGTAAAAAGAAAAACCGTTCGACTCTGCCGTAAAGCCCCAGGCTAAGACAGCAAAGTCAAACGGTTTTTTTATTGTTTACAGCCAACTTATAACGCTGGGTCTGCCACGCCGTTGGCTTTAAAAGCGTTGGCCCGGTCGATGCAGGTACCGCACGCGCCGCAGGGTCTGTCGCCGCCTTCGTAGCACGACCAGGTATACTGGTAGGGCGCGCCCAGTTTCAGGCCCAGCTCCACCACCTGCGCTTTGTTTTTGTGCAGCAGCGGCGCTTCCAGATGACACAGCTTGCCACTGCCTTCGTAGATCGCCGTATCCATGGCCGCATAAAACTCCGGCGTACAGTCGGGGTAAGCCCGCCCGGCCGCATCGTCGGCATGGGCGCCATAGCAGATAGCGCCTGCTTCCAGCGAAATAGCGATCGCTGCCGCCGCACTGATCAGGAGCCCGTTGCGGAACGGCACATAGGTCGCCACCGTACCTTCGCCATGCTCAGCCAGCTGCTCGGCGTAGCTTTTATGTTCGATCGCTTCACTGCTGCTGGCCAGCAGCGAGCAGTTACTGTAGGACATGATGCCGGCAATATCCTGTTCCAGCAAACGGACGCCGTAATGAGCGGCAACCTTGCGGGCCGCCGCTATTTCCCGGCTGTGCTTCTGCCCGTAAAAAACGCACAGCGCCGTAACATTTTCCGCACCGCATTCGCTGACGGCCTGCGCCAGACAGGTGGTGCTGTCGATACCGCCGCTCAATAACACTACTTTTTTCATATTGCGCCCCCTTTACAGATCGCGCCTGATGATCGCAGGCGGCAATTCTTCCCAGGGCTTGTACTGGATCGTGCTGCAGAAAGCGTAGGCTTTGTAGCGTTCCGCCGGGTCTGCGGCCGCCGCGGCTTGAGCCAGGTCACGCTCACCGGCCGCGCTGACAGGATAATATTTGAAGGCTTCGGCAAACAGCTGCGAGGCCTTGGCATCATCGCCGTTATTATGCTCATGCTCGGCTAAAAACTTATAAGCAAAATAACGGTAGGGGTTGATTCCGTCGTTTGACCCTTCCATATCCAGCATCACCGCCGCTTCCTGCACGGCCTGTTCTTCCTTGCCGACCTCGCGCAGGATCGCCAGCCGGCGGTAAAACATCTCGCCGCGGGAGGCACTGCGGAAAGGATGCTTGTAAGCCCTGCTCAATTCATAAGCCTGCCCCAGATAATTTAAGGCGGCGTCCTCGTTATGGGCCAGCTTCCAGACGATCTCGGCCACGTCGCGCAGGCACAGCACTTTATGCTCGGCCTCGCTGAGCCCCATTTCCGGGGCGTCTTCCATATCAGGCTCCACGTCCAGCACTGTTGCCAGTACCCGCATCGCCGCTTCCACTTCATCCATCCAATATAAAGCGCGGCCCACCGTCGAGCGGCAGCGCCAGTCGTTATAGTTGCTGATCATACCGCGGGGAATGGGATATTCGCCGCCGGCCACATGGTTCACACACGCCAGCCATTCCTGTTCGTTCATAGTCAAGTCACACTCCTTACTGATTTCTGTACTATTATTGTAGCATATCACAGCCGCCGCGTCCCCGGTAAAATAACGTCGACGCAGTTTAACAGCTGCCGCAAATAAAAAAGGGCTGCCCGGCCGAAGCCAAAAGCAGCCATAAATAAGGGAAAGCGTTTTAAAAAAGACTCACTTTTCGTTGCGCACATAACGGCGCGGCATCCGCGGACTGACGCCGCAGACCAGCTCGTAGCAGATCGTGCCGGCCCACTCGGCCACCAGCTCCATCGGCAGCTGCCTGCCGCCGAAAACCGTGACCTCGTCGCCTACTTTGACCGGCGGCAGGTCGGTAACGTCCAGCATCACCTGATCCATGCACACACGGCCCACGATAGGAGCCTTACCGCCATTGACCAGCATATAACCCACGTTGGAAAGACGTCTGTTGACGCCGTCGGCATAACCGACCGGCACCGTGGCAATAACGCTAGGACGGCTCAAGGTATAGGTACGCCCATAACCGATAGTCGCTCCGGCCGGCAAGGTCTTAACAAAGCTCACCGTCGATTTGACCGTCATCACAGGCTCAAAATCTTTGTAACAATCGCCCATATGCGCAGGGTGCAGACCATATAAGGTAATGCCCTGACGCACCATATCCATCTGATACTCACGCAGCTCCGTCAAAGCGGCGCTGTTGGCAATATGGGCCAGCGGCACCTCGATGCCCTGCGCTTTGATCAGAGCCAGCGCTTCCTGGAAACGCTCGAACTGATGGGCCGCATAGGCTTTATCATCAGCGTCGGCCGTCGCAAAATGCGAGAAGACGCCTTCGATCTCGATCCCAGGCAGCGCTGCGGCCTTAGCCGCAAATTCGCCCGCCTCGCGCACGTGCACGCCGATACGGTGCATACCTGTATCGATAGCGATATGGATCTTGGCTTTTTTATGCAATTTCACAGCTGCTTCGTTCAGTGCGTATAAACGCTCTTCATCAAAAACAGCATGGCTGATATCGAATTGAACAACAACATTGGCTGCGCCCGGCTGCAAAGAACCAAGCACTAAGATCGGCAGCCTGATCCCTGCTTCACGCAGCTCCAGACCTTCCTGCAAAAGGGCGACCGCTAAAAAATCGGCGCCGTTCTTTTCGGCTTCGCGGGCTACAGCGACCGCGCCATGACCATACGCGTCAGCCTTGACAACAGCACACAGCTTCGTCTGAGGATCGAGATTGCTTTTGGCGATCTGCACATTATGCGCCACGGCGTCAAGATTGATCTCGGCCCACGCGCCCCGGTCGATATGATACATAAATGAACCCACCTTCACAAAAAAACGCAGGACACGTACTTCTGCGTGCGCCTGCGGCTGGTACAAAATCCAATGACCTTATGGTCAAATTATATGCTTTTTAAAATGATTTGTCAATAATCTGCACTTGCTTCAACGCCGCTGCTCACGCTCATTTGGGAACAGTCTCCCGGTCGTGCCCGTGACAGCCGGAAGCGCAGCCACTACAGCCGCTGCAGCCACTGCAACCGCCGGAAGCTGTTTTTTTGAAGACGCTGCGCAATGCCAAAAGCGCCAGCACTGCCAAAATACCGCCAATAATATAATCTGCCATTTTTTACACCTGCTTTCGTTGACGCTGCACCGCTGCTGTCGGCGGTGCTCTATGCCGTTAGAAATTTAAATACGTTTAGGTTAGCTTTCGCTAACCACATTGTACTACGTTCCGTCCTCTTTGGCAAGTACCTAAAATATTTTTTACAAACCTGCCACTATTTCCCTCCGGCGGAAAAATAAACTTCTTCGCTGCCAATAGTGCCGCACCGCCGGCTACGCTTCTACTTTCCAGCGGTCGAAAAAACGCAGCCTGTTTTCATAAAGATGCACACAGCGGCCCACTAAAACAGCAGCTACTACCGTGCCGGCACCGACGCCCTTTAAAATACCGAATTGGTTCCAGGAAATAATAATGGCGATCGTGACCAGCGTAATATCGAAACAGTTTTTGATGAAACTGAACTTTTTCTGCGTGACAAAAGCCAGCACACTGACCACGCCTTCGCCCGCTACCAGAAATATTTTAGCGCGCACCTCCAGAAAAACACCTAAAGCCAAAACGATGATGCTCAGCAGGCAGGCCAGCCATTGTTCCAAGGCACTGGCAGGCACGAACCAGTCCAGCAGACCCATAGAAAAATCGATGCTGTAGCCAAAGGCCAGCGTCGTTGCCAGCTGGCCCGCGATCTCCCGGAGATACACAGCCCTTAAAATAAGCGGCTGCAGCAGGATCATCACCAGATTCATCGCGATCGTGATACCGCCGAGGCTCCATGAAGTAAACATACTCAGGACCCACGGCACGCTGGAGATCGGCGACGTACCCAAATCAGCCTTACAGGATAAGGCGATACCCAAAGTCATTAAAAATATCCCCACGGCAAACATCGCCAGCCGCGGCTTAAAATGCTGATTGACAGCTGCTTCCACTTTACTTTCCTTCTTTCAAAAACATGTCGCAGAACCTGCCGCAAATAAAAAAACGGTCCTCGGCATGCAAGAAACCGTACGGTCAGGCCATCTGATTGTAAGTATATTGTAACATATCTACCGGCAATATAACATGACCCTGGAGAAAACTTACTCTCAAAATGCATGCGCCGTTTTAGTATTTCTTCCAGTACTGGCTGCGGCAAAAAGCAAGGCGGCACCTCGAAGGATACCGCCTGTAAGCTATTGCCCGGTCACTTATCAGAAGCTATATTGAACATTGACGAACCATTTACTGCTCTGTGCCGCACTGCCTTTCTGGTAACTGTAGCTGACGCCGTAAGACCAGTCGTCTTTAGCCGCTTCCAATCCCAGCCTGCCGGCAAAGAAGCCTTTTTCCATCAACTCATAACCGACCCTGTCGCCGGCATCGACGCCGGGAACCGTCACCGACATCAGATTATCCCTGTCGCCCAAAGCCCAGACATAGGCCAGATCTATCGAGGGGCGTAACAGCCAGCCGTCCGCACCGCTGCTGACATGACTGATGTTGATGCCCAGCGGCAGCAGCCACACATCGGCTTTATCCGGACTGTAACGCGCCGCCGCACTGCCGCCGATCGTACCGGTGTAAGCATCGGCATCGATATGCAGATACCTGAGCCCGGCATAGGGAACAAATCTGGTACCGTGTCCGCCGTCATAGCTTTGCTCGCCTTTAATACCTAAAGTAAATACCTGTGCTGACGGTTCGGCTTTGACAACGCCTTTGAACTCACTGCTCGTTTTGCTGTAGCCGGCGTCAAAGATCAGATTGGTATCGGCATTGCGGACAGAACCGTAATAGCTGAGTCCCCAGAAATCAAATTCATTTTTGGACGCGCTGCCGGTACTGCTGCCGCTGCCATAGCTAAAAGCTACGCCGCTGCTGTATTTGCCCCGGGGCGCAAAATCGCCGCCAATGACCACGCCGTTATACTGCGCATCGTAGCTGACGCCGCCAAGGTCATTGACCTTATCCTTGTTATGCAGATACTGGGCCCAGATATTGCCGCTTTCTGCCTGATCCTCTCCCCTGCCCAAGCCGGCAGGTATTTCGCCGCCCAAATTGGCAAAAGACAGATGTTCCTGCACCGCATTGCCTATTTCGGCTGCCGCTAAAGCACTGCTGCGGCTCGTGCCGCTGCTTTCCGCGCCGCGGGCAAAGTCATTGACGGCTGCGACAAATTCAGACGGGCTAAGACCGGTATCATTGGCCAATTCAGTCAGATATTTAATACCGGCATATTCTGTTTTGCTTTGGTCCATGGCCTGCAGGATATGCGGCAGGGAAATGCCGTCATAAGTTTTTTGAACATCCTTTTGCTTAACAGTTACCGTATATTTGCCATTGGCAGCATCTTGCTCAACTTTCTCGATTTCAGAAAGTTTATTCACACTGACCTCAGCTTTCGCAGCATCGGCAGACCAGCCAGTGATACTACTGCTATTTGTAAAATTATCAGTAATTACATAAGTTCCGGCATTAGTACTGGTCAGATACAGCCTGGCGCCGTCAGCAACTGTCAGCTTAGAATCGGCGCTGCCTGTTAAAGCCGCAGCTCCACTGGTTCCTATACCTGCTCCATTAACGATCAGCAGCGACCCAGCGGCAAAATTCGCCTTATTAGCTTCAGCTGCCGCAGCATCTTTATTCCCGTCAATGTACAGGCCGCCGCTGGCAGCCAATTGCTGGGCTCTGTCAATATACAGAGCCGCACTTACACCATTTTCACCCCAGGTCAACCCTGTTTCACTAAAAGCCGTTTCCGCTTTTGCCGTATCGTCTGTGCCCAGGCTCAAAACCGAGTTCCGTCCTACTGTCATCAGGCCATCGACACTGTTATTAATAAAGGTCAAAGCTGCCTTAGAAGCCTGTCCGATCGTATCATTGCCCTGCCACACAGGATCAAGCACCACGGCAGCACCATGTAGTTCGGCATTACCTGCAACCAAACTGCCGGCACTGTCACCAGTACCGACGTTGATCGCAGAACCTGCCGCCGCTTTCAGTTCTTTAACCTCTGCAGCGCCATTGATATTGGCAACAGCCGTTCCTACTTCCATTTTATCCGTTTTCAAAACTGCGCCGCTATTGATAGCTACCGTACCCAGCGAAGCTTCTACTTTCGTGATTTCAAAAGTACCGGCATCGACATTTATTTTACTGTTGGCATCACTGATGTTAACACTGCCGGTCAGCTTACCCCCGCTGTCACTTCCTGCAACGCCTAAATTAAGTGTTGCGCCATCTTTTATCTCCACTTTAACGTCAGCGGCAGCACTACTGGTTTTTACCAGTTCTGTTCCAGCACTACTGCTACCAACCAGAGTCAAAGCGCCACTAGTGCCATCACCACTGATGGTCACACTGTTATTGCCGGTGCCAAGCGCTAAATCTTTAACGCCAAAATCTTTATTACCTACAGCAACAGCGCCATTGTCGGCGACTTGCCCGGTAACCGCACTGTGTATAACACCAGTATCAGCAAGATCATCAGCCTTAGCTTCAGTAACCGCATTACCTGTTCCATCAACCAGCGTTCCTGTTAAAACAAGCATAGTGTTGCCATTATCCTGCTCGGCAGCCTGCTTCAAGGCTTTACTATACCCTGTACTTTGCTGCAAAGTATAAGTTGCATCGCTGATCATCAGTTTCCCGCTATTAAACTCTATCTTATTTTTTATAGCATCTTTTATACTGTCACCCGCAAAAACGGTGCCAGAAGTAGCCTGCAGCACACCTTTACCGCTAACGATCAAAGAATTATCATCCTTCAAATCACTGGTAATAATATTATCAATATTCAAAGTACCGCTGCTGACGATGATTTTGCCTCCATTGGTCGTAACAAATTTATCAATGTCATATGAATCTCCCTGCAAAATTATCTTACCGCTATCTGACTTTAAAGTACCGGTAATTACATTCCTGTTACCACGTAAAATTACCTCTCCCGAATTTTTAGCAATAACATCACCAGTCAGATCAACAAGTTTACCAGCACTGCCTAATTTTACACTGCGCTTTTCTCCATCGACATAAACCGCCGTACCAAGAGTTTGTCCATTATAGGCTTGGATGTTGGTATCACCCTGAAAATCTATAGTTGAAGTTCCGCCATCTCCGTTAAGGTACACGCCATATGCCCCAACAATACTGGAAGCAGCTTCTATATTTGCAGTTCCGGTAAAGGTAACAGCCGTCGTACTATCAGCTTTAAACGATCCTTCACCTTCCCAAATACCAGCTACCTGATCATAATATGCATTGCTTACGTTCCCGTGTGCCCTGATCTCAGTAACAGCAGAGTTAAACACAAACTCTGTATTTAAAGTACCACCATTATCGCTGTGGCTGATTTTTAATCCGGCAGCTTTGCCTTCAGACGCACTGACATCGATTTTTACATTATCTCCATTAAATTCCAGCTTGTTAGAGCTCAGCCCGCCAGCCTGTTGCTTGCTATTGACCTGGATACCTGCCACATAATCTTTTGCGTCAGTAATTATTTCCGTAGTCTTGGCGTTAAAAAATAAATTATTATGTTCTTCATTCTCCGAACCTGATTCCAAATAAACGGCAGCACTTCCATCTTCATTCTGAATAACGCCGAACTGGCGGCCCTGAGCCAGTAGTGTATTCTGTACACCGGCAGAAAGAATCTCCAATTGTCCACGCAGCGTGACCTGACCAGATGTCCTTGCCGTACTACCGTTCAGCACCAGATCACTTGAAAAATCACTATTAGTAAGTTCAATTTCATTAAAATTTTTTATTGTTCCTACGTTCCCCTGATAATTACTGACCTTCAATTTAGAAAGGCCCGCTACAATATCTTTACTTCCATTGATAGAACCTGTGACATTACCTGCAGTCAAATTGACAGTCGCAGCGTTAGTAATTTTGCTTTCAGCACTACTTCCGCTTGTATAGCCTCCCGCATAGACGCTGCCGTTGACAGTGCCGCCGCTGATATTGACCACAGCATTCTGCACACTGCTGCTGCCGCCATCATAAGTACCAGCTCCAACTGCCGCACCGCCGCCATAAATATCACCGTTAACAATGCCGCCATTGATAGTCACATTAGAAGAAGCAACTGTACTGATGCCGCCGTCCGCTTCATTACCACTTCTTAAAGTAGCCGTACTGAGACCGCCGCCATAAACATCTCCATTTACAATACCATCATTAATAACAACATTAGCAGTATCTACGCTGGATAGGGCATGTTTATTCTCATCAGTACCGCCTGTAGCGACACCGCCGCCAATGATCGCGCCTTTAAAGCCGGCATCTCCGATCTGGATGCTGGCTCCGGCATCTACGTACAAGGTACCGACAGTGCCGCCGTTAACAATGATATTAGTCTTTTCTACACTGCCTTCAGCAATACGGACCGGCTTATCATAAGTTTTTTTCAGCACCTGCACCAGATCGCCGCCTACCAGACCTTTTACACTGGCACCGCTGACTATAACAGTGGTATCTTTACCTGTCGAAGAAATCTTATTGGCCTGATCCCCAGTCAACCGAACCTTGCTGCCGCCCAGGACAGCTTCTGTCAAAATACCGCCGGTAACAAAGATCGCAGTATTGCCGCTTTCTACCTTACTGATGTCATTAGTAGCAGAAGTATAGCCCATGATCTCACTGCCGCCAAAAACCATACCGCGTGAAGTGCCGTTCTTATACTCGATCAAAGTATCGCCAACAATACCCTGCACATTGGTCCCTCCGGGGAAGGCATAAACAGAGTTGCCGCCAAAAATATCTTCTGCACCCTTGCCATTACCGGCAATATCGATCACGATGTGCGTATTGCCCGTAGTAACCTTGCCGCCTTCTACGGCATAGCCACCCCCATATATGCAGTCGATTCCCGTATCGGCAGCTGTCAGTATCAGCGAGGTATTGCCGGTAACAGCTTCGCTGCCAGCACCTACAGCGCTGCCGCCGCCATAAATTTTTTGGCCATTGATCTTACCGCCGGCTATCGTTACCTGCGTTGATCCTGCAATTGCGCTGCTGCCGGCATTTACTGCCAGCCCGCCGCCGTAGACATTGCCGCTGACCGTACCGCCGGCTATCGTTATCTGCGCCTTACCAACATAAACACTGGCTGCTGAAGTCTGCGTTGAAGACGACATGGCCAACCCGCCTCCGGCGATCGCCGCGTCATTAAATTTTGCAACATTGGTATCTTTAATTTTATTTATCTGACCGGCATTGATAACTATAGCGGCCGTGCCCTCTACCCTGGCAGCAGCCCGAACATTTACGGAATTGTAGGTATAAGCGTAGCCGCCGCCAACCAGCCCGCCAAGCTCACCGCCACTGACATGAATGGCAGTATTTCCGCCTACATCAGCCGTAGTATTCGTATCGCTGACGTTAGACTTCGCACTGCCGCCGCCAGCAACCAGCCCGCTGATAGAGCCGCCGTTAATGTTGATAACAGTATTGCCTGAAACCCTGCTGTTTGCAGCTGACGAATTAATATCTTTTTGCGATGCAGCCTTGCCGCCACCGGTAATGGCCCCTGCAGTGCCACTGAAATCTATCTGCGTGCCGGCAACAGTAAGCATGCCAGAGCCGATTCTGTCATAACTGCCGCCAATGATCTCATCATCACTGCTGAGTGTCCCGGCAAAAATCAGGTGTGTCTGCAGATTATTATTTGCAGTCTGCTGCAGCGCCTGCCCAGACAGGGACTTTACCTCAACTCCCTGACTCTCGCTGCAATTGATCTGACCGTCTTTATTCAGAAACTGTCCGGCGATAATGTCTCCGCCAAGATCTTCATTGATCGAAACTTCGCTGCCATCCGCTACATAGACTGTTTTAGCCCACACGTCCCCCCCGGATATACAAACGGACATTGTACCTGCCATAAGCAACGAAAGCATCACTTTCTGACTTAAAATTTTTTCCCTTTCCACTTTCCCCGACATGCTGCCGCACCTTCTTTGTCTTTGTTATATCCCCTGAACTTATCGCATAAATAAAAATACCCGACCGTATAACGGTCAGGCATCAACATTGTCCAAAACAGAGAAATACCCCTGATTAATGAGCAACTGGCTGTCATTTCGTTATACGAAGTAGACCCTATAGCTTTGCGTCACTGCCTTTCGACAGCTTTGCCATTTTTGCATTAATTAATATTCTTTTATTTATTAAAAGAATACCATAAATTTTATATATTAACAAGTTTATTTATTTACATTCTGAAATATTTTATATACAAATAAAAATAAATCTCTGCTGAGCAAAAAAGCTCCGCCTGAAAGGCGGAGCTTTAGCTGATAACTGTTATTCAGTTTAATTATCTGTTGGCGTCAATCATCAAAAACCGTATTGCGGGTCTCCCAGCGTTTGAACTGGCAATAGCCCCAGGGCGCATAGATGCCAAAGGTTATAGCCGTCAGGATCATGATGACCAGCCACTGGAAAAAGAAGCCCAGCCCGGTGCCGTCAAAACGCAGCCGTCTGCCTTCAACGTAGGTATTAGCACAGATCCAGCGCTGCTGCGCCGAGTAGGCCCACGGGAAAAACAGGCCCAGAGTCACAATAGAAACGACAGTCGTCCAGATCAGCAGCCATAAATAGCCCAGCCCGGAACCGACAAAAACAAACGGTTTATTCACTACGGCACCTCCATTTTACAAACTTTAAAATCAGCAGTCAGATTACTGCATTTTCTCTACTAATAATTTATTGACCATACCCGGATTGGCTTTACCGCGGGATTTTTTCATGACCTGACCGACGAGGAAGCCGATAGCGCGGTCCTTACCGGCTTTAAAGTCGGCGACAGACTGCGGGTTTTCAGCCAGCACTTCGTCGACGATAGCGGCAATAGCGCCTTCGTCGCTGACCTGCTCCAGTCCCAGCTCTTTAACGAGGACCTTCGGCGATTTATCAGCTTTGAGCATTTCGGCAAAAACTTTTTTCGCCAGTTTACTGGACAGGACGCCGCCTTTGATCAAAGCGACCATTTCGCCCAGATTTTCCGGTTTGATCGGGAAAACGTCGATCTCGATGCCTTCGTTGTTGAGGTAAGCAGAAACGTCGCCCAGCAGCCAGTTGGACACGCCTTTGTCGTCGCCGGCATTTTTGCAGGCAGCGTCAAAGTAATCAGCCATAGCTTTCGTAGCCACGATCAGGCCGGCGTCGTAAGCAGGCAGCCCGTGTTCGGTCATCAACCGCTGCTGGCGCTGTGCCGGCAGCTCCGGCAGTTCCTTCTGTACCCGTTCGATCCAGGCATCATCGATCTCTACCGGCACCAGATCCGGTTCCGGGAAATAACGGTAATCATGGGCTTCTTCCTTGCTGCGCATGGATAAGGTCATGCCCTGGGCGTCGTCCCAGGTGCGGGTCTCCTGCACTACATGGCCGCCGCTCTCGATCAGGTCGATCTGACGCTCGACTTCATATTCGATAGCGCGCACCAGGGCGCGGAACGAATTGAGGTTTTTGATCTCGGCGCGGGTACCGAATTCAGTAGCGCCTTCCGGCATTACAGAAATATTAGCGTCGCAGCGCAGGCTGCCTTCCTGCATTTTGCAGTCGCAGACGTCGGTATATTCCAGGATCGCTTTTAACTGTTCCAGATAAGCGCGGGCTTCTTCCGAGCTGCGCATATCCGGCTCGGAAACGATCTCGATCAGAGGTACGCCGGCACGGTTGTAATCGACTGCCGAGGAATCGGAAGTGCTGATGGTAGCGCCGCTGTGGTTCAGCTTGCCTGCGTCTTCTTCCATATGGATGCGGGTAACGCCGATGCGTTTTTTCTCGCCTTCCACTTCGATGTCGATATGGCCGCCCAGACAGATCGGCTGGTCGAATTGTGAGATCTGGTAGTTTTTGGCCAGATCGGGATAGAAATAGTTTTTACGGTCGAATTTATTGAATTTCTGGATCTCGCAGTTCAGCGCCAAACCGGCACGGATAGCAAATTCCACGACCTGTTTATTGAGCACGGGCAAAGCGCCGGGCATGCCCAGGCAGACCGGGCAGACATGGGTATTGGGCTCGCCGCCGAATTCTGTGGAGCAGGAGCAGAATGCTTTGGAATGTGTTTTCAGCTCGGCGTGGACTTCCAGGCCGATAACAGTAGTATAGTTTCTCATTATTTGTTACCTCCTAACGGTGCCAGTACCTTATGGTAGTCGTTGGCTTGTTCAAAGGTATAAGCTGCGCGCAGCACGGTTTCCTCATCCAGGGGCTTGCCGATCAGCTGCATGCCGACAGGCATACCGTCAGCAAAGCCGCAGGGCACGGAAATACCCGGCAGGCCGGCCATGTTGACCGGGATCGTGTAAACGTCGAGCATATAGATGGAAAGCGGGTCCATTTTGCCGTCGATAGGATAAGCAACGACCGGCGAAGTCGGAGCCAGGATCACGTCGCATTTGGCAAAAGCGCTGTCAAAGTCGCGGCGGATCAGGGTACGGACCTGCATGGCTTTTTTGTAATAAGCGTCGTAGTAACCGCTGCTCAAAACATAGGTGCCCAGCATGATGCGGCGTTTGACTTCGGGACCGAAGCCTTCGGTACGGCTGAGCGTGGTCATTTCCGGCGCGCTGGTGGCGTTGGCGGCACGGAAGCCGTAACGGACGCCGTCGTAACGGGCCAGGTTGGCAGAAGCCTCTGCCGGGGCAATGATATAGTAAGTGATAACGGCATATTCGGTATGGGGCAGAGAGATCTCGACGATCTCGGCGCCCATGGCTTCATACTGCGCGATCGCTTTTTTCAGCTCGGCATGGACTTTGGGGTCCAGACCTTCGCCATAATATTCTTTCGGCAGGCCGATACGCAGGCCTTTCACGTCCTGACGCAGGGCTTTAGTAAAATCAGGCACTTCCACGGGCAGCGAGGTAGAATCGTGTTCGTCCTTGCCGCAGATGGTGTTGAGCACGGTAGCGGCGTCGGTAACGTCGCGGGTGATCGGCCCGATCTGGTCGAGGGACGAGGCGAAAGCCACGCAGCCATAACGGGACACACGGCCATAAGTCGGTTTGATGCCGACGCAGCCGTTAAAGGAAGCCGGCTGACGAATGGAGCCGCCGGTATCGGAGCCCAGCGTCCAGATAGCTTCGCCCGCCGCGATGGCAGCGGCACTGCCGCCGGAGGAACCGCCAGGTACACGGTCCAGGTTCCAGGGATTATGGGTAGCCTGGAAGTAAGACGATTCGGTGGTGGAGCCCATGGCAAATTCGTCCATATTGGTTTTGCCGAGGAAAATAGTTTCTTCGGCACGCAGTTTTTTGATAACGTGCGCGTCATAGATCGGCACAACGTTAGAGAGCATTTTGGATGAGCAGGTCGTCAAAAGGCCTTTGGTGCAGATATTATCTTTGATCGCGCCGGGGATACCTGCCAGCGGGGCGATCTTCTCGCCGCCGGCGATCATGGCGTCGACTTTGGCAGCCTGTGCCAAAGCATTTTCCTTATCCAGCGTCACATAGGCCCTGACCTGGTCCTCGACGGCGTCGATGCGCTCGTACAGGGCGTTCGTCAGTTCCACGGAGCTGATTTCTTTCTTGACAAGTTTATCGTGCAATTCATGAGCAGTGCTCTTGTAAAGATCCACAGTAGTTCCTCCCTCTCTTATTCGATGACGCGGGGCACTTTAAAGCCGCCGTTATGGACTGCCGGAGCATTTTTCAGCGCTTCTTCCTGAGTAACGCCGGGCAGAGCTACGTCCTCGCGGAACGCATTGCTGATCGGCAGCACGTACGGAGTCGGCTCGATGCCTGCGGTATCAAGCTGCTGCAGAATATCGGCATAATTGAGGATCTGGTTGAACTGTTCCGTGAATTTTTCCATTTCACCTTCAGGAATAGTCAAACGGGAAAGCTGGGCGATGTATTCTACATCTTTGGTCGTGACCTTCATTTTTTCACCTTCCTATGATAAATGTTCTTCATTATATGCAGTAAATCGGATATATTATATCACAAAATATCCCATACTTCTATAATATCCATTCGATCCGGCTTTGTTTCGGTGACTGATGCGGCAAAAAAATAAACCTGCCTTCAAAGGCAGGTTTATTTTTGTTTATTTAATTCTGAAATTGGTAACCTGGCCGGTCTGGATATCGCCGGTCACATATGCGTCTTTCCGCTCCCCTTTGACGGTGGCCGAGAAAGTAAGCTGCTGCTTTCTGACATTGAGATCGATCATGATGCTGCCGCCCAGTGAAGCCTTGTCGATACCTTTTTCTTTCGCCATTTTTTCTGTTTCCGCAATGAAAACAGGCAGCGCCGACCAGTTCACATCGTCGATATTGAATAAATTATCTGCCAGCTTGCCGTTGCCGCGCAATTTGACGATTTTGGGTCCCTGCCAGCCTGTATTAGGCGTCCAGACAAAATTATCGACGTTTTCTTTATTTTTGGGATCCTGCCGGGAAAAATTGATAAAATCCGGACCGAAATGCATATTCTGGAAAACCATGAGCGGCGCGCCGCCGCCTTTAGTCTTGATTTCTGCAACGGCCTTATTGATCGCCGCCTGATCGTGAAAAAGATCGCCATAACCCTTACTGGTGATACTGCCGCCGCTGCCGCCACAACCTGCCAGCATCAAAGCGCATACCATGACCATCACTATTGCCCACACACTTTTCTTCACTATAAAACACTCCTTAAAAAACAATTTTACTAGCATACAGTTTAAATTATTTCTTTTGTGCTGTCAACAGAAGCCCTGCAAATATTTTGGCCGCCGTAAACTTACCACAGTAAAATACCGGTACGGTATTTTACTTGCTGCCGGTTTCTACTTACAGAAATTTACAGCATTGACACAAAAAAACGATTATAATAAAGGCAAAAGGAGTGTGAGCATTATGCAAAATATCAACGCTTTCGACCATGCGGAAACTATTTTAAAGGTTTTGGCGAAGGGTGCGTTCCTCACTACTGCCGCAGACGGCAAACAAAATACCATGACGATCGGCTGGGGTGCGCTGGGCAACATCTGGGGCCGCTCTGTTTTTACAGTTATGGTACGCCATTCCCGCTATACCCACGAGCTGATCGAGGCCCACGATGAATTTACCGTCAGCCTGCCGCTGACCGCGGCTTTCAGCAAAGCACTGGGCCTGTGCGGCACTAAATCTGGGCGCGACCTGGATAAATTCGCAGCGGCGGAATTGGTAGCCGTACCAGGTCAAGTCGTCAAAGTGCCTGTGATCAAAGGCGCCGGCCTGCAGCTGGAATGCCGCATCGTAGAAAAACGTGAAATGGCCCCGGAAAATTTTGACAAAGACTTAGCTGAAAAATGGTATGCCGATAAAGACTGGCACACCTATTACACCGGCGAGATCGTAGCCGCTTATCTGGACTGAGCCTCGAAAAAACTGTCAACTGCATAAAAATATCAAACGCCGGCATAACTTTAGTTATGCCGGCGTTGCTTTTAGGTTTTAGTATTTTTAAAACAGATCCTGTTCTTTGGGTACGTCAGCGTTTGCCGCCGCTGATGCATCTTCACTGTCAGCGCCTGGACCGGCGTCAGCTTTTACTTCCCCTGCATTAGCCATAGCAGCAGCACCGCCCTGCAGCAAGCGCAGGAATTCTGCTTCATCGATGACGGTAACGCCCAGCTGTTCAGCCTTCGTCAGCTTACTGCCGGCTTCGGCCCCGGCCACGACATAGTCCGTCTTTTTGCTGACACTGCCGCTGACCTTAGCGCCCACGTCCTGCGCCATTGTCTGCGCTTCAGCGCGCCCCAGCGTCGGCATCGTCCCGGTAAAGACCATGGTCTTGCCATAAAAGGGATGTTCCTCGCTGACAGCCTGGACCTGCATCTCCATGTTCAGCCCCAGCTCTTTCAAACGAGCGAGCAAGTCGCGATTCGCCGGCGACGCAAAATAAGTAACGACGCTCTCGGCGATCTTCGGGCCAATATCGTCGATAGCGGCGATCTGCTCTGCATCAGCCGCCAGCAGGTTTTCAACCGTTCCGAAATGCACTGCCAAAAGCCGCGCCACCTTCGCACCCACATGGCGGATACCCAGACCGAACAACAAACGGTCAAAGCTCTGCTCTTTGCTGGCAGCAATGGCCTGCACCAGATTTTCAGCTGATTTTTCGCCCATGCGCTCCAGCTCCACCAGCTGTTCTTTATTCAGTAAGTAAAGATCGCTCACGTCACGGATCAGCCCGGCGTCCAGCAGCTGGTTGATCACCGCCGGGCCGCAGCCGTCGATGTCCATAGCGCCTTTAGAAGCAAAATGGATCAGTCCTTCGCGTCCCAGCGCCGGACAATGGGGATTAGTGCAACGCAGGGCAGCTTCACCGTCCTTGCGTTCTACATTCCAGCCACATTCCGGGCATACTGCCGGCATAGTGTAAGGCTCTGTGCCTTCCGGCCGTTTGCCCAGCACCACGTGCAGCACCTCGGGAATGATCTCGCCGGCTTTATTGATGACCACCGTATCGCCGATGCGGATGTCCTTCGCTTTGATAAAATCCTCGTTATGCAGCGTGGCCCGGCTCACCGTACTGCCCGACAGCCTGACCGGCGTCAGCACTGCCGTCGGCGTCAGCACACCGGTACGCCCCACCTGGATCACGATATCCTCCAGTTTGGTTTCCGCCTGCTCCGGCGGGAACTTGAAGGCAATGGCCCAGCGGGGATCTTTGCCCGTAGCGCCCAGAATATTCTGCTGGTACACAGCATTGACCTTCAGCACCGCGCCGTCCGTATCATAAGCCAGGCTTTGCCGGCCGGCATCGAATTCTTTAATATATTGTAGCGCCGCGTCGATACTTTTGACTACGCGGTAATTTTCGCTGACCTTGAAACCATATTCCGCCAGCATCGCCAACGAATCGGCATGCTTGTCCCGCGCGCCTTCGCCTACGGCGTAAGCAAAAAAGCTCAAGGACCGCTGAGCCGTGACGTTGGGATCCAACTGGCGCAGACTGCCGGCAGCCGCATTACGGGGATTGGCAAATTCGCTCTCCCCTGCCTCCAACCGCTGTTCATTGAGCTGCATAAAAGCATGGCGCGGCATATAGACTTCGCCCCGCACGTCCAAAAGCTCCGGCGGCGCTTCGCCATTTTTCAGATTCAGCACTAAAGGGATTGACCTGATCGTACGCACATTAGCCGTCACGTTCTCGCCGACCACACCGTCGCCACGGGTAGCGGCCCGCACCAGACGGCCGTTTTCATAGATCAGGCTACAGGCCAGCCCGTCGATCTTCGGCTCCATGACATATTCTACTTCGCTGTCTTCCGGCAGACCGCTGCGCACACGCTGGTCAAAGGCCAGCAGTTCTTCGTCTGAAAAAGCATTGCCCAGGCTCAAAAGCGGCGTCAGGTGTTTGACCTCGGTAAATTCCGGGTTCACCTTGCCGCCCACACGCCGCGTCGGCGAATCGGCCGGCACATCGTCAGGCCAAGCGGCTTCCAGCTCACGCAGACGCACCAGCAGCCGGTCATACTCGGCGTCGGTGATCTCGGGTGCGTCCAGCACATAATATAAAAATTCGTGGTGGCGGATCTCCGCCCGCAAATGCTCGGCCTCGTTCTTCGCCTGTGCGCGTTCCATTTCCATAGCTGCCTCCCTCGTTGTGCCGCCTTGCGGCGTGCAGTATATTTATCTTTTGCTTTTTGGGGTTTGTTTTTTTGTTCAACAATTAGCTTGTTGAATTTATTTTTTCTCTTTTTCTATGCCGCTTTCTTCCAGAAGCAAGCAGCGCAAAGACTTTTCTCTTTATAATGTTCATTTCTTTTAGCAGTAAAAGAAACGAACCAAAGAAAAACCGGCACGTCGCAGATTTTTATTTTGCTTCGCTCAACGGCGGCTCCGCGAAACTCGGCATTGTTGCCGAAGATAAATCATCTGAGCAACAATGCCTCAAACAAGTCACTCCGCTTTCGCCTTATTCGCATCGCACATAACAAAATCTGCTCAATGTGCCCTAACACCCTACGTTCTACTGCTTTAGCCAATAAATACGGATAACAGCAGGCTGTAGATACATTGCTTATGAAATTCAGCAGTAATTTGTACGATGCAGGGTTTTGAGCGCACATTGTGATCTAGTCCGCTGTGTGCGACGTGAGCTGTAAGCGCTGAAGGGACTGTTTGAGCAGCACAGCTGCGAGTTGCCCGGAAGCCGGACAGCGAACAAAGCTAAACAGGACTCATCACAGTGCGCAAGCTTCTTTGCTGCCCTTTCTTCTCGAAGAAAGGGCTATTAAAATTTTGCCGCCAAAAGAAATGAACATCTAAAAAGAGAAAACTAAAGCAACAAAAAACAAAATTAAAATATTTATAAAAAATTCTACTTACGTTTCTTGTGACACAAGAAACGTAAATCACACCTTCTTCAACACCGCATACTTGGTCAGCAAACTGCGGATACCGGCGCCGGCAAAAGCGATCTTCACTTCCTGACCGTCCTGCGACGAAGCCACGCTGACGACAGTGCCCACGCCCCATTTTGCATGGCTCACCTTGTCGCCGGCCTTAAAGTCGCCGCCGGCAGCGCCGCCCGCCATATTAACATTCTGCCTGGGAATAAAACTCTCCTGTCCACCCAAGAACCAGTTTGTATCACGGCTCCGCTTCTGCGGCTTCGTTTCCACCATATTGATCGTCCTGCGCTCTAAAGCCGGACGTTTAAAAACTGTCACCAGATTGCGCGGTACTTCCTGTAAAAACCGTGACGGCGGATACGATACCGTATGCCCGTAAATCGTCCGCATCTTGGCATTGCTCAAAAAAAGCTGCTTTTCCGCACGGGTAATGCCCACATAGCATAAACGGCGCTCTTCCTCCACTTCTTCCTCGTCCATCAGCGTCCGCGCATGCGGGAAGATACCTTCCTCCATGCCGGCCAGAAAAACGACGGGGAATTCCAGGCCTTTGGAAGAATGCAGCGTCATCAAAGTGATCGCTTCTTCACCCAGCTCGGCATCGTCGATATCCGACACCAGAGCCACGTGGCCCAGGAAATTCTCCAGATTGTTCTCCTCTTCTGTCTTGGCAAACTCCTGCCCGACAGAGATCAATTCCATCAGGTTGTCGATACGGCTCTGCGCCTGCGCCGTATGCTCATTGCGCAGCTCCTCCATATAACCAGTCTTGTTCAGCACCTGCTCGATCAACTCTTCCACAGGCACGTTATCAGCCTGGTTCATCAAATCGAAAATGATCGCCGCCAGCTCGTCCAGCTTACTGATAAAACGGACGCTCAGCCCTTCGACCTGAGACGCATTGGAAACCACGTCAAAAAGTGACAGCCCGTTTTCAGCAGCGTGCGCCTGCAGCCTGGCCAAAGTAGCGTCGCCGATACCGCGGCGCGGCACGTTGATGATCCGCAGCAGGCTCAGCGAATCCGCAGGATTAAAGATCACGCGCAGATACGCGATGATATCCTTGATCTCCTTACGTTCGTAGAATTTTAACCCGCCTACCATATTATAAGTGATACCGCTCTTAATGAGCATTTCCTCAAAAATACGCGACTGGGTATTTGTACGGTACAAGACCGCCATCTCGCCCAGCTTCATGTTCTGCTGCGCCTGCAGCTCCTGCAGCTTTTCGATCACAAAACGGGCCTCATCGCGCTCGTCGATAGCCTGAAAATAAGTGATCGCCACGCCATTCGCATTATCCGTCCATAGATTTTTCGGCTTGCGGCCGGTATTATTTTCAATGACCGCATTGGCAGCATCCAAAATGACCTGCGTACTGCGGTAATTCTGCTCCAGCTTGATGACCTTAGCTTCGGGATAATCCTTTTCAAAATCAAGGATATTCTGGATATCCGCACCGCGCCAGCCGTAGATACTCTGGTCGGCATCGCCCACCACGCAGATATTGCGGTGCCGCGCCGCCAAAAGCTTCGTCAGCAGATACTGGGCATGGTTGGTGTCCTGATATTCGTCCACCAGCAGATAATCGAACCGCGCCTGATACTTCTCACGCACCTCATCGTTTTCCTGCAGCAGGCGGATCGACAGCACCAGCAGATCGTCAAAATCCACCGCATTATTGACCAGCAGCTTATTCTGATACCGTTCATAGATCTCCGCCACCTTCTGATTATAAAAATCCGAAGCCGCTTTACTGAAATCACTGACGCTTTGCAGCTGGTTTTTGGCATTGGAGATACGCGCCGCGATGCCGGACGGCTGAAAGCGCTTTTCATCCAGATTCAGTTCTTTTAAGATCTGTTTGATCAGGTTCTGGCTGTCGCTGCTGTCATAGATAGCAAAATTACTGCCATACCCGCCTAATTTAGTTATCTCCATCCGCAAAAAACGGGCGCAAAAAGCATGAAAGGTAAACAGCCAGACATCTTTAGCTGCCGCTCCTGCCATTTTATCGACGCGCTCGCGCATTTCCGCGGCTGCTTTATTGGTAAATGTGATTGCTAAAATACGGTAAGGACGCACGCCCTGCTGCAGCAGATGTGCGATCCGGCAGGTCAAGACCTTGGTCTTGCCGCTGCCCGCGCCTGCCATGATCAGCATCGGTCCGTTAGTTGTCTGTACTGCTTCGGCCTGCTCTGGATTCAGGCCCGCTAAGGTCTCTGTCATTGGTTCCTCCATCTGTTCGGCACTGCCTGTGCCGCAGTTTTTTATTTTATCGTAACTTTAATATTATTCGCTTCAGATTCATTTTTTCCTGCCCAAAACAAAATAAAATATCCCAGCATGTAGTTAACCACACTAGGACATTTACTAATTTACATTAAAATATTTTTTATATGAGAAACTACTTCATCAACTATATCGTCTTCTTTTGTTAAGTCAACAAACATCACTTTTATACAAACACTTTTGTCATCAGCATAATATTCCAAAGACTGTTTATCACATTTATCATTATATGGATATAGCAATATTATTTGTTTAGCTGTATATCTTTTAGCATAAGCGTACATCTGATACATATCTTGTTGTAATATACCAATTTTTCCACCATTTCCCAACATCAATAATTTCCATTTAGTGTCCAAAACTATTGTTTTATTATCATGTTTTATTACTATATCAGGTCTTAATCTAAATTTCTGCGGTATATCAAACAAATAAATTTTCTGTTCCTGAATACTTACTTCATAGTCAGTTCTCTCAAAACTCTTTTTTAAAAGTTTTGCTATGTAACTTTCAAACAATAACTCCATAGGAAATAATAAAGCACACAAATTATTATCACCTGCAAACACATTAAAACTATTTCCGTCTAAAAAAGCTCTACAAATGTTCAAAACATCTGCATAACCAGTCATCCCACGTTCAAACCGACATTTTAGAAAATCATCCTCATAATTTTTAGATGGAGATACATCAGAAAAAAACTTCAACAATTGTATAATACTTTTTAGATTCTGCGAACAACAGTGGTGCTTCTGTAAAAACAGTAACGTACTTTTAATTATTTTATTCTCAGGTCTGTCTAAAGCAAAAACATCATATTCAATAAAATGTTTTTCATCTGTAAAATTCTCTCGCAAATGTTCTCTGATCTGCAATTTTCCTTTGAAATAGGCTTCATTGTCACAACAAGTAAGATAACCTGATTTTAGCCCCTGCTTCACTAAAACAGTTAACATGTCAATAAATATTTTAATAAAAATTTCCCATATATTCTTTTTCTGAACGTTTATATTTGATTCGGAGATTTTTTTAAAAGGCATATTCTTTACAGACAGAAGCATTTTAAAAAATATTTCTTTAACCTTCTCGTCACTTAACGTATCGCTATTTGGCGAATAAATTTTAGGCAATATTTCTAAACTAGTTTGCGAGCCAAAATTGATTGTGCCAACAAAATTACACGCTGTAATAACTTTACCTACTTGACTTCTATATGTAATTTTCATTAATTCTAAAACATTGTTATCATCACTTCTGCTATTTTTCAAAATAAAACTTTCCAGTTTAGCAAAATTTCTACTATCCAAATAGCCATATCCCTGCATTCCCTTAACACAACAAAAACTTTGATATTCTTTTATCATAACAACACTGTTAGTTTTCACTTAACCAACCTCTTACCGTTATCAGCACATATTTGTGTAAAATGTTATTTTTTCCAACGCTTTAAAATTCAACCTTTTTATTCCATCGTCTCCCAAATCAAAATTGTATAAACTCAACAAATCATTATCATTACAATACTTAACCGAAACTAACCTATCAGCCTCATCGTTTCGTTTATCAGATAAAACAAAACTTATTTTTTCGTAATCATCATAAAAATATTCTTGTAAAAGTGGTATAATTTTAAACTCAAAAACATACCTTAAATCAGTAACAGTAGCCTTTGGTGCTAAGCATGTAAAATACGCATGCCCAATAGTATGTTCACGATCGTATAATAATTCTATCTTCTCATTCATTGTTCCCAACATCTCAGCCAAATTTATAGAAGTATTGTTACCTTCATCATCAACAATACGAATGTTTTCTAAACTTGATACTTTAGGCTGCATTTCTATAAATGTAAACCGTCTACGTAATGCTGTATCAATAAATGCTATTGAACGATCTGCCGTATTCATAGTACCAACTATATAAACATTTTTGGGGATACCAAACTCTTTTTTAGAGTAAGGGAGCTTCATTCTTAATTCTTCTTCGGCACCAATTCTTTTCGAAGGTTCAATTAAAGTTATAAGCTCTCCAAAAATCTTGGATATATTTCCTCTATTAATTTCATCAATAATAAAAACAAATGGTTCATTGTCATTTACAAAAGAATTATAATTACTGCTGTATTTTTTTACTATCTCTAAAGCATCAGCAACAGTAATTCTATTTAATTTATAAATAGTACTTAGTGTCATTGCAATGCCGCCATTAAGCTGTCGTATGTTTTCTCGTATTCCCTTAACCAACCATTTTACTTTACGAGACCGCTGATAATCATTGTTGATACTTTCAAGCCATTCATATTCACCTGTAACTACACCAATACCATCAATAGTATCTTCGCTATAGCAGGAAAAAACAATATCACCAATTTGCATAGTTTCAATGAATTGTTTTAAAATTGCTTTGCCTCCAACAGCAAAAGAACATTTCTCAAAATCAATATCTTTTCCATATTCACTCCAACCAATTCTTATCCGCTCATGAGCGTCGTCAAAACAATCTTTGCGTACAAGATTTTCTCCTGTACCCATCAAAGAAACTTTCCATATAACAGCATTATCCCTTAACCCATAACCAATTTCTTTTAAAACTTCCGAATTTCTTGCTTTATTACAAAATTGTTTAAAAACTCCATCTTCCAGCTTATATTTAAGCTTTGATCCAGAATCACTCATATCAGCCTCATCAGCAGTCTCTAAAATCGGGCGTATCCCTTCTATAAATTCCTCATAGCTATATGACTGATGAAAGGTAACACATTCGATTCTGTTATTTGATGAATCTTTATATGCATCAAATCTTTTTTTCACTTCACTACGGTTTTCATTTTTAATCTCATCAAAAGATTTACCTTCAATGATTGCCACAGCATAATTTACTGCATTATATGTTTTTCCAGTTCCAGGAGGTCCGTATAAAATAATGTTTTCAGGAATTTTTTCGAATGTCCCTACATAACAATCTGTATTATATTTACTTAAATCCATTTTCATTAAAGCCTCCTTTAATTCAGGCCGCAGTTTCCATAAAAATCGTTTACGGTCATCATCTTCAATAACATTTTTACCCTGAAACAAAATTGGCCAAAATTTTTCCTCTTCTTTTGCATTTTTATAAGCAATACAATGGGTCGCCTTTCTCACCCTAGCAGCAAGCGCAATACATTCAGCATTGAAATGATTATATGTCAAAACCCCCTTGCCATAAACACGACTTAAGTTCACACAAGTAGATTGATCATCTTGTTCTAAAAACATTTTCATAATATACAAACTAGTATCATTGAAAACTTTTTTATCATGTAACAATTCTAACCATTTTTCTACACTGATTCCCGGAATATATTCTTTTATTTTTGGAATAAAATCATTTACTGCCATACTGTTCAACCTACTCCCAAAATAAATAATATCATCAACCAGCAAATGTAATTTATCATCGGCCTTAGGCCATTTACGCTGTCGTACTGAATTCAACTCCAATAATTCTTTATCGTTCTGAATACAATCTAGTACTACATCACATAATTCAAAATACTTTTTTACTTTTTCTAATGGCCTGCTAGAAGCTATTTCAGTTTTTATGCAATCAGCAAAATCCCTGTATTTCACCCATTTGTAAATATAATAATTTTCCGGATACTTCAAAAACAAATATATTGTAACTGCTTTAGCATCTTGTTGACATCCTCTTCTAAAAGTTTTTGAAACTTCTTTTCCTGAATTTATAATTGCATTATAAAGACTCTCTATACTATCTAAAAAACTTTTTATACGTTCTAAAACATCTACTTTTTCATCATAAAGATTTATAAATATTCTTTTTACTTTCTCCGGTTCTAATTTCGCCATTTCACAAATAGTGTCCCTAGGAAAAGAACCTACGGCTAAAAGATTATATGTTTTATTCAGAGATATTTTAAGCATATCTGCAAAATTTTCTGCATCTATATGCCAATTTTCCTGAAAATGTTGTACCGCTTCCCATTTATAATCTTCGTCTTTCCTAATTTTAGAAAAGTTACTTTTATAATCAGAAATAATTTGTTTTAAAATAACATAATCCATAATAATATCCCCTTAAAATTTTCCTTTATTTTATAAATATAATGTTATTTTTTTATTCTACATCAAAATATATTTTCCTGCCCGTATCAAATACTCATTTAACAAAAATAAAAATACCACTCGTAATACCTTTTAATCATTACCCGCCTGCCAGCCTGCTGATAATTTCCGTATCGGCAGGGCAGAAATCGTACTGCGGCAGCGCTGACGGCTGCACCCATAAAATTTCCTGATGCACCCTTTTCTGCGGTACGCCGCTGTTGATCCTGGCTTCAAAAAACGTAACTGTCACTTCATTTTCGGGATATGTATAGCCGGCCTGTTCAGCCAGCCCTGCGACCTCTATTTCGACGCCCAGTTCTTCACGGCATTCACGCACTAAACACTCTGCTGCCGTTTCGCCCGCCTCCTGCTTGCCGCCGGGAAATTCCCATAAAAAGGCGCAGCTGCCGCCAGCCCCGCGCCGGCAGATCAATATTTCTCCTGCTGCATTGCGAATGATCGCCGCTGATACCAAAATCATAACTCATTCAGTCCTAACTTTTTTAAATAATTGTATGTTTCATCATAAAAAGCATTATGCCTAGTTTCATCATGCTCATCACCCTCTGGAACAAAAATTATTACCCCTTGACGAGCACGTGTCAGTAAAACACGATAAGTATTTTTTAAATATTGCTGATTCTCTACTTTATTAACTCTTTGCCACCCAGCACCAATAAACTTAAAATATTCAAAATGATCCTCTACAAATCTCAAATCAGCATCCCAAGCAACAATACTCCAATCTACTTCTAGCCCTTGAATATCAAATTCTGTTGCTACCTCTTCTAAGGCATATGACGACCGCACATCATACTTGTCATCTAAAAACCAATGCTTAGCATCTATTTTGCTTTGTACCCAAATTCCACAGCTACGTAACCTTTTGGCCCCAGAACTAGCTATTAAACCATACCGCTCTGTACCTTTTGCCCTACTCCGTACCCATTCTTTAGCTTTTTGCAAATTTCTCGTTAAAAAAATAGGATAATTTTTACTTGTTTCAGTATAAAGCCTTTGAGCACATCTACTGTCAGCGTCCAACAATGCTTTAACAAAACCTGCTACTTTCTCAGAACGAAAAGAACGTAATGAAACTGCTAAATGTAAAGTAGTAACAATATGATGATTTAATGTTGACAGTCTCTCTATTAATGGTTTATTTTGCACATATTCGCTGTCAGTAATTTTATCAGACACATAAATTTCCCATTGGGGAAACTTTGTGGCTAACGCATCAAACCACTCAGACAAACCAGCTTCACCAGTATTAATTTCTTGCCCTCCACCAACAAGGCAAATAATAACAGCCCAATCTTTATGCCTATCCATAACGTCAATTAAAAATTCTGGCTCAGACATGGTAAAATCAGCTACACCCTTTTTACGTTTCATAAATTCCGACAATTTTTCTTGTGTCCAAGCTCGCTGCGCTTCGTCAAAAATAACAACTTTTTCGTTAGGAGGCTCTTGCGTTATTAGCTCAGCATCACGGAAATGATGAATCATTTGAATAAAAGGTAATACCTTTTTGGTAGCCTCTTGCTTAGAAATATTCTTTCTAGAACTTTCATCACGGATTAAGGCTTCACGCAAAACATCTACTAATGGTTTATTTCCAGAAAGAAATACTGCATGTTCTTCCTCTGCAAAATTATGGCGTTCATTAGCAATATTTAGCCCTGCTAAAGTTTTTCCAGCTCCTGGAACTCCAGTTATAAAACAAATAGCTTTAGAGTGCTTTTGTTTACTCTCTTCGATAATTTTATTAATAGCTTCAGCTGTCTGTTGTAAATTGACAGCCTTTGCATCATTACGCGCAATATCTTTAACACTATGATTACGATATAGTGCCTGTGCCGCTTCTATAATAGTTGGCGTTGGCATATATACAGACTCTATCCACTCACCCGCATCTAATTCTTTTTCGTCATACTGCTGTAAAACAGCATTAATTACTGTTGCTAGATTGCTTTTGTTGCAATATAGCACATTAAGAATACCCGGCCTTAACTCTTGCAAATCATTACTTCTTTCCAGTGCTTCAGTAGCAACTAAAATTGGTACAAGAATTCTATTATGACTTGCTTTATGAAAATTCTTTAAATCTAAAACATAATCTGTCACTTGGTCAATCGCAGATCGGGAATAATTTTTTTCACCCACCTTAAATTCTAATGAAAATACCAATCCAGATTTTAAATATACTACGTCAATTCGTTCGCCAATTCGTGGTATGGTATATTCAAAAATTATATGGCCTGTTTCAAAAACTTCTAACTGTTTTTTGAGAATCCTAATTTCTGCTAACCAAGCATTACGTTGTAAATCTTCTAATGCATATTCATTATTGCGAGTTAAAATACCTAATATTAAATTTTCATCACGCTGCAAAAAATCTTGTAAAGAACTTTCATAATAAGCTCGTTGCATAACTCTTACTCCGATCCTTAGCTTTATATCAGCATTGTATCACAAAATAAGGGCTGACAGCATAAAAAATACTCCGTCATGACGGAGTATTTTTGTTATCGCTCTTACTTTTAACCGCTTCCTGCCAAACGCGACTGCGCGCCAAAGATTACAGATCGGCGTTCAATGCCATGACCAGTTCCAGACGCGTATCCACGCCCAGCTTGCGGTAGATCCCCTGCAGGGCTTTCTTGACCGTGATCTCGGCAATAAACATTTCCGCTGCGATCTCCGCATTGGTTTTGCCCTGCACAACAAAATTCGCGATCTCAGCTTCACGGACAGTCAAAGTTTTGCCGCCCACAGTATAGGAAGCATTATATTTGATATTTTTCAGGTTTTCCTGATACAGCCCGCCCAATTCCATGATCCGGCCCAACAATTCCGCATCTGCCGCCGTTTCCCGGACGGCTTTTTGCAGCAGCGGTTCCAGGACGTCAAAATTTTCCACAAAGGGCATCACGATCCCGTCTGCCGCCGCCAGTGCCAGCGCCCGCCGTAATTCGCCGTCAGCCTCGGCCTCGTTGCCCAGCCCAGCCTGTGCCGCCGCGCTGTAAACCGCCGTATAAAGGCTCAGCAAAAAGCTCTGGAAGCTCTGCGCCGCTGTTTCAAACTCGCGCAGCTGCCCCAGCAGCAGTAAATATTCCTTCTGCACCAGCAAATAACGTCCATAAACGATATATAAACAGCCCCAGGCTGAATACAGCAGCCCAGATTTTTGAAAATCACCCTGCTGCAGCCACGGCACTATTGCCTTGCCCTTATCCACCAGCTGCAGGTCGATCCAGGTCCGGCAGGCTTCGATCGTTTTCCGGTATAAATGCTCCTGCACTGCGGCCGTCAGATTGTCCAGCCGCTTACTGGTCTCACGGATACTTTTTTTATTGCCCAACGCTATATTGCTGCGCATCGCGATGAACTCTGCGCACAATTCCACGCTGATCTGCTCATTACGGCGCGAAACATTCAACGCCTCCGCCGCTAAAATGACTGCCTTTTCCCACTGGCCTCTCTGGAAATGCGCCTCGGCTGCCAGCACATATTCAGCGCCGGCGCCATGATTTTGCACCAATCGGTAATAATCTGCCATCGCCTTTGGAAAAATAGCCAGCGTTTTTTGCAGCGTGCCCGCCTGACGATAAAACATGAATAAAATAGAATTGGCGCCGCCGCCCCAAATCGTCTGCGGTGAGAAGAAACGGACCGGCTGCCTGATGAGCCTGGCCGCCTTTTTAAAATGCCGCGCCATAGCCTCTACATCATTATACCTGGTCTGCCCCAGCAAAAACTCCAGTTCCCCCAGGCACTGCTCACGCTCCTCTTGGTCCGCAAGCAGGGCGATATGTCTTTGCAGCTCTTTGATCTCCATCTCCAGCAGCAGCTTTTCACCGCTCAAAAACAGCCACAGGCCGTAGATCAGGCCTGCCTTGATATGCTTTTGCCTGATAGTTTCAGGGGCTTCCGCAAAATAAGCCATGATCTTGTTTTTATAGGTATTTTCAAAACTGCAGCCACGGTCATTTTCGAATACCGTCAGCATCCTGTCGTAATCGCCCGCCGTATGGTAATAGCAGAACGCCTTCAGGAAGTCATTCTGCAGCTCATACCATTGGCCGCTGCGGCTGTACAGCCGGCTGCGTTTTTCCGGATCTAATTCTTCACTCAAACGCCGCAGATAATCCTGCAAAGCGCTGTGGATATGATAATGGCCGCCCGTCAGTTCATAACTGATGAAGCCATGCCGCGCCGCCAGATGTTCCAGCAGGGCCTGAGCTGCGTCATTTTCAGTTATATAAGCCGCCTGGCGGCCGCTGAAATCTTCGTTTAAAACGGCCAGTTCTGTCAAAAGTGTTTTTTCCGCCTCACTGCAGGGAGCATAAGCCACGTCACGCACCAGCCGCAGCAGCGCTTCGCCCGGCTCCTGCCGCAAGCCGCTCTGATATTGGCGCAGATACAGGTACAGGGCGCTGATCCAGCCTTCCGTTGCCGCCAGCAAATGCTCTGCTTCCCCGCGTTCCAGCACGATCCCGTTTTTACGGTAATATACAATAATATCATTCAAGCCAAAAGCAAAATCCTCACGCTGTAAATACAGACATTCACCTTTCAGCACCAGGTCTTCCAGACTGAAAGCCGGCTGCTGCCGCGTCAGGATCACAAAATGCCAGTTCGGCAGTTCAGCCTCAGCCAAAGCCAGCAGCAGCTGGTCACAGGCAGCGCTTTGCAGCAGCTGATAGTTGTTCCAGACAAAAACCACTTTTTTTTGCAGGCGGGCCGACTGCAGCACTTCAATGATCCGCTGGCGGGTCGCCGCGTTCCGTGGCAGCTGCTGCCAGGTCAGGGGCGAGGTATCGACACCGGCCGCCTGCAGCGAGCGGACGAAGCAGCGCCAGAACACCGTTTCAGCCTCAGCCTGGCAATTGTCCCAGAACATATCCACAGACAGTGACAGCAGTGTTTTTTTTACAGCAGTCGTTTTGCCGTAGCCAAAAGGCGCGACAGCCACCGTCAGCGGCACAGCCAAAAGCTGTTTCAGCCGTTCTGCCAGCGACGGCTTCAGATATATTTTTTTAGGAAAAGCTTCGTTTTTCTTCGGCATCGCTCTACCTCTTTTGATACTGTTTTATTTGTTGCCATAATTATTTATTATAATTATATTGTACCGTAAAACCTGCTTTAAATACAGGCTTTTTAACATTCAGGACTATCTTTTTTAAAAAATCTGCCCATATTTTCAACTATTTATATAAAAATTTCTTTGTATCAAAACAAAACTTTTTCATTTTCCAACGGTAAATCCGCTCTGGCGCTTCTCAAAACAGCCCCCAAAACCACTGCAAAAATATTTTTAATAAAAGCTTGACTTTCCGTTATCCCCATGTTACTATATATGAGTAGTCCGAATATACAAATTGTACTCGCATATTTTTGTAAGTCATTTGCTATTGAATGAGTTACAAAAATATGCGACTTTTTTTATACTTTTGGATATAATAATTTTTTAGGAGGTACTCGTTATGATGAACGGTACTGTAAAATGGTTTAACTCTGATAAAGGCTTTGGTTTTATTACTCCTGCTGACGGCAGCGAAGATGTATTTGTACATTTTTCCGCTATCGTAAGCGACGGCTTCAAAACTTTGGAAGAAGGTCAGCCTGTGACTTTTGATACCGAAGCTGATCCGAAAAACAGCCGCAGAATGCGCGCTGCTAACGTAAAAGTAGCTTAATTAAACCTGCAGACACCTGCTCTTTCAAGAGCAGGTGTTTTTTTATTATACCGCCGTCGCTGCAGCTGCTGAAAACACAGGCGCTTATGATATAATGGTATCATCTTATACTAGCATTGAAGGAGAATGACCATGAGCCGTACACCCTTTGTACCAGCTGATCTTTTAAGTAAATTATGGCGGGCCGTGATCGAATTTGATATGCTGCAGGCCGGCGACAAGATCCTCATCGGCCTTTCCGGCGGCAAGGACAGTATGTTTCTGACGGCAGCGCTTGCTGAAATCCAAAAATATGCCCCCGTGCCCTTCGAGCTGGCCTGTTATACCGTCGACGCCATGTTCTCGCCGTCCTTTCCCAAAGCAGAGCTGGAAGCCTTCTGCGCCCGCTACGGTCTCAAGCATTACAGCGAGAAGGTCGACGTCAATTCAGCCTGGCAGAACAAAGGCAGCACGCCCTGCTTTACCTGTGCTTATTTCCGCCGTGCCGCCACCAACCGCACCGCTTTGGAGCTTGGCTTTAACAAAGTGGCTCTGGCCCATCACCATGACGACGCTGTGGAGACCTTTTTGATGAACGTGCTCACCTCCGGGCAGCTGCGTACCTTTTTACCGGTCACACCGCTGTCAAAGACCGGCCTGACCGTACTGCGGCCGCTGCTGTATTACCGCGAAAGCGAGATCATTGCAAACGTCAGCCAGCTTGAGCTGCAGCCACTGCGCAATCCCTGTCCTTACGACGGCCATACCAAGCGTCAGGACATCAAAGAACATATCCGCGAGCTGGAAAGCCTCAGTCCCGAGGTCTACGACCATCTGGCCGCCGCCATGCGCAGCGCCCCCAATCAGGAGCTGTGGCCGGCCCAGCTGAACCAGAAACAGCTGGCCGATAAATTCCATAACTTTTGGCGGCAGAAAAGTAATTAAAATAATCTGCCCTGTTATGCTGTCTGTGTTATGATTACTATAGTAACAGGTAATTATTTGATGTTATATAAAGGAGGGTTCCTTATGGATTTTCAGGAAATGTTTTTCACTTTTGACGGCCGCCTGAACCGCAGGCCCTATATTCTGCGCTTTTTGCTGCGGAATGCCATCATCTGGTGTCTGGGCCTTATCATCGCCGCTTTTTTCACGCCCGGCGGCACCATGTTCGAGATTCTGGCTTTTGCCCTGACCTTTATCGCCGCGCTCAGCTGCCTGTCGTTATATGTCAGACGGCTGCACGATCTTGATCACGGCCCGCTGATGGTACTGCTGGCCTTTATTCCGCTGATCAGCTTTTTCTTCGCGATCTACCTGATGTTTTTCCGCGGCACGATCGGACCCAACAGCTACGGTCCCGACCCGCTGTCCGATGGACGCGGGATCGACGCCTGGTAAATATAAACAAAAAACCTCACTGCAGCCCGATGCTGCCAGTGAGGTTTTTTCTTGAGCCGCCCATTTTAGGCTCTTGCCTGCGGCGATGGCCTAAACCTAAATAAGCATATAAAAAAGACGCAGCCCAAGCTGCGTCTTTCGTCTTTTTTTAAGCTGTCTTACCGGCCGCGATACTGCGGGTCAGGCTGTTGATACTGTCCGTCAGCCTGTCAAGTCTGCTTTCCATGCGCACCAGCAGATACCACGACAAGACCATGGGGAACCCATAGTTAGCGACCTGCTGCAGCAGCGTTTCCGCGTCCATCTTATGCTAAAACGCTGACGTCCGTAGTGCGCACACGGGCTTCAACAGCTTCGGTCAGGCCGATGCCGTCCGCTGCAAAAATATCGGCAGCGATAACTGTCTGCATGGCAGTTCTGGCTTCGGCGGCAGTAACGTCGTCACGGGGATCGGTAACACTGAAGACCTTCTTACTGCCGTCAGCTTTTTTAAATACCAATTGTAAAACTTTTTCCATCAAATCCATCTCCTTTCAGCGGGCAGCAACTGCCTGCTTTTTTGCTTCCTTCATTTACCTGAAAAAACAGCCGCTTTTACTGAGCCAGTTCGGCTTTTTCAGTCACGACCACGCCCAGCAGCTCGTGGCCGATCAGGCCTCCCAGCGCTGCTGCCGCCTGCATGATCGCAGCCGGCTCTGCTTCCGGACGGACGCCGGCATAATTATGGCCTTTGGTTTTGGCCGCACCCTGGCTGTTGACGCCGTCCTCGACGTTCAAGGTCAGGGTCTGTTTGGTAACAGTTTTAGTGATTGCCATTACTTTCACCTCCTTTGCCTCAAAATCTCGCTGCGATACCATAAGGCTTTGCTGCGGATAACATACCCGCCCGGTTTTAAAGCACTCTCCAGCGGCAGGTCGGGCAGATACCACAGATCCCAGCGCAGCTGCGGATCGCCGCTGTGCGGTCCGTAGCCGTCAAACAAGGCCGCTTCGCAATGCGTCGTCACTGTCAGGACGTTGATCTCCAGTCCCAGACAGGCCGTCAATACCGCGACCGCCTGCGCCAGAGCCTCTATCTGCATCACCGTCGGCGGCTCGCTGCCAAAATCAGTATCCCAGCCGCTGCCGGCCTGCGCGTCTGCAGCGCAGCACAGCGCAATGCCAATACTGCCCGTGTTGCGGCGCCAGGTATGCTCCTTCAGTTCCGTCAATGTTGTGCAAGTAAGATACATCTCACCGCCGGGGCCGATGTTCAGGTGATAATCGTCATAAACATCCTCGTAATGGCCTGCCGTCCAGTGCAGATACAGCCTGTTGACCCGGCCCTTAGCCTGCAGGGCCAAAGCCGCCAGCTCACGGTTCGTAACAGTTTGCGGATCGACATCGATCATTGTCTCACGACCTTTCAGCCCTGTAGTCGCCGCCGCAGTAAAAAAACGGAACTGCCTGCAAAACAGCCGCCGCTGTTCCGCTTTTCAGCAGCACTGCTGACTACAGGTGTGACGATTCTTTTCTTGCTCTCTCTTTTTCTTGTTTTTCTCTCTCCTTCTTTTCTGGCGCTCTTAAAAACCTCCTTTTACCAAAGGTTTATGTTTTAATTTACCTATATTTTATTTATAATACTTTTAATTACCCCTGTTTTGATAAGATTTGTTTTCTCAAAGTTAATAATATATAATAAAGACAGTTGATAACGTACTTTTGCAAACAACAGAAATCACTACACTTCAACCCGGAAAGCTGGCCTTTTGATGAAATATCTACGCACATTTTTTCAGTTACCTATACTCTGCGCCGTGCTCTGCTGCTGTTTACTGCTGCTCCCAACCGCAGTCTCCGCTACAGGTATGCGCCCCCATCCCATCCGGGTCGGCTATACTGACAGCCCCGGTTTTATCGAAAAAACAGCCGACGGCACTATCGACGGTTACGGCGTGGCCTATCTCAACGAGATCTCGCACTATACCGGCTGGCGCTATGAATATGTGTATGCTACCTGGCAGGAATGCCTGGAGCTTTTAGCCAAAGGCGAGATCGACCTTTTGGGCATGGCACAGTACACTCCCGAACGCAGCGAAAAATATGAATTTGCCTCACTGCCCAGCGGCGTTGAATACATGGTCATGTATGTCCGCAACGATGATAACGGGATCTACTATAACGACTATCAAAGCTTTAACGGACTGAAGATCGGCGTTCTGAAAGGCAATTTTCAAACTGAAGTTTTGAGCGAGGTAGCCCGAAAAAATTCGTTTACTTACCAGCCCGTACTTTTTGATTCCAGTCAGTCCATGATCGCCGCACTGCAAAACAAGCAGATCGACGCCGTCGTTACCGGCAGCATGCCGCTCTATAAAGATCTGCGTCTAGTAGCCCGCTTTCAGGCCGACCCGATCTATTTTATAACCACCAAAGGCAACAAAGCGGTTCTGCAGCGCCTCAACGACGCTTTAATGAACATCCACGCCAACACGCCGGAATTTGAAAATACCACTTACACCACCTACTATGAGCAAAGCTCCCTGCTGACGCAGCCGCTGCTTACCAAAAAAGAACGCGACTACCTGGCTCACCGCGGACCGGTCACGATCGGCTTTCTGCCCAATGACGAACCGTTATCCTCGCTGAACAGTGACACGCAGCAGCCGGCAGGTATCCTGCCCGGAGTAGCAAAGGAACTGGAACGCCTGGCAGGCGTCAAGGTCATCCTAAAGCTGCTACCGCCCGGGGCCAGGCTGGACCAGAGCCTGCAGACCGAAGGCTTTGACCTGATCGCCGGCGTCACCGATTATGAACCCTACCGCAACAATATCTCGATCAGGCTTTCCAAAACCTTTTTTCAGGGCCGCGTCATGGCCGTTGTCAACAAAAACAACTTTATCGACATCACCAAGCCGCAGAAGGTAGCTCTGCCCTTTAACTATGTCGCCTATAAGAACCTTATTTTAAGCAATTACCCGCATTTCTCCATTATCAACAAAAATAATACCCGGGACTGCCTGCTGGCAGTAGCCGACGGCGAGGCCGACCTGGCCCTGCAAAACAGCCATATCATCAGCTACCACCTGCAGAATCCCCGTTTCAGCGAGCTGAAGATCCTGTCCTTGTTCAATTTTCCCGACAATCTTTCTCTGGCAGCTGTCAACAATGCCGACGGCAATCAGCTGCTGACCATTTTCAATAAATGTATCGATACGCTGAATCCCAAAACACTGGATAATATCGTGATGTACGAAACTGTCCAGTCGCCTTACCAGCCTACGCTGACCGATCTGATCTATAAATATAACTATCTGATCGCCGCTTTGGTCATCGTCCTGATCGTGCTTTTTACCGCCTGGCTGTATTTTACCCTGCAGCGGCAGAAATATCTGGAACTGCTGGAAGCCAAAAACCTGGAGCTGGAAACAGCCGCCAAACAGGCACTGGCTGCCAGCGAAGCCAAAAGCAGCTTCCTATCGCGCATGAGCCACGAGATCCGAACGCCGCTCAACGCTATCCTGGGCTTTACCAGGCTGGCCCTGCAGGCGGATAAACAAAACTGCCACAATGAATATCTGCAAAAAATCAGTTATTCTTCTGAACTGCTTTTAGGTATCGTCAACGACGTTCTCGATATGTCCGCCATCGAAAACCAGAAGCTCAAGCTCGACAACTCGCCTTTTCAGCTGTCAAAAATCCTGCAGGAGCTGCAAAGCATCTACAGCGCCCAATGTCAGGACAAAAATATCAGCTTCCGGCTGCACTGCGATGCCGCCGGCCACGACGTCCTGCTGGGCGACAGTCTGCGCCTGCAGCAGATTTTGAGCAATCTGCTTTCCAATGCCGTCAAATTCACCGAATCCGGTGGCCAGATCACGCTCAGTATCACTCAGCAGCAGGCCGAGACTGCCGGCAAAACAGTTCTGGTCCTGGTCGTCAGCGACACCGGCTGCGGCATGTCGGAGCAAATGCTGGCCCAGGTCTTCCAGCCCTTTGAACAGGAGGACGGCAGTACCGCCAGAAAATACGGCGGCAGCGGGCTGGGGCTTTCCATCGTCAAATATCTGGTCGAAGCGATGGGCGGCAGCGTCAGTGTCCACAGCGTCAAAGACAGCGGCAGTACCTTTACCGTACGGCTGACCCTGCCCTACGCCGAAAACATTACCGCAGCTGGCAGCGGCACCGGCGCAGCCCAAAGCCTGCACGGACTGCATCTGCTGCTGGCTGAAGATAACCTGCTCAATCAGGAGCTGTGCCTGGAGCTTTTACAAAGCCGCGGCATCAGCAGCGACTGCGCAGGCAACGGGCAGGAAGCGCTGGAGCTGTTCAGCGGCAGCGCTCCCGGTACCTATGACCTGATCCTGATGGATATCCAGATGCCGGTCATGGACGGCTATCAGGCTACACAGGCGATCCGCGCCAGTTCGCACCCGCAGGCGCAGACGATCCCGATCATCTCGCTTTCGGCCGACGCCTTTACCGAAGATATCCAGCGCGCCTATGCCAGCGGTATGGACGCCCATGTCAGCAAGCCGGTCGTTCCCGAAGAATTGTTTGCGGCTATTGAAAGGCTTGTGCAAAAAAATCATAAAAAATAAAAACCAAAGCCCGGAGTTTAATCAACTCCGGGCTTTGGTTTTATTAAAATTAACGGACAGTGAAAAATACTTTGTTTTCTTTTGTCGTTTATGTGGCCTTCCTTTTCAGAAAGTCTACCGTAACGCTCACTTAGAACTTCCAGGCAAAGTTAACATTGCCTGTGAAGCCCTGCTTTTTGCCGCCCCAGCCCTGCAAATTGATGTCGATTGCCGGGTCGTTGGCGCCTTTGGGCTGCAAAATATAGCCCAATTCCAGCAGGCCGCTGCTGCCTTTGATGCTGGGCGACGGCGTGCTGAAGCCCAGTACTGTCGCTTTGGCTTCACCGTCAAACTCGTATTCATAAGCCAACCCTGCATAACCGGTGCCGCAGTTGTTATAGGCTTTGCTCACTCTGGCGCCTACTCTGACGCGGGTGCTGTCCACAGCGTCAAAGTCGTATACTTCGCCGTTGCCTTCGCCACGTAAAGCCACGCTGTCGCCGTTTTGGTGGGTGTACATAAATTTGGCATAGACATCGGCCTTTGTCGTATCGTTCAGCTTATTCACCTTGCCGATACCCAGATGTGCGCCGTAGTAAGCGCTGCTGCTGTCGTAGCTGCTATAAACTTTGCTGCTGAAGGCGCCAATCAGATCGCCGCTGCCATAATCGGCGTCCCTGCGGCCATAACGCAAGCTGCCTTCGTAGTACACGCCGCTGTTGTTGTCCTGACGTGCTAAAACACCGATACCGTAGTATTTAGTATTTCCGTCGCCGCGGATACCGTCGTCCAGATGGCTGGTGTATTCGCCTTTGCCGTATTCTATAAACGGCCCAAAGGTCAGCTTGCCGGCGTTGTTGGTTACGGCTTTGCCGAAGCCCATAGCCAGGTTATAGCCTTTCACATCGGCATAAGAACCGGTCTTATAGCGCATACTGCCGCCGCCCATAGCTCCGAAGATCGCACCGTCTTCTGCGGACGTTACTGCCGTCATGCTGGCGATGCCGCCGCCCACCAGCAAATCAGCCCCGCTGTTGAGGAAGGCCGCCGTGGCAGCCTGGGTTTCGACCGGTGATTTGGTCTGTTCTAAAACTTTGCTGCCGTTAACAGTGGTAACTAATTTATGCCCATCTTCATTCAGCCCTGTCGTGATGTCGTAAACTACGCTGACGCCCTGACGCATTTCTTTGCCGTAATCCATATTATCAGCTTTGATAACGCTGTAAATACCCGGTGTATCAGTATACAGCAGGGTGATCTGGTCGCCGGCTTTAAAAGCTGCCGCTGTGCCTTCGGCACTGACCTGTACCTTGCTGCCCGAAATATCGGCGCCATTATCCGCCGTCATCGTCAGCAAAATATTGCCAGCCCTGGTACCGCCGGGCAGACAGAAGTTATAGTATTCAAAATTTTTGACCTGTTTGACAGTCCGCTCCTTGCTGTTAAAATTCAAAGTGTTGCCGCTGACATCACCACCGTTGTCACTATGGCCACCGTACAGCACCGTATTTGTGCCAAAAGTCGGTGTGCCGCTGATATAAACTTTGTTCTTTGCAGCAGCGCCAGCATAGCTCTCGCCGCCGTAGACGGAATACTCAATCGTGCCGCCGCTAATAAAGACGCGGTTTTCTACAACGTCACCGTCACCAATATAACTATAGCCGCCGTAGACGGAACCCGTAATCATACCGCTGCTGATATTTACGCTGTTACCTGTAGCGTCACCTCTACTGCTCCTGCCGCCGTAGACGGAACTCATCGTACCGCCGCTGATATAAACTTTGTTCTTTGTAGCAGCGCCAGCATAGCTCTCGCCGCCGTAGACGGAATACTCAATCGTGCCGCCG
>UQZN01000003.1 GCA_900545535.1 uncultured Phascolarctobacterium sp.
AAACGCTCGCCCGCACATTCGTTTTTGGTTATTGTTCAGTTTTCAAGGTTCTGCTTGCCGTTTTTTGACGACTTGTATAGTATATTACATCTTTTCGATGTTGTCAACTATTATTTTTTCATCTTTTTTTAACGGCTTCTGATTCTTTTTTGCGTTAGTCACAACAGGTGACTTTTGATATAATAACAGATTTCGTTCTTATACGCAAGCTTTTTTTATCTTTTTTTGCAAAAAAAGATCCGCACCCAAAAATCCGGTGCGGATCAATAACTTTTTATTGTAATTTATGACGCATATGCGGGAAAAAGATAACATCGCGGATACTGCTGCTGTCGGTAAGGAACATGACCAGACGATCGATACCGATCCCCAGTCCTCCCGTAGGCGGCAGACCGTATTCCAACGCAGTCACAAAGTCTTCGTCCATCATATGAGCTTCATCATCACCGGCTGCGCGGTCTTCCACCTGTTTCTGGAAACGTTCGCGCTGGTCGATAGGATCGTTGAGCTCAGAGAAGCCATTGCAGATCTCACGGGCATAAATAAATCCTTCAAAACGATCGGTGATCTCCGGATCAGCCTCACTGCTTTTTGCCAGCGGCGAGATCTCTTTCGGATGTCCGATAATAAATGTAGGCTGGATCAGCTTTTCTTCTACATGCTCTTCAAAGCAGGCATTGATGATCTTGCCGATGCCAAAAGTTTTTTCATAAGGTACATTGATAGCGTCCGCCATTTTACGCGCTTCTTCGAGGTCTTTGATCCCGGAAAAATCCTGTCCGGTATATTTAGCTACGGCTTCGATCATGGTCATTCTGTTCCAGGGCGGAGTCAGGTCGATCTCCTGTCCTTCATAAGTGATCTTCATCGTGCCGAGCACTTTTTGTGCGGTCTGCGCAACAATGGTCTCCGTTAAATGCATCAGGTCATTATAATCAGCATAAGCCTGATAGATCTCGACCATAGTAAATTCGGGGTTATGTTTGATGTCGATGCCTTCGTTGCGGAAAACGCGGCCTAATTCGTAGACGCGTTCCATACCGCCGACGATCAGGCGTTTCAGATACAGTTCCGGGGCAATGCGCATATAAAGCTGCATATCCAGCGCGTTATGATAGGTAATGAACGGACGTGCGGCAGCGCCGCCGGCGATAGAGTGCATGATCGGCGTTTCTACTTCCAGGAAGTCTTTGCCGTCCAAGATCTCTCGAACGCTTTTGATGATCTGGCTGCGCAGAACAAAAGTACGGCGTACTTCAGGATTAACGATCAGATCAACATAACGCTGACGATAACGCATTTCAACGTCTTTTAAGCCATGCCATTTTTCCGGCAGCGGGCGCAGAGATTTGGAAAGCAGCTCCAAAGCAACAGCTTTAATGGATAATTCACCCATATGCGTACGGAAAACAGTACCGGTCACTCCGACAATATCACCGATATCCATCAGTTTTATCAGGGCGTAGTTTTCTTCGCCCAGGGCGTCTTTGCGTACATAAAGCTGAATACGGCCTGTTTTATCCATCAGATCGATAAAGCAGGTCTTGCCATGACCGCGAATAGCCATAACACGGCCGGACAGGCGTACAACCGTTTCCCGGGCCGCTAACTCTTCAAACTGGTCGGCTACATCCTGAGCATGATGAGTCCATTCAAATTTATGGCCGAAAGGTTTCCAGCCCTTTTCTTCGATCTGGTGCATTTTATTGATACGCACCTGCATTTGTTCGTTGATTTCTGTTTCTGTTAAAGCTTCCGGTTCGGCAGCTTGCTGATTTTTAATTTCTTCCGACATATTTCTCGCTCCTAAAAATCAAATCTATTTAATTTTTACTATTTTGTATGAAAGCTCGCCGACAGGAGTATGGACCTGTACGACAGTATTTACTTTCTGACCCAGGATCGCAGCGCCCACAGGGGATTCGTTGGAGATCCGGTTCTGGGAAGGATCTGCCTCGGTAGTGCCGACAACAGTATAGGTTTCTTCATCGCCAAATTCCATATCTTTGACGATAACGGTAGAACCAAGAATAACAGTACCTTTTTTCTTTTTCGCAGTTTCATCGATAAGCGTTGCCGTACTGATCATCTGCTCCAGTTCAATGATACGGCCTTCGATAAAGGCCTGTTCATTTTTAGCATCGTCATATTCGGAATTCTCGCTTATATCGCCATAAGAAATTGCTACTTTAATACGCTCGGCAACCTCCTGCCGTTTTACAGAACGAAGATTTTCTAATTCGTCCTCAAGTTTTCTTAAACCTTCGGCCGTTAAAATAGTTTCTTTAGCACCCATGGTATTACTCCTTTAAAATCATATTTCCCGCCGCCTCACAATACAAACAGTGCCAAGCAGCAATGCCTGACACTGGGCTCAACGGATAAATAATATAATGTACTAGATTAAATTATAATTTTTTGTTGGTTTATTGTCAACCTCAGATATTACGCATTGCCAGTTCCTGTTCAACAAAGTCCTGGATATGAGCGATTTCCTCATCTGTAACAGCCCGCTCGAAATTGCGGAAACCAGCCAGCCGGAAATCATGCTTGCGCGCTAATTGTGAGATCGTATCGATCTGTTCGATAGTCAGTTTCCGTCCCAGAGTAAAATTTTCGTAACGCTTTTCCAATGCTAAAATCATCGTCTCGGCCATACAGGCAAACGAGGTCTGCGGCGGAAAGCCAAAATTAAAATGGAAATCAACATTGCCGGGGACTTTGATCACACCGCCTTCTATTACCAGCACGTCCTTACGCTTAGCGGCCACCTCACGCGAAACATTGCGCGGCCTTGCCACATCGCAGACGATAGCGCCGGCTTTGAGGTCCTCGGGCTCGATCAGAAAATCTACGGCGCTGGTTACAGCAATCACCACATCGGCGTCCTTCAGGCTGCGTTTGATATCGTTGGAAACAGTTAAATTCCCGGCAACGCTGCCCGACAGCTCCTGTGCCAGCTCTTCCAGCGGCTGCAGATGTCTTGCCACCATTGTAATATCTTTTGCTTCACGGGCCAATATCCTTGTGCAGGCAGCGCCGATAGAACCGCTGGCGCCAACAACAGTCACATGCGCCGTAGCCAGCTCCTTGCCCATCAGCTTTACTGCTTCACGCGTACCTTCCAGCGCCGTAGCAACCGTATAACTATTGCCGGAAGTCACAGCTATATCCAGATTTTGGGCCACAGTAACCCCGGCATCGCCGACAATAGATGTAAACGCGCCCAGGCCCACTATTTTAGCGCCCAGTTCCTGCGCGATGCGCCCTGATTCGATGATCCTGTCCATGACAAATTCTTCCGGCAGTTCGACCATTTGCCTCGAGGTCAGCGGACAGCCGATAAACCAGCCTTCCGCTTCAGCATAGGGACTTTTGATCCCTGTGATATGTGAAACCTGAAAAGGTTTTTTCAATTTCAGAGCACTTTCCAGCCAGCTGTCAGGAATAAATTTTAAAACAGGCGAGACATGAGCCATATCCTGAATCGACAGCGGATGTATAATAAAGGCAAATTTTTCCATTTAGATATGCTCCTCCTCTCCGCTTAGATATTCCAACCCTGATTCTATCTTGTATTCTTCCAGCAATTTTTCATACGCAGCGGCATCCAGCTGTTTACCGGCCCCGCTGGCTGCTACCAGCAGCCCTTCCATGACGTTGGTACCATAGCTGCGGCCGTCCAGCGACGGCGTCGTCGTGATCAGGCAGCACACTCCCGCACTGCGCAGCAGCTTACGGTCGCCAGCCGTTACCGTATTGGTAATGATCGTCTTGCCCGCCAGCTTATCAGGCATAAAGCGTCTGATAAAATGAAAATCACCGGCAATGATATCGTTCTCAAAAAAATACTTCTGATGCTGCGGTTTTCTCTGGCTTTGTTTGGCTCCCATCGGGTAAAACCATCTTACAGGCAGCTTGGTCAGAACCGGCGCCAGTAATTTTGCAAATTTATCCAGAGTCTGCAGAGATTTGATCGGGTGATCCCAGTTCAAGCCGAAAATCAAATCGCCAAAGGTGACGTCAGCACCGTTGGCAACAAGCGCCTCCGCCATCCCAAACCTGTCTACACCACAAACCATCAGCACTTTCTTGCCCTGAAAATCTATGATCTTATCAGCGGCAAGCCTGTTAATCAAAATCCGTTCCAATGAATTTTTCAGCCCGCTGCCATCGAGCACAGGCGTTTTTCTGACATTTTCTATAAGCCTGGCCGATTCACGAAAAGTATAACGCCGGCCGCCGGCATAGACATAAAGATCGGTCCCGCCTAATCCCAGCGCGTCTACCTGTCCGTCAAGTTCTTCCAGAAGCTGCCGGGCTTTCTGCAAATTCCCGTCAGTTCCCAGCCGTTCTATCACAAAGGTCTGCCCCTTAAGCTGCAAAGTACTTTTAGCATTGCGCTCAGAAGATCCTAAACTTACACTTACGATATGTTTACAGCTACATTCAGTTGTCTGAGAGGCAATCATTATTCTACTTCTTTCTCTAAAAAACTTGTCCCTGATGACATATCATTTTAGCATATTTAAAGTGTTCCTACAATATTTGCTACTAGATTTCGTATTTTCTTATTTATTTTAACCGCTTTCAAATGCCAAATTTTTCTGCGGCGTCAAGATATTCTGCCAGCAGCTTTTTAAAATCAGCATAAGTTTCTATCTGGTGGAACCTGCCACGGTATTCTGCCGCTTTGGGCATACCTTTCAGATACGCGCCGATATGCCGCCGCATTTCTTTAACGGCCACAAGTTCATTTTTATATGCTATCAGCATTTCCAAATGCCGCAGCGCCAAAGCAAGTTTTTCCTGCAAAGACGGTTCCGGCGGCACGGGCTGACCCGACAAAGCCGCCTGCAGGCTGCGAAACAGCCAGGGATTACCGTCGGCGCCGCGTCCCAGCATCAGTCCGTCGCAGCTGGTTTCTTCCAGCATCCGCAGACCGTCGTCTACGGTAAAAATGTCGCCGTTGCCAATAACAGGTATCTTTACAGCCGCCTTGACCCTGGCGATGACCTGCCAGTCCGCCTTGCCGTTATAAAATTGTTCCCGCGTCCTGCCGTGTACTGCCACAGCAGCCACACCGGCTTTTTCCGCCAGCCGGGCGATCTCTTCGGCATTGATATGCCCTGAGTCCCAGCCAGCCCGGATTTTTACAGTGACCGGAACAGTAACGGCATCAGCCATTCGCGCCAGGATCTCGTAGGCCAGCTGCGGATCTTTCATCAAAGCCGAGCCTTCTCCGTTATTGACGACCTTGGGCACCGGACAGCCCATATTAAAGTCGATCGCATCCGCGCCTCTGGAGGCAACTATCCTTGCCGCTTCAGCCAATTCTGCCGGAACAGAACCAAAAAGCTGGATCGCCGTCGGTCTTTCACCCGGATCGATGCGCAGCATATCGAAAGTCTTGACATTTTTATAGAGCAGTCCCTTAGCGCTGACCATTTCCGAAACAGTCATCCCGCAGCCCAGTTCTCTGCAGATAACGCGAAACGGCAGGTCTGTGATCCCGGCCATAGGCGCCAGCAGCAGCGGGACAGCCAAATTTAAAGTACCGATCTGCATAATCCACTCCCAATTTTAAAATACTATAGAATAAGACCCGCCAAGCAGCGGGTCTTAGCTTATTTGGAATTTTTCTCGTGAAGGATACGTAGTCCATCCAGTGTAAGGAACGGTTCCACTACGTCGATAGAGTCGGATTCAGCCGCCATCGTATTGGCAAAGCCGCCTGTAGCGACGACAAAAGCCGAGCCGCCCAGTTCTTCCTTCATATGCCTGACTATACCGTCCATCTGGCCGACAAAGCCATAGATGACGCCTGCCTGCATCGCGTTGACCGTATTGCGTGAAATAACGTTTTTCGGTTTGATAAGCTCGATACGCGGCAATTTAGCTGTTCTCTGGAACAGGGCCTCGGTAGAAATACCAATACCAGGCGCGATCGCTCCGCCTAAATATTCTCCTGTAGGCAGCAATGCGCAAAAGGTAGTCGCAGTACCGAAGTCAACGATGATCATCGGCATGCCTTTTTTACTGTATTTGTCGAAAGCGGCGACAGCGTTGACGATACGGTCAGCGCCGACCTCTCTGGGATTATCATAACGCAGCGAGATACCGCTTTTGATGCCTGGGCCTACCACCATCGGCGTCAGCTCAAAGTAGCGTTCGCACATATGGCAGAGCGGTACGATCAGCGGCGGCACAACACTGGAAATAATGATTGCTTTGATCTGGTCCATGGGCATCCGTGTATAATTGAACATACTGCGTAATAAAATACCATATTCATCGGCAGTTTTGCTGCGATCTGTAGAAAAGCGCCAGTGACAAACCAGTTCTTTATCATCAAAAACACCTGCTACGATATTGGTATTGCCTACATCAATTACTAATAACATTCATGTTCCTCCTCAAGGAGCTTATTTAGTCCGTTCAAGCAGACCTGCCAGGAATAAAGCCTTGCGCACTTTGGCTCCGATAAGAGCCGCGGCCGCCGCCTTCATTATATCAAACGGTAAAAATGGCACAACCGCTAACAGCACGGCCTTGTCCCAACTCATGGGTTTTTGCAGAAAATACTGGAAACTGAGTTTGAAGCCAACAAGCCCTATTGCATAGCAAACGAGCATCCCGACGCACATATACATAAGATTTTTCAGATAACCGGCTTCCAGATCACGCTCAGTAAGATACCCTACCAGCCACGCCGTGACGATAAACGCAACGATAAAACCTCCGGTCGGCCCGACCAGCATTACGGCGCCGCCCTGCCCTTGATTGAATACCGGCAATCCCACACAGCCGAGCAGCATCCACACACACATACTGACCGCGCTCAGGCGGCTGCCCAGCAGCATACCTGCCAACAACACGACCAAAGGCTGCATCGTAATGGGAACCGGCCCAATCGGAACTATGATATAGGCGCTGATGATCATCATCGTCACAAAAATCCCGGCCAGCAGCATTTCCCTGATCTTCATTACGCATATTCCCCCTGCCTGGCCCGAGCAGGACGAATAGAGACATCTCCGGCGATGACTTTTTCGATTCTGCCATCTGCGCGTTTTACCATCAAAAGACCGTCTTCATCTATATCGACAGCTTCGCCGATATAAGTCTCGTCAGGCGCGATGACCTTGACCTGCTGACCCAGAGTCGCAGAGTAGCGCTTCCATTCTTCCAGCACCGGTTTAAAGCCGTCCTGCAAAACCTTTTCGTACAATTCTTCCATATAGCCCAGCACATCAGTCAGCAGTTCGACCCTGCTGACAGGTTCCCGGGCAACATCGGCCAGCGATACTGCCGTTGCCCGCAGTTCTTCCGGCACCATTTCTTCAGGCACATTGACATTGATGCCCGTACCGATAACGATATAGTTGATCTTGCCAAACTCAGCGCTCATTTCCGTCAAAATGCCAACCAGTTTTTTGCCTTCCAGCAAAACGTCGTTGGGCCATTTGATAGAGGCCTGCACACCCTGATACTTATTGACTGCTTTCACGACAGCGATCGCCGCCAGCAGCGTGCATTTAGACGCTTCCTGAGGCATGAACGGAGGCTTCAAGACCACCGAAAACCATACGCCTCTGGCAAAAGGCGAAAACCAGCCGCGCGACAGACGTCCTTTACCGGAATTCTGCTCCTCCGCGATCACTACCAGCCCGTCCTCACAGCCTTCGCCGGCGAGACGTTTCGCCAGTTCGTTCGTAGACGTCGTCAATTCACAGTAATGGATATGATGCCCCAGCCATTTGGTTTTCAAATTGGCGACTACCTCAGCAGGCTTCAGTCTGTCAGGCACTTCCTTCAGGATATAACCTTTTTTAGGCACTGATTCAATAGTATAGCCCTCATTTTTTAAAGCCTGGATATGCTTCCAGACAGCCGTACGCGATACTGCCAGTTCCTGAGAAAGAACCTCGCCCGAAACCGGTTCTGGCATTTTACCGCGCAATATTTCTAAAATGCGTTCCCGCATATCATCACACTCCCACACAATGTTACCCTTAGATTAGCACCGGGTTAACCAAAAGTCAAGTCACAGAAAAACCGTCCCCGGAACACAGGGGACGGTTTTAGATTACAGACTATTGCTCACTGGGAGCTGCAGAAGTTTCTGCAGGCTGCACCTCTGCCGGCTCTGAATTTCCGATCTCAGAAGTATTTTCTTCTTTTGATAAAATTTTACCGTATTTCATCAGCTGATCGATTTCTTCGCCTTCCAAAGTTTCTCTTTCAATAAGTGCATCCGCGATCAAATGCAGTTTATCCATATTTTCATTCAACAGGCTTTCTGTTTTCTGATAAGCCTCGTCGATAAATTTACGGATCTCTTTATCGATCTTGGCAGCGACTTCTTCGCTGTAGTCCTTGTCTCTGGCAATGTCGCGGCCCAGGAAGACCTGGTCCTGACGATGTCCAAAGGTCATCGGACCCAGTTCAGGGCTCATGCCGTATTCACAGATCATCTGACGCGCAAGCGAAGTAGCACGCTGCAGATCATTGCTGGCACCGCTGGAGATCTCTTTCAGCACCAGGGCTTCAGCAACGCGTCCGCCTAAAAGCACCTTCAATTCGTCCAGCATTTCACTGCGGGTCGCATAATAACGGTCTTCTTTGGGCAGGCTCAGTGTATAACCGCCGGCACGGCCGCGCGGAATAATCGTTACTTTATGGACCGGATCAGTATTATCAAGCAGCATACCTACCAGGGTATGACCGCCTTCGTGATAAGCAGTCAGACGTTTTTCTTTGTCGCTGATCACACGGCTGCGGCGTTCAGGACCCATGATAACACGCTCGGCCGCTTCTTCCATTTCCGGCATATCGATTTTATTCTTATTTTTACGGGCAGCCATCAAAGCTGCTTCGTTGACCAGATTGCTCAGATCAGCACCTGTAAAGCCGGGCGTTCTGCGGGCAATGACCCCAAGCTCAACTTCAGAGCTGATAGGTTTGCCTTTGACATGGACTTTCAAAATCTCCTGACGTCCCTTGATATCAGGACGGTCAACGACGATCTGCCTGTCAAAGCGGCCCGGACGCAAAAGTGCCGGGTCAAGGATATCGGGGCGGTTGGTCGCGGCGATCATAATGATGCCTTCATTAGCGCCAAAGCCATCCATTTCTACCAGCAGCTGGTTCAGGGTCTGTTCGCGTTCATCGTGACCGCCGCCCAGACCTGCGCCGCGCTGACGGCCCACAGCATCGATCTCATCAATGAAAACGATACAGGGCGCACTCTTTTTAGCCTGTTCGAACAGGTCGCGGACACGGGAAGCGCCTACGCCGACAAACATTTCTACGAAGTCAGAACCGGAAATACTGAAAAACGGTACGCCGGCTTCACCTGCAACAGCCTTGGCCAACAGGGTCTTACCTGTACCAGGCGGCCCGTAAAGCAAAACGCCCTTCGGGATCTTGGCGCCGAGATCATTATATTTCTTCGGATGCTTCAGGAACTCGACGACTTCTTCCAGTTCCTGCTTGGCCTCATCGGCACCGGCAACATCTTTAAAAGTGATCTTGATATTATCTTCGTCATAACGGCGGGCACGGCTCTTGCCAAAATTCATCACCCGTCCGCCGCCGCCCTGGCTTTGCTGCATCAGCATAAACCAGATACCTACGATCAAAAGCATCGGCAGCAGCGAGCTCAGGATCGTCGTCCACCAGGGTGGCTGCGGCGGCAGCTCGGCTTTGATTTCAATATCACGGGCACGTAAAGTCGGGATCAGGCTGTCATCGCTGGGAGCAACAGTTGAAAAATCCTTGCCATCCTTCAGCTTACCGCTGATGACATTATCAACTATCGTTACCTGTTTGACCTCGTCCTGCTGCACGTGCTTCATAAACGCACTATAAGTGATGTCTGTTTTGCTGACTGTGCTGGCCGAATAATAATCGATCATCCAGATCGCCACAATGATGATCAGCAAATAGAACGTCACGTTTTTAAAAAATCTATTCAAGGAATTGCTCCTCCTTCCACTGGATCGTCTACCAAATTACAGTAACGTCATTTTTTTATTATAATATAGATGTGGAAATTCTACAACCATTACTCAATAAAATCATGTACGTGCGTAAACACAGGGCTTTAAAACACCGATATAAGGCAAATTTCGGTAGTTGCCGGCATAATCCAGACCATAACCGACAGCGAACTCATCGGGAATGCAAAAGCCTACATAATCCGCACTTTTACCATTGACGCGTCTGGCGGTCTTGTCACACATCACCGCAGTTTTGACCGAAGCCGGCTTATGCTGCTGCAGCATACAGCAGACAGCTTCCAGGGTCAGCCCTGTATCGATGATGTCATCGACTAAAATCACATGCCGCCCGGCCAGTTTCTCAGAAACGTCCAGCTTGACGCTGACATTACCGCAGCTGCTGGTACTGTTGCCGTAAGAAGATGCGACCATAAAATCGATCTTCACCGGCATACCCATTGCCAATGTCAGATCAGTAGCAAAATAAGCCGCCCCTTTTAAAAGCGCTATTACCACTACGTCTTTGCCGGCATAATCTTTTTTCAGCTGCGCGCCCAGTTCCCGGACCCGCGCTTTTATTTCTTCCTCGGTCAGCAATATCCTGCCAATATCTTCATGCATGTCCACTACTTGTCATCTCCCGGAGTTAAATATTCAAGATCCAGCGTCAGCCAGGCTGCGCAGTCCTGTTCATGCCATCCTGCTGCCCGCAGTCCCGGCAGCCACAGTACCTGCTGCCCGCAGGCTACCAAAAGCTGGCGTTCCCTCTGCTTTGGGGGCACTTTTTCATCATTAAAGTATTTTTTTAATTTTTTACTGCCCGGCGACCCGGCCGGAAAAAATCTGTCACCTTCCCGCCGCTGCCGCACTTCCAGCTGACCGCACTGCAGCAAATGCCAGGGATATGCTGCGGCGTGACCGGAAGGTCTTGCACTTCCCTCCAGGTAGCCCAGGCTCAAAATACCCTGGGGAAGTTCCAGCCGCAGCACGCCAGCCTGCCGCAGTTCCGCTAAGGAAACAGCATAGCCCGGCTCTGTTGCTGCTGCCTGCCGTTCCAAAGCAGTGACCGTAAGCCGCCCATAACTGTAGACAGCACAGGTTTTACCAGGCAGCATGATGCTTTTATTACTATTGCCTTTAGACGCTAACTCGAGCATCTGCCGCGTCTGCTGATATGTCAGCAAACCTTCTGCACCCAGCTTTTTCCACATCAGCCTGACAAGACGCGTCTGCAGTGCCGCAGGCAGCGCAAGCAGCCATGCTGCTTCACAGCAGCAGGAAGTATCATCCATCTGCACATACTGCTCAAATTTCTCTGCAGCCATTGCATCTAAACAAGCCGCGTCCACGGCAACTGACGCCGCCGTCTGTGCCAAAGCCTGTTTGACATTCGGATTAAACTCCTGTTCCAGCAACGGCAGCAGCACATGCCGCACCTTATTACGCGTATAATGCAGATCCATATTGCTGCTGTCAGTACGGTAAGGCAGCTCCCGCAACGCACAGTATGCTTCCAGAGCCGCACGGCTCACCTGCAAAAACGGCCGCACCACGCGGTCATTGCGCGCGCGCATCCCGCTCAGACCTGCCGCACCGCTGCCGCGCAGCAGGTGCAGCAGCAGCGTTTCTGCCTGATCGTCACGGTGATGCGCCGTGACGATACAGTCAGACTGATATTTCTCAAGACACTCAAATAACGCCTCATAACGTAATTTACGGGCCGCATCCTCTAAAGACAGCTTTCGAGCCGCAGCAAATGCTTTAACGTCGACCCGCAGCACTTCACAGGCAACCTGCCGCACCCGACAAAATTCCGCAACAAAACCGGCATCAGCCAATGCCTCGCCGCCACGCAGACCATGCTCTATGTGGCAAACGACCAGCTGATACCTTTGCTTCTCCCGCAGCAGCAGCAGTGCGTCTGTCAACGCAAGCGAATCGGCCCCGCCGCTGCAGGCAATAATGATTTTGCTGCCGCCAGGCAGATTTTTTTGCACCTGGCGCAGAATTTCAGTAATTTGCCTGTGTTCTTTCATCGTTTCACCTGTTATTTATCAACCAAATAAAAAAGGCACCTCTGGAGGAAGTGCCTTTTTGGACATTATCTGTCGCGGCTGGCGCCACGGCCGCCGCGCTTAGACTCCGTATTGCGTTTCAGATCTAATAATCTGTCATCGCTGTCTTTTAAAAAGCGCGATAGTTTATCTTCAAAGGTAGCCGGAGGCACCACTTTAGGTGCGCGACGATCCTGATTAACCGGACGCTGCGGCTTCGGAGGTGCCGGAGGCGGAGGTGTCAGCTGTTTGATAGACAGACCTATCTTACCGCGTTCGTCGATAGACAACACTTTGACCTTGACCTTATCTTTTTCCTTTAAAAAATCATGCACATCTTTTACATATACATTGGAGACTTCGGAAATATGTATAAGACCAACTTTTCCTTCAGGCAATTGCACAAATGCTCCAAAATTTGTGATGCCGGTAACTTCACCTTCAACGATTGCGCCAACTTCGAGTGACATAAAGCGGATAATCCCCCTTAAAAAATCTTTATACAGTAAGTATTATACCCTTCTTTTAAAATGGGTGTCAACAGCATTATACAAATATATGCGAAAAGATAAAAAATAACAGATGCACCCCGGCAGAAACGCCTGTACATCTGTTATTTTTTCTTTTCCGCAGCTTCTGTTTCCTGCTTTTGCTGTTTTTCCTGTTCGTCAACTATAAACAGCGGCACTTCATTTTTACCTACCATATTATGATCTTCACGTGCCAGTTTTTCGATATATTTCAAATCATCCAACCGTTTGCGTTCCGCCTCCAGATCGGCCTGAACCTTTTTCAATTCGTCAACCCGCTGCTGCGTTGCCGACATCTCCTTGTTGATCTGGTAGATCTTATACTCCTGCCGCCCTAAAACGCCCAGACAGACGATCAGCAAAATAATCAGTACCCACAAAAAATCATTGGAGCTGCGGCGTTTTTTCCTGCGTACTTCGGCCATTATGAGCTCCTTCCCATTAATTGTTCAGACAAAAATACCGGGCTTTAACGCCCGGCATTCTTGAACCCAAAGATTATTTTTTGTGTTTTTTTGCAGGAGCAGCGTTAACAGCGTCTTTAAAAGCTTTACCAGCTTTGAAAGCAGGAACTGTTGCAGCCGGAATTTTGATGGGTTCATTGGTACGAGGATTCTTACCAGTACGAGCGTTACGGGTACGAGCTTCGAAAGTACCGAAACCAATCAATTGTACTTTGCCTTTTTTGGCAACTTCACCTTTTACGGTTTCGAGTAAAGCAGCTACTGCTTTCTCTACGTCTTTTTTGGTGAGACCAGCTTTTTCTGCTACTGCAGCAATAAGTTCAGTTTTGTTCACAATAAATCCCCCTTAAATTTTGTATGCGTCAGTTTAGGCGAAAACCGCATAAACACAACGACTAAGGTTGTTCACTAAAACTCTAATTCGCTATCAAAAGCAATATTCCTGCTAACATTTCATCTTTTTTTTATTTTTTTCTTAATTTTTGTGTAAAAAACGCCTTTTTTTAATTATTTTTCTCAAAATCCTTTGCCAGAAGCCAAAAAGCGTCTAATTCGGCCAAAGAAAAATCTTCCCATTTTTTCTTCGAACTCCGCACTTTTTTCTCCACATAAGCAAATCTTTTAATAAAACGATTATTAGCAGCAGTAAGTGCCGTTTCCGGTTCCAAACCAATATGCCGGGCATAACCGGCCAGAATAAACAGCAGATCGCCAAGCTCATGCTCCATTTCTTTCTGACTGCCGCCAGCTACGGCTTCCTGCAATTCCTGCAGCTCTTCCATAACCTTTTCCCAGACGCCTTCGGTATCCGGCCAGTCAAAGCCTACTTTGGAAGCCTTACTGTGCAGCTTGTAAGCGCGCATCAACGCCGGCAGTCCCGGAGAAATGCCGTCCAGAACATGGGTCCGATCCTTTTTTTCTTCCAATTTAATGGCTTCCCAGTTTTTGATCACTTCGTCGCTGCCTGAAACCTTACGCGAACCGAACACATGCGGATGCCTGCGGGTAAGCTTTGCAGCCACGCCGTCGATGACATCCTGCAGCGAAAACAGATTGGCGTCCTGTGCCATGTGAGCATGAAAAACCACCTGCATCAAAATATCGCCCAACTCTTCTTCCATGCCTTCACAATCATGATTATCGACAGCTTCCAGAAATTCATAAACTTCTTCGATCATATTGCGGCGGATACTACTATGAGTCTGTTCACGGTCCCAGGGACAGCCGCCGGGCGCACGCAGTTTGCTCATGACTTCCGTCAACGGCAGCAGATCGGCGTCATAACGAAATTCATCACTGTCGCAATAAAAATCATCATCGTCGTCAAAGCACAGCTCTTTTTCTTCGCGCAAAACATTGACATGCTGCACAACCGTCTGCTCCTGTGCCGGAATGAACACACTGGTCAGATGATCGATCTGCGGCTGCCGGTCCAGCTCATACAGCTTGATCGGCCGGCACTCTTCATCAGGCAGCCCCAAATTACGCAAAAAATACAACTGCGCTTCATCGTCAAGCACTTCCATCAAATTGATTTTCACATCGGACGCAACCAGCTGACTATAGACCTGCGTAATCATCAGAGGATATTGACCGGCACTTGCCAGTGCTTCAAAATCGTGGGCGTCTACGATGCGCAGACCGGCGATCGGATCAACAGCCAGATTGACATAAGCCAGATCCAGAAAGCTCATTGCCGGCAGAATTTTTAAAGGCACACCTGCCGCAGCGGCCTGCTCTCTCAGCATCACTACTGTCCGTTCAGCAACTAACGGACTGCCCGGAACAGCGTAAACAACTTCCTGCTCACCGGCTGCCTGCAAAACAGCAGTCACGATTTTTTGATAAACATCTTCAAAAGACGCTTCTTTTTCATAAACGGCATCGCAGGACGTAAATTTTACGCCCGCCTGTTCCAGCTCTTTAACCGACGGATGCACCGCAGTACGCAAAATGACCCTGCTGCCGCTTTGCAGCACCGCCATCGTCTCCAGCGATAAATGTCCGGCGCTGCCGGGCCCCAATCCTACAACAGTAATGCCTTTTTTCATCTTACCATCCCTTTACTTGAATCTGGAACCGATCACAGGTAATTTCTGCAGTTCTTTTCTGCCGATCGTTCCGCTTGCTATCAAAGTCAATAGATAAACGATGCCAGCTGCAAAAATCGTGACCGCCGTCGCCAAAGTATTGCCCCAATAAACTGTTAAATAATTATATAAAAGCATACTGACCGCCGCCATCAAAACTGCCGCCAGTAAGATTTTTCCCAAAGCATACACCTTAAAAGTGATGCCGCTGCGGATCAAAAAGAAGATATTCAAAGCAGCAGCCAAGCCAAAATTAATATTGGAAGCCCAGGCCGCACCGACGATATTCCACGGCAGCGCCGTCAGATACCAGACCGCGGCGGCTTTGACCACGGCGCTGAGCAGCATGTTCCACATGGGTATCAGCGTCTGTCCCATCCCCTGCAGCATCCCTGTGGTTATCTGATGGATACCCAGCAGACAGATCGAAGGCGCCAGATTCCTGATCGCTTCGCCTGCCAGCGCCGTACCATACAGCAACTTGGAAATCGGCTCAGCCAAAGCCCACATGCCGGCGGCGGCAGGAAAAGTCAGCAAACAGCATAATTTCATTGCCGTATTGGTTTTCCGGTCGATACTGTTTCTGTCGCCAAGCGTAAAAGCTTCCGAAACAGCAGGTACCAGGCTTGCCGTCAGCGAAAGAGTCGGGATCGTCGCCATCATCACCAGCGGCATACCCATGCCTGTCAGATACCCAAACAAAGTCGTCGCCGCTTCGACTGAAAAGCCGGATTCCACCAGACGGTTAGGCACCAGCAGCATATCGATGCTGCTGGTCACTGGCACCATGATATTAGCGCAGGAAACAGGCAGCGCCAGCAACACCAGCCGTCTGGCGATCCTGCTAATGCTCTCGGGAGCTTCAGTAAGCTGCCGGCTGATCTCCTGCTGCCAGCGCGCTTTATTTCTGAAGTAAAAAAAGCTCAGGACGATAAGCCCGGTGATCGAACCAGGTACAGCACCAAAGGCAGCCCCGGCTGCCGCATATTCCAGACCGTACGGCAGCAGATAATAAGCCAGCACGACCATCGTCACAACACGTACAAACTGCTCCAGGATCTGCGATACTGCCGGCGGCGTCATCATTTGATGTCCCTGAAAATACCCGCGGAAGCTGGCCAGGATCGTAGCAAAAAACACGGCCGGCGTCAAAGCGATCAGCCCATAATACGCCCGCGGGTCACGGATCAGGCCGCTTTCAACCAGCCACCCGGCCGAGCAATACAGCCCGGCGGCAAACACCAGACCCGTAGCGGCCATCAAGCCCAGCGAAACCCTGAACACCCGGCCGGCGCTGGCAAAATCGCCTTTAGCCACTTTTTCGGCTACAATGATCGATATAGCGATCGGAATACCGGCCGAAGACACGGACAACATCAGCAGATAAACGGGATATGCCATCTGATAAAGCCCGATACCTTCGCCGCCCAGCAGTCTGGACAACAGTATTCTGTTGACTGACCCGATGATCTTGACCATCAGTCCCGCCATCGTCAAAATCATGGCGCCGCGTAAAAACTTATCTCTGGTCATACCCTCGTCCTTTCCTTTGATTTCTTCATCTAATTATAATCAACTTTGCCGCCTCTGTATAGTTCAGTCTAAAGCCAGCCGCGGCAGATTTTTTTCCAGCCAGGTCAAACTGTCGGTTTTCAACTTGACTGTGCGGAAAATAAGCTGCGCCTGTGCGCCGCTTTTAAATTGCATATATTGCTGATGCTCGCCGATCAGCTGCATCAAAGCAGCCGGGTCAACAGCAGCGTTCTCGGCAAAGGTAATGCGGATCTCGCCCTGCTTGACGCTGATCCCGCGAATATGCAGCAGCCGGCACAAAGCCCGCAGACAGGCAACGCGCCACAAAACCTCTACCTCTTCCGGCGGTTCGCCGAAACGGTCGATGATCTCATCCAGCAAGTCGCCCCTGCCAGCATAATCCAGCCCCGCAAAGCGCCGGTACAGCTCCAGCTTATAACGGGGATCAGCAATATAATCGTCTGGGATATAGCCGTCAACACTGATCTCCAGAACCGGGTCCGGCTCAGGAACACCGTCCTCAACACCGTCCTTCAGCTTGCGGATCGTCCGCTCCAGCATGTCGCAGTAAGCGGCAAAGCCCACACCGGCAATATGCCCATGCTGCTGCGCTCCCAGCAGATTACCGGCGCCGCGGATCTCCAGATCACGCATCGCGATCTTAAAGCCGGCTCCCAGTTCTGTAAAGTCGCGGATCGCCTGTAGCCGTTTTTCAGCGACCTCGCTCAAAGCACGGTTCCGTTTATAGACAAAATAGGCATATGCCAGACGGGAAGAACGCCCTACCCGCCCGCGCATCTGATACAGCTGTGACAGGCCGAAATTCTCGGCGCCGTCGATAATGATCGTATTGGCCAGCGGCACATCCAGGCCATTTTCGATGATCGACGTAGACAGCAGCACATCACAGCTGCCTTCATAAAACGCGATCATTGCGTCTTCCAGCATATCCTCCGGCATCTGCCCATGGGCAATGCGGATATTGATGCCAGGCACCAGACTGCGCAGATCGGCGGCAATATTTTCGAGCCCCAGGACCCTGTTATGCACATAATAGATCCTGCCGCCCCGGCGCAATTCGCGTTCCAGCGCCTCTTTGATCATGCCCGGATTATATTCGGCCACATAGGTTTCTACCGGCAGCCGTTCCTCCGGCGGCGACTCGATCACGCTCATATCGCGGCCATTGACCAGCGCCAGATGCAAAGTACGCGGGATCGGCGTCGCTGATAAGGTCAGCACGTCAACGCCGGTCTTCCAGCGTTTGATTTTTTCTTTCTGAGCCACGCCGAAACGCTGCTCTTCGTCGATAACAAGCAGTCCCAGATCAGGGAACAGCACATCCGGCTGTAATAAACGGTGTGTCCCGATCAAAACATCTACCTGCCCGTTCTCCAGATCATTCAGGATGCGTTTTTGCTCCCTGGGCGTGCAGAAACGGCTTACCATCTCCACCTTGACACCAAAAGGCTGCATCCGTTCTTTAAAAGTCATAAAATGCTGCTGGGCCAAAACAGTAGTCGGCACCATTACCGCTACCTGTTTGCCATCCATTACCGCCTTGAAGGCCGCACGGATAGCGACCTCTGTTTTCCCATAGCCGACGTCGCCGCACAGCAGCCTGTCCATCGGCTCAGGTTTTTCCATATCCGCCTTGATCTCCGCGATCGCCTTCAGCTGGTCCGGAGTTTCTTCATAAGGAAAGCGTTCTTCAAAGTCGCGCTGCCATTCTGTATCCTCGGCAAAAGCATAGCCGGGCACGATCTTCCGCTGCGCGTACAACCGCAGCAGTTCCTCAGCCAGCTCGGTGATAGCGGCACGGGCCCTGCTCTGTACACGTTTCCAGTCAGCGCCGCCCATTTTAGACAGCCGCGGCGCCTGCCCTTCGTTGCCCACATATTTATGCAGCATCCCGACCTGCTCTACCGGCACATACAGTTTATCGTCGCCGGCATAAGCCAGCAGCAGATAGTCACGGTGCACGCCGTCCACCAGCACGTTCTCGACGCCGATATAGCGGCCGATGCCGTGTACTGCGTGGACTACATAATCGCCCGCCTTGATCTCGGAAAAATACTGCAGCTGCGCACCGCTGTTTTTTGTATGCAGCCGCCGTTTTTTCTGCATCCCGAAAATATCATTCTCTGTCAGCAGCAGCCAGTTTTCATTCCAAAAGCGAAAGCCTGCCGTCAGCTCGCCGCTGATAACAGTGATGCGCCCAGGCTGCAGCAATGCCCCTTCTTTAACAAAAGCCGCGTTCAGATTACGGCTTTGCAGGCTGTCGGCCAGACCGCGCGCTTTTATGTCGCTGCTCATCATCACCACAGGCACCTGACCGTCAGCCAGCCAGCCCTGCAGGTCGCCTGTCAGCAATTCCAGATTTCTGTTATACGGCGCTACCGAACGCACCGGTACATTGATATCCTTAAAAAATTGCAGATGGCTGTGTCCCAATGCGGCCACCACCCAGGCCCTGCTGCGGGCACAAAAGCCTTCCAGCTCGGCAGGCGTCCACAATTCATCCGCATAGCCCGCGCTTTCAGTATACAGCTTCTGTAAAAGCTCAAACAAGCGCGACGGCTCGTCTATGACCAGCCGCGTCGAAGGTGACAGATAATCCAGCACCGAAGCTGAAAAATCCTCACTGCTGTCGATTTGCAGCGGCACGATCTTCACGGCGCTCAACGCTTCGATGCTGCGCTGATTATCCAGGTCAAAGCTGCGCATCGCGTCGATAGTATCGTCGAACCACTCGATCCGGGCCGGGTGCTGACTGTTGATCGGGAAAATATCCAGAATATCACCGCGCAGACAGAACTGCCCGATAGCATCTACCTGCTCGGTACGTTCATAGCCAAGCTCGATCAGCCGTTCCAGCAGCTCCTGCTGCTCCAGCTGCTGCCCCAGCGTTACTACAACGCCGCTGCCCAGCACCTGCTGCGGTACCGGCAGCTTCTGCAAAAGCGCTTCCGCCGTCACAAAAACGATCCCCTGTTCCTCACCCTGCAGTATCCGCAGCGCCGCCACACGTCCGGCCTGCAGCTCACGGTTCCGCGAATCGGCCTGCACCCTCGGCAGATCGACCGGATATAATTCCTGCATCAGTAGATCCGAATAGAAGCAGTTCAAGGTGCGGCGGTATTCACGAATATCGTCCCTGCCGCTAAGCAGGAACACCAAAGAGCCCTGTTCCGGCAAAAGCCGGTCCAGAGCTGCTAAAAATACAGTTTTTGCGGCGCCGCTGAGACCAGTCAGCGAGCACCCCCGCCCCTGCTGCCACAATTCAGCCGCACTGCGGGCTTCCGTTATTGCTCCAATAGCGTCCAATAATTGCAATTTCATCAGTTTACCCTTGAAAACAAAAGGGTTCTAGCCTGAGCTAAAACCCTTGGAGATGTAAAGCTTACAGTTTAACGGCAAAATCCTTGCGGTCAAAGCTGTGTACTGCGTCCACAAAACGCACCGTACCGGTCTTATAACGCATGGAAACAGTATGCGTACGCACGCCGCCGCCAAAGTAACGCAGACCGCTGAGCAGATTGCTTTCGGTGATAGCCGTAGCAGTAAACATGCAGTCATCGCCTTTGACCATATCGTCCAGGCGCAGGACCTGCTGACAATCGCAGATGCCCATTTCCAGACAGCGTTTGACCTGTTCGTCATCTTCCGGGCACAAACGCGCCTGCATATCGCCGCCGAGACATTTGATAGCGGCAGCAGCCAGCACGCCTTCAGGAGCGCCGCCCTTGCCGATATACATATGCACGCCTGTACCTTCGATACCGGCATTGACGATAGGATTGACGTCGCCGTCAGTGATCAGCTGGATACGGGCGCCGGCACGGCGGATCTCATCCATGATGCCGTAGTGGCGTTCACGGTCCAGCAAAACAACGGTCAGGTCAGAAACCTTACGCTCTAAAGCTTTAGCCACGCGCTCCAGATTTTCACTGACCGGCGCGTCGATATCGATACAGCCTTTGGCACGGGGACCAACAGCGATCTTATCCATATACATATCAGGAGCGTGCAGCAGGCATCCCTTCGGCGCGATAGCGATAACCGCGATAGCGCCCGGCTGGCCTTTAGCCACCAGATTCGTACCTTCAACAGGGTCTACGGCAATATCGACTTCGGCACCGCCGCCGCCGACTTTCTCACCGATATAAAGCATCGGCGCTTCGTCCATCTCGCCCTCGCCGATAACTACCGTACCGCTGATATTCACAGTATCGAAAGCCTTACGCATAGCGTCTACCGCCAGCTGGTCGGCACCGTTTTTATCACCACGTCCTACACTACGGCCGCAGGCGATCGCTGCAGCTTCGGTAACACGTACGAATTCCATGGATAATTCTCTGTTCATTCCTCAACCATCTCCTTTATTGATACGAGCATATAAAATCATATTAATTATATCACTTTCTGCCGTAACTTGCAGAGCAAAATAAAAATTACTTCGATTTTAAACCAAATTTATCAGCCCAGCTTGAGCGCCAGCAGTTCAAACAAGATCCGCAGCGGCAGCACAAAAGCGATATACAGCAGCAGCAGGCTGAAAGCCACCGTTGCCAGCGACCGTTTAAAATCGATCAGATATACCACCTGCAAAGCCCGGATCAGCAGATACAGCATCCACAGCTTTGCCGTGATGCAGGCGCCCACCACTACCAGCACGCCCGTCAGGCCCAGCTTCGTTCCCAAAAGAGCGACCGGCGTCAGGACCAGAAAGGGCAGCGTAGTATAACCCAGCAGGCAGATCAGCCCGACGGCATCGCCCGCCATAGCGCCTAAAGTTTCCAATATTCCGTGCAGTAAAAAACCATACATCGACAAAACTACCCCGGCGATGGAAACAGCGGCGGCAATAACGGCAAACCTTACCGAAAGAGCCTGCTCCAAAAACAGCTGGTTCGTCACCACGCCGCAAAACAGCCCCACACTTACGGTAAAATACCACAGACTGCGCCACATACAGCGCTCCTGCACCAACTGGCGCATCCCGTCCCTGGTCTCAAACAAAACGCTGAAGGTCTTACGCCTCATAAGGCATCACCTCGCCGCCTGCGGCGAAGCTATTCCAGCCGCGTCTTTTTGCAGCAGCATTTCCAAGTGTCCCAGCATCATTTTGGATAACTGAGCGCTGAAAAATACTTCCCAGGGCTTCTGCCGCTTATTCTCTTTGATCTCCGGTATCCCGTCGACGCCGATAGCCTTGCCGGCGGCCTCCAAAGCATCATAATAATTACCCAGCTCATCCACCAGGCCCAGGGTCTGAGCCTGCCGCCCGGTATAAACGCGGCCATCAGCCAAAGACTTTACCTTAGCGACATCCATTTTCCGGCCTTCGGCGATCACACCCACAAATTCCTCAAACATCTGATTGACCATATTCTGCAGGATCTGCTGTTCTTCCGGCGTCATCGGTCTGTCCGAGGACATGATATCCTTATACTGGCCGCTTTTGATCTTGGTCGTATAGATACCGATTTTTTGGAAAAGCTCCTGCGTGTTCATATAAGGCATATAAACACCGATACTGCCTGTCAAAGTCGATGGATTGGCATAGATAGTATCGCTGTAAGCCGCCAGCCAGTAAGCTGCCGAAGCGGCACTGTCCCCCATCGAGGTGATGATCGGTTTATTGGTAGTTTCTTTGAACCGTTTCAGCTCGCGGCCAACTTCCTCTGCCGCCGTAACACTGCCGCCGGGCGAATCGATCCGCAGCACCAGCGCCTTGACGCTGCTGTCGGCCGCCGCCTCACGAATCTCGCGCATCAGCCGTCCCGAAGAAGCGCCCGTAGCTTCGCCCCAGATATTCTCACCCGGATCGCCGCTGACGATCGTCCCTTCGATATTGATGACCGCCACCCTGTCTGTCGGCGCAGCAATCACTTTTTCCTCACTATTCTTACCTGATAACAACGATACTACGAAAGACAGTACCGCGATCAGTAAAATCGCACTGATAAAAATTTTTTTCAGCATACCTGCAACTCCTTTTACAAAAAAAGCAGACTGACTCGCAGCCTGCTTTTAGGTTTTCTTTCAGAGTCTTATTTTTGTTCCCGCAAAGCAGCGGCGATAAAATCTCTAAACAACGGATGCGGATTGGTCGGACGAGACTTGAATTCAGGATGGAACTGAGCCCCCAGGAACCAGGGATGTCTGTCCTCCGGGATCTCCACGATCTCCACCAGCCGTCCGTTCGGCAAAGTGCCGCCGATACGCAGGCCGCCGGCAACGATCTGCTCGCGCAAAGCGTTGTTCACTTCATAACGGTGACGATGACGCTCGTAAATCAATTCTTCCTGATACGCCTTTTCGGTCAGGGTACCCGGATAGACTTTGCAGGGGTAGAGACCCAGACGCATCGTGCCGCCTTTATCTTCCACACTTACCTGTTCCGGCATCAGGTCGATAACAGGATACTTGCAGTCAGGCGCGAATTCGGCGCTGTTGGCGTTTTCCATACCGCAGACATTGCGGGCATATTCGATAACGGCACACTGCATGCCCAGACAAATACCGAAGAACGGTACTTTGTTTTCGCGGGCATACTGCACAGCCTTGATCTTGCCTTCGATACCACGGTCGCCAAAACCGCCCGGCACCAAAATACCATCGACGCCTTCCATGACCTTCTGCATATCGGTCTCAGGCGCTTCGATATTCTCAGCATTCACCCATTTAATTTTCAGTTCGCTTTCATTAGCCACGGCAGCATGCTTCAAAGCCTCCGTGATACTGATGTAAGCGTCCTGCAGCTCAACATACTTGCCAACTACGGCGATCGTTACTTTGCGGTCATAATGTTTCAGTATCCGCTCTACCATTTCATGCCAGTAAGACATATCTTTGGGCTTATCAGGCATATCCAGCTTTTTGAGCGCGATAGTATCCAGTCCCTGCTCTTCCATCAGCATCGGCACCTGGTAAATGCTGGCCGCTGTCAGGTTCTGGATCACAGCCTCCGGATCAACGTCACAGAACATAGCCATTTTTTCGCACATATCCTTAGAAATAGGACGCTCGCTGCGGCAGACGATAATATCAGGAGAAATACCGATGCTGCGCAGTTCTTTAACACTGTGCTGGGTCGGCTTGGTTTTCAGCTCGCCTGCAGCAGCGATATAAGGAACAAGAGTCACATGGATATACAAAACATCGTTGCGGTCAACTTCCTTTTTGACCTGACGGATAGCCTCCAGGAACGGTAGGCTCTCGATGTCGCCTACAGTGCCGCCGATCTCGGTAATAACAAAATCAGCGTTGTCATCACGGCCAACACGGTAAACACGCTCTTTGATCTCATTCGTGATATGCGGAATGACCTGTACGGTACGTCCCAGATAATCGCCGCGGCGCTCTTTATTGATAACGGACAGATAGATCTTGCCTGCCGTCACATTGGAGCTCTTAGACAAATTGATATCAATAAAACGCTCATAATGGCCCAGATCAAGGTCAGTCTCCGCGCCGTCGTCGGTAACGAAAACCTCGCCGTGCTGATACGGGCTCATCGTGCCCGGGTCCACATTGATATAAGGATCAAATTTCTGGATCGTGACCCTATAGCCGCGGCTTTTCAGCAAACGTCCCAGCGAAGCCGCCGTGATCCCTTTCCCCAGCGAAGAAACTACACCGCCTGTTACAAAAATATATTTCGTCATGATTGTCCTCCCGTTCCTCATAAAATGGCTTTTATCTCAAAAAATTACATTCTTTCCGGCGCCGATACGCCCAAAATGCCCAAAGCATGCTTGATCGTATGGCGGGCAGCCTTCACCAGCTTGATCCGTGCCTGCTGCACTTCCGGGTCTACGCCCAGAATGCGGCACTGGTTATAGAAGGAATGGAACAGCCCGGCAAGATCGTGCACATAATGCGCTACACGGTGTACCGCGCGTTCCTGCGCCGCCAGCTCCAGCATCTCCTCATATTCACCCAGCTTCTTGATCAGCTCCAGCTCTGTCGCATCTGTCAGCAAAGTATAATCGGCAGTTGCCGCTTCAGCAATATTTTCCTCGGCCAGCTGACGCATGATGCTGCAAATACGGGCATGTGCGTACTGGATATAATAAACAGGATTCTCATTTGATTTTTCCGTCGCCAGAGTCAGGTCAAAATCCAGCTGGCTGTCGATCGAACGCATCGCAAAGAAGAATCTGGCCGCATCCGTGCCCACCTCTTCGATCAGCTCGTTTAAGGTAACGCTCTGTCCGGTACGCTTCGACATCTTGACCAGCTCACCGTTGCGGTACAGGCTGACCATCTGCAGGATCAACACCTCCAGCTGTTCAGGATCATAACCCAGCGCGCCCACAGCCGCCTTCATCCTGGCTATATACCCATGATGGTCGGCGCCCCAGAGATTGATGACGCGGTCAAAACCGCGGCTGAATTTATTCCAGTGATAAGCAATATCGGCTGCCAGGTAAGTCGGCACGCCATTATCACGGATCACAACGCGGTCCTTGTCATCGCCGTAAGCAGTCGCTTTCAGCCACAGGGCCCCGTCCTTTTCATACATATAACCACGCTCGGTCAAAAGCTCGCAGGCTTCCCTGATCTTATTGGCATCATGCAGGGTCTGCTCGCTGAACCAGACGTCAAAAGTAACATTAAAAGCTTCCAGGTCTTCCTTCAACGCCGCCAGCTTTTCTTTAAGGGCGATCGTGCGGAACTCGTGCAGACGTTCCTCCTCGTCCATATGCAGGAATTTATCGCCGTAGATCTTGACGATCCGTTTGGCAGTCTCCACGATATCGTAACCATGATAACCGTTTTCCGGGAACTCCACATCCACCCCAAGCTCTTCCAGATAACGGGCATTGACGGAAGCCGCCAGATTATTGATCTGGTTGCCGGCATCATTGATATAATATTCCCTGGTCACATCATAACCGGCTGCCTTCAGCAGGTTCGCCAGCGAACTGCCCACCGCGGCGCCGCGGCCATGGCCAACGTGCAGCGGACCCGTAGGATTGGCGCTCACATATTCCAATTGGATCTTTTCGCCGCCCCTGGCAGGCAGATTGCCATAAGCCTCGCCTGCGGCTACGATACCTGCCAAAAGCTCGGCCGTCCAATTTTGTTTCAGATAAAAATTAATGAATCCGGGCCCTGCGATCTCAGCCTTTTCCACATAAGGACAATCCAGATTGTCGATCACCGCCTGAGCCACCAAACGCGGATTGCATTTTAAGCTGCGGGCCGACTGCATGGCAAAATTAGTAGCAAAATCACCAAATTCCTTTTGCGGCGGTACCTCTAATAATACCTCCGGCAGTTCTCCCTCTTTGATCGTACCGGCGGCAATCGCTTTAGCCGCGGCAGCTTTAATGGCAGCAGCCAGTGCTTCCTTCATATTCACGCTTGACATCCTCCTCGATTTCCATCTTCAGCTTCAACCTGCTGTGTGCCTGTCCGTCCAGCTCTAAAGCATATTCCAGTTCGATATGCCAGACCCTGTCACGGCAGTAAACATATAAATACTCAGTCGTCAGCCGCATCGGCAAAGTCAAGTGCGGAGTCCGGTAAAGGCTTTCACAGACCAGACCTTCCGCAAACTCCTGCCGGCAGTCCACCGTGCCGCTGCGCAGGATAATGACTCTTTCATGATCCCACTTCAGCGTAGTTTTCGTGCCTGCCAGGCCAGATGCTGCATCTTCCTCGTAAAAAGCATAAAATTTATTATTTTTTTCCGCCAGTCTGCCATAAGCCGTGGTCTCGATATTTTCCGTACCCTCGCTGCTGCGTGACTGGCTGTAAATATGTATTTTCACAGGCTGCATAACAATTTTCACTCCATAAAAAAACGACTGGAGCCTGCTCCCTTTCGCGCGCCAACTTATGTTCGAAACGGAGCAAGCCCCTCAATGCCTGCACCTTCCTTTCAATAAATAAAAGGAACGGTCTACAAAACTTCTTCAAATATTATATATCAGTGACCGTATTCAGTCAAGGAAAGGCTGACTCTTGCACCTGAGGCTAAAAAAAGTGTATAATATTTATACTGTTTTTGTTGAACTAAAGAGGAGGGGTCACGATGCAGCAGGATTGGGGCATCATTTTTGCATTTGGATTATATTTTTTAGCACTGTTCGGCATAGGGATTTTCCATATGAAAAAAGAACAGGATCTGGCCGGCTATGTTTTAGGCGGCCGTAAGGTAGGGCCCTGGGTCTCGGCCATGAGCGCCGAAGCCTCGGATATGAGCGGCTGGATGCTGATGGGACTGCCCGGCTACGCTTATGTGGCAGGCGTCAGCGCCTTCTGGATCGCTATCGGACTGGCCATCGGCACCTGGCTGAACTGGCTGTTTGTAGCCAAAAGGCTGCGTGTTTATACCAAGATCGCCAACGATTCGATCACCTTACCGGATTTTTTTGAAAACCGTTTCCGTGATAAAACAAAAATTCTGCGTATCGTTTCCGCAATTTTTATTTTTATTTTCTTTCTGATCTATACCGCTTCCGGCTTCGTCGCCGGCGGACGCTTATTCAACACCGTTTTTGGGCTGCCTTATTTTGAGTCGCTGCTCATCACGGCAGGCATCGTCGTTTTTTATACCTTTACCGGCGGCTATATCGCTGTTTGCCGCACCGATTTTTTCCAGGGCTGCCTGATGTTTTTCGCGATCATCATCGTGCCCCTGACCGGTATCTTTAAAGCCGGCGGGCCAGTGACCGCCTTTGAAAAGCTTTATGCTATGAACGCCAACTATTTCAGCTTTTTTACAGACGCCACCGGCGTCACCCTCAGCGCTACGGCGATCATTTCGCTGCTGGCCTGGGGACTTGGTTACTTCGGTCAGCCGCATATCCTGGTCCGCTTTATGGGCATCAGCTCGGCCAAAGAGATACCGCAGGCAACGCGCATCGCCATGGTCTGGGTCATCTTCTCCCTGTTCTTTGCCGTTACCGTCGGCCTGGTCGGCCGGGTACTGCTGGGCGACAAACTGACCGGCGTCAATGCCGAGACCGTTTTTATGGTCCTCAACAACGAATTTTTTGTCTCCTTCCTGGCCGGCATCATCATCTCCGCTATTTTGGGCGCCATCATGAGCACCTCTTCCAGCCAGCTGCTGGTAACTGCTTCGGCGATCTCTACCGACTTCTATCAGGCGCTGCTGCGTAAAAACGCCGGCGAAAAAGAACTGGTCTTCGTCAGCCGTTTAGCCGTTATTTTAGTAGCCTGCTGCTCGCTAGCGCTGGCCTCTAATCCCAACAACTATATTTTGGAACTGGTCGCCTACGCCTGGGCCGGCTTCGGTGCTTCCTTCGGGCCGCTCGTACTGTTCAGCCTTTTCTGGCGCCGCACCACTATCAAGGGCGCTATCGCCGGCGTTTTCTGCGGCGGCTGCACCGTCCTCATCTGGAAAGAATTTTTTGCCTCTACCGGCATCTACGAGATCGTGCCCGGCTTCATCGTTTCGGCGCTGGCGATCTTTATCGTCAGCCTGCTGGATAAACAGCCTGACGCCGCCATCGTCAAAGATTTTGACGTAGCCGAGGCCCATATCAAAGATATGTAAAAACGCTTACAAATAAAAAGTAACAGCCCTGACAGATTTATCTGTCAGGGCTGTTTGTATTATAACTGCTTTTTCAATAAATACTATGCACTACCGCTTGTGACTAACCGGCGCAATACTCCGTATTTGCCTACTCCGTCGGTATAGGAAATCCACGACGCTTCCTATTCGGTCGCGTCTTTCGGATAAGTTCGCCGTCACGCTTATTCACTACGCTGACGCTTGTGACTAAGCGGCGCTCACTTAAAATGTAAATCTTAACCCGGCGTTGAACTGCCATTCCGTACGCAGGTCGCCGCCAAAGGTTTTCAAGGCATCGAAATACAGGTTGCTGTTTTTGGCAAGGCCTAGATTAGCGCCCAGACCAATCTCATACCAGCTGCCGCTCATATCGGCGCTTTCCACAACGGTGCTTCTGCAGTTATAATATGCCGCTCCGCCGCCGTTACCGCCAAAGTCATGCAGCAGCGAGGCTTTGATATAAGCGTTGCCCTGACGTCCGTTCATGGTAAATTCCTTACCACTCAAAACACCTATACGGGTCACAGCGCTGTTGACTGCGTCCTGACTGATCTCCGTACCATTGGACATAGTATAATCGGCACTACCGATACGTCCCAGACTCAGTTCTGCCTGCGGCTCTACGAACCAGCCGCCCTGCAGATCCTGTCTGTAGCCGTATTCAGCGCTGATACCGTAAGCCCAGGTATCGTAATCACCTTTAGCAGTATTGCCGCTTTTGTCTACCAGTTTAAAGTCGTTGGCAAGCTTGCTGCCGCGGGCGATCACGTCCAGATAATGGCCTTTGCTGCCCAGCCAGCTGGCATACAAGCCTACGCCCGTGCTGCTCAGATCGCCGCTGCCGCTGTTGTAGCCGGCGTTGCTGTCGATGCGGTTGACGGAGATGCCAGTATAGAGCTTGCCGCCCTTATAATCCTGCACCTTGTCGATCCCGCCCTGAAAGGCCGTATAATCCTGATCGAAGCTGCGGTCATAAGCGCTGTCGGCGCTCATTTCGCCCCGGTAGTAACGGGCCCAAACGCCGCCCTCAGCAGCTTCCGGGTCACTGCGCAGGTCGCCCATGCGTCTCATCAGATTGTCGCCTTCGATTCGCCACAGATTGCTGATCGACATCTGCGCGTCAGCGGCCGTCATCACAGCTTCTGAAGCGCCTGCTTCTTCAAAATCTATTTTGGTGATCTTGACATTATTTCCGTCTACTTCTATGGTCGGCGTTGCCAAAAATCTGGTCAGCGGATCGTCCATTTCGCTTTCCTTACCAACAAAATTATTCAAGTTCTGGTCAGCATCCAAATTAGTTACCGTCAGCACTGTCACATCGCCCACAAAGCTGTCCAACTTACTGCCGTCAAAGGCTTTATCATAGCCGACAGTGATGTACTGCGTTGCCGTGCCGCTGTCAGCCGCCAACTTGGCAAAGGTAAACTTATCGGCATTAGGAATAACATTCGACAAGTCAGTAGCAACTTTAAAGGTATTGCTGCCCGCCAGCTGCAAAGTGCCGCCGTTAATAGTACGGCCAACGTTTTGGCCTTCAGCCGGGCTGCCAAAACCCAAAGTCGCATTGTTCAGGTAAGTAATAACCGTATCGTCAGGGTTTGTACCATCACTGTTCAAAACAGCGTTATCATTAAAAAGCACTGTCGCGTTATCGGCATAAATGGCGTAGGCTTTACTGCCTTCCAGGGTCGCGGTATTGCCGGCTTTAGCGCCGATAGTGATCGTGCCGCCGTTACCGCCATCAGTCTTGGCGTTCAAAGTGATCACAGCGCCCTTGGCGGCATACACGCCATAAGCCTCGGCTGCTTCACCTTTTTGGCCGTCCTGACCTGCCGTAGCTACACCACTCCCCCCATTGGCGGCAGCCCCCTTCCCGCCAGCACCAGCCTTCGCCTCTGCAATGATCTGGTCCACTGCAATCGCCGTCTGGCTGCCGCTGCCAGTGCCGAAAACACCATAAGCATAAGCATTACCACCGTTGCCGCCATCACCGCCGGTACCGGCAGCCGTAGCAGAACCATCTTTATTTACCTCGCCACCAACACCGCCAGCGCCGCCGCTGGCCGTAGCTGTGATTTTGCCGACTGTTAAACCTACACTGCCGCCGCTGTTGCTGACGCCATAAGACGCACCAACTCCACCCTGGCCGCCTTTACCGCCAACGATTCCGGCGCCATCATTATTTACCTTATTCATAGGATTAGAAACCTGAGCATGATAGCTGGAACCGCCAGTTGCCTCTACTGTAATTTCAGCCACCGTTAACCGTTCGGCCAATCCGCCTAAAACATTGATCCCATAAGCGGCGGCAGCCCCACCAACAGCACTGGCACCATTGACAGTGCCATAAGTACTGATTCCGCCGCCACCAAGCCCACCAGTTGCCGTTATTTCCAGCTTCTGTACATCTGCTGCCAGGCTTCCGTCCGTATTCTGCAAACCAACGGCTATCGCCTCGCCGCCAGCCCCGCTTACTCGCTCCGTTACCAATATCTGAGCAGCCTCATCTGTAACTTTGCCTGCAGAATCGGCATTGATGTTACCGCTGCCACCTTGGCCGCCTGTTGCTGCAAGCTTAATACTACCTGTTACGGTGACCTTGCTGCTGCCGCCACGATTATCCACGCCAACGACTAAAGCTTCACCGCCTTTACCCGCAGACGCCTGTACTACTCCTGCGGCTGTCACCTTGCTTGCGTCAGTTACAGTTAATGTCCCTAAGTCACCGCCCTTGCCGCCGGCCGCCACGATGTCCATCCCAGCCACAGTCAGTTCCACTTCGCCGCCGGTGTTACTGATCCCTGCTGCATAAAAATCACCGCCAGTGCCGCCGCTGCCGCTGAGGCTGTTGATAACAGCTCCGCCTTTACCTCCATCGGCCCTATTCTGAAAAGTCGCTATTTCTATATTCCTTATGGTGCCGTCTACCTTACCACTCACGATATGGACGCCAGCAACATTAGCGTTACCACCAGCTCCACCATGGCCTGCCACAGCATTTTCAACGTCAGTACCAGCAGCATTGCCGCCAATTCCACCGCTTATATAATTACTACTACCAGACTGCTTGATACTTATATCCTGCAAAGCTAAATGGGCGATCCCGCCGTTGACATCAACGCCATAGGCTACAGCATTGCCGCCAGCTCCGCCGTCAACAGCATGTGTTAAACCAGACATCACATCCTGTCCCCTCCCTGGTTCGATGCTGTACGATCCTTCGCTCTTTTCGATCTCCAAATTGCCTGTCAGTGTTGCCGTTACCTCGCCGCCAGTAACCCTGATCCCACAAGCCTCAGCATCACCGCCGTCAGAAAATTTTGTGGCCCCCTCAGCAATTTCCTCAATACTCGATAGATAACTAGAACTTTGAGCATTTACTATGATATCAGTACCGCTAAAAATAACCGTGCCGTCATCGACCTGCAGGCCCACCGCTAACGCCTTGCTGTGTTTAGCACCGTTTATATCTACTGAGCCTTTATACCAATTCGTAAAATTTGATTTAGCGACTACATTTATCTTAGCAGCCGTGATCGTCAGGTCATGTTTAACTGCCAAACCATAGGCCGCAGCAGCACCGGCAACCTGACTTACGCCTTGATAAACGCTGCCGTTACGTCCACCTGTTGCAGTTACTGTTATATTGCCTGTTTCAACGCTGCTGAGACTTTCATCTACCGTTACCCTGGCCACAGCGTCGCCGCCTTTAGCACCTGCCATTACTGTTGGGTTGGAATAATCAATCTCGTCACCGCCCCTGCCTCCGGTCGCTGTAACCTCAATAGCATTGCTGATAGTTCCTTCTGTAATCTTACCTGTGATAACAGCATTTTCACCATCGGTAACAGAACCAGTTGAAATGTCATTACCAGCAGCTCCGGTTTCAGTAAAACGACCGCCGCTGCTGGTAATATTTTCCGTTTTCTCTGCAGCGTAAACTTCGTTGACTACAATGTTGATACCGCTGGAATAAACTATCGACATCGCCAGCAGCGTATGTGCTATTTTCTTAGTTAAACTTGCTTTACGAGACATTTGCATCCTTCTTTCTCAAATCCATCATTTTTATTCATATTTTTCTTTTAGAAAATACTTTAATAAGGCTTCGTAATACGAAGCTGATTCGGCATATTTGCCTTGCTTGTGCAGCAGCCGCGCCGTCATCATCACCGTCTGCACAGTCTTACCATCCTGCGGTTTCAAATCGCTCCACAGGGATTTTTTGACATACTGCCAGTACAGTTCTTTCGCATTGCTGTCCACATAATAGCTGTGCCAGGGCTTCACATAGTCGATATAATGTACGATCACCGCTTGCAAATCTTCATTCAAAGTTGTGTTGTTGATAACAATACAGTTAAAATTTTTCGGCAATTCCACAAACTCACCGTCGATAACACCGTTGAGCGCGTCCTGATCGCCCCAGAGGATCTTCGTGCCACCGACCTGCTCCAGCCACTGAAACAGCTTTTGTGCCAGTTTTTGCTGCCGCCACTTAGTCAGATCCATCAGCAGCACGCCGGAATTGAAATAGCGGCCGTTTTTCAGACCGATACGGTCACAGCTGCGGTCTTCGCCGTAATCGCGCGCTGCCGCCAGCACCTTGCCCTGCAAGTCCAGCTGCCACAAAGGCAGTATATCGCCCTTGCAGATGATGTCGGCATCCATGTAGATAAGCCGCGTTACCGTTTCCGGCAGCATATCGGCAAACAGATAGCGGTAATACATGGCCTGCGTAATATGCCCCGGCGGTACTACGAAGGTCATGCCTTCGGTACTTGTGATCTGGTAAAAGCGCAGTGTCAGATTGCGGTACAGCCTTTCCATCTGCTGTAATTTTTCCATATCCTCCGGCAGCAGCTCGTCGTAGACGATATGTACGATTAGATCATGCCCGATATTGTTATGTACCAGCGAAGTAATGGTGATGCCGGCGAATTTGCCAAAATTCTTATCAATGCCGAAACCAAGATGTATTTGTTCGGGCACTTTACTCCTCCTCTCTTTGCCTTAAAGGCATTTTATTTGAGTTGCTTTGCTTATGCCTGACCGCCTCCCTGTCTGGTAAATTTAATATGTCCTCCGCAGCTTTCACTGCGGTTACAGCGTTTTATTTGTATGACAGCCCCGCATATGCTGCAAAAGCTGCCGCACTTCCTCTAAGGTATAGGTTTCTGTAATTTCTTCCTGCTCAGACGCAGTTTTTTCAGCCTGTTCTTTGCCCCAATCCAGCGCCGCCTGAGTATCCAAAAAAACTGGCAGCGGGCACTCCAGCACATTGGCGATACGCAGCAGCAGCTTCAGGCTGACCTGCGTATGATTATGCTCTAAATTACTCAGATGGGTCTGACTGATACCAATGCGTTTTGCCATTTCCTGCTGGTTGAGCTGACAGGCAGTGCGTAGAAAACGGATATTGCCGCCGATACGCGTCAGGCATTTTTCATCGTACACCTTTACATCACCACTCCTGCACTCTTGAAAATATTGTTTTCCTGTCACTTACTTTGTTAAAAAACAGATTTTATTTATTAAAACTTCAAAAACATTTGTTAAGATAATATCCGCATTCATTATAGCACGTTTGTACCCCCCCGCAAGACATTTACTTTAGCTGTATTAAGCTTGTCTTGCAACTCTTTACGTGACCAGGCAGAAATAAAATTTTCTATACAGCTAAAAAGGCAGCCGCCTGATGCAGTTTTGACCTGTCTTACCCTAAAACAGGCATAAAAAAACGCCTACCAAAGTAGGCGGGGAACTGTAAATTTAACTATCAGTAAATAAAAATCTATTTGAAATTCTTTGACGAACAATCTATAATACGAAGTAGAGATAGCTAATTGTGGTAAGTTGGCTTTCCCGTGAATATTAAAATCAACAGGAAGCCGCTTAGCCGCAAGGTTATGCGGCTTTTGTCGTTTATATTTTTATTCTACGCTTATTCTATTATTGAATTTGATAACAAAATTAAATGAAATACGGAAGTGATTTCTTATGAAGAAATTTATAACTATCACATTAGCGTTTATTATTGCTCTGGCTATTCCGCTGGCAGCATATGCTACAACTTATATTGGCAACCGCAACAGTTGGAAGTTCCATTATCAGGGCTGCCGCTGGGAACGTAAAATGAATGAAAGTAACCGTATTTATTTTTCCAGCCGGCAGGAAGCAATTGATATGGGTATGGTTCCTTGCAAGGTTTGCCGTCCATAGATCGTAAAATACTTTCACTTGAAATTCTTTGACGAACAGTCTATAATACAAAGTAGAGATAGCTGATTGTGGATAGTCGGCTTTCCCCATTCAAATTAAAAATTCGACAGGAAGCCGCTTAGCCGCAAGGTTATGCGGTTTTTGTCATTTTACCTTAAGCGATAAAACGACAGGAGAAGCACTATTAGCGTTGCAAAGGCTATCATTAAAGATAACGCTTCGAAAACTGTCATAGCGCATCACCCCCTACTCTTGAGGGAGTAGGCAAACCGACATATCAGCTATCTCTTGCCCTAGTATAGCACTTTGTAATCAAGTTTACAAACTAAAGTTCGTTATTTTATTTTTATGCTTGCAATATATTATTAAAAACAAATAAACACCTCTAAAGTAAGGTTTTTCCCCTGCTTTAGAGGTGTTTTGTTTTACAAAAAGAGTCTTTTGTATTTTATTTGTGTAAACATAGCATAAAAACGCGATTTTGCCGCTCTTTTATAAGTGTAAGGGTTAATCACCCCGAACGATCAAGTTTCGGGCACGCTGTTTTACAGGCAGCTGCCCCAGACTGAAAGGAGGAGCAAATATGAGATTACTGAAAGCAGCAACACCTGTACTGACTACAGCTAAGCTGCGGGATCTGACTGTCCTGGGACGCAACCGCATCGCACAGATCTATCTGCACTGGACGGCAGGGCGTTACGGCGAGCTGTACGACGATTATCATTTTAATATTGACGCCGACGGCAGCATTTACCGTACCTGCGCATTGCTGACTGATCACAAGCCGCATACCTGGCACCGCAACAGCGGTTCAATCGGTATCGCCCTCTGCTGCGCTTTAGGGGCTCTGCCCCACCACGGCTATGATACTGCTTTTGGCAGTTATCCGCCCACGCCGCAGCAAATCGACGCGGCCGCTAAATTGACAGCCCAGCTGACAGACGGACTTGACCTTGCTGTTGACCGTTTTACTGTTCTGACCCATTGCGAGGCGGCGCTGCTGGACGGTTACGGGCCTTACAGCGGCGATGCGGAGACCCGCTGGGATTTGTGGTATGTGCACGATTCACCCGGCGACGGCATGATGAAACCGGGCGGCGAAGTCCTGCGCGGTAAGGCGCTTTGGTATTTGGAGGCTTTGCGCCGGGCGCGCCTGCCATCAGCTGTAACTTTGGAGTAAAAATAATCAGCGGTGCCTGACGCCGTAAAAGGAGGTGAAAAGGATGAGTGTTACTAAAAATGTAACTTCTTTAAAATTGTATTTGGAAGCAGAGGACGGTGTAAATGCTTTGGGCGCTATGCAGACCAAAAGCGCGCTGATCGGCAGTGTTGTTATTGATGCCGAAAATGCGAAGTGTTATGCAGTTGCCGAGGCTATCGGCGAATTGATGGCCCATCCCGTCGTTAACGTGTATGTAAGCGAGAAAGCGGCGCTTGAAAAAGCTGAATAAGCTTTTCATCCTTCACAATGTGCTTTAAAACCTACTATATAGCACCAAGAACTGCTATATTTAAGTAAAAATAATAAAACACTGTAACTTTTGGTTACATACAAAAACTATAAGCTGAAAGGAGAAAATCATGGAAAAAACTTTAGAACTGGTCTTTACTAAAAACGACGGCAGCAAAAAAACTTTAAGTATTGCTGATCCGCGTGAGGATGTTACTTTAGCCGAGGCTAAGGCAGCCGCCGACAAGATCATCGAAGCTGGCGTTATTACCAGCAGCGGCTGTGCTTTGACTGAATTTGTGGAAGCGCGTATTAAAACCGTTACTGTTTCCGTACTGGCGTAAGCTTATGGATACCAAAGAACTTTGCAGCGCTGTCGGCAATTTCGGGTTTCCGATGGTGCTGAGCTGGTATCTGCTGCTGCGCATGGAGCAGCGGCTGGACAGGCTTACTGAGTGCCTGAACGAGCTGAGCAAGGCGCTGCTGCAAAATAACCATAACGAGCAATAACAACTCAAATATCAAGGAGGCTTGCGATCAATAATAAAACCAGGATTTTACTGAACTGGCTGCGTCTACTGCTGCGCATCCTGAATAATAAATAACATAAATACCGCTATGAAGTATACTTCATAGCGGTATTTTAAATTACAGATATTTTAAATTTACTCAACTGATTTAACTGTTGCTTTAAGCAGCCTTAGTAAAATCAATAATTGCAATTTCTGTAACTGATTGCTTAAGCGAATTACTGATTCGTTCCAATTCAACGGCAACTTCGTCACTATAGGAAATCTCTCCACACTGCATGCAAACCTGTGATGGTACATTTTTAATAATGACGATACAATTACCTAAATCAGCCATAAAAGTCGTTGCTTTATCTTCTAGCATTCCTTTACACATAAAACAGTGTTTCATACCAATCACTCTTTTAAGCTGGCGATAGCTGCTTTGGTATCAGCAGCTCCGTAAACATATGAGCCTGCTACCAGCACGGTAGCGCCTGCTTCGCGGACTAATTTAGAGGTTTTATCGTTGATGCCGCCGTCTACCTGGATCTCCACGTTCAGGCCTGCGTCATCGATCATTTTCCGCAGCCGGGAGATTTTGGGCACTGTAGTTTCAATGAAGCTTTGCCCGCCAAAGCCGGGGTTGACGCTCATCAAAAGCACCATATCCAACTCGGGCAAAATTTCTTCTACCAGGCACAGGGGCGAAGCCGGGTTCAGCGCCACACCTGCCTGCAGGCCTTTGTTTTTGATATATTGCACGCAGCGGTGCAGATGCTTGGTAGCTTCGGCATGCACAACTATCATATCGGCTCCGGCAGCAGCGAAATCGTCGATATATTGCTCAGGATTATTGACCATCAGGTGACAGTCAAAAAAGAGGCCTGTGACCTTACGGATCTTTTGCACGACAGGCGCGCCAAAGGTCAGGTTCGGCACAAAGGCGCCGTCCATCACGTCGATATGTACCCAGTCAGCTCCGGCAGTTTCGATTTTTTTGATTTCGTCTGCCAGATAAGCAAAATCGGCAGATAAGATTGAAGGCGCTACTTTGATCATTTTCTTCCGTCCTTTTCCTTTTTGGATTTTATTTCTTCTAAAATAGTCAGGTACGATTCATAACGCGACGGCGCTATCTCGCCTGCCGCCAGCGCGTCCTTGACGCCGCAGACCGGTTCGTGCGTATGGGTGCAGGGCGTAAACTTGCAGCCCTGTTCAAAATCGGCAAATTCGCGGAAGCACGATGCCAGCTTTTTGTCGTCCAGTTCTTCCAGGTTCAAGTTGCCAAAACCAGGCGTATCAGCCATATAGCCGCCGGCAAAGGGCAGCAGGTGGGCAAAGCGTGTGGTGTGCCTGCCCCGCCCTATTTTTTCGCTGACGCTGCCTGTGACCAGCTGCATACCCGGTTCGATAGCGTTGAGCGTCGATGACTTGCCTACGCCGGAGGGCCCGGCAAAGACTGTTATTTTACCGTATAACCGCTCTTTCAGGGCTGCGATATTAGTTCCCTGCCGGGCGGAAACAGCAAATACTTCATAGCCGATCTTTGCATATACTGCTTTGACCTCTTCCACAAAGCCAGCCGGCGCCAGATCGATTTTATTCAGGCAGATAATAGCCGGGATACCCGCCTGCTCTGCCAGTACCAGCAGCTTATCGGCCAACAGGTAGCTGAAATCAGGGTTGACGCAGGCAAAAGCAACGATGATCAGATCGACGTTGGCGATCGTTGGGCGCAGCATAAAATTACGCCGCGGCAATATCCTGGTGATCATGCTCTCGCCGTTATGATTGGTTTCAAATTCGATCATGTCGCCGGTGCAGAGCGAAAAGCGGATCTGCTTGAGCTTGCCCTTGACCTTGCAGGTGACAAGCTCGCCATTGCCGCTGTCGACATAGTAATAACCGTTATAGGTTTTGATGATTCTTCCCTGGCCGATACTCACAGATTTTTCTCCTCGACCATTTTATTATTGCAGAAGAACTGTACTTTGCCGCTGCCGGTAACTTCTACCTTCTGGCGGATGCGTACGCCTGCTTTCTGCGCGCCCTGGTAAACGGTGCGCTGACCATTGTCGTCGATCAGGATGATCTGCACGTCCTGCGTGCCGCTGCCCTGCGGCACAACAAATTCGGCATATTTATTGACGCTTTGCGGATGACTGCCGGAGGATACCTGCAGCACGACTTTGCCGTCATTGGCAAATTTTGAGCCGACAGGCGGCTCCAGGCCAACTATCGTGCCTTCCCGGCTGCCGCTTGACACATAGCGCACGGTAATATCCATGATCCCCAGTTCCGTCAGGGCTTTTTTAGCATCGTCTAAAGTATTGCCCATCACGTCGGGCATAGTCATGTCTTTGGGGTCGCGGCATACGACCAGGTCTACCTTCGAGCCTTTCGGGGTCTTATTTTTAGCTTTCGGGGCCTGTTCCAAAACGGTTTCGGCCGGCTTGCCTGCCACAAATTTATAGGTGACGATGCCGGTTTCATACCCCAGATCGCTTAAAAGTTTTTTAGCATTATCCAGCTTCCGCCCGATCAGATCCGGCATTTCCAGCATTTCCAGGCCTTTGCTGACTACCAGGGTGATCTCGCTGCCTTCCTTGCGTTTGCTGATGCCTTCCGGCTCCTGTTTGATAACGTAGCCGGGGGTCACCTTTTCGTCGTATTCTTCGTCCAGCTTGACAGTAAAGCCCGATTTTTCCAGGGTTTTCTGCGCTTCCACTACCGATTTGCCGATGACGTTGGGCACATCGACAGTTTTGCGGCTGAAGACGTTGCCAACCAGCAAAAAGACGGCAGATAGGATCGCGACCAGCGCGAACAGCTTGATATATTTATTGCGGCGTTCCCGTCTGTTGACGGCGGCCGCCTCCTGCACGATCTCGTCAGTGCTTTTATTGAAGGCCGGTTTCATGATGATGGTTTCTTCAGGAGCGCCTTCCTCAGTATCCTCAGCCCAGTCGTAGATCTTTCCGGTAGGCTCTGCCAGTTCGTTTTTCGAGATCGCCGTGATGCCCAGCATTTCGGCATAATCTTCTTCTACGCTTTCCTGCAGCATTTTAGTTTTGATGTTATACAGGTCCTGCCACATTTCTTCGGCGGTCGCATAGCGGTCAGCCGGGTCTTTGGCCAGCGCCTTGTCGATAACCTCCTGCAGCGAATCAGGCAGCTCGGGGTCATAGCTTTTCAGCGGTGGCGGCGTTTTTTCAAGGTGCATCATCGCCACGGCGACGGCGGTTTTGCCGTCAAAAGGCACGTGCCCGGTCAGCATTTCATACAGCACGATGCCCAGCGAATAGATGTCGGACTGCGCCGTTACAGGGCAGCCTCCGGCCTGTTCAGGCGACAGATAGTGCACCGAGCCTATTACCGACGAGGTATAGACCATCGTCTGGCTGGTGACCATGCGTGCGATGCCGAAATCGGCGATTTTAGGGGTCATGCTTTTATTGATAAGGATATTATGCGGCTTGATGTCGCAATGAATGATATTGCGGTTATGGGCGTGCTGCAGCGCAGCCGCCAGTTCGCAGGCGATATGCACGGCCCAGAAGGGTTTGAGCGGGCCCTGTTCCTCTAAGATACTTTTCAGCGTTCTGCCGTCCACATATTCCATCACGATAAAATACAGGCTGTTTTCTTCGCAGACGTCAAAAATATTGACGATAGAAGGATGGATCAGGCGCGCGGCAGACTGAGCCTCGCGGCGGAACTGCTCGAGCAGGCTTTTATCGTTATTGAACTGGGCGCGCAGTATTTTGACGGCGACTTCCCTGTCCAGCAGCATATCCTGCGCCAGATAAACCTCTGCCATACCGCCGACACCGACAGGACGCAGGATCTTATAACGGTTATGTAAAATTTTTCCTATCATATCTGTCATGATCTTTTATCCTCCTCTGCCGGTGTCAGGTCGATCAGGATCAGCGAAACATTATCCCGCCCGCCGTTGTCTAAAGCTGCTTCCAGCAGCGCTTCGGCAGCTGCCGCTGTCTGATGTTCCTGCAATATCGCACTGATCTGGCTGTCAGCCACCATATCGCTCAAACCGTCGCTGCACAAAAGCAGCTTCGTAGCTTCAGTCAATTCTATGGTAAAACAGTCTACTTCCAGCTCGTCTTCGGCGCCCACAGCCCGCAGGATAATATTTTTCTGCGGATGCTTAAAGGCCTCCTGCGCTGTGATCTCGCCGCTGGCCAGCAGCTCGGCGACGTAGGAATGGTCACGGGTGATCTGCTGTAAAACGCCTTCGCGCCAAGTATACAGTCTGCTGTCGCCCACGTTAGCCGCATAGGCTTTACCGTCGGCTGCCAGATAGACCGCCACCAGCGTCGTACCCATATCATGATATTTTTCTTCAGTCTGCGCCATGCGGCGGATATGCGCGTTGGCCTGCTGTACGGCTGACCTCATAGCTGCGCACAGCTCCGCTCCTGTAAGCGGTTTGAATTTTTCTGCTTCCTGCTGCAAAACCTGCAGGGCTTCCTTACTGGCGGTATCTCCGGCAGCATAACCGCCCATACCGTCGGCAAGTGCAAAAAGCTCAGGTCCTATTGTCAACAAAGCGTCTTCGTTGACCGTTCTTACCATGCCCACATGGGTTTTACTGATAACGAACATTGGCGAACCTCCTTACTTTATAGCTTATATCTGTTTTTCTCACTGATAACGCCGCTGCCTTTACGCCTGCTGCTCCTGGGCAAAGCTGGCGCGCAGCTGTCCGCAGGCGGCGTCGATGTCCTTGCCCATTTCCTTGCGGACGGTAGCGTTGATTTTATGTTTTTGCAGTACCTTTAAAAAGGCTTCGACCACTTTTTTGGTTGGGCGCGCATAGCCTTTTTCGGGCACTGGATTTGCCGGGATCAGATTGACGCTGGCGTGCTTGAAGCGCAGATGATTAGCCAGCAGCTCGGCTGCTACAGGGCTGTCGTTTTTGCCGGCGATCAGGATATATTCATAGGTCACCTGCCTGCCGGTGTGCCCCACATAGGCTTCGGCAGCCTGGATAACGTCCTGAAAAGGAAAGCCTTTGTTGACCGGCATCAGCTCGGTCCTGAGGTCGGGCTCGGCTGCGTGCAGCGAGATCGCCAGATTGATGGGCAGTCCCAGCGCCGCCAGTTTTTCGATACCGGGAATGATGCCGCAGGTCGAGATCGTCATATTGCGGTAGCTCATATACAGGGTATTTTCCTGGTGCAGGAACTGCAAGGCGCCGATAACGGCGTCAAAGTTGAGCATCGGCTCACCGCTGCCCATAACGACGACGCGGCTGACCTGTTTGCCTTCCCGGACCAGCATGCTGTTAAAAAGATAGACCTGCGCCAAAATCTCGGCGGCTGTCAGGTTGCGCACGCAGCCGTTGAGGCCGCTGGCACAAAAGGCGCAGCCCATATCGCAGCCCACCTGGCTGGATACGCAGACGCTGTAACCATAGTCGTGGTGCATCAGCACCGTCTCGACCGAATTGCCGTCAGGAAATTCCAGCAGCACCTTGCGGGTCAGGTCGTCCTGAGATACCTGTTCGCGCAATATTTTAAGCTGCTGCGGCAGGATCGTAAAGTTTGCTTCCAAAACCGCGATGTCTGCTTTGGAAAGGTTACGCATCTGGTCAAAAGCAGTGACGGATTTTTGATATAACCATTGATAGACCTGGGCCGCACGGAATTTTTTCAGTCCGGCGGCGACCAGAAGTTCCTGTAATTCACTTAAGGATAAGCCAAACAGCTCTTTTTTCACGATTTACTCCTTACGCACCAAAGCGCAGATATAGAAACCATCGGTACCGTCACGCTGCGGCAGCAGCTGCAGCTCGTCCACAGTTTCACCTGTCAGCGGGTGCTGAAAACCGGCATACTGCCAGTTGGGATTGTTTTCTAAAAATTCGGCGGGAATGTAGTGGTTTTCGGCCTGCTCTAAAGTGCAGGTACTATAGACCAGCCTGCCGCCCGGTTTAACGTAGCGTGCGGCGTTGCGCAGAATCTCGCGCTGCAGCGGCGGGAAGGTTTTGAGGGCCGCTTTAGTTTTGGTCCAGCGCGCTTCGGCACGGCGGCGCAGTACGCCCAGCCCCGAACAGGGAGCGTCGACCAGCACGCAGTCGGCCAGCCCCTCCCACTCAGGCTTGAACTCGGCCGCGTCGTGCACCGACGGCTGAATGATAGTGATGCCCAAACGCCTGCTGTTTTCTTCGATCAGCTTGATTTTATGCTCATGGATATCAGTAGCGTAAATAAGGCCCTGGTTTTGCATCAGCTGCGCCAGATGGGTAGTTTTACCGCCCGGCGCGCTGCACACGTCGATCACGGTCTGTCCCGGCTGCGGCGCCAGAACCGGCGCTACCAGCATCGAGCTTTCGTCCTGCACATAAAACATATCGTTATATTTGCTGAACAGTACGCCAAGAGACGGAATCCTGGTGCAGACGATACCGTCCCTGCACCACCGTGAAGGTTCGGCTGCAAAACCGTCCTCCAGCAAATTCGCCAGCAGGGTTTTACGGTCGGTCACTAAAGTGTTTACCCGCAAGGTCAGCGGCGGCGGCTCGTTATCAAAGCGGCACAACGCCTGCGCCCCTTCAAAGCCGAATTGCTTGAGCCAGCGTTTTACCAGCCAGTCCGGGTGAAATTCCTTTAGCGCCAAATACTGTTTGGGGTCTTTTTCAGCATCGGGATAAACGATATTTTCTTTGCTGCGTACCGCGCCCCGCAGTACGCCATTCACAAATTTTACGATGCCGTCATGCCCGAATTTCTTCGCCAGATTAACGGACTCGTTACAAGCAGCAGAGGCCGGTATGCGTTCCAAAAAATAAATTTGGAAAACACCCAGCCGTAAAATATTTAAAATCAGCGGTTCGATTTTGCCCAGCGGCCGCGATACCAGCTGCTGCAGCAGCCAGTCGATAGTGCCTTTGGCTTTCACCGTGCCGTAAACCAGCTCGGTAACGAACCTTCTGTCCTGTTCACTATATTTTTGTTGGCCCAGCGCTTTGCTGAGCGCGATATTGGCGTAAGCACCGCCGGTAAAAACGCTGTTTATCACCTGCACCGCTGTTAAACGGGCATTAGGCAGGGTATTTGCCACAGCTTTTTTTTCTTTATTGTTAGCCATGCTTTTCCTCAACTTCTAAAAAGTCCAGTACCGCGGCTTCCACACGTTTGATATCGACGCGGGTATTGAAGCAGGGCCCGAAGGGCCGCTCGTTGAGTACGCCGATGACCGGCAGCGGGAACACGTCCTGGATACCGCTGGTCAGGTCACGCTCACAGGCAACGGCAACAATAGCTTTCGGCCGGATCTGTTTGACCATTTGCCGCGCTAAGGTACCGCCTGTGGCGACCGCCATATGGATACCGTATTTATGCGCCAGCCCCAGCATAGCGCCGACGCTGCAGCCGCCGCACTGACGGCAGTTTTCGATATTGCGGGTGATCTTATGCACACAGGTATCCAGCTGGATACAGTGCGGAGTCAGGATCATGATGCGGTCGGCAGGCACTTTGACGCGGTGCTGCTTGACCAGATGATTGCTGACTTCGATAAAGGATTGTTCTATCTTACTGCGCGGGATATCAAAAATGCGGCCTAAAACAACAGCGAAGGGGAATAAAATATTCACAGCCTTCCAGGCCCAAAAGTAAAAGATCTTCATGATAGGTACGCCCAGGATTGCCAGCACGATACCGGCAACGCCGGCCAGCAAAGCTAAAGCAATGGCGATACCGATGCCGCCGAACACTACCGGCAGCTTGGCGTTGATTTGCTGCAGACCCGGCAAAGCTACGCGCCAGGCCATATAAATGACCATCGCGCCAAGAACGGCGCTGGCCAAAGTCAGCGAAACAAAAACCCTCTTTTTCGGTTTAAAAACATTTTCCAGTTCAATCATTGCTTACCCCTCGATATTACCTAAGACAGTGCCGGGCTCTACGCCGCGGCCATTGCAGAAAACTTTTGCTTCCATACGTTTTTTCGATTCAGGCTGCACTTCCAGCACTTCCAGTGCGCCGCTGCCGCAGGCTACGATAAAGCCCTTTTTAGTAACAGCGGTAACTGTGCCGGCTGAAGCAGACGCCCCTGCTGCCAAAGCAGTTTTCCAGATTTTCAGGCTCTTGCCGTCTGGCAGTCGGGTAAAGGCTCCGGGCGCAGGGTTAAAGCCCCGCACCAGGTCATGTATTTTGGCTGCCGGCTGCGTCCAGTCGATTTTTTCCATCGCCCGGTCCAGCAGTCTGGCATAGGTCGCCTCGGCTTCATTTTGCGCTTCAGGCTTTACTACCGTACCTGCGGCAAGCTCGTCCAACGTCCGCACCAACAGCTCCGCACCTTTGACCTTCAGCTCGTCGTGCAGCTCGCCCATCGTCATTTCACTGCCGATAGGCACAGTAACTTTACTGAGCATAGCGCCCGTATCCATGCCGATATCCATCTGCATGATCGTTACGCCGGATTCTTTTTCGCCCTGCATGATCGCATAATGGATCGGCGCCGCACCACGGTATTTGGGCAGCAGCGAAGCGTGCACATTGACGCAGCCTAAAGGCGGCAGCGTCAAAATTTCCTGATTGAGCAGCTGGCCGAAAGCGGCAACGACGATGATCTCGGGCTGCAATTCCCGCAGCTGCGCGATAAACTCGGGCGTTTTGACCTTAGCCGGCTGATACACAGGCAAAGCCTGCGTTAAAGCGTATTCTTTAACAGGCGTCATCAGCATTTTCTGCCCGCGCCCTTTGGGACGGTCGGGCTGCGTGATAACGGCAGCGATCTCGTGCTTACCTGATTCTACCAGAGCCTGCAAAGTGCCCACGGCAAAATCGGGCGTACCCATAAATACAATTCTCATTTTAGTCTCCTTTGGCTGCGGCTTATTCGATGCCGGCAGGCGCTGTTTCTTTAGGTGTCAGGACGGTAGCCTTGTCAATAAACAAGATCCCGTCCAGATGATCCAGCTCGTGCTGTACGGCGATCGCCAGAATACCGTCGCTGGCAAGCCTCATGCGTTTGCCCTTACGGTCAAAAAATTCACATTCGATATATTCGGCGCGTTCTACTTCACCTTCAAAGTTAGGCACCGACAGGCAGCCTTCGCCGCCAACTACAGAGCCTTCCCTTTTGGTGATGACAGGATTGATCAGCTCGATCAGCCCTTCGCCGACGTCGATAACGACTATCCGTTTGGACACGCCCACCTGGGGCGCAGCCAGACCTACGCCGTCTGCCGCATACATGGTTTCCGCCATATCGTTCAGCAAACGGACCGTTTTTTTATCTATACGTGCTACTTCTTCTGCCTTTAACCGCAGCACTGGGTTACCGGCAACAATGATTTCTAATTTAGCCACGGTCGGACCTCCTTAATTTTTCGTACCCTATATTATACCACAAGGGCATATATTCTCACTAGGCTCGAAAACACCTCGCCAAGTGTTCATATTATATCATATTTAGCAAATTTCAGGCAATTTCTAAACAACGCTGACCGGGTCAACGTCAAAAAAGACATTGCGGCATTCTTTAAATTCCGAGTTCCACAAGGCACGCTTGACCAGCTCCATCTGCGGACATTTTACAAGAATGTTCATACGGTACAGATCGCGCACTTTGGCGACGATCGCAGGGAACGGTCCCAGAACCAAAATCTCCTGTTCCGGCTGCTCCAGCTGCAGTGTCTGCAAAAAGTTGACGATCCGCTGCGCCAGACTGCTGCCGCGTACCTCCTCTTTATCTAAAACTGTTATTTTTAACAGCTCGGTATAAGGAGGATAGCCCAGCTCCTGCCTGGTTGCCAGCTCGCCGGCAGCAAAAGCGTCATAATCCTGCGTCGCCGCCAGCTTGATCACCGGGTTAGCGGGGTCATAAGTCTGCAAGACCACATGCCCAGCCCTGTCACCGCGCCCGGCTCTGCCGGCAGCCTGCGTCAGCAGGGCAAAGGTTCGTTCCGAAGCTCGGAAATCGGGCAGGTTCAGCGTCGAATCCGCCGAAAGGATACCGACCAGCGTGACGTTTGGTATATCATGCCCTTTGGCCACCATCTGCGTGCCCAAAAGCACATTATATTCACCGCTGCTGAAGGATTTAAGAATGTCCTCGTGCGCAAATTTTTTGACAGTCGAATCCTGATCCATGCGTAATATCCTGATCTCCGGCAGTTCGGCTATCTCGGCTTCCGCCTTCTGCGTACCCGTGCCGAAAAATCTGATCCGGCGGCTGTGGCAGTTCGGACATTCGTCCGGTATCGGCGCGGTATTACCGCAGTAGTGGCAGCGCATAGCTTCGCCGGCGCTATGATAAACCAGCGCCACGGCGCAATGCGGGCAGACGATGCTTTCACCGCAGTCACGGCACATCACAAAAGTCGAAAAACCGCGCCGATTTAGCAGCACTATAGCCTGCTCTCCCTGTACTGCCGTTTGCAGCAGTGAGTCACTCAGCGCCGCCGACAGCACCGATTTATTGCCGCGCTGCAATTCCAGCCGCATATCGGCAATTTCGACCTGCGGCAGCCTACTGCCGTTAGCCCGCTGCAGCAAACGCAGATGTGTATATATGCCCTGCCGCGCTTTATAAAAGCTTTCCAGATCAGGCGTCGCACTGCCCAGCACCACCGGTACGCCGCTCAGCTGCGCCCGTTTCAGGGCTACTGTCCGCGCATGATAGTTGGGCCGCTCGTCCTGCTTATAACTGCTTTCATGTTCTTCATCAATAATGATCAGCCCCAGATCGCTGAAAGGCGCAAAAACGGCTGAACGGACGCCAATCAGCAGCTTGGCGCTGTTGGTACGCATTTTATACCACACATCGGCACGTTCGTTCTGCGACAGCTTGCTGTGAGCAACTGCAACTTCATCGCCGAACCAGGCCTGAAAGCGTTTGACGATCTGCGCTGTCAGCGCGATCTCGGGCACCAGCAGCAGCACCTGCCTGCCAGTTTCCACAGCCTGCGCTGCCGCCCGCAGGTAGACTTCAGTCTTGCCGCTGCCGGTTATGCCCTGCAATAAAAAGGTTTCCTGACGCGGCTCTGTGATCGCGCTGCTGATCGCCTCGACAGCCTGCCGCTGCTCGTCTGTCAGCTGCAGGCTTTCTTTCAGCTCCGTTCTGTTGGCATAGCTGTTACGCAAAACACGTTCTTCGCTGCGTTCACTCCAGCCTTTTTCGCACAGTGTCCGCAGCGTCGCCGCACTCACCTGCACTGCCGCCAGCTCCTCACTGCTCAAAGGGCGTCCGGCTTCTGCCAGCACTTCCAGGGCGTGCATCTGTGCCCGCAGCCGTTTGTTATATGCTGCCAGCGCCTCACGTCCTGCCGCAGTCACAGCAAAACAGCTGCGGGTCTTGATCTTCATTTTATTTTCGTAATCATAAGCTATCAGCTTACCTTCATCGTTATAGACGGCCTGCCGTTTGATACTGGTTTTTCCGGGAATAAACAGCCGCATCGCCTCTGCCGGCGAGCACAGATAATATTCTGACAGCCAGTTGGCTGTTGCCAGCATTTCCGTATCGAACCAGGGACGCGTATCCAGCGTCGCCAAAATTTCTTTACAGTCGTATTCGGCCGGGGCAGCCGCTGCCAGCGAGGTCACAAAGCCCTCTACCGTCTGATGCCCAAAGGGTACCACAACGCGCCAGCCCACATCGACGTGGCCCAGCTGCGGCGGTAAGCTGTAGGTAAATTGTTTAAACAGGTTTTTTACAGGCAGGTTGATTGCCACATTCACATATTTCATTTAATACTCCATTACTGCAAACTTTAACTTATTATATTTCTACTATTTTCATGAAAATTCCTTTATTTTTCCACCAGCCAGCAGTTTAAATACTAAGATAAAGAAAATCACAGCTCCCGCAGGAGCTGTGATTGTATACAAGTTTTAAATTATAAGCCTGCCTGTTCTTTCAGGGAAGCGGCTTTATCAGTACGCTCCCACGGCAGATCGATGTCAGTGCGGCCCATGTGACCGTAAGCAGCCGTTTGTTTATAGATCGGGCGGCGCAGGTCCAAAGCTTTGATGATCGCAGCCGGGCTCAGCGAGAAGTTTTTGCTTACCAGCTCGGCGATCTTATCCTCGGCGATCTTGCCGGTACCAAAGGTATCGACTAAAACTGATACCGGCTGTGCTACGCCGATAGCGTAAGCCAGCTGGATCTCGCATTTATCAGCCAGACCTGCGGCAACGATGTTTTTAGCAACATAGCGTGCGGCATAAGCAGCGCTGCGGTCTACCTTTGTAGGGTCTTTGCCCGAGAAAGCACCGCCGCCGTGACGGGCCATGCCGCCGTAGGTATCGACAATGATCTTGCGTCCAGTCAGGCCGGAGTCACCCTGCGGACCGCCGATAACGAAACGGCCGGTAGGATTGATATAGTATTTGGTATCAGCGTCCAGCATCTCTGCCGGCACGATCGGTTTGATAACATGCTCCATAATATCGGCACGGATCTGCTCCATCGGGATCTCCGGAGCGTGCTGGGAAGAAACGACGATAGCGTCGATGCGTACGGGTTTGCCGTCGTCATATTCTACCGTGACCTGAGTTTTGCCGTCAGGACGCAGGTACGGCAGCGTACCGTTTTTACGCACCTCCGATAAACGGCGGGCCAGCTTGTGGGCCAGGCTGATCGGCAGCGGCATGTATTCTTCAGTCTCGTTAGTAGCGTAACCAAACATCATCCCCTGGTCGCCGGCGCCGACTTCGGTCTCCTCGGCCTTGCCTTCCTTGGCCTCCAGCGCTTTATCAACGCCTAAAGCAATATCGGCAGACTGTTCGTCGATAGAGATCAGCACACCGCAGGTATTGCCGTCAAAACCATATTTGGCACGGTCATAGCCAATATTGACCACAGTCTCACGGGCGATCTTGGGAATATCCACATAGCAGTTGGTAGATATCTCACCGACCACATGGATCTGACCCGTTGCTACCAAAGTCTCGCATGCTACACGTCCCATCGGGTCCTGTTCTAAGATAGCGTCTAAAACCGCATCAGAAATCTGATCGGCGATCTTATCCGGATGTCCTTCTGTTACAGACTCAGAAGTAAATAATTTTCTCATAATTAGCCTCCTTTAAATAAAGTACACATCATCAATCTGCCTGCTTACTAAAAAAAGCGCTCTCATAATGAGAGCGCTGTGTATCATTGTTCAGCATTCTCATCTCACGAATTATCGCAGGACTTAGCACCGTTTTGCAAGACTTTCCTCTTACAATGGTTGCTGCGGTTTCACAGGGCCATTCCCTCCACCAGCTCTTGATGAGTAGTATTCAGTTACAATGCTTATTATAGCGGAACGACTGCCAAATTGCAACAGATTTTACAAAAATCTTTCAATTTTACATCCTGCGGCCTAGCGGCGCTTACTGCTACGCCCCCCGGCCTATATCTGCAATCATTTGCGTAAACGCAGGACAGTATTCAAAAGCTCTTCTGCAACTTCTGCTTTGGTCATTTTTTCCAGCTCGCGCACTTCGCCGTCCGGAAACAGGAACTTAACGATATTGGTATCGGCGTTAAAGCCAGCCCCCTGCAAAGTGACATCATTGGCAACGATCATATCCAGATTTTTTTTGCAGATTTTTTCTTTGGCGTTAGCGACCAGATTTTGAGTTTCGGCGGCAAAGCCTACCAAAAACTGTTTTTCCTTACGCTCGCCCAAAGCTTTCAAAATATCAGGATTTTTATCCATAACGACAGTTAAGGCGTCGTCAGTTTTCTTTTTGATTTTCTGGTCGGCTACATCATGGGGACGGTAATCAGCTACGGCGGCAGCCTTGATCACGATATCCACCCCGCCGTAAACTGCCAGGCAGGCGTCCATCATCTGCTGCGTAGTCTCGACCTGCACTGTTTTGACATTGGCAGGCGGCGTCAGCACCGACGGCCCTGAAACCAAAGTCACCTCAGCGCCGCGTTCAGCAGCAGCCTGCGCGATCGCATAACCCATCTTGCCGCTGGAACGGTTGCCGACATAGCGGACCGGATCGATCGGCTCACGGGTACCGGCAGCAGTTACCAGAACACGCAGACCTTTCATATCGCCGCAGCTTCTGGCAAAGAAGGCTTTGATAAATTCCACGATCTCAGCCGGTTCAGGCAAACGTCCCGCCCCGGAAGTACCGCAGGCCAAAAAGCCTGTTGCCGGCGTCATCACAGTTACGCCATGCGCTTGCAGGCTGGCAATATTTTCCTGTGTCACCGCATTTTCATACATACCGGTATTCATCGCCGGGCAGACGATGATCGGTGCCTGCGCTGCCAGCAAAGTCGTAGAAAGCAGATCGTCAGCCAGGCCATGCGCCATTTTCGCCAGAATATTGGCAGTAGCCGGAGCCACTACAAAAACATCGGCCCAATTGGCAAGAGCGATATGCTCGACATTGAATTCCTGATTGCTGTTCCACATAGACGTCGCAACAGCGTTGCCGCTGATTTCTTTAAAGGTCAGTGGTGTGACGAACTGCTGGGCATGCTCGGTCATAACGACACGCACCTCGGCCCCCTGCTTGCGCAGACGGCTGACCAGATCGACAGCTTTATAAACGGCGATACCGCCGGTAACGCCTAAAACAATTTTCTTTCCTTTTAGTAACAAGGCACTAAGCCCCCTTATCTCAGCGTACTTTACGCTCGTAAGTAATAACGTCGTCAGCGATCTCGCGCAAAGCAGTGCTCACTTCTTTCTGAGGCATATTCTGATTGCCGACAGTCAGTTCGCGGGCACGTTTGGCGGCTAAAATCACCAGGGTGTATTTACTGTCAACTTTCTCAGCTAAATAATCGATAGAAGGGTCAACCATACTCATATTTCTCTCTCCTTATGTGCCGCATGGCAAATTTCATTGATAATAAAATAGGTTCTGGCAGCACGGTAACGCTCTGCTTCCATGATCGTCAAAACTTTATTAGTAGCTTTCTGCGCCACATCGTTGACGACGATATAATCATATTCGTTGGCATAAGCCAGCTCGCCTGTTGCCGAAGCCAGCCGGCGCTTGATCACGTCTTCGCTGTCCGTACCGCGTTTATAGATACGCGAACACAGCTCGTCCAGTGACGGCGGTACGATAAACACAAACACTCCGTCAGGGAAGCGTTTTTTGATCTGCATCGCGCCCTGGATGTCTATCTCCAAAATGACATCCTTGCCCTGATTGAGCAGCTCCATCACATAAGAACGGGGCGTGCCGTAATAATTGCCGTAAACCTCGGCGTATTCCAGCAGTTCTCCCTCTGCGATCATATCCTTTACTTCTTCCACAGATTTAAAAAAGTAATTGACGCCGTCCACCTCTCCGGTACGCGCCTGCCTGGTAGTAACCGAAACGGAATAAGCCAAGTCGGGAAGCTTTTCCCTAAGCATCTGACAAATCGTTCCCTTGCCGGCGCCTGACGGCCCGGACAAAACTAATAATAACCCCTGCGGCTTCACGATCAGCCCACCTTCCGTTTTATTTATTCTTCGTCTTCGTCGTCAGTCTGCACTAAACGGTTGGCGACTGTTTCCGGCTGTACAGCCGATAAAATGATATGACCGCTGTCAGTCACGATAACGGCTCTGGTCCTGCGGCCGTAGGTAGCATCGATCAGCATGCCTCTGTCGCGCGCTTCCTGAATGATCCTTTTGATGGGAGCAGACTCAGGACTGATGATAGAAATGATCCTGTTGGCAGCTACGATATTGCCAAACCCGATATTGATCAATTTGATATCCATACTTTCACCCTTTCCCGATTACTCGATATTCTGGATCTGTTCTCTGATTTTTTCTATCTCAGCTTTGATCTCCACAACGACCTGCGCCAAAGTATAATCGTTGGCTTTGGAAGCGATGGTATTTGCCTCACGGTTGAATTCCTGAATAAGGAAGTCGAGCTTGCGTCCTACAGGCTGGTCGGAATCAATGATCAGCTTGAACTGCTTGATATGGCTTTTCAGTCTCACGATCTCCTCAGTAATGCTGGTACGGTCGGCAAAAATAGCGACCTCCTGCAGCAGCCGTTCCGGCTCGATGACCTGATTATGCTTCTCCAGAAGCTCGTTGATCCTGTCACTCAGGCGGGCCTGATATTCTTCGACTACCTGCGGTGAACGTGCTTCGACCACAGCCAGCTTTTCAGCGATCAGATCGGCGCGTTTGATAAAATCGCCGTAGATATTGCTGCCTTCATCCTCGCGCATAGCGACCAGATTACTGATAGCCTGCTGCAAAGCCTGCTCCAGCTTCGGCCACACGCTTTCCACATCAAAAAAGCCTTCCTGAGCGTTGATCACATCCGGGCAGCGCGACAAATATAAAATCTCCGATTGCTCGTTGAGCTTACAGTCTTCGCAGCCTATAGCGGAACCAACGTCGCGCAAAGCATTATGATATGCCAGCGCCAAAGCTTTATCTACCTTAATAGAAACATTTTCTGTATTGGTATAGGAAGCATTGATAAAAACATCGATACGCCCGCGGTTAACAGATTTAAGGATCGTTTTCCTGATCCTGTCCTCTACCGGATTCAAAAAGCGCGGTAAGCGGATAGCCACTTCGTTATAACGGTGATTGACCGTTTTCATTTCAATCGTTACTGAAAACTGCTCGTCTTCATATTCACCGCGGCCAAAGCCAGTCATACTTTTCAACAAGCTAAAACCTCCTAAATTTTATGATCGATTTTATTTTAATAACGCAGGATCAACGGCAAATTCGCGTCCGCCGCAGTAAGCGTCTTTAATAACCAGCAAATAAGGTTTATTAGCATCAAATTCAGCCTGATCGAAATAAAAATTATACTGCAGCTGGCAGATTTTTTGTTTTACCTCCACCGGCTCAGCTTTGGCATCAGCAGACGCCTTTTGCTCCAGCTCGATGTCAGCAGGCTTGATTTTATTCCGCTTCAAAGCTTCCAGCTGTTTCTGCAGTGCTGCTGCTTTTTCCTGGATCGTTTCCATCCGGTCCAGCTTCTTTTGGACCTCTGCATCGACAACTGGCCTATTAACAGTTTTTTCAAGATATTTGCCGTCCAGATATTCACTGTAGTAAGGTGTGACAAAAGTACCATTCTGCACCAGCTGTACTTCCAGATCCTTTTCGCTCAGCATGATCGGCGCATTGATCAACGCACGGATAACGAGCACTCCATCATAACGCGTTACCAGCTCTTTAGCAGCTTCCACACTGACATCGGCAGCATCCTGCGCCTTTCCGGCCGTGTCCAGGGCTGTCAGAAGATAAGGCGTATAAACTACGATCTTCTCCTCATCACGATAAGGATTAGTTTCAAAGCTTTCAGCAATCACCCAGGGCTGCAGCATCGCCGCATCATTTTTTTCACCCTGATAGCTTTTACCATAAGCAATAGCCGCTGCTAAATTCTGGTCACTGGCTGGAAGCGCCGCTTCTGCCTGCAGACAAACAACAAACAGGCACAGCGCTAAAAGCAGATTTTTCATAATCGTATCCCCTTCCGATTATTTGCTAATCGCAAAATCTGTTGTATACTTATTCTTGAACTATTATTATATCTTATTCTGCTTGCCCGTGCAAATCAAAATCATTAAAAAACGAAGTAAGAAGGAGCAAATCAATGAATTTAGAAGGTTTGACCTTACATATTTTAACAAATAAACTACAAACCGAGCTTTTAGGCGGAAAAATCTACAAGGTTTTTATGCCCTCGCATGAATCGCTGCTGCTTTTAGTCAAACGCGAACGCGATACGGCAGCCCTGCTTGCCGATTTCAGCGGCGGTTCACCGATGCTGTATCTGCCGGATAATCTGCCGGAGCGGCCCGAAAGTCCGCCGGCGTTTTGTATGCTGCTGCGCAAGCATCTGGAAGAAGGCCGCATCACCAGGATCGAGCAAAGCGGTCTGGACCGTATCATCACCATAGATATCGATATGATCGGTACCGCCAGACAAATAGTCACCAAGCAGCTGATTTTTGAGCTGACCGGCAAAAACAGTAATATCATTTTTGCCGAAAACGGCCTGATCGCCGACAGCTTAAAGCATGTCAATAAAGCAATGAGCTCTTTCCGGCAGATCATGCCCAACCTGCCTTATCTTGCACCGCCGCAGCAGACCGGACTTTCTATTTTAACGGCTCCTGCCAGCGCGATCATCGATGCTATGCGTAATTCTGACGCTAAAACCAGCCTTGCTGCTTTGATCGCCGTTACTACAGGCATCGGAAAAACAACTGCCGCCGAGCTTTTTGCCGCAGCAGGTATCGAAAGCAGCGCAGAGACTTTGAATGCCGACGAAGAAAAACGTTTGGCAGACGCTGTTACCTCGCTGCAGCAGACTGTCAGGCAGCAACCGGCAGCGCCGGTCTATGCTGTTATCAGCCGCACTAATCAGGTCAAAACTATTCTGCCCTTCGAGCCCCAGGTTTTGGAAACAGGCTGCAGCGCTAAACAATTTCTGGATATTAACAGCGCGCTTAATTATGCCGTCACCCTGACGCCAATCCAACTGCCAGAACAGGAAACACTGCAAAAATTAGTCGCCGCTGAAAGCCAGCGTCTGGAAAAGAAGCTGCCGGTCCTGGAAAAAGACCTGCTGACCGCCGATAAGGCCGAAACGCAGCGGATGATCGCCGATACGATCATGGCTAATATTTATCAGCTCAGCAAAGGACAAAGCTCCTGCCAGCTGCTGAATATTTATGACGGCGAGCCGTTTGAGATCCAATTATCGCCCCTGCTTTCGCCTACTGAAAATGCTCAGGCTTACTACAAGCGTTATAATAAATATAAACGGGCGCAAAGCGAAGTACAGAACCAGATCGAAACGACCAGGGAAATGCTGAGTTATCTGGCTTCTATCGACGCCTCCCTGACTACAGCAACCACTAAAAACGAGATCGCCGAGATCAAGCAGGAGCTGATCACAGCCGGACTGCTGCAGCCTCAGGGCAAAAAGCATAAAGGCCAGCCTCCTAAATCTGAACCCCTGCTGGTAAAGCTTTCTGACGAAACGACCCTATATATCGGTAAAAACAATAAACAAAACGACTATGTGACCTTTTCTCTGGCCCGTGGTAAGGACCTGTGGTTCCATACAAAAAATATTCCCGGCTCACATGTTATTCTAAAAACTACGCTGCCCCAGGCAGCGGCAAGCGATATTGACGCCGCCGCTATGCTGGCCGCTTATTTCAGCAAAAGCCGCAGCGGCAGTAAGGTCCCTGTCGACTGTACCGAACGCCGCTTCGTCAAGAAACCAAACGGCGCCAAGCCAGGCTTTGTGATCTATACCGATCAAACGACCTATTATGCTACGCCGGACGAAACCGTAATTCAAAAACTTTTACAAAAATAACAAAAACGCCTGACTTCTGCTGCAATCGCTTGTTTCAGCTTTTAACGTCAGGCGTTCTTTATTTTAACATTCATTATTTTACAAGATCTTTAAAGCCAGTATCCCCAAATATTCCTTCAGCGCTATCGCCGAAAGCTCCAGGGCAAACCCCTGCGGTACTAAACTGAAAATACTGAGCTGCATTTGACCACTCAACTGATAATCGCAGGAAAAAGGCACAACGTCTAATCCTCTGTCAGCAAAATTCAGCATACTGCGCGGCATATGAAACGCCGAAGTCACGAGCACTATGTTATGCCAGTTCTGCTTACGGCATAAAGCAGCAACATTAGCGGCATTTTCAGTTGTATTTCTCGCTTCAGTATCAGTAAATATCTGCTCTGCCGTCACACCAAGCTCCAGCAGCACTTTCTCTGCTACGGAGGCTTCCGTACCGCTATCGGCAAAAACCTGCCCGCCGCTGATAATGATCGGCACATCTAAACGCTTCTGCAGGCGCAAACCGGTAATCAGCCTGTTCATGGAAATCGCCGATAAAGCCTCCCTGCCACTGATATCGGGCACATTGCTGACTGCTCCGCCACCAAGAACGACTATGGCATCCACTTTGCCTGTGCTATGCACTGAAACCGGAGGAACATACTGCCTCTCTAAACCTTGTACCAGCAGACCGGCAACAGGCAGCGTCGCAAGCAGGTATAAGGCCAGTGTCACTGCCGTTAAAACATAGCGCAGCCTGCTGCGTTTAACAAAACAGTAACAGCACAGCAGCGCCAGTACTGCAATGATACAACCGGGCGGCAGCAGCCAGGCAGCAATAAATTTCTGTAGATACAGCATTTTATTTACATTCCTTCACCAGCATCTCATACATCTGTCTGAATATCTCCGGCTGCAAATTGATTTTGTTTAAAATCGTATACCGCTTCCGAACTTCTTTCGCAAACATCCAGGCTTTGATAAATTCTTCCTCGGTGATATTCAGGGTTTTCGGGCTCACAGAAATATCGTAAGCTTCCAAAAAGTCCAGCAGCATATGATGGTCACGCCCCTGCAGCCGGCAGGCTACAACACTGCCCAGCGCAACTAAAATACCATGCGGGATATTATGCTCAAACAATTCATCCATAGCGTGACAGAACAAATGCTCGGAACCGCTGCAGGGCCGTGAGTCACCGGCAATCTGCATTGCCAGTCCGCTCAGGACCAGCGACTGGGCCAGCATTTGAATACCAGGCACCGTCGTTAAAGATTTGGCCTCAGAATATAAAAGCGAAGTAAACGCAGTCTCTGAAAGCATATAGGCAAAGTCGTTAGGACGGTCGCTGTTTTCTTCACAGCCCAGCTTCCAGTCATACAGCGCCGTATAATTACTGATCGTATCGCCGACACCGGCTTTCATCAAAAGCCTCGGTGCGTCAAAAATAATATCCGTATCGATCAGCAAGCCGTCCGGAATTTTAGAGGTAAAGGAATGCTTGCGTCCGTTTTCGGCAAACAGTACAGAAACAGGCGAAGCAACGCCGTCATTACTGAGCGTCGTCGGTATCGCTATATAAGCGACGTTGGCGACAAAAGCAGCATATTTGGCCGTATCCAGCGCCGTGCCTCCACCCAGACCGATGATCAGGCTGATATTGTTCATCGCCACTTTTTTGGCAACGTCGACAGCAAAATCAAAGGAGCTTTCCTGCACGGTAATGATCTCAAAATCCAGCAGTTGTTTTAATAAAACAACGACCTTTTTTTCCAAAGTCTGCAATAACCCATCAGTAGTCAAAATCAAAGTTTTGGCATGAATAAGTTTGGGCATATATAAGCTTAAATTTTTATTAAGATCCTGAACTGCGTTTTCTTTGACCTGCATAAACAACGGCAAGGAATAATTGCTCATCATTTAACCTCCCGGCGTAGTTTTCTTTGCATATTATCTATTCCCTATTATATAGCAAAATGACTGATACTAACAGCACTAATGCAAAAACAGAACCAGATTTTACAAAACGCTGTTAACTTAGTCCCAAATAAAAAAGCCTGCCAAAAAGGCAGGCTCCGATATTCAAAATTATTTACGAATACCAAGTTTAGCAATGATAGCACGATAACGTTCGATATCTTTAGCCATCAGATAGTTCAGCAGACCACGGCGTTGACCAACCATTTTCAGCAGGCCGCGACGGGAATGATGATCTTTTTTATGTTCTTTCAGATGCTCGGTCAAATATTTGATACGTTCAGTCAAAACAGCGATTTGTACTTCCGGAGATCCGGTGTCGCCTTCATGACGGGCATTTTCGAGAATAAGTTGTTGTTTTTTTTCAGCAGTTAACATTGTAATTCCTCCATTTTTTTATAATCCCCAAAGCATAGAAGTCGTTGGAGAAGCGAGCTTCCAAGCCCTGGTTAAAGTACTTATATAGTATACCACACTTAACTTTCAAAGACAACTATTTTTTGTAACATTGGAAATAGTTTTTAATATTTTCGCAGTCTTCAGTAATGCGTGCTTTCAACTCATCGATACTGGCGAATTTCTCTTCGCCGCGTACATATTTGTAAAAATAAACTGTGATCTCTCTGCCATACAGATCGCCTTGAAAATCAAACAGGTTTACTTCCAAACGGGCATGCTCCACATCGCCGAAGGTAGGATTGTTGCCGATATTGGCCATACCGAAATACAGCTTATCATCGACCCTGACCCTGACCGCATAACCACCTGTTGCCGGCACCGCAGTCTCACTGCGCTGCAGCTCGATATTAGCGGTAGGAAAGCCGATAGTTCTGCCGCGCTGTGCGCCATGGGTAACAATGCCGGTCAGCGAATAAACACGTCCCAGCATCTGGTTGGCATGCTCCACATGCCCTGCCTGAATCAGGCTTCTGATACCTGTACTGCTGATGACGTTTTTACCACATTTTACCAAAGGCCTAATAATCACAGTAAAATGATCGTGCAGACCGGTACGCTGCAGGGTATCCGTTTTACCGCTGCCTAAAAAGCCATAGCTGAAATTTTCACCGACGACTAAACACCGGTAATTAAACACCGACAGTTTTTTCAAAAATTCATCCGGCGACAGTTCGGCCAGAGCCTGATCAAAAGGTACATTGACTAAAATATCAACGCCCCATTTTTCCAGGTATTTTATTTTTTGCTGCTGCGTAATGATCCGCACCGGCACTAAATCAGGCTTGATCAGGGATAAAGGGTGATTGCTGAATGTAAAAACGATCAGCTTCAATCCATGTTTTTCGGCATAAGCACGTGCCGTTTTAATAATATCCTGATGACCCAAATGCAGTCCGTCAAAGGTCCCCAACGCGATAACGCTGGGACTATATTCAGTTTTCACAGCTTCTAATGAAGTAATGATTTCCATATCTGCCTCAATCTAAAGCAATTCTGCATCTGCTTGAAATTGTTTTAATATTTTTTCAGCTTTAACAAGCTCGGACTCCGCGCTGCCGATACCAAGAAAATCACCGGTAACCGTTTTCAGACGGTAAGTACCGTCAGCAATGCCGCGCACAGTAGTCTTAACGCCCTGCGTGATCCGCAGCGCCTGTTTATCTGTCAAAACCAGTTCCTGCAGATCCTGCACCGCCGTTTCGGCAGGCAGCAGATAAGCAGCCGGGGCAGCGGCAATTTCTTCCAGCGTTTTCGCCTCGGCCAGATAAAAATCACCGACCTGCTTACGCAGCAAAAAGCTCATTGTACCGCACATTCCCAGTTCTGCAGCTATATCTTCCAGCAAAGTCCTGATGTACGTGCCTTTGGAGCATACTATATCAAGCGTCAAAGAAGTATCAGTTTGATGAAGCAGCTCTAAAGCGTCAATAGTGATGCTCCGCGCTTCCCGTTCTACCTCAATGCCCTGCCTCGCCAGCTGATAAAGCTTTTGTCCGTCTTTTTTAATAGCAGAATACATCGGCGGTATCTGCTGCTGCTCACCGACAAATTTTTGCAGAGCTTCCCGGATTTCTGCTTCGGTAAGAGTACGGACTTCAGAAACAGCAATGATCTTACCACTGTCGTCGCCCGTATCTGTCTTGATTCCAAACTGCAGCTCCGCCCGGTAATTCTTGCGCCCTTCGACAGCATATTCCAGCAGCCTGGTAGCTGTGCCGATAAAAACAGGCAGCACGCCCGCTGCGTCAGGATCAAGCGTGCCGCCGTGGCCGATTTTTTTAGTCTGCAAAGTCCGGCGCAGAAAGCCCACTACATCGTGAGAAGTCATGCCGCAGGGTTTCAGTACATTCAGTATCCCTGATGTCATGCCAGTTTTTCCTTCAAAGCCTGCAGCAGCTGCTGCCTTGCTTCCGGCAAAGCCGCTTCGATAGTGCAGCCGGCCGCACGCAAATGACCGCCGCCGCCGAAGGTAATGGCGATCGCCGAAACATCAAGGTTCCGGGACCGCATACTGACACGGGTGACAGCCTTTTCCACAGCTTTAAACATAATAGCTACTTCCACGCCTTCAATATAGCGCGGATAAGAAATAAAGGTATCTGTATCAACGTCTTTGTCATACATTTCATTGCTGATAGAAATATAGGCGATCTGACCGTCGGCATCAAAGGTCAGCGTTTCCAAAACCTTTGTCAGCAGCTCAATATTGGAGCGCGGCTTGATCTCCATACTGTCGGAAATCTCGTTTGGCTTGACGCCCAGTTCCAACAGCGCTGCCGCGATCCGCATCGTTTTCGGCATCGTATTGGAATATTTAAAAGAACCGCAGTCCGTATACAGCGCCGTATAAATACACGTCGCCATCTCCAGATCCAGTTCAACGCCTAAAGCGCCGACCAGTTCATACATAATTTCACCGGTAGCAGCCGCCATTGTATCCAGATACAGATAATCAGCATATTCAGTGTTAGAAATATGATGGTCGATATTGAGCATTTTCGGTGCTCTGACGCACTGTGCCACGTTACCGGCCCTGTCCAGAGAGCTGGCATCGATCACGACTAAAAGATCGGCGTCGATACGCTCATCATTTTGAAAACGGACGAAGCTTTCGATGCCTGGTAAAAACTTATAGACCTTGGATATTTCATCGTCAACAGTCACAATAACGTCTTTGCCAAGCTTCTGCAACGCTTTCATCAAACTCAAAGCAGAGCCCAGCGTATCACCGTCTGGGCTCACATGAGAACATAATACTATTTTTTTTGCAGCCTGCAGTAAAGCGGCTGTGTCCTGCAGGGAACAATGCTTACTCATGCAAGGGACCTTCCTCTTCTTTGATTTTTTTCAGTAATCCTTCGATATGGGCACTGTACTCCATCGAAGTATCCTTCACTAAAATCAAATTAGGGGCAAAGCGGAGACGGATCCGCTTTGCTATTTCCGTACGCATGAAGCCAAGCGCTTTGTTCAGGCCCTGCCAGGCAGCTTCATGGTCCTTTTCAGGACCATAAAGGCTGACATATACTTTAGCAATACTCATATCGTCAGTAAGCTCAACGCCGGTAATGGTCACAAACTGGATCCGCGGATCTTTGATGTCCATCAGCAGCATTTTACTGAGCTCCTGCTTGATTGCTTCCTGTACTTTTTCAACTCTTAATCTAGCCATAGTTCACCTATTCGACGGCGACTTCTTCCATAGTGAAGACTTCGAACACGTCGCCTTCTTTCAAATCACGGAATTTTTCCAGGGTAACGCCACATTCATAACCTGCAGCGACTTCCTTAACGTCGTCTTTAAAACGGCGCAAAGTGTCGATTTCGTCTTCATTGATAACGATACCGTCTCTGACTACGCGCACTTTAGAAGTATTAGTGATCTTGCCTTCCAGCACATAGCAGCCGGCGATCAGCATTTTGGAAATAGTGATCAGCTGACGTACCTCGACGCGCCCCTGGATAGTCTCCTGGAATTTCGGTGCCAGCATGCCTTTGATCGCTGCTTCAACATCATTCAGCGCGTCATAGATAACGCGGTAAGTACGAACGTCTACCTTTTCTGCTTCCGCGGCTTTACGGGCGTTAGCATCAGGACGGACATTAAAGCCAATAATCAGGGCATTGGCAGCCGAGGCCAGCATAACGTCAGACTCAGTAATAGCGCCTACGCCTGCATGGACGACAACTACTTTGACTTCATCATTTTTAATATTCTGCAAAGAGGAACGCAAAGCTTCGATAGTACCCTGAACGTCAGCTTTAACGACGATATTCAGGTCTTTGATCTCGCCCTCCTGGATACGTTGGAACAAGTCATCCAGAGAAACCTTGGAATTCTGCTGGATCTCTTCAATACGTTTTTTCGCAATACGTTTTTCAGCAACGCTGCGGGCAATTTTTTCGTCGGTCGAATCGAGGATATCACCGGCCAGCGGTACATCGTTCAAGCCCAAAACCTCTACCGGAGTAGAAGGCAGTGCTTTTTTGACTTTTTCGCCACGGTCATTGACCATAGCACGTACCTTACCATAAGCAGTTCCGGCAATGATCGTATCACCGATCTGCAAAGTACCGCGCTGAACTAAAACAGTAGCTACAGGGCCGCGGCCTTTATCAAGCTGTGCTTCAATGATCGTGCCGTGAGCCGGCAGGCTTGGGTTGGCTTTCAGATCCTGCATTTCCGCAACTAACAAAATCATTTCCAAAAGCTCGGAAATACCTGTTTTTTGATGTGCGGAAACCGGAACCATAATCGTATCGCCGCCCCAGTCTTCCGGGATCAGTTCATGCTCGGCAAGCTGCTGCTTGACATGGTCCGGATTAGCTCCGGGACGATCCATTTTATTGATGGCAACAATAATAGGCACCTTAGCTGCTTTGGCATGGTTGATAGCTTCAAGTGTCTGCGGCATAACGCCGTCATCGGCAGCTACCACCAAAATAGCAACGTCAGTTACCTGGGCGCCGCGCGCACGCATAGCTGTAAAAGCTTCATGACCGGGAGTATCGAGGAAAACGATCTTTTTACCCTGATAATTGACCTGATAAGCGCCGATATGCTGCGTGATACCGCCAGCTTCACGTGCTGTAACGTTAGCCTTACGGATAGCGTCAAGCAAGGAAGTTTTACCGTGATCGACGTGACCCATAACGGTGATCACGGGCGGTCTCGGCAGGCGTTTCGCCGGATCGTCTTCCACCTCGGGGATCTCAGTCGGGTCCTCTTCAGGCGGCAAAGCAGCAACTTCTACGTCAAACTCACTGCCGACCAGCAATGCCGTATCAAAATCAATATCCTGATTGATCGTAACGACTACGCCCAACATAAACAAAGATTTGATAACTTCGCTGACTTCGCGCTTCAATAAGGTTGCAAAGTCTTTAACATTGATAGTTTCACCTATCTCTACATAAGTAGGCTTCTGGACCTCCGCTACAGGCTGCTGCACGCGCGGAGCATTATTGTTGCCCTGGCGTTTATTGCTGCGGCCCATATGATTGTTGCTGCGGTTGGGACGGCTGTCCTTCGTAGCATAGGAACCCTTGATCTGCGGTTTGTCCTTGCGGGCATTTTTATTGAACGGCTTATTATTAGCACTGGTACCAGCCGGACGGTTGGCATTAGACTGCGGCCGCTGGCCGTTGCCGGTATTGCCCTGCTGGGGACGAGTGTTATTGTTCATATTGCCCTGTTGGGGACGCGTATTGCCCTGCTGAGGGCGGGTGCCGCCTTGCTGCGGACGGGCATTGGGGTTAGGCTGGCCAGGCTGCTGACCGCGCGGCCCGATATAAATACCGCCCTGCGGACGCTGCTGCGGCCTGTTGCCCTGCTGGGGACGCTGTCCCTGCTGATTGCCGGGACGGTTCTGCTGGTTACTGCCCTGGTTAGGACGGTTTTGGTTAAAACGTTGTCCCTGCTGCTGATTATTCGGACGTTGCTGTCCCTGCTGATTGTTAGGTCGGTTCTGCTGATTGCTGCCCTGATTGGGACGATTCTGACCAGCAGTCTGGCCTTGTTGATGATTATTGATCGGACGCTGGCCCTGCTGTTGATTCTGGACAGGGCGTTGTCCCTGCTGCTGATTGTTAGGGCGTTGTTGTCCCTGTTGTTGCTGCTGCGGACGCTGCGCAGTCGCGGCAGGTGCAGGCTGAGTTTTTGCCTGCTGGGGTACTGCGGCTGCCTGTTTTGCCGGCTCTTTTTTTACAGCGGGCTGGGGTGCCGGAGCCGCTTTTTTCTCAGGTGCGGACTTTTTGGCAGAGTTTTTAACTACCAAATCCCTGACCGTATCATCTACGGTACTTAACGTACTTTTTACCTGAATGTTATTTTTAGCTAAAATATCGATTACTTCCTGGTTCGTCTTACCAAGTTCTTTTGCTATCTCATATACTCTATGCTTACCCATTCATCCACCTCCAAGCGTATTTATGTCATAAATTTTTATTTATCATATTCGCAAAGCTGTTATCCAAAACAACTACTGCGGTTCTTTTTGCTTTGCCAATCGCCCAGCCCAGTTCATCTCTGGACAAACATTCAACTACCGGCGTTTCAGACATCTCTGCCATAAAATACATATCCTTTTTAGAATTTTCAGCAGCGTCTACAGCTACCACCAGTAATTTAGCCTTACCGCTTTTCAACGCCGATCTGACGGCGTAATCTCCTGATGCCAGCTTACCGGCTTTCTGAGCCAGTCCTAAAGCAAAAGTCACGCCATTATTCGCCATCAGGCAGATCCTCCAGCAATTTAGCATAAACTTCGTCGCTGACAGGCTTTTCCAATGCCCGTTCCAGGCGTTTTTCCTTCACTGCTTTAGTAATACATTCTTTTGATTGGCAAACGTAAGCTCCACGCCCTGCTTTTTTCCCGGTCAGATCAAGGCTGATCTCACCTTCGGGAGAACGAACAATTCTCAGCAGCGCTTTTTTTTCTTTCATTTCATTGCAGCCCACACATTTACGTTGCGGGATTTTTTTAATCTTCGTCTGCTTCATAGGCTGCACCAGCTTCTTGTGCTCCCTGTTCTGCTTCTTCGGCAGCCTGAGATTCACTTTTGATATCAATTTTCCAGCCTGTCAGCTTTGCTGCCAGACGTGCGTTTTGTCCTTCCTTACCAATAGCCAGAGACAATTGATAATCGGGAACAATAACCCGGCAGATTTTTTCCTCTTCCAGAACCTCGGTACTGACAACTTTCGCCGGCGATAAAGCGTTAGCTACATACTGGTCAGGCTCCGCACTGTATTTGACAATATCAATTTTCTCACCGCGCAGCTCATTGACGATCGTCTGAACACGCATGCCTTTATGGCCCACGCAGGCTCCGACCGGATCGATATTCTCGTCTTTAGTGTAAACAGATATTTTAGAACGCATACCCGGCTCACGTGCTACCGACTTGATTTCGACCAATCCGTCATGAATTTCCGGTACTTCAAGCTCAAACAACCTTTTCAACAGTCCCGGATGTGTTCTGGAAACCATGATCTGCGGACCTTTGCTGGTCTTTTTCACTTCCACGATATAGGTTTTCATTCTGTCGTGATATTGGTATATCTCGCCGGGGATCTGCTCGTTAGGAGTCAAAATAGCCTCGGCCTTACCTAAATCAATATAAACATTTTTATTTTCCATACGCTGAATGATACCGGTCACGATATCATTTTCTCTGCTGGAAAATTTTTCAAAGACCATACCGCGTTCAGCTTCGCGGATACGCTGCACTACGACCTGTTTGGCATTTTGTGCCGCAATACGTCCAAAGTTGCGCGGAGTAACTTCAGTTTCCACGATATCGTCAACTTCATAACGAGGGTCTATTTTGCGTGCTTCCTCCAAAGAAATCTCATTGGGATCATCACCGACCTCTTCTACGATATGACGCTGCGCATATACATGAAGTTCTCCTGTTTCCTTGTTCATATCTACGCGGACATTCTGGTTAGAACCAAAATTTTTCTTATAAGCTGTTACAAGAGCTTCTTCGACCGCCTGGAACAGGAGCTCCGGATCGATCCCCTTTTCTCTTCCCAATTCCCCTATTGCCAGAATAAAATCTGCATTCACGTTTCTTAATCCTCCTATACTCTAAAATCCTTAAAAATCGATATGCGGTCTGATCATCGCGATAAGCTTGCGGTCAATACTGACAGGATTCTTAGCTTCTTTCCCTTTAATGATCGTTTTTACCGCGATCGTCTCATCACTGTGACTTACTAAGATCCCAACCAGGTCTTTCAGTCCTTCCCACGGAGCAAAAAAGGAAATATCTACTTTAGTGCCATAAGCAGCAGTAAAATCCTTGTCCTTTTTCAACGGCCGGTCGATGCCGGGAGATGAAACTTCCAGGTAATATTTCTCTTTGATCGGGTCTTTTTCATCTAAAACCGTCGTCAGCTTTTCGCTGACTAATTGACAGTCATCGATTTCAACTCCACCAGGTTTATCAATGTAGATACGCAGATACCAGTCTTTCTCACGCACATATTCCACATCTACCAAAGTCAGATCAGTATCTTCTAAAAGCGGCGTTACAAGATCAGCAATTAAAGCTTCCAGGGCTTCTTTCTGCACAATACTCACCTCCGGTCTGTATTTAGCTCAAATAAGCGGAAAGAGCGGGTATAGCACCCACTCTCTCAAAAGAAGTCATAAATTTTCTACTTATATTATACCACCCTGTAAAATTAATTACAAGTTATTTTGTTTACTTTCCTACAATAATATGTGCAAAATTGAAGCTTTACTCAAATCACACCACAAATTCAGCCTTTCAAAAAAACAAATTTCTCTGCTGTTGATTTATCTTCTTGATAGCGGTAACCCAGGCGGTCAAAATTTTTCACGGTTTCGATCTGCAGAACATTATGCTCAGCACACCAGCGCACCATTTCACCGCGGGCCATTTTAGCCTCGGTAGCTTTGACCTTGATCTTTCCCTCTTGCCGCATACCAAAAACACAGGTTACATATTCTACCTCCGGCGTCAAATACTTTTCAACTGCTTTACTGTATTCTTTCGAAGCCAGATTGAGGATACTTTTATCATTTTGCGTAAGCTCAAGATAAAGCCTGTTTCCCCAAAAATCGTACAGATTTTTATAACCGCCCGCCTGAAGCTTTGCCTGCATCTCCAAACGATAAGGAACAACGCCGTCCATAGCTTTTAAAATACCATAAAAGCCAGATAAGATATTTAAATGCTCTGCAACATAGTCAAGCTGCACATTTTCAAAAACACGCGGCGCCATATATTGATATTGAATACCATCATAGGCCAGCACTGCCGGCGTCAGGTTATCCTGCAGCCGCATGGATTGCAGACGTTTATAATTTAAAGCTGCGATCTCATCGTTGCATTGCCACAGATTTTTCAGCTCATCATACTGCATTTGCTTCAGTGCCGACAGCAAAATTTCCGTGTCTTTTAAAAAGCGTGGTTCACCAGCAGGGGCCTGATCATCATTATCGATACGCATTTTTTTAGCCGGGGAAATAATTATCTGCATCGTGATCCTCCCGCAATAATTTATCAAAAAGCGCGTTCTCTTTTACAAGAACGCGCTGCACCGCTTAACCTTTCAGATAAGCTAAGATCTCTTCCGCATTGGTATCAGGATTAGCGTTAGGATATGCCTTTTCGATCATACCCTTTTCATCAACAATATAAGTCGTTCTGACTACGCCCATCGATACCTTGCCATACAATTTCTTTTCCTGCCATACGTCATAAGCTTCGATCGCCTGACGTTCCGGGTCCGCTAAAAGAATAAACGGCAGCTCCTGCTTGGCGGCAAAATTAGCATGAGATTTTACGCTGTCTTTACTGATACCGATAACCTCGATGCCCAATTTTTTATACTCGCCGTAATTATTGCGGAAAGAGCAGGCCTGACGTGTACAGCCCGGAGTAGCATCCTTCGGATAAAAATAAATAACTACTTTTTTCCCTGAAAAATCCTTCAGGCTCACACTGTTGCCATCTTTGTCCTGCAACGTAAATTCCGGTGCTTTTACACCTGCTTCCAACATAATAATCGCCTCCTGATGTCAGAATAGATCTATCTGATCTGTTTCGGGCAGATCTCCCAAGGCTCCGTGTTCGGCTAATTTTTCAACTACCGCTTTACCAACCTTGGCCCTCACCCGCAGATCTTCCTGTGAAATAAACGGATGACCGCTTTCTCTGGCTTCGCTGATGCTTTGAGCAGCGGTAACGCCAATACCTCCCAAAGCTGCAAGCGGCGGCCGCAAACCTTTTTCGGTAACGGTAAACCGCGTCGGATGGGATTTATACAAATCGATACGTTCCATTTCAAAACCGCGAGCCAGCATTTCAATGACCAGTTCCAGATAAGTTACCGTATCCTTATCTCTGTTGCTGGCCTTATAGCCCTGCGCATAAACGTCTTTTATATAGCGTTTCATATAATCAACGCCTTTAACGACATGGTCCATATCAAAATCCGGTGCGCGTACAGTAAAGTACGCCGCATAAAACTCGCGCGGATAATGTACTTTGCAGTAGGCGATACGGTAAGCCATCATAACATAAGCTACGGCATGTGCTTTCGGGAAAAGATACTGGACCTTATTACAGGACTCAATATACCATTCCGGTACCTTCGCCGCCCGCATTGCTTCCAGCATCGGCGCTTCCAGTCCGCCTTTAGCCGCTTTGCCTTTACGAACATATTCCATGATCTTAAAGGACATACTGGGATCGACGCCTTTAGCGATCAGATTCGTCATAATATCATCACGAGTCGAGATCGTTTCTTCACTGGGCTTACCTTCACGGATCAGATCCTGTGCATTGTTCAGCCACACATCAGTACCATGCGAGTAGCCGGATACCCTGACTACCTGACTGAAATTCTTCGGCTGTACATCCTGGATCATCTGCCGCACAAACTGTGTGCCGCATTCGGGGATACCATAGGTACCAACGGCACTGCCTATCTGCTCCGGCGTTACGCCAAAAGCTTCGGTCGAACGAAAGATCGACATGGTTTTTTCGTCGCCGACGGGTATCTGCTGCGGCGGAATATGTGTCAATTCCTCCAGCATTTTGATAACCGTCGGATCGTCGTGACCAAGTATATCAAGTTTGACCAGACGATCATTGATCGAATGATAATCAAAATGAGTAGTTACTGTTTCCGAATCTTTTTCATCGGCCGGCCTGTTCATCGGCGAAATGTAGTGAATATCCATATTACGCGGCACGACCATGATGCCGCCGGGATGCTGACCTGTTGTACGTTTAATGCCGGCAAACCCTTCTACAAGGCCTGCTACGTGCGCTGAATGTACATGCAGATTTTTAGCCTCATAATATTTTTTGACATAACCAAAAGCCGTTTTGATAGCAATCGTCGAAATCGTACCCGCGCGGCAAACATTATCGCGTCCGAAAAGTTCTTCCGTATATTTATGTGCCGTCGGCTGATAGTCACCGGAAAAGTTCAGATCAATATCAGGTACTTTATCACCATGAAAACCCATAAATACGGCAAACGGGATATCGTGACCATCACGGATCATTTCCGTACCGCACTCCGGGCAGGCTTTAAAGGGCAGGTCAAAACCTGACGCAACCTCTTCTTTCATAAAAAATTCGCTGTGTTTACATTTGGGACAGCGGTAATGTGGCTTCAAAGGATTGACTTCTGTAATATCGATCATCGTCGCAACAAAAGAGGAGCCGACCGAACCACGGGAACCAACCAGATAACCGTCATCCAAGGATTTTCTTACAAGCTTATGCGCAATATAATAGAGAACCGAAAAACCATGATTGATAATGGAATCCAATTCCATTTTCAGCCTGTCGCTGACTACCTGCGGCAGATTTTCGCCATACCATTCGTGCGCGCGCTGATAGGACATTTCCTTGATCGCTTTTTCAGCGCCTGGGATAAACGGTGAATACAGCTGATCGCGATCAGGCACAGGTTTGATTTTCTCCACCATTTCGGCAATCTTGTTAGGATTGGTCACACACAGCTCGTAAGCAATTTCTTTGCCAAAATACTCAAATTCATTCAGCATTTCTTCCGTTGTTCTAAAGTACAGCGGCGCCTGCTGATCCGCATCAGAATAATTTTGCCCGGCCTGCAGAATAGCCCGCAGCTGCGCGTCCTCAGGATGCAGAAAATGTACGTCACAGGTAGCAACCGTCAGCTTGCCCAGTTTTTTGCCAAGTTCATAAATCTTCCGGTTATGCTCCTGCAGCTGTTTGACACTGCAGCGCTCCTGCCTGACCAAAAACATATTATTTCCGGTCGGCTGGATCTCCAGATAATCATAAAAAGCAGCGATCTTTTCCAATTCTTCGTCAGGCCGGCCTGCCAGAATGGCCCGGTACAGCTCACCTGCTTCGCAGGCTGAGCCTAAGATCAGGCCTTCACGATATTCTTCAATGACCTCACGCGGCAGCATCGGCCGTTTATGCAGATAACGCAAATGGCTGATCGTCACCAGTTTGTAAAGATTGCGAAGCCCTGTTTCATTTTTAGCCAAAATAATGATATGGTTATTTTTTACCTTTTTGACACGGCTTTTCTTGATCGTGTCAGTCGGCTCTAAGTCAATGTCATGGCCATCGTCATTCATCAAATAACCTTCCATGCCAAAAATCAGCTTGATGTCCGCTTTTTCTGCGACATCAAAACAGAAAGGAAAGGCCTGCACGACACCGTGATCTGTGATCGCCAGTGCCTTGTGCCCCCATTTGATCGCCGTCTCCACCAATTCTTCCATTGGCGTTACGCCATCCATTTTACTCATTTTCGTATGGCAATGCAGCTCGACGCGTTTAACTTCGGCATTATCCATCCGCTCTTTTTTGGGAATGACCATGATTCCCTGAGGACTGATAACCATTTCATCAAACAAAAACCTGTCTGGTGCCACATTACCCATAATGCGCAGCTGCATGCCCGGTTTGATTTTCTTTTTAAACTGCAGGCACTCTTCCAGATTCTCAAAGCGGATCCTGACGTAAAGCCCGCTGCTTTCATCGCTCAAATTGAAAGTGAGCATCACATTACCGGTACGTAATACCCGCTCAATAAAGGCGGTCAGCTTTCCGTCCTTATCAATGCTTTTGACAAAGGTTCCTTCTACGACTACCCGGTTCTCTTCTTCGACAATATCGATCATCGGTCTTGGTTTACCTTTAAAGGCTTTGCCGAAAATCAGACCATCGGCTTTTTTATTGCCGCCATAGAGAAGATTATAAGCCTTTTCATAGGCATCGTCTTTGCGTTCTGCTTCACAAGGCGGTACTGCTTCAAAAGCAGTCGCTTCTCCTATTTCAACTGCTTCAGGTTCTTCCGGTGGCAGCGTGATATCTTCCTGCATCGGCTCTTCCTGCGCAGCCTTATGTTCTTCAGCAATTTTATTTTCTGTTTCAACCGCTTCAGTCTTAACTTCAGCTTCCAGTATGTTTATCTGCTGCAGCTCAACCTTTGCCAAATTAAAAGCAGCGGTAAGCTTATCTGCTACCGCTGCAAGTAAAGTTTCTGTCACGGGAGCAACTGCTTTATATTCTATCTGCCATACGGCAGCCTCGATATCCATCAAGATTTTCTCCGGCTGGATCAAACGAGCACGCAATAATTCTGCTTCCGTTAAGGACTGCTCGGCTAAAAAAGCAAAAAACTTATTTTTATCGGGAACAATACAATATTTCGCCTTCATGCTTGCGTCCTTTCTTGCCAATCAACCAACATTCTCTAAAGTGATGATACCTTCGATACTTTGCAGACCGCGAATAATATCGATATCATCTCGTTCCTTACTTATTTTAAGATACAGCTCTAAAACGACCTCATTTTTTCTGGAGTTATTTTTTACGTTTAAAGTTCGTACCTTCACACCGTTTTCAGTCAGATACGCTGTAATATTCGTTATGATACCAGGCTCATTTTCCGCAACGATACGGATAAAACGGCGTGCATTTCTGCTGCTGCCGGCAAAACGTTTTTCCCAGCTGTGAAAAGTGACTAAAGTTACCATCATTACAGCTGTGGAACCAATACTTAAAATATACATCCCGGCGCCTGCCGCCAACCCGATCGCAGAAATCATCCACAGGCTGGCAGCTGTGGTCAGGCCGCGTACGGTAACGCCCTCGTGCATGATCGTTCCCGCACCCAGAAAGCCGATACCACTGACTACCTGCGCCGCTATACGGGAAGAATCGCGGTTACGCGGAAATTCTTCCCCATGCAGGTCATAATAATCATAGCCGTACATGGAAACCAGCATGAATAACGCCGCACCGGCACAAACTAAAATATGCGTCCTAAAACCAGCCGGCCTGTCACCGCTGCCGCGTTCGATGCCGACGATTCCGCCTAAAACAGCAGCCAATAATAGACGCATAAGCATTTCCCAATCATGAGAACCCATTTATCGGCACCTCCCTACTGTCTGTTTAAATACTTATTTTGTAAAAGCAAGTTCTGCAATAATATTTTTGATGTCCTGGATATAATCGCCGTCCAGTGGTAAATATCTGATCTCACCAGTTTTCCTGATTTTTACTTCCAGCTTACCTTCGGTAAGGGTTTTCGGCCCGATGACAACACGCAGCGGATAGCCGATCAGGTCGGCATCTTTAAATTTAACGCCAGGGCGCTCGTTACGGTCGTCGATAACTGTTTCCAGTCCTACTTTTTTCAGCTGCATATAAATCTCTTCCGCTTTAGCGGCAGAGGCTTCGTCCTTAGTATTAACAGGTACGACCAGCACATGATACGGAGCAATTTCTATCGGCCAGATAATGCCGTTCTCATCATAATTCTGCTCGATAGCAGCCGCCATCGTTCTGCTGACGCCAACACCATAGCAGCCCATGACCATTGGCTGTTCTTTGCCATTTTCATCAAGATAGGTCGCTTTTAAAGCCGAGCTGTATTTGGTAAACAGTTTAAAGACCTGACCAACTTCAATGCCGCGGGCCTTGCTCACTTCGCCGCCGCAATGCGGGCATGGGTCACCTTCCTGAATAAGACGGATATCTGCTACATGGGTAGGCGTGAAATCACGTCCCGGATTGACATTGATAAAATGATAGCCCTCTTTGTTAGCTCCACAACAAACATTATGCATTTTCATAACGGTAGCGTCAACTATCACCATAACTTTTTTATTATCAATACCAACAGGGCCCATATAGCCGCCGACAGTACCTGCCTCAGCCAGCTGCTCCTCTGTTGCCATTTCCAGATCGATAACGCCGCAGGTATTGATTACTTTGATTTCGTTGACCTCATGGTCACCGCGTACAAAACAAAGGATCAGTCCTTTTTCACTGTTATAAGCAACTGCTTTAACCGAATGATCAACAGGCAGTTTCAAATAAGCGCAGACATCGGCAATAGTTTTGCAGTCCGGAGTTACTACCTCTTCTTTGTCCAGCAGTGCTTCTTCCGCCGCTTCCAGCGGGAACAGCTCTGCTTTTTCAACATTGGCAGCATAATTACAGCTGTTGCAGAAAACGATCTCCGCTTCACCGCTGTCAGCAATTACCATGAATTCATGGGAACCACTGCCGCCGATAGCGCCGGAATCAGCTTCAACCGGGCGGAAATTCAGCCCGCAGCGGGTAAAGATATTGGTGTAAGCATCATACATATCCTGATAGGACTTATCAAGACCAGCTTCGTCACGGTCAAAGGAATAGGCATCTTTCATAATAAATTCACGACCGCGCATCAAACCAAAACGGGGGCGGCGTTCATCACGATATTTATTCTGGATCTGGTAAACACTCAGCGGCAGCTGGCGATAAGAGCGCACATCGCCGCGAATCAAAGTAGTTACCATTTCTTCATGTGTAGGGCCAAGACAGAAGCAGCGATTATGACGATCCTGCAGTCTGAACATTTCCGCACCATATACGTCCCAACGTCCGCTTTCCTGCCAGATCTCGGCCGGCTGTACGATCGGCATCAAAAGCTCCTGCGAGCCTTTGGCATCCATTTCCTCTCGTACTATTCTTTCTATTTTTTTCAATACACGCCAGGCAAGCGGCAGATAAGTATAAATACCTCCAGCGGCCTTACGCATAAAACCGGCGCGCAGCATCAATTGGTGACTAACAACCTCCGCCTCTGCAGGTACCTCACGCAAAGTAGGAGCATACAGTTTGGAAACTCGCATTATTTCATCTTCCTCTCAACCAAAATTTTCTTGATTTCATCAAATAGCTCGTCAACGATTTTATCCTCGCTGACTTTTTTTATGATCTCGCCCTTACGGAACAACAGTCCTTCGCCAATACCGCCGGCAATACCAATGTCGGCTTCCCGGGCTTCGCCCGGTCCGTTGACCACGCAGCCCATAACTGCGACCGTGATCGGCTCTGCTATTTCGTCTAAACGGCGTTCGACCTCTAAAGCAAGCTTCTCCAGATTGATTCTGGTCCTGCCGCAGGTCGGGCAGGAAATCAAAGTTGGGCCATATTCTCTAAGTCCCAGCGCTTTTAAAATATTGTAGGCAACCTTCACTTCATTAACAGGATCACCAGTGAGCGAAACGCGGATCGTATCGCCGATCCCTTCCGCCAGCAGTGTACCTATGCCGACTGCCGATTTGATGATACCTGAATTGACAGTGCCGGCCTCAGTGATCCCCACATGCAGCGGATAATCGCACTGAGCAGCCAAAAGCCTGTAAGCCGCGATCGTTAACGGTACGTCATGTGCTTTCAAAGAAATCTTGATATTACGGTAATCCAGCTCTTCTAAAATACGGATATGCCGCCAGGCAGCTTCTACCAATGCTTCCGCTGTTGGATGCCCATATTTTCCCAATAAATCCTTTGGCAGCGAACCGGCATTGACGCCGATGCGGATAGGTATATTTTTCACTCTGGCTGCAGCCACTACCGCTTCCACCTTTTCCCTGCCGCCGATATTGCCCGGATTTAAACGCAGTCCGTTGACACCTGCTTCTATAGCCGCCAAAGCAAGTTTGTAATCAAAATGAATATCAGCTATTACCGGGATCGGACTTTGGGCAGTTATTTCCCGCAAAGCCTGCGTTGCAGCCATATCAGGCACTGCGCAACGAATAATATCACAACCGGCTGCCGCCAGCTCCCTGATCTGTTTCAAGGTAGCAGCAGCGTCATCTGTGCGCGTATTCGTCATCGACTGTACTGAAACAGGAGCATCGCCGCCAATAAATACCGATCCTAACTGTAATTGTCTGGTTATTCTGCGCTTCATAAAGACACCTCTTTATTTTATCGGCTGATGTCGTTAAACACCGCCAAAACAGTAATGCTGAGAATGATCGCCACACCCACCATCTGAATGGCATTGGTCGCACGTGCGCCTAAAGGCTTGCCGCGTACCGCTTCCAAGAGCAGCAAAGCAAAATGCCCGCCGTCCAAAGCCGGTAATGGCAATAAATTGATCACACCTAAATTGATACTCAGAAAAGCAATAAAATTGAGGAGCGGCAGCATACCCTGATGCGCCATCTCGCCTGCCATCTTCGCCACGCCGATAGGTCCGGCAACATCGGCAGGAGCAGCCCCGGTAATGATTTTCTGTAAGCCATCAATCATTGCAAAAATAATATGCTTGGTATAACCGGCACCCATAGCAGCAGCTTCCGCTACGCCGGGCTGATAATGCTCGTATTTGGGTGATATACCGATCAACGGCCTGCCGTACTGCGCGTCATAAGCCGGCACCATTTGATAGTTTTTCACTTCACCCTGATGCTCTGCCGTAACAGTGATCTCTTTATCGGGATATTTCTGCAAAGTAACTACCAGATCATTCCAAGTAACAATCTTCTCACCATTGATGGAAATGATCCTGTCTCCAACCTGCAGCCCGGCCTTTGCCGCCGCTTTATCTGCCATGATCGTACCTAAAACAGGCTGATCGACCGGTTTTTGAATACCGTTAATCATAAAAATACTGAAAAATAAAATTACCGGCAGCAAAAAATTCATCAGCGAACCTGCCAAAATGACCAGCATTCTGGCGGGAATGGATTTTGATTTAAACGAATCCTCAGTGGCAGGCTCATCCGGGTCCATCCCGGCTATTTTATTATATCCGCCTAAAGGGATGATCCTTAAGCTATATAAGGTTTCTCCAACTTTTTTCTGAAAAATGTTAGGCCCGAAACCAATGGCAAACTCGTCCACGCGCATACCTGTCATCTTTGCCGTAATAAAGTGGCCGAATTCATGTACGGTAATCAAAACACCAAAAACAAAAATAGCCGCTAAAATAGTTGTCATGTCCGAGTTCCCCCTCCCATTACAAGTTTTGTAAGATTTCTCTGGTCAGCCTGCGGGTTTCAGCATCTGTCTGCTCGATATCCTCAATAGCAGGCTGCAATATATTCTGATGTCCGGCAACGATTTTTTCGATAGTCAGCGGAATATCAAGATATTTGATCTTATTATCTAAAAATGCGTACACAGCTTCTTCATTAGCAGCATTGAAAGCACAGGGCAAGGTACCGCCGGCTTTGCCGCATTCGATCGCCAACTTCAGTGCCGGGAAGGCTTCCAGATCAGGAGCTTCAAACGTCAACTGTCCCGCTTTAACCAGATCCAGCTGCCCGAAAGCGTTAGCAAAACGCTCTGGGTAAGAAAACGCGTACTGGATCGGCAGCCGCATATCAGGCAGCCCCAGCTGCGCCAAAACCGAGCCATCCTGATATTCCACCAGGGAATGGATCACACTTTGCGGATGCACTACCACATCGATTTTTTCATAAGGCATAGCAAAAAGCCAATGCGCCTCAATCACTTCCAACCCTTTATTAGCAAGAGTAGAAGAATCAACTGTTATTTTTCTGCCCATACTCCAGTTAGGATGTTTCAGGCACTGTTCTAAAGTCACATCTGCAAGCTCGACTTTGCTTCTGCCGCGAAAAGGTCCGCCCGAAGCAGTGATCAGTAAACGTTTGACTTCCTGATGTTTACCGCCTGCCAAAGCCTGGAAAATAGCGCTGTGCTCACTGTCGACCGGCAATAAACTGACCTTATGCCTGGCTACAGCATCCATAACGATACTGCCGGCAGCGACCAGCGTTTCCTTATTAGCCAAAGCAATGTTTTTGCCATGTTCAATAGCGGCCAGTGTAGGACGCAGGCCTGCATAACCGACCATTGAAGCTAAAACTGTATCGACTTCGCTGAAAGTAGCAGCTTCCAGCAGGCCAGCTTCGCCAGCCAGGATCTTCGTCTTGCCGGTATAGCGTTTTTTCAGTCTCGCTGCAGCAGCTTCATCCGACAACGCCGCAATATCAGGCTGAAAAATATTGATCTGCTCTTCTAACAAAACATCACTTGTATGAGCGGCCAGCGCTCTGATTTTTATTTTATCAGGATTGGCAGCCGCAACCTCTAACGTCTGTTTACCAATGGACCCGGTACTGCCAAGCACAGAAATGTTTTTCATTTTCAAGCCTCCGAATCATATAATCAATGTGTTCTAGTCAGTAAAACCGAAAACACCAAAACATAATAACCAAGCGGTATGGCAAACAACAAGCTGTCGCAGCGGTCTAAAACTCCGCCATGCCCCGGAAAGATCTTACCTGAATCTTTAACGCCAAAAGAACGTTTTAAAATAGACTCTACCAAATCCCCCAGCGGTGCAAAAACAGCTACACATAAACCTAAAGCAGCCGCCTGTAATACGGCCATATCCAGCACCTGCACTCCCAGATAAACCATTACTGCCAGACAGCCGATAAATCCAGCCACGGCACCTTCTACAGATTTATTAGGGCTGACATTGGGGCATAATTTACGTTTGCCGACCGCACAGCCGACAAAATAGGCAAAAGTATCACTGGCCCAGGTTCCAAGCATGATCAGCCAGAAAAAACATTCGCCGCCTTCTAAAACAAACGACCCCAGAACTACCGGTTCAAAGGGAAGCTGCCGCAGCAGGCCGAAGTGGAAAAACAGAATGCCGATATACAAAACCGCCATTACCGATAAACCTACATTCTCAACCAGGTTGCCCTTGCAGTGCTTATGTAAGCCCTCCAGCAAAATGGCAATGATCGTGACGACCAAAAAGAGCGGCAGTGAATACAAGGTATAAATAGAATCATCCAGATACATCAAACTGCCTACCAGCACCAAAGTCATGATACCGGAGGAAAAATAAAAAACATTATAGCCTTTGTTTTTAGCCATATTATAAAATTCCAGCCAGCCGATAGCCGCCAGCACAAATACTGCGGCATTAAAAAGCATACCGCCGCTGTGCAGCAGCCAGACTACTATCGGAATCCCTACCAAACCTGTCAAAATACGAGTCAACATATCTTTGCACCTGCTTAATTTATTTTGTCACCAACCCGCCGAAGCGGCGTTCGCGCCCCTGATATTCCCTGATCGCCTGCAAAAACATCTCAGGAGTAAAAGCAGGCCAATATGCATCCGTAGTCCAAATTTCCGCATAGGCGATTTGCCACATCATAAAATTACTGATACGGTTGTCTCCGCCCGGTCTGATCAAAAGGTCAGGCGCCGGCAGCCCTGCCGTATAAAGATAATTTTCAAAAGTTCCTGCCTGTATATCTTCTACCTTCAGCAGGCCTTTTTCTGTATCTGCCGCAATACGCTGTACTGCCTGCAAAATTTCAGCCTGACCGCCGTAGTTTATTGCCAAGTTTAAAATAATACCGGTATTGTTTTTAGTTGCTGCTACAGCATGATCCATTTTCTGTTTTACAACTTCCGGCAAACCATCACGCGAGCCCATAAAACGAACCTGAACGTTGTTTTGATTAAATTCTTCGATCTCACTGGTCAGATAACGGCTTAACAGCTCCATAATGAAACTGACCTCTGTAACAGGCCGTTTCCAGTTTTCCGTTGAAAAAGCATAAGCACTGATAACTTTAACGCCGATCTTATCGGCAGTTTTAACAATAGTCTTTAAGGTTTCAGCTCCAGCCTGGTGTCCAAAGGTACGCACTTTTCCCTGCGCTTTGGCCCAGCGGCCGTTACCGTCCATAATAATTGCTATATGCTGCGGCACGTTTTCTAAATCAATGCCGTCAATATCGATATTTACGTCGGGGTTTGTATTCTTCTTGATTTTGAACAAGCTGTTAAACACAAGCACACCAACCCTTCCCTGGGATAAATAAAACTGACAGACCCCCTCTGAGAGGGGGCCTTGCAGTCCTAAAAACTTAAAATCAAGGTTGTTTAATAGCACCTACAGGGCAAACACCAGCGCAAGCGCCGCATTCCACACACTCTTCACCGATTTCATATTTACCGTCAGCTTCTTTGATAGCACCTACGGGGCAGGTAGAAGCGCAGGAACCGCAACCGATACATTCTTCTCTATTGATTGACAATGCCATTCTCCAGCACCTCCTTTCTGTATCTTTTTACTGTTACAAGAGCTACTTTATTGTCAGACAGCAAACTCTGCCTAACTACATATTCAACAGCTATCTTCTCCGCCATAACTTCGTTTTGCCGGCGCGGCGGCTGCGTAACTGCAACCGTATATCCGATCCCGGCAGCTTCCAGTCTGGCAATAGCTTCTGCCAAAGGCAGCGCCAACACATCAGGTATCAGCATCAGATCTCCATAACTTCTTTCTCTTTATTGGCCATGATAGTGTCGATTTCCTTGATGATCTTATCCGTCATCTTCTGAATATCTTCAGTACCTTTTTTAGCTTCATCCTCAGTGATCTCTTTGGCTTTTTCAGCCTTTTTCACAGCATCGTTAGCGTCACGGCGCAGGTTACGTATGACAACACGTGCATCTTCGGATTTTTTATGCACAGTTTTGACGATCTCCTTACGACGTTCTTCCGTCAGCTGAGGCAGATTTAAACGGATCACAGAACCATCGCTGTTAGGGTTCAGTCCCAGGTCAGATTTCATGATCGCTCTTTCAATATCTTTCAGAAGATTCTTCTCCCAGGGCTGAATAATGATCATTCGCGGTTCCGGGACCGTAACGCTTGCCACCTGGTTGACAGGCGTCGGCGTACCGTAGTAATCTACCATAACCTTTTCCAGCAAGGCCGGAGTAGCGCGTCCCGCACGAACGGAAGCAAGATCGACGCGCAATACGTCAGTAGTTTTGTGCATTTTACCTTCTGCTAATTCAATAATTTCTTTTACTGTTGCCATGATTATTTCCCTCCCACCAGGGTACCGATCTCTTCGCCTAAGGCAGCACGCAAAATGTTACCCGGTTTATCAATATTAAATACTACGATAGGAATTTTATTATCCATGCACAGGCTGATCGCCGTAGAATCCATTACGCTCAATTTCCTTTGAATAACTTCAAGATAATCAAGCTTCTCAAACATCACCGCATCTTTATTTTTAGCCGGATCACAATCATAAACACCGTCAACGCCTTTTTTAGCCATTAAAATCGCATCGGCTTCCACCTCAGCCGCTCTTAAAGCAGCCGTAGTATCTGTTGAAAAGTAAGGATTACCCGTACCAGCGGCAAAAATAACTACACGCTCTTTTTCCATATGACGTATCGCACGTCTGCGAATATACGTTTCCGCGATCTGCCGCATCTCGATCGCTGTCTGTACACGGGTCGGAACTCCTAAAGTTTCCAAAGCATCCTGCAGCGCCAAAGAATTGATGACTGTAGCCAGCATCCCCATATAATCTGCAGTAGCGCGGTCCATACCTTTCGAGCTTCCCGATAAACCACGCCAGATGTTGCCACCGCCGTTGACAATAGCGACTTCTAAACCACATTCCGTAACATCTTTGATTTGTGAAGCAATGGATTCAACTGTTTCCGGGTCAATACCAAACCCTTTATCACCTGCTAAAGCTTCACCGCTCAATTTTAAAATGACACGCTTGTACTTTGATTTCTCCGCCACTTCCACGACCTCCTATTTTCTGCAACTCTATATCCTATTTCATATTCTACATTGTACCAATATTTCCTCTTTTTTACCTTGAGTTTTTTGTGAATTACAGCCATTCGGGCAAAAAATAAGAGAACACCGAAGTGTTCTCTTATGCGGTTTCTCATTATTTTACAAAAGACATAACTTCTTCTGCAAAGTTTTCTTCTTTTTTCTCAATGCCTTCGCCCAATTGATAACGGGAGAAACGGCGGATAGAGATGTTCTCACCGATTTTTGCAATGGATTCGGTGATCAGATCAGAAATAGTTTTATCGGGATCTTTAACGAAAGGCTGTTCCATCAGGCATACTTCTTTGTAGTATTTTTCGATACGGCCTGCAACCATTTTTTCAATGATTTTTTCAGGTTTGCCTTCGTTGCGAGCCTGTTCAGCCAAAACAGCCTGTTCATGCTCAAGCTCAGCAGTAGGAACTTCTTCGCGTTTGAGGTAAGACGGATTGGTTGCAGCAATGTGCATAGCAATGTCTTTTACCAATTCTTTGAAAGCATCAGTTTTAGCAACAAAGTCAGTTTCGCAGTTGACTTCTACCAAAACGCCGATACGTCCGCCGCCATGGATATAAGCTTCAACTAAACCTTCAGCAGCTACACGGCCAGCTTTTTTAGCGGCGGCAGCCAGGCCTTTTTCACGCAGGAAGTCGATCGCTTTTTCAAGATCGCCATCGGTTGCGCTCAAAGCTTTTTTGCAGTCCATCATACCTGCGCCAGTACGTTCGCGCAGCTCTTTTACTAATGCAGCAGTAATTTCAGCCATTTATTCGTCCTCCAGTATTTGATTATTATTCAGCGTCTTCAGCAGCAACTTCTTCAGCTGCGGCAGCTTCTTCCATCTGCATACCCTGACGGCCTTCCAAAACAGCGTCAGCCATTTTTGCAGTCAGAAGTTTTACAGCACGGATAGCGTCATCGTTAGCCGGGATCACATGATCGATAACGTCAGGATCGCAGTTGGTGTCAACAGTAGCAACGATAGGAATGTTCAGTTTGCGTGCTTCGAGCACAGCAATATTTTCTTTGCGGGGGTCAACAATAAAGAGCGCGCCCGGCAATTTTTTCATGTCTTTGATACCGCCAAGATATTTGTTCAGTTTTTCCATCTCATGACGGAGACCAAGCACTTCTTTTTTAGTCAGTACGTCGAAAGTTCCGTCAGCTTCCATAGCTTCCAGTTTACGCAGACGGCTGATACGGGTCTGGATAGTTTTGAAGTTAGTCAGCATACCGCCCAGCCAACGTTCGTTGACATAGAACATGTTGCAGCGTAAAGCTTCTTCACGCATAGCTTCCTGAGCCTGTTTTTTAGTGCCTACGAACAAAATGTTTTCGCCGCGGGCAGCAACATCGCGCAGGAAATTGTAGCATTCTTCAACTTTTTTAACGGTTTTTTGCAGGTCGATGATGTAGATGCCGTTTCTTTCAGTGAAAATGTACGGAGCCATCTTAGGGTTCCAGCGACGGGTTTGGTGACCGAAATGAACACCAGCTTCAAGTAATTGTTTCATGGAAATAATAGCCATTTTTATTTGCCTCCTGTTTTTTCCTCCGCAGAAATCGTCTCTAACCCTCACCGCAAGCGGACAGCGGGCGATCATTCTGCGTGTGTATTTTTACACCGTGTGATATTATATCATAGTTACGCCCTCTGCACAAGTTTTTCTTAATAAATAACTGCAAAACCTGTTTAATCCTTTACACTTAACATGTATACAAAATATTTTAACAATTAAACTTGCAAGCGATATGCAGATGTGTTAGATTGAGTTTGTTTATTATTAGTATTATATATGAAAGGTGGAATGACTTCCATGAGCTTCAACATCGACAAAATGATCTCCCCCTTTATTAAAGCCCTTCCGCCGTCCGGATTGGCAAAATTTCTGGAAATCACAGCCAACAACCCTGACATTGTGCCGCTCAGCGTCGGCGAGCCTGATTTCGATATTCCGGATAAAGTGCGCGAAGCCTGCATCGACAGCCTGAAAGCAGGTAAAAGCAACTACACCTCTACTCTGGGAATGCTGGAGCTGCGCGAAGTGATCGCCGCTGATACCCTCAAAAATTACGGCGTGCAATATGACCCTAAAACTGAAATCATGGTCACTGTAGGCGTCAGCGAAGCCTTAGACGTCGTTATCCGCACGATCATGGTGCCGGGCGGCGAGATCATTATTCCTGAACCATGCTACGTTGCCAATAAAGCCTGCATAATTTTGGCCGGCGGCAAACCAGTGCCAGTAGAAACAAAACTGGAAAACGGCTTCGTACCTGCCATAGCAGACCTGGAAAAAGCTGTAACCGATAAAACCCGCGCTATCCTGCTGGGTTATCCCAACAACCCTACTGGCGCGATCATGAGTAAAGAACAGATCAAAGCCATTGGTGACTGGGCCGTAAAACATGATCTTATGATCATTTCCGACGAACTTTATGCCCACCTGACTTACGGCGGCAAAAAGCACACCATGTTTACTGCTTTCCCTGAATTTAAAGACCGTACCGTGGTTTTAAACGGTTTCTCCAAAGCATATGCCATGACCGGACTGCGTCTCGGTTACTTTACCGCTCCGGCCGCATTCGTCCAGGCAGCAAACCTGCTCCATCAAAATGTAGTCCTCTGCGCCAATATCACGGCCCAATACGGCGCGATCGCCGCACTTAAATACTGCGAAAAAGATATGCAGGCTATGGTCGCCGAATACGAAAAACGCCGCCAGATCATGATTGACGGCTTTAAAGAGATCGGCCTGCCCCTCTATGAACCAGAAGGAGCCTTCTACGTGTTCCCCTGCATCAAACAGACCGGACTTACAAGTATGGAATTTGTGGAAAAACTGCTTGCTGAAGAAGAAGTACTTGTTATTCCCGGCAGCTCCTTCGGCGCCAGCGGAGAAGGCTTTATCCGCTGCTCCTATGCCTACAGCGAGGACAATCTGCGGGAAGCACTGAAACGTATCGCCAGATTTATCAAAAAATATACTAAATAAGTATCTAAAAGTAAAGCGGACAGCCTTTAAAGGCTGTCCGCTTTACTTTTACAATAACCCCACAGGTATATACCAGTTTTTAGCATCGACAGGCAGTAAATCACTCGCCAGGCAAATAACACCGCCGTTACCGATTATCATCGGTCTTTCACCCTTTGTAACCGGCTTCAAAATTTCAAACTTCTTGATTTCACGGGCAGGCTGCGCACTTTTACGAATTGCCAGCGGATATACACATCCATCTGTCTCGATCAGCAATTCAATTTCTTTAGTATTAAAATCACGGAAATAACTGAGCGGCGGCACCTGACCGCAGTTAATAAAGCTTTTATAAATCTCGTTCACTACCCAGGTCTCAAAAAAATTAGACGCCATCGCTCCCGCTTCCAAAGTCGCCGCACTGCTCCAGCGCAGCAAATAAGCAGCAAGTCCCGTATCAGTAAAATAAAGCTTCGGCGCTTTGACAGCATACTTTAAATTAGGATGTGCAAGCGGTTCCAGAAAGTATACCAGCCCTGCGGCAGCCAAAACCTTTAACCACTGCTTGGCCGTAGGCGGCGTAATCTCCACCTCTTTAGCTAAAGCTGCATAATTTAGCATACTGCCGGTATAGCTGGCAGCGGCACATAAAAACCTGTAAAATTGCAATTCATCATTTACCTGTGCCAGCTCTTTCACATCACGCTGCAAAAAAGTCTGCACATAAGACGAATAATAGCAATTCCAATCCTGCTCAGAAGCATTATTCAAAGCAGGCATACTGCCCTGCCAGATCCGCTCAAACAGATCGCTCATCGGCAGCAGTAGCGAATCCTGGGCCCGCTTCAGTAAAAATTCAGTTTCCGACACAAACGTCGCGGCAGGACGGGCAAGCAATTCACCATAACTCAAACCCAATAAATTAACGACGGCGATCCTGCCAGCCAGACTTTCACTGACTCCGTTCATCAGCTCAAAGGCCTGCGACCCGGTCAGCCAAAAATCACCGTTCCGGCCCTGTTCATCAACATACATTTTTATATATGGCAGCAGCTTCGGCGCCATCTGGATCTCGTCAATCAAAAGCGGCGGCTTATAACGCTGTAGAAAGAGTGCCGGCTCAGTCATCGCCAGGCTGCGCACGTTGATGTCGTCCATCGTCACATAAGTGCGGCCGCTATCCGCCAGTTTGCGCAATAGGGTAGTCTTGCCTACCTGCCGCGGCCCCGTAACCAGCAGCACCTTAAAACAACTGCTCAGCTTTTCGATTGTTGTCTCCAAATGACGTTTGATATACATCGTCGTTTCGTTCCTTTATTACAAAAATTTCATGCCAAATTTATCCCGGGCAATGTTACGCAGATAAGCCATTTCCTCACGCTTCCTGAAAATAACTATCCACACCGTAATAGGTGATAGTAACCTAGCACAATAATTTATTACACAGTCATTTATTTAAGTATATAATGTCAATCATTCTACTTGAATGTTTTTAATAGTCTATTTATATTGTTTTAACGTATCTATACTTAGTCTTTCCAGTATAAATAGCAAACAACTTTGCAAAAGTTATCTTGGTAGAAATATTATCTGCTTCTGCCCAATCATACTGATTTTTTGAAGAACTTTCCCATCGGATTTGCGATGCAAAATGCATGCGTAAATAAACGCTCAAATTTTGACCACGATAATTTTTTTCGACAACTATCCGGCTTGCTTTTTCAGTGAAGTAATATACCGCAATCAAATTATCGGCAACATAGATGCCTACAACATTATTATCCCTGATTTGTTCCTGCCAGTCCTCGTCTTCTATGGATAATTTATTGTATTTACCCATGTAGTCAACGATCAATCGTTCCACTTCACTTTTGTCATTTAAACTCACTGTACCAATACGCATATTATTTTCGCAAAGTTTCCACTTATTCTCTTCTAAATATTTAAAAGATATCTTATGCAAATTTCCGTAAGATAGCCGCACTTGCTCATACTTTTGTTTACATTCATAATTATTTTCGATAAGCAACTGGTGCAAAACATTTACACTGAAATTATTATTTTGTTGTTCATATATATCACAGCAAATTTCTTTATCGGCGTCGGGCAGGCTTTTTGTTTTGGTGGTAAGCCCCCAAAAATACATTTTATAATAATTGCCCTGATCGGCAAACAAGAATAAGGTTCCATCAACAACAGCATATTTTATTTTCCCCTCATTAATATAGGCAGATATACTCTTTTTACTGATAAAGTAGTTGAGATACCCCCTCACATGCCCTTCCGTTACATATTGATTATAAAGTTGTTCGTACTCCGATAAAGATTTGATTGTTTTCAGCACTTATTTTTCCTTCTTATTCAATATAGCCGTAATATTCCCGTAAAACAAAAGAATGGCCATGACCGGGATAAACCACTAGATCCGGTGGCAAGCTATTGATATAGGGAAGCGCAACATCTGTAAATTTTTTAGAGTTCCCACCTGGAAATTTAGCCGCAGGGACACTTTCATCTAAAAGTATATCGCCGGAAAACAGAGTGTTTTCGTTGAAGAAGATGAAATTGCCGCCTTCGCTGTGTCCCGGAACTACCTTGATAAAAACAGTATTGCGCTGCCATGTAAACGTGATACTGTTATCAAAAAGCTCATCTGCGCTGCATGAATAATTGCTGTCAAAAGCAAAATCCGGCTTTTTCAAGTCGGCCTGAAATTCATAATAGGCTTCAAAATATTTTGAGAAATTTTTGGCAGGCCTTTGCAGATTATGATCGCATTTTGAATTTGACAACAGCTTGCAGCCATGCAGCTCTTTAAATTTGTTTACGCCGCTGATATGGTCGTAATGTTCGTGAGTAACAAGCAACAGATCGACGATCTTGCCTTCTAATAATACTGCTGTTTTTTCATCATAATATGGATCAATCACTATACAATGCTTCCCCTCTTCTACGATATACATATTTTGTTCTAAAAGAGGGGTAGTACAGGTTATTATTTTCATTTTTGCATCTCGTCCCCATAAATTTTTTGCAGCATTTTTTTATCTATCTTGCCGTTAGCATTGTGCGGCATATTTTCCAGGAAAAACATTTTATTGGGCAGCATATATTTAGGCAGCCTGTCTCTGACGCCTAAAAGGATCTCTTTGGACGTAAGATTTTGACCCGAACAATAGAGGACGATCAGCTGCCTTTCTAAATCGTAGAGGCAAGCACATTCATGTACTCCCTCAACTGCGTTCACTGCTGTCTCGATCTCGCCCAATTCTATCCTGTAGCCCTGATGTTTGATTTGAAAATCTTTTCTGGTGATATAGACCAGTTCGCCTCTTTCGTTGTATTTGACCAGATCGCCGGTTTTATAAATTATATCCCGATAATGGGTATTTAGCGGATTCTGCACAAAGACTTCACCGGTTTTTTCGGGATTATCGTAGTAACCGGAGGCCAAAAAAGACCCCCGCACGCACAGTTCGCCTTCTTCATCAGCGCCGGCTAAGGTATCGTCCTCTTTTAAAACAAAAACGTCGCAATTACTGCATGTAGAACCGATGGGAATAGGTTCATCGTCTTTAAATTCCCTGTCGATAATATAATAGGTTGCTATATCGGTAGTTTCAGTAGGGCCAAATAAATTGGCATACATGGTATCAGAAGATAAATGCTGACGCCAGTAATTCAGCTGCTTGGTGGGCATGGCTTCGCCTGCAAAAAGAACAGTCTTCAAAAACGGCAACTGATGATTATCCAGGGCTTTAAAATTGGCAATCATATTCATGGCCGAAGGAACCCAGTAGATAGTATTGATCTTGACTTCGTTCATAAATTCTATCAGTTTGACAGGGAAAGAAAAAAGCTGCTTGGGGATAACTACCATCTTCGCACCTGTAAAAATTGTTGAAAACATGGTGGATACGGACATACTGAAATAAAACGGCGTCTGGCTGCCGAAAACAGTATTTTCATTGATATGAAAGGTTTCTGCATACCACTGCGTATATTTCATAACGCTTAAATGTGTAAGCACCGTTCCTTTGGGCACGCCGGTAGAACCGGACGTGAACAGCGCATATACGGGATCAGCATCAATCATTTTTTCGCGCACAGCCTGCAACTTATCAGCATCCGGGCTTGTTTGAACGATTTGTTCATAATCATAAACGTCTTGCCTCATCCCCAGCTTTGCCGCCTGTTTTTGGCACTTTTCATCAACTATAACGGCTATGGGTTTCAGAGTAGTAAAGATATTTTTTATGCGCTCTATGGGCATCAGCGCATCGATAACCACATAAAAATTGCCGCTGTACACTACCCCCAGCATGGCTTCCCAAGCTTCGGCCGAGTTATCCATAAAGACGGCCACAGGTTGCCGCATTTTTTCGTATTTACACAAGAAACTGCCGATAGCCCGGGCATTTTTAACAAAATCGGTATAGGTTATTTGTTTTTTCGCATCTGAGCAGATGATATTAGCCGCAAATTTTGCAGCTGTGCTTTCCAAACAATCTAAAACTGTAATCATTTTCTCCCCCGGTTGCTTTAAGTTTACTTATAAAAATTACATGGTTGTTCTAATAATAAATTGATTCATAGATTTTGCAGCAGCTTTAATACCGACCATTTTATATACTCTCCAAGATGGTATATTATCAACTGCAATCCAGCCACCAATCCCCTTACTTTGCATATACTCTTTTTCTTTCACAGGATTATTTGGCATATTATCATAAAAATCCTTAAATAAATATAATACTAATATAGGTGCATAAATATTATTTTGGCAATCACTTCTAGAACCATAAGCACCACCATGGACACAAGCCTTTATTGCAATAGCATAGATCGAAGCGCTTTCATCAGTTATACAATACAGATAGCCAGCGTCTGCCTGTGCTTTGCGTTCTTTTCGTGTATATTTTTTTTGAACAAACTTATCTATAATACTTCTATAAACCTTTTCAAACTCATCAAGCTGCTTATAGGAAGGTATCGCTATTTTCTTACCTTCTAAAGCAAGAGTTTTTTCTAACACTTCTAATTTCTTAAAAAATTTATCCGGCGAAAGAGATGGCCTATCTTCTATAGAACGATATGTATTCAAAAATTCGCAACCTGAATCCAATAAAAAACTTTCAAAGATTTCCTGTTTTTTATTTTTACGGCCTTCATAATATACATTTTCTATCAAAATATCTTTTTCTAAAGAAGGAAATGTGAAAGATTCCGACATATTTACATATAAAAATAGATAATAATAATCACCTTCATCATCAGCAAAAGCTAATCCTTGTTCTGTTTTGACCTGATAAAAATTTTTGAGGTGAATCAATCTTTTGATTTCTGCAGGCAGCATATAGCAATTAGTAAAAACCTTGTTTTTAGAATTAGCCTTTGCTCCTTTGACCAGAGCCGCATATTGATCATAAGATGTAATGGGTATTAAAACACTTTGTTTTATCAGCTTCTGATGTTGATACCATTGCTTTATTTTATGAATAAAACTACACATAATGTTACTTTTTAACTCCATTTACAAGATTCATAATCGCAGCAGCACTTTCAAAATTTTCCGCAACCATACTGTCTACCGGAATTTCTACAGCGAACTCATCTTCTATACTTGCAATAATACTTACAATATCAAATGAATCAATAAAACCATCAGTAACTAAAGTCGTAATATTACGAAAATCAACATCTGGTCTAATTTCTTCTAAAAGTGTATATAGTTTTTCCATTGTTAACTTCTCCCTAATTCATATAAGCTAAAATATCATTTACACATTCCATCGCTTTGATCTGCGCTCCGCTTACTGTTTTTTCAAATTTTTCATCTAACATTACAATTAAAGACAATGCTGCTATAGAATCCCATTCATCTACTTCTGCCAGCAATGTTTCCGGTGTTAAACTGCCTGTCTCTACATCCAGTACTTCTTCAATCAATGCCAGTTTTTCTTGTAAGTTCATTTTCTTTTCTCCTTATTATCTATAATATGTGACCATCTATACTTCCACCATCATTACCGGCTGATAGCCATATAGATTGGCCTGTAATCTTTTTGCTCATATCGCTTAATAAAAATATGATAGTATCAGCTACATCTTCTGCCTCTAACATACCAAGAGGATAGATCTTCTGCATGGCTTCTTGAGTAGTATTGTCTTTAAAACCGGCGCCCATTTCCGTATCGACGGCTTCGGGGCAAACTGCATTAAACCTGATTAACCTGTTAGACATTTCCTTTGCAGCTGCAACAGTATACGAATTTATTGCTGCTTTGGAAGCCCCATAAACACCCTGCGATTTATCAGGTAAATGCGCAGCTCTTGATGAAACGCTTACAAAAGAAGCCCCATTATTACTGATGCGCTTCGATGAAAAAGCTTTAGCTATCGCCATCATCGACACTATATTAGTGGCAAATATTTTATTTATTTTTTCTTCTGTGACTACGCCCAAAGGCAGCATATCATAAATACCGGCAGAAAATACACACCCATCCAGCTTGATATTATCCATGCTGACCGCAGTTTTAACTGCATTTTGTGCTGCTGAAAAATCGGAAACATCACAAATTAATATATTATGCCCATCACCGTCAAGCATCTCCAGAGTTTCCTGAAGTTTTTCTTCATTCCTGCCAACTAATACCAATCTTGCTCCAAGCTGGCTTAACTGAAACGCTACCTGTTTGCCAATACCAGAAGAAGCACCAAAGATCAAATACTTTTTCCCATTAAAGTTTAAATACTCCATTTCAGTCCTCCCAAGTTTTGGCCTCGTCTACGTCGATCGCTACACCTGAAATATATTGCATGGAATCGCTGAGCAGGGCCACTACAATAGAAGCTATCTTATCCGGCAGCATCAAATAATCGGGCAGCTCATTAATAGCATCGCCTTCTATGGCTTTTACTGTCTGATTAGCCAGCATTTCTGTTTTTATACCGCAAGGGCAAATAGTATTGACCCTGATTTTCCTCGGCCGCAGCTCTTTGGCAGCGCTTTTCATAAAAGCGTCCATAGCTCCTTTAGACGCGCCATAGACAGCGTTTGCCGCCTGCCCATAAACGCCTACGCAGGAGGATATGCCAACGACAGCGCCGCCATCATTGAACAGCCTTTTCTGCGCCACGCATTTTAATAAAGCCATGAAAGAATAAGTATTGCTACTGAAGATCTGCGAGATATTAGCTAGTGACATACTTCTTAACGGTATCGGTACGGCTAAGCCTGCGCAATGAGCAATATAGTCTAATTTTTCGCCGTCTTTAGCGACTATATCTTTGATGGTCTCAACGATTCCGTCAAAATCTGTCAAGTCCAGCACTCGATAACTATGACCACTGCCTTCCATTAAGGAGAGCGTTTTCTGCAATTCAGCTTCCCTTCTGGCAACAATAACTACTTTAGCACCCATGGCGCTGAATAAGATGGCCACTTCCCGGCCTACGCCGGATGAGGCACCCGTAACTAAAACTTTTTTACCATTAAAATCAAATTTATCCATTGCTATCCTCACTTATAGTCTTCAAAACTCAGGCCGTCGTCGTATCTTTCTTTTACTCTAAACACAGGGAAACAATTCTGCGGCTCCACCGTGATGCCCACGATACCCAGCGATAAACCAATGCCAAAACCGCAGGTCAAGAGCTTGCCCGTATCCTGAGCTACATCTTTGTTAGCGTAATGTTCGCAAATGGCCAGCGGTATGGAGGCGCAGCCCGTATTGCCATAATTGACGATGGAAAGCGGTATTTTGGCAAGGGGAAATTTTATTTTTCGTGCCAAATTGCTGATGATAAGCTTATTGGCCTGATGACAGGCTAAAATCTCGTATTCATCATAATCACAGGCAAAACGCTCTTTAAAATCATTGATCATGGTTACTACTTCTTTTAAAGAGAAACGCATCACGTCCATGCCTTCCATATGGAACATATCCCTGTAAGCGCAGGCCTTTTCGTAACCGAATTGCTGCACCATGGGCCAAAAGGGATGCCTTTGTCCGCTGAACGGCGACGTCAGCATTTTAAAATCGCGCCCTATGGAACGTAACAGGCCATAGACAGGCGCTGCATTTTCGTCATATTCCAATAAGGTCGCCGACCCGCCATTGCCAAAAAGCATGGGGATTTCCGAAGGTACATAGCCATCGGGCAACTGTTCGCCTGTAGACCCTGACAATAATAATACGCTGCGGCAACCTGAATTGATGTGCATAGCAGCCAAATGTAAACCATACACATAGGCCGAACACCCAAGCGGAATATCATAACACATGCAATCATCAGATAACCCTAATCTATCCTGCAAAATTGTTGCGGTGACAGGTTCCAAATAATCACGGCTGGAAGATGCAAAAATCAAGGCCTCGACTTTACTTCTGTCGTAGTCCAATTCCGTCAATATTTTTTCCGCAGCAGCGTAGCATAGGTCTGATGCAGTAACGCCTAATCTATGTGCAGTAAAACGCCGCTGAACGCCGGTAGACATAATGAACTTCTTGACATGCTCTTTGCCAAAAAGGTCGTTATAATCAGTAGTATACTCAACATCATCGGGAACACTGGCAGCTACTGCTTTGATTTTTGCATTGTTTAAATTAAAATATGCCATATAACTTCTGCCTCCTATCTAAAATATGTCTCGTTGTCGATACCGTCATCATAAACTTCACTTGTTTTAATAATTGGTAAACATACAGACATATCCATAGTAAAAGAAGCTACTGTCACATTAAGCCCAATACCAAATGCCAGCGCCAATATTTTCTTATTACCCTCATATACATTATTATTCTCAGCATAATCACATATATTTACTGCCGTACTTGCCCCTCTTGTGTTCCCAAATCTTTCAATAGAATTTATAACCTTTTCCTGAGGTGCTTTTATTCTCTTGGCAACATTATCAATAATCATTTTATTCGCCTGATGAATAGAAACCAAATCAAAATCACTTATATCATTACCCAAATTTGCTAAAAATGTTTTTGTCGTCCGAGGAGCATCCTTAATACTAAAAGTAAATACATCTGTGCCTGACATATATGTTGCATTATTATAATAAGTAGCAAATTCAAAACCTCTTGTTTGTGCAACAACGGGTAGTGGGTGTCTTTCCATCCCATAAGGAGTAATCAACGACTTATATCCGAAACCTATAGTTTCAATAGCAATATTAATAGGTAAAATATCTTCGTCTGTTTTCTCAACTATTATGGCCACACCTGCATCGCCAAAAAGCAGCCCATCCTTATTACTCGTTTCACCTCTATTAGGATTGGCATCACCCACTAAAAGCAATATTCTTTTACAGCCAGCCATAATATTAGCACAGGCCATTTGCAGGCCGAAGGGGAAGGCCGTACAACCGATATTGGAATCATAAACCAGGCCGCAGTTATCCAGCCCCAAACGATGCTGCACGATACAGGAAGTTGGTGGCACAAAATAATCTGGCGTCTGAGTAATCATGATCAGACCGTCTATTGTATCTTTATTAATATTTAATTTTTCAAAAAGCTTATTGGCCGCTACGACGCACAGGTCCGAAGTAGTAGTTCCTACGCCATAGGCATTATACTTTTCGTAAATGCCTGTTGCGGCGCAAAATTTTTCTACTTCGCCTTCGGCAAACAGGTAGTCATAATCCGACATTTTCTGGTGGCGGTCTGGCACGGCAGTTGCCATACCTGCAATTTTTATACCCTTAAATTCAAAAAAATTCATCATTTCCTCCTAAAATATTTTCTTCAAAATTCCATTTCTCGAGCAGGGTTACCAAAAACCCGCTTTCCAGCCTTTACTTTGCGCAAAACAACACTGCCGACACCGACATAGACATCCTCTTCAATAACCGCGTTTGGTGCGGCGGAACAATTTCCGCCCATAAATACACGGTTACCTATTTTTACATGACCCATGATGTTGCACCAGGAAGATATAGTAGAAAAGTCTCCTACTTCCACATCGTGCCCCAGGCCACAGGCAAGCAAAGTGCAAAAATCGCCTATCTTAACATTTACCGTCATCCCAAAGCCGGAATAGATAACGGCTCCCTCGCCGATGGTATTGAATCGGCCCAGGGCCACATAGGGATGGATGATGCTTTGAAAAACCGCCCCTTTGGCTTTAAGGCCTGCAACTATTTTTTCTTTGACCTGAGGGTTGGCGATGCCCAGCGCCAGAACATCGTTTGCCTGCGGCTGATAGTCTTTGATGGTACCGACAACCTGATAGTCGCAGTCGATGCCAGCCAGGGCCTGCAAGTCGTCATCTAAAAATCCTACTATATTCCACTGGACACCTCGTATGGCGTGAATGTCTTTGATAATATTCAGCACTTCCCGCCCACAGCCATTTGCACCGACTATATACAAGTTTCTCATTTACTCACCTGCCGAAATAAGATTTAAACAATACCCCTAGTTTATCCGGGTTTATTGTACAGCTGCAAAGCTTCGTCTACATCGCCCACAAAGCGTAAATGGCTGCGGTCTATCCAGACTGCTTTTTGGCAGATCCTTTTGATATCGGCCGCAGAATGAGATACTAAAAGCACTGTAGTGCCGCTGTTCATCATAGCTTCCAGACGCTTATGGCACTTGTCTTGAAAGGCCTGGTCGCCGACGGCCAAGATCTCGTCAACTACCAGTATCTCGGGCTTGACCATGGTAGCGATGGAAAAACCCAAACGGGCAATCATGCCACTGGAATAGTTTTTTACGGGGACATCTATAAAATCACGCAGTTCGCTGAAGTCTATTATTTCATCATATTTTTCCAGCATCAGCTTTTTGCTGTAACCAAGAATCGCGCCATTCAAAAAAATATTTTCACGGCCTGTCAATTCGTAATCAAAGCCTGCCCCTAATTCGATCAACGGCGCGATAGAACCATTTACCTCGACGCTGCCTTTGGTAGGAGTCAAAATACCGCTGATGATTTTTAGCATGGTACTTTTGCCGCTGCCATTAGCGCCTATCAAAGCGCAGGATTCGCCTTTATCCACAGTAAAGCTGATGTTATTCAAGGCCCAAAATTCGTCGAAGCTGACACTTTGAAGCTTTATTTTTTTGATAAGTAAATCTTTTAAGCTATCCACACGTTCAGAAGCCAGATTGAAACGCATGGAGACATTATCTACAACAATAGTTTTTTGCACTTTTGCCACCTATATGTATAAAATAAAATCATTCTGTTTGCGTTTGAACACATATAAGCCTATGACCAGCATACCTAAAGTGAAGGCCATACAGATCATATGTTCTGTCAGGGTCGGCCACTGGCCGTAAACAGTGATCTTGCGGAAAAATTTTATATAGTTATAAAGGGGATTAAAGACCAGCAGTTCCCTTAGCCACTGGGGCAATAAACTTTCCGGGTAAAAAATAGGCGTCAGGTAATTAAAAGCCGTTAAAAAAATACTGTACAAATACTGGACGTCTCTAAAAAACACTACCAATACAGACAACAAAAGCCCCATGCCTATACAAAATACCAAAACCTGCACTAATATAAATGGCAGCAGTATTATAGTTCTCGAAAAGGTGACGTCGGTAGCCATGATAACAATGAAAAGGGCAATCATGGAAAGCAGCATACTGGTAAAGCTGGATATTACCCTGGACAGGGGAAAGATGTACTTAGGCAGATACACCTTTTTGATAAGGGCCGCACCGCCTAAAATAGACCCCATGGCCATGCTGGTAGCTTCGGAATAAAAGCCGAAAATAAGCTGCCCGGCCAACAGATATACAGGGTACTGGGGTATATCGAAGCGAAACATATTAGAAAAAACTATCGTTAAAATGATCATCATCAGCAGCGGATTTAAAACGCTCCATAAATAGCCCAGGAAGCTGCGCCGATACCTGATTTTCAGATCACGCTCGACTAATACCTGTAGTAACCAACTGTATTTAACTAATCTTTTAGCGCTGTCTACTATATGCACAATAAGAAATTCTCCTATGACTGATATCACCGAAATGTCTATACGTCGTTTTTATCAAAGTCAACGCTCCTGCTCCGGCCAGAAATATCCTTCCTGCATCCTCGCCAGTTTTTTGTTGTAGATCGAATAGCCTTGCCCCAGCCAGGGATAAGCTTTGGTCTTTTCTATAAATTTTTGCTCATAATCAGCAAAAGAACCTATCACTTTTGCAGGAACGCCGCCCACAATGGAATTTGCGGGAACGTCTTTGGTAACGCAGCTGCCGGCGGCGATGATAACATTATCGCCAACAGTGACATCATACATGATCAGGCTGTTGCTCCCGATCAGGACATTACTGCCGATAGTTATTTTACCTACTCGCCTGATATGCCTGTCCATGTTGTTTTTGTACAAGATAACATCACCAAAAATATCGTGAGTAATAAACCTTACGCCGGAAGCAACTTTTACATTGCTGCCAAAGGAGAGCAAATGGGGTTCTACACCGAAGTTGAAGATTTGAAAATAGCATCCTTCACCCTGAGCATGAAAATAGCCTGTTTTTTTACAATATGCCGCCCGCTTGCCGCCATCCCGCAGCAGAAACAGCCTTAATAATTGTAAGTATCTTTCAAACATTATTTATTCCCCTTAAATTCTTCCATGGTGACTGAGGTTGCCGATGAGATGCCTTCACGCCCGAAAACTTTCATTACCGTCTGGAAGATGATCTTGCAGTCGCCGAAAAAGGTGATGTTTTTGACATATTCCAGGTCGTAGCAGAATTTTTCTTCCCAGGTGATGACGTTGCGGCCATTGACCTGTGCCAGGCCCGTTAGTCCCGGTCTTACATCATGGCGATGCTTCTGCTCTTCGGTATACCGCTCTAAATATTGGACTAACAAAGGCCTTGGCCCCACTATGGACATGTCGCCTTTTAAAATGTTCAGCAGTTCGGGAAGCTCGTCGATAGACGTTGACCGTAAAAACTGGCCGAATCTGGTCAGCCTGATCTCGTCAGGCAAAAGATTTCCATTTTCATCTTTTGCATCCGTCATGGTGCGGAATTTTAAAATTCCGAAGATCTTCTCGTTTTTGCCCGGCCGCAGCTGTTTAAAAAATATCGGTGAACCCAGCTTGATGTGTATCAAAAACGCTGTTAAAATCAGCAATGGCGATAAGATGACCAAAGCCAGAAGCGATAAGATGATATCTAAGATTCTTTTTATAAAATTTTTATACATGGCTTCCTCTTCATTCAAAACAGCTTTTTATGATCTCAATGATCCTGTCCTGCTCCTGCGTCGTCATTTTGTTATCGCTGGGCAAGCACAAACCCCGCTCAAAAATATCACCGGCCACATCATCGAGATAGCCGTTTTGAGCAGTCTCATCACTATTGATGCAGGATGCGGCATTTTCTCTGCCGCTGCCCGAGCGGGTAATAAAATCATTTATTTTATATAGGGGCTGCATGTGCATGGGTTTCCAAATGGGCCGCCCTTCAGCATTCATCGCCGCTAAAGCTTCCAAAATTTCTGTAGGACATGTTTTTCCTTTTTCGCTTAGATAAAGTGTTTCCCTTTCACTACATACTTGTTTGCACATGGCTTCGGGGTCAATAAGCAGACAGCTTAACCAGTAGTTGGGCCGGCTGTTGACCGCATCAAATGGATTCATTTTGACAGGCAAATTTTTAAAGCCCTTTTTATAACGCATGTAGATCGCCTTTTTTTGGGCGATATGTTCTTCTAAATAAGGCAGCTGACCACGCACGACGCCTGCGATAACATTACTCATGCGATAGTTATAACCAAGTTCTTCATGCTGATACCATGGTGCGTTTTCACGGGCCTGGGTCGACCACTTGCGCACTTTATCGGCTGCTGCTGCGTCGTCTGTTAAAAACATTCCACCGGACGAACCGGTGATGATTTTGTTGCCATTAAAGGAAATAGCGTTATAGTTACCAAAAGTTCCCGTCTGCACACCTTTATAAGCCGCCCCCAGTGATTCGGCAGCGTCTTCTATGATAACTGCGCCATGTTTATCACAAACGGCTTTGAGTTCATCCATCTTTCCTGGGCTGCCGTAAAGATGGGCCAGAACGACAACCTTTACCTCTGGATAAAGTTCAAAAGCCTTTGCCAATGCTGCAGGGTCTATATTCCAGGTATCATATTCGGCATCTATAAAAACAGGTGCACCGCCTTCATACACGACCGGGTTAACTGTGGCGGCAAAAGTCATATCGGAGCAAAAAACCTTGTCGCCGTTTTGCACACCGGCCAATTTGACTGCCATATGCAAAGCCGCAGTACCGGAGGCAAGGGCAACGGCATATTTGCAGCCAAGTTTTTCGCATAGCAGCCGTTCCACTGCGTTGATATTTTCACCAACAGTAGACATCCAGTTAGTTGCATAAGCTTCCTGCATATATTTAAGTTCTTCTCCGTGCATGGTAGGCGAACTGAGCCATACTTTCTTTGTCAGCGGAGAAAACTTCTTTAGAACATTCTCTTTCAACAAAAAACACCTTCTAATCTATTGGTAATCTGCCCTTACTTTTTAAAAGCATCTCTGTTGGGCGTATAAGTAGGTACTATCTCCTGCAATTTTCTTACAACTGCGTCACCTTCGGTGATCTGTAAAATATCGACTATCTGCCTTTGTAATTCTGCTTTATCAACGTCTTTTATTTTGGCTGTAAATATTTTACTGTGTGTAGTTTTTTCGGTACCATCTTCAGCGCTCAAAAGTTCTTCAAACAGCTTTTCACCGGGTCTTAATCCGGTTATTTTTATTTCTATATCTTTATCGGGTATAAAGCCCGATAATTTTATCAAATCTTTGGCAAGATCATAAATCCTTACAGGTTTTCCCATATCAAGTACGAATACCTCTCCACCTTTCGCCATTGCTCCGGCTTGAAGTACCAATTGGCTTGCTTCAGGAATAGTCATAAAATAACGTTTCATTTCTGCATCTGTAACAGTTACTGGTCCTCCTTTGGCTATTTGTTTTTTAAACAGTGGTATTACACTGCCCCTGCTGCCAAGTACATTACCAAAACGCACTGCCACAAATCTTGTACTGCTTTCTTTATTCATACTTTGCACAAGCATTTCAGCAACTCTTTTGGTACAACCCATAACACTAGTTGGATTCACTGCTTTATCCGTAGAGATCATTACAAAGGTTTCAACTTTATGTTTGGCAGCTGTTTCTGCTATTACTTTAGTTCCTAAAATATTGTTTCGCACTGCTTCAGCTGGTTGGTATTCCATTAAAGGCACATGTTTGTGGGCTGCGGCGTGAAACACTACTTGAGGTTTAAAATAGTCCATTATAGCGTTAATTCGTTCTTCATCTCTAACATCTGCTATAATGGGCACTTTTTTTAGTTGGGGATATTCTAAATTCATATCCTGCATTATTTCATAAATGCTGTTTTCTCCTTTACCAACGAGAAGCAATTTACGAGGATACATTTTAGCAACTTGACGCACAATCTCGCTGCCAATGCTGCCACCAGCACCAGTAATAAGCACTGTTTTCCCTGACAAGTACTTTGCAACGGCTACGTTATCCAATTCCACCGGATCTCTGCCTAGTAAGTCTTCAACATCAACAGGGCGTAATTGACTTACGCTCACGCTGCCTTCTATGATTTCATATACTCCAGGTAAAATAGTTAATTTGCAGCTTGTTTTTTTACAAATGTTGATAATTTCTTTGATATTTTTTCCTTTTACTGAAGGCATGGCTATAATAATTTCATCAATTTCATAGTTGTCGGCAAGCGCTGCTATATCGTCTCTACTGCCTAATACTTTTGTACCAACCATATATTTTCCTATTTTTGTTTTATCGTCATCAATAAAACCAATAACTTGTCTTTTACCTATATGATACTGATTTAATTCCCTAAGAAGCAGGGCACCGGCATCACCTGCGCCAACTATCAATACTTTGTCTTTTTTACTTAATATAAATTTATGTTTGGATTTATTAATAAAACAACTGTAGATTCTAAAGGACAATCTACTGCCGCCAACAAATAAAACAAGAATCGAAGCAGTAAAAATATATAAAGAACGTGGTAACGCCAAATCTATATAAATAGAAATTCCATACCAAGACAAAGCTGCAACAATATTTGCAGCAACGATGGCAACAAGTTCTATGCTGCCAGCATAACGCCATACTCTACCATATAGTTTAAAAACAAAATATACTACCAAATGCACAGCTACTGCTATAGGTAATTGTGAGATAAGCATTTCAAGATATTTTTGGGCGATTTCAGTATCTTCAAAACGTATATAAATACTAAAAAATGCAGCACTTATAATACAGATGGTATCTAAAACTACAACCAAAAGCGGCAATAACAAATATCGCAAATTTTCTCATCCCCATATCACATACATTAAAATTACCGATATATAGTAATTTTTCACTTCTAATCAGAAATAATGTTTTCATCAAACAAATTCTATTATCTTCACTTAAAACAGGAGCGCAGACAAAAAATATTTTGTATATTTATCGTATTGAGGTATTTTAAATTTTATTTAGTTCACTTTTACATTTTATCCTTAAAATACTTTTTTGTTTCAAATAATTTTAATTAGAATTATACCACACGAGTCCCCCCCCCGCAAGACATTTACAAATAAATGAATCAAACTTATTCTGGTCTTGCTGTTACTTTTGCATCGCTCTCTACGCGATCGCGATGCTTAGCTGACGCGATACCAGTTCGCAAAACCCCGACGGACATAAAAAAACAACGTCGCTTTCAGCGACGTTGTTTTAATTTACGTTCGTTAAAATATTTTATTGATTTTTAATATTTTTCCAGCAAATAAATATCACCAAGTTCTGTGATCTCATTCAAATGTTGAAGTTTATTCTGATCTTTTAAACGGCGCAGCTCCAAACCACGCACCAAAATATATTTTGTATCGGGAGCATTTAAAGCCGCTGCCAGATCATTGCTTTTAGGTCTCACTTCCAAGCCAGGCTCACCTGTATAATACATAAATCCTGGCCTTAAAAACTTATCCACATAAACTGGTTTCTGCTGATCACACCTGGCCTGATAAACTTTGGCGATCTCTTTAACACTAAACCTGTTAGCTACCATTGGCAGAAGGAATGAAAATGCAATCACCATCGTCAAAACACCAGTAACTACATGCAGCCAGGCAGCAAAACTGATATCCCGATAATACCAAAGTGCCCAAACGATACTCACCCCCAAAATAAAGGTCACTGTACCCAGCACTATACCGCCAAAGGCAACTTCAGGCAGTTGCTGACCACCGATGACCCACCCTACTGTCAGCAGTAAAAACATTATTCCGCTGCCCAAAATCCAGGACCAGCGGATACCATAATTTTCTTTTTGCATTCTGGCAATATTCCAACCGATCATAATCGCCAGCGCCGGAAACATAGGTAAAATATAGGAAACCAGTTTCGTCTTGGATACAGTAAAAAATATCAGTACAAAAAGCCACCAGATATTCACGAACAACATTTTCCCAAGATCATCAGACCGGCTGTCTGTGATCGACGCTTTGACAGACTGCAGCAGTAATCCCGTCCAGGGAAATAGTCCCAGCACTATAACAGGGAAATAGTACCACCACAAAACTCTGGTAGGATGCTCGGGCGTCGTAAAGCGGGTCAGATTATGAAAGCCTAAAAAGGTATTGATAAATTCCATCCCATGCACTTGATACATTAAATAGTACCACGGTGCGGCAATCAAAAAATATAATAACAGGCCCCGCACACAGTGCATTTTTAAAATAAGGCGCCACTGTCCGGTGCAGAGAATATGCAGAAAGATTATCGCACCCGGAAAAACTATGCCGATCGGGCCCTTGGTTACTGTCGCCAAAGCCATACACACATACATCAGCCAGTATTTTTTATGCAAATAACATAATAAAGCTCCTGTCAGGAAAAAGAGCAGCGTCGTATCTGTCACTGCCGCTTTGCCAAGATAAAAAAACTGTACAGAGGTCGCTAAAACAAGGGCCGACCAAAAACCGGCTTTTTCGTTAAAAAGCCTGGTCACCGAACAATACAGCATTATTACCGTCAAAAAAGCCATCACTGCCGCAGGAAAACGCGCGGCAAACTCGCTGTCGCCGAAAACGTGCATTGAACCAGCCACAAGCCAGTAATACATAGGTGGTTTATCGAACCAATATTCATTATAAATGCGCGGTGAAAGATAATCATTAAATTGAATCATCTCCCGCGCAGTTTCAGCATAGACAGGTTCATCCGGATCGAGCAGCGGTATACTGCCCAGACCGAAGAAGATATTGAAGGCAACTATGATTGCTAAAACGAGCAGGCTTCCCTTCTCGATCCTATTCATTACTCTCCTGCTTTCCCCTGTTTACATAATCATGGTAGGTTTTTTGGATACCTTCTTTTAACTGCATTTGCGGCGTTACGCCAAGTATCGTCTTCAGACGTGCATTAGACAAGGCCGAACGAAAAATATCGCCCTGACGTGCGGCTGCATAACGAACTTCTATCTTATCCTCAGCTACTTCGGCAAATGCTTCCAGCAGCTGATTAACTGATGTTTCATATTCTGTCGCCACATTGATAGTTTGATAGCCTGTAGCGAGTAAGCCTGCTTTAAGCGCAGCGGCAACATCCCCGGCATAAACAAAATCCCGGGTCTGTTCACCATTACCATAGACCGTAACCGCTTTGCCGGCAGCCAGAAGCTTGCAGAAAATACTGACCACGCCTCCTTCTCCGCCCTCGCCCTGACGTTCGCCATAAACATTGGCAAAGCGAAAAACAACTGTATTGATACCATAAAGCTCGTGATAAACACGCAAGTAATGTTCTGACGTCATTTTGGTGATCCCGTAAAACGACATTGGCATTAAAGCAAATTCTTCCTGTAACGGCACGCTTTCATTATTGCCATATACTGCCGCACTGGAGGCAAATAAAACTGTTTTGACCTGGTACTTACGGCAATTTTCCAACACATTGATCAAGCCTGCTAAATTGATTTCGCAATCTTCATCAGGGTGTTCGATAGAATAAGGCACCATTGTCTGCGCGGCCAAATGTACGACTGCGTCAAAGCGTTCGGCCTTGAATAATGCCTCGATTTCCTGCGAGCGTATATCCGCGACGACAAGTTTCATCCCCTGAGGGACGTTTTCTCTGAAACCGCTTGAAAGATTATCTAAAACTACGACTTCATAATTTTTATCATTATGTAACAGCTCCAATAAATGCGAACCGATAAAGCCAGCACCGCCGGTAACTAAAAGTTTCATTCCTGATCTTCACCCTTCTTAAGATTTTTCATAGATAGAACATTCGCACCAAAGGCACGTATAGAAACGACTGCCCCTAACAAAAAGGGCAGATATTCGGCTGTAAAGCGCCACAAAACTGCCATGATACCGACAAGGCCGCCTGGCAGCAGTTCGGAAAACAGGACGACAAAGCCTGCCTCGGCGACACCAGAACCGCCCGGTGTCGGTGAAAAATACAGCACCAAATTCAGCAGCACCATACGCCCCATGACCTGCAGCCACTCAAATTTAATATTCATACCCATAAAAAACATTGGTACAGTAGCATAAATGCACAATAAACTGAGTCCTGATTCGATAAAAGCCCGCATTACCTTCAAGGGACTTTTACCCATAATAAAAGAGGCCTGTTTAAATTCTTTATACCAGATAAAACACTTACGCCTGAAATCACGCGAGAAATTATTCGTCAGCCCAATGATCCAAAACTCCGGGTATCTGGTACGCATCAGCAATACTGCCGCAATCGGCAGAGAAACAAACAAAACTGATACTATGGTAATAACGCTGGTCGGCATCCAGTCAACCAAAGCATGATCGCTGTGCAGTACAAAGGGTACTAATAAAATCAGAAAAGTAATCGACATGATCGTGCGCACAAAAACAACGACCGTTGCCTTTGCCACCGGCACGCCCGCCTTACGCATGAACATGATCTGGGCCACAGCTCCGCCGCTGGCCCCCGGAGTTACCAGCGCCAGAAAATAGTTGCTCAAAACGACGTTTATCACTTGCCTGATAGTCAGCTTTTCATCGGTCACTTCCGCTAGGGTCATCAACCGCAAGCCGTCAAAAACAAGGCCCAATCCTAAAATGCCAAAAGCCGCAGCAATACACCACGGTTCAAACATTGTCAGATATTCCAACGCTCTTATATCAAATGTAAAATAAATAACTGCCGCAGAAATAGCAATAACAAAAACAAACATCCATAGCAATCTGCGGATCAATTTTCTGTGCATATCAAAGCCCACCAAAGTTTATCAAAGTTACCTTCTGCTGCTCCAATAAACATTTATTTTTTTCGGAAAGAAAAGCGTTCAGCTCATCTTCCCAATGATACTGCCAGGAAAAAGTTGTTTCTAAAGACTCTGCATCCATCCCCGGATGAGTCATGATCTCACTTACGCCATCAGGCAGATTTTTGATTATTTCCCCTACTAAAAATTCATTCAGATTACCGCCGGCCAGCATACCAAAAAAATACTGTGGATAAACAAAGCCGGCCTGTCTGGCTTTCATTTTTGCCAAAGCGCTGCAAAAGCTCAGGCCTTCACGGCCGATCAGCCGACCGGCGCTGCTGTTGAAGCCGCCGCGCCAAAACCAGCCTTCCTGAGGCATCCTGATTTTTTTGATGCCAAATTCACTGCAAAGCTTCAGGACGATGTCGACGATCCCCGGCAGCACATGCAGATGCTGATGACTGTCGACGTGAGTTATTTGCAGTCCGCAGCTTAAGCCGCGTTCCAACTGTGCTTGCAGTTCACTGATAACTTCTGTTTTTTTGATCCTGCCAGCGTACCAGCGTTTGGCGAAAACTGTATAATCAGCAGGCAAAAGCCCGCTTTCATCCACAAGTGTCCGCAGCTGCCTTGCCTGCAAAAGCGGCTTGCCGCCGCCTACTAAAGTAAGATGGATACCTACACCCAGCGCAGGTGTTGCTTTAGCCTGAAGCACCGCGTCCTCAAAGGCATCACCGCTGCACATCAAGGAAGTACTGGTAATAAAGCCTTCCCTGCTGCCTTTAATAATACCGGCGTTGATGGCTGGATGCAGCCCAAAATCATCGGCATTAACAATTAATTTTCTCATATATTTCAGCCTCCTGCAAGGCTCTAGATTTTTTTATAATTGGCGAAATGGACTTTGACCAGCCGTTCCAGGGCACTGCGTCCCAATTCTTTGAGCAGCTCGCGCGCACACGCTGTTGCGGCATCACTGCCGCCTTTAGGTAATTCACTGCGCCCGACCTGCGCTGCCAGTTCCTGCATTATTGCTAAAAACCTGGCCCGCGCCAGTACTGACGCTGCCGCCACAGCAATATCTGCTTCGGCCCGGTGCTGCTGCACTACGTTGACCTCTGGAAATTCCCGCTGCAAGCTGCTGCGGATATCGTTGGAGGCGGTAAACTGGTCGACAAGAGCATAATTACACTGCGGACATTGCCGCAGGACATTGCTCAATACAGCTATGTGTCCATTACTCAATAAATGATTGAGATTCTTCCCGTCGGCACGCATTTGCTGATAACGGAAATTATACATTTCCGGCTTCAAGGCCAAAACACTATTGACCGGAGCAGCTTCTCTGATCAGCTCCGCCAGACGCAGGACTTCTTTATCATTGATCAGCTTACAATCCCTGACACCTAAGCGCACAAGTTTTTCGGCAGCAGCAATGTCTACTAACACTGCGGCAACGACCAATGGCCCAAAGAAATCTCCTTTACCAGATTCGTCACTGCCGGCCCAAATCCCTTTAAAATCAGCACAATTTCGTAAAAGTGTATAATCATTGCCGCAAACAGGTGGCATTTCCGCAGCAATATCAGCAGTTTTACCAGTCAGATACGCTTCCAGCTGTGACCTTAGCTCTGTGGCAGAACCGCCCCAAACAAGTTTAAGACCTTTTTTACCATTATATACCGATATTACTACTTTACTATCACTGCCTGTTACTGTCAACTGAACGCCATATTGCAATGGTTTCTCTGCAATGGTAAGGCTGCTGTCAAAACTTTTGACCTGCTTTTTTAAATTGTCGATATACGCAGCAAAATCATTGTTCAAGTTGTGCCTCCGCAGCAGCTGTTGCCGCCTGCATGATAGTTTTCAGGCTGCGCCCGCTTTTTAGGGCCAGGGCTTTACAGTCTTCAAATTCAGGAGCAATATTTACGATGCGTCCGCCCATCTGTGCGTATTTGATCCTCACTTCGCCTTCCGGCAGCTCAACAGTGGTAAACTTACGATAATTGATGTGGCGATGCACTGCATAATAACGTACTCCCAGCGAAGTAGTTTCCGTCAGTAAGATCTCCGTCAGCTTATCCAGGTTCTGCGGGGTAAGCAGCACTGATAAAGTCTGCGCCGGACGGCCTTTTTTCATAATGATCGGCGTCAGCCAGCAGTCAAGCGCGCCAGCCTGCAGCAAACGTTCCTGCACATACGGATACAATTCTCCGTTCATATCGTCGATATTACATTCGGCAACCAGCAGATCCGCGCCGGCTTCAGCTTCCCACTCGCCGATATTGATGCGCAGCACATTCGGTATCTCTAGATCCCAGGTACCGGCGCCATAAGCGATCTTACTGCCTGTAAAGCCCTGCGGCAGGTCATTGGTGCTGACCGCCAAAACCTTCATCAGTGCTGCGCCCGTTGGCGTAGTAAGCTCTTTATCAATATTTCCGTGACTGTGCCGCAAGCCCTGTAACAGCTCTGCTGTTGCAGGAGCCGGCACCGGCATCAAGCCGTGCGCACATTTGACAAAGCCGCTGCCGGTATGGATATTGGAAACAAAAATTTTTTCGATACCCAAATATTGCAAAGCCAGCACGCAGCCGGCAATATCAATAATCGTATCAATGGCCCCAACTTCGTGGAAATGCACTTCGTCAACAGTTTTACCGTGTACCCTGGCTTCAGCTTCTGCCAAAGCGGTAAACACTCGCAAAGACTGCGACTTGATCTCAGCGCTCAGATCAGAATGTTCGATAATATGGGCTATATCATGCAGATTACGATGTTCATGGTGATGATGCAGCGCAGCTTCAGGTGCTTCATGGTTATGGGCAAACTGTTCACAACCTATATCATGCTCATGATGATGCCCTACTCCGATGTGTTCGTGATGATGCTGTTCTGCATGAGTATGTGTATGCTGCTGCCCAATTATGACGTCATGTTGATGCTCATCTGGCAGCACAACGTTAAAATAATTGGCAGCAATACCGCACTTATCAACACGTTTGTTGATCAGCTCATATTCTCCCAAATGCAGCTTTTCCATTTCCGCTGCCAGGTAGTCGATCGGTACGCCGGCATCCAGCAAAGCTCCCAGTAGCATATTGCCGCTGATGCCTGCAAAGGCTTCTATATAAATCGCTTTCATTAACATCACCTCATATGATTGATGATACTGGCCATCCGCCCGGCGCCAAAACCGTTGTCGATATTGACTACGGCCACTCCGGCGGAACAGCTGTTAAGCATACCTAAAAGTGCCGATAGCCCCTGGAAGTTGGCGCCATAACCGACACTGGTCGGTACCGCGATCACAGGCCGTTCGACCAGACCGCCAACAACGCTTGCCAAGGCACCTTCCATACCGGCAACAACAACTACTACATTCGCATTTCTGATCAGGTCAAGCTTATCAAACAGGCGGTGGATACCGGCCACGCCTACATCGTAGACCCGCTCTACCCGGTTGCCCATGATCTCGGCAGTCAGGGCTGCTTCTTCTGAGATCGGCAGATCGCTTGTCCCCGCCGTCACAACAGCGATATAACGCTTATCATCCTTGGGCAGCGGTTTACGCTCTACGAAAATCAGCCGTGAATTTTTATGATAAACAGCATCAGGCAGCACCTTCTGCACCGCGGCAAATTTATCGGCATCGGCACGTGTCCCCAAAATATTATTGTGGACCTGCGCCAGCTTTTCCATAATCGCGGTGACCTGTTCGACTGTTTTTCCCTCGCAGTAAACAACCTCGGGAAAGCCCTGCCGCAGACTGCGGTTATGATCAAGCTTGGCAAAGCCAAGATCGGTATAATTGGCAGCATGCAGTTTTTCTAAAGCCATTTGGGCGTTGATAGCCCCACTTTTATAGCTTTCCAAAAGCGCCAGCAAATTTTCTTCATACGTCATATTCTGCTACTTCCTTAGTCATGATTTATGCAAATGTTTCTCTTTCCATTCTTCGCTCAGCAAATACAGCAGCGGCACTACTACCAGCGTCAGCAGGGTCGACGTAGTCAGACCGCCAACTAAGACCACGCCCATCGACTGACGCAGCTCGGCACCGGCGCCAAGGCCAAGTGCGATCGGCAGCATACCTAAAATAGTCGAAAGCGTTGTCATGAAGATAGGACGAATACGCAGGGCACAGGCTTCCCGCAAAGCTTCACGCAGGGGCATGCCCTTCGCCCGCGCCTGATTGGCATAGTCAACCAGCAGGATAGCGTTTTTGGTAACCAAACCCAGCAGCATCGTAAAACCGATCAGCGACATCATATTTGCCGTCTGCCCGGCTACCATCAGGCCTAAAACAGCGCCGACGATAGCAAACGGCAGCGACATCATAATGACCAAAGGCTGCATAAAGCTTTCAAATTCTGCCGCCAGAACCATATAGATCATAATGATCGCCAGGATAACAGCTTTTGCGATCTCATTGAAGGCTTTCGCCATCGTATCGGCCTGGCCGATCATTTTATAGCGGTAACCGACCTGCATATTCATATCCGGGATCATCTCATTCTGGATCTTCTGGATCAGATCGCCAGGCGTGATACCGACCGTATTGGCATAAACAACGATCTGACGCTGACGGTCCTCACGGTCGATACGTGTAGGCCCGGACGAGAAGTACACATCAGCCACGTCGCCCAAACGGATAAATTTACCGTCGGTATTGGAAACGCGCAGGTTCGCCACATCGTTGATATCGCGGCGATGCGCCGTATCTAACTGTACAATTATATCATAGTCGTTATCACCTATCGTGAAACTATTATTTGTACTTTTGCCCAAAAAGGCCATTTCCACAACTTTACCAACGGAAGTAGAATCAAGCCCCATCGCGCTGGCACGTAAAGGATCGACTTTAACGATGATCTCCGGTTCTTCTTCCGAAGAAGAAATATCGACATCAGTAGAGCCCGGCACCTGCCTGATCCTTTCAGCCAGATCCTGGGCATAAGTTGTCAGCAGATCAAGATCACTGCCGCGCAGGCCTACCTGTACCGGTCTGCTGTCACCACGGCCGCCGCCCTGATTACTTACTACCGCAACCTTCAGCTCTTCTACCGAGCCAAATTTACGGCGCAGCTCATCCATAATAGAGATCATACTGCGGTCACGGTCAGAGGCAGGAATAAGCTTGACATCGATATTGCCTTCATTGACAGGTGTGCGCGAACCGCCCAGACGCATTGCCGCGATCCTGACCTCAGGCATTTGCAGGATCTCTTCTTCCAAGGGCATAGTCAGCTGTTTCATGCGCTCGATACTTGTACCTGCCGGCGCTTTAACGCTGATAGAAAACTCTCCTGAATCATAGGTAGGCTGATATTCCGTACCAATAAAGGGTAACAGGAAAAGATTAAATATAAGTGAAGCAACAGAGATCAAAACTATTTTCCAGGGATGCTTGAAAGCAAACACCATTAATTCATCATACATCCGGCAAACAACCTGAAAACCGGCCTCAAATTTATCCAGACAGATCTGCACTATTTTAGGCCGCGGATGCTTGTAGGGCTTGGCGTGCTCCTCGCGATAATCCTTCAGCCAGTAAGCTGAGATCATCGGCGTCAGCGTATAGGCTGCCATCGTAGAAAATGCCAGGGCAAAAGCTACCGTTAAACCAAACTGTTTAAAGAACTGACCAACAACTTCACCCATCGAGCCTATCGGTACGAAAACCGCCATCAAAGAAAGCGAGGTCGCCAGGATCGCCAGCGACAATTCCTCCGTGGCATCCTGTGCCGCCTGGATCGGCGACTTGCCCATTTCCATATGCCGGAAAATATTTTCGATCAAAACGATAGCATCGTCGATAAGGATACCGACTGCCAAACTCAACGCCATGAGCGACATATTATTCAGCGTAAAGTCCATCGTCTTCATCAAAAAGAAGGTGGCAATGACAGAAGTCGGTATGGACAGACCGCCGATGATCGTCGCCCGAAAATCGCGCAGGAACATATAAGTTATCAAAAGTGCCAGGAATCCGCCAAAAAGAATGGCGTTCCAGACATCGGCAACGTTCTCGCGGATATAGGCCGACTGGTCGCGGACGACATCGACTTTGATATCCTGCGGCAAGTCATTGGCTATCATTTGTTCCATAGAAGCGTTGACGCCGTCGACAACATCGACTGTGTTGGTTTTAGACTGCTTGCGCACCAGCACCATAACGCTGGGGATCTTGTTGGCGCGGGAATAAGTCTCTTCATCTTCCCAGCTGTCAACAACCTTTACAACGTCTGCCAGCTGGATCGGACGCCCATTTTGATTAGCTATGACGATGTTTTTGATGTCGTCGATATTTTTATATTTTCCCAGCGTTCTGACCGTTATTTCCATATCGTTATAACGGGCCTTGCCGCCTGGGGTATTGATATTTTCACTGTTGACCTTGTCTAAGATAGACTGAAAAGAAATATTATAAGTATGCAGTTTCTCCGGGTCGGGGATCAGTTTGATCGCACGCAGGCTGGCGCCTACGACCGAAACCTCGGATACGCCTTCGACACGCTGCAGTTCTTCTTTGACAACGTCTTCAACAATCTTACGGGTCTCCTCACGGCTGCGCGAATCGGACGCAAAAGTAAATGCCGCTATCGACTGCGACGAAATATCGAAACGCTGCACGACAGGCTCGTCAATGCCGTCAGGCAAACGCCGGCGCACCGACGCTACTTTTTCACGCACTTCGCTGGCCATTTCCCTTGGATCGACGCCCAGCTCAAATTCCAGTACCGTCTGCGAATAACCTTCGCGAACCGTCGACGACAAAGTCTTGATACCGGCAACCTGACTGACGCGGTCCTCGATAGGCCGGGTGATCAGGGTTTCCATTTCTTCAGGCGAAGCGCCGGTATAGGTAACGCTGACGCTTACCAAGGGCAATTCAACGTCAGGATACAGATCGACACCCAGATTAGGATACGACTTGATGCCGAATACTACCAGCAGCAGTACGAACATCGTCGTAAAAACAGGTCTGCGTATAAATGTGCCTATCATTTTATTTAGCACCCTGTCCTTCTAATTTTATCTTGCTGCCTTCACGCAGTTTGTTCTGACCGCCGGTCACGATCCGGTCGTTATCACTTAAGCCATCCAGAATCTCTACCATATTATCATTCACAAAACCGATCGTTAATACTCTGCGACTTACAACGCCTTCCTCGTCGACAACAAAAACCGTACGCTGATCTTCACGCATAACAATAGCGCTCATCGGGATCACCAGCGCGTTTTCTTTTGGTGCAGCAGTAATGACCACATTGGCATAAACGCCGCCGCGCAGCTTCCCGGCACTGTTGTCAACAGTGACTTCGGCAGCAAAAGTACGTGCCGGCATATCAGCCACCGGGGAAATACGGGTGATCGTGCCGCTGAATTTATCATCTGGATAAGCGGGCACAGTAATATCAGCCAAACCGCCCACGGCAATATTGCTGATCTGTCCTTCCGGAATATTTATTTTAGCAGTCAGTTCGGAAATATCAGCAACATTGAACAGCGCCGTTCCGACTTTGGCATAATAACCTTCCTGATAGTAACGCTTGGCAATGATACCGTCCTGCGGCGCCATAACACTGGCCCCGCTCAATTTATCCTGCATATTATCCCATACGCCCTGAGCTTCCGACAGCTTACCACGGGCATTATTTCTTGCAAAACGGTAGTTATCAACAGTCTGTTCTGATACAGCACCCTTTTCATACAAGGCCTGATAACGTTGCAGTTCGCGTTCAGCTTTTTCCAAAGTAGTCTGGGCGTCCATCAAAGAGCCTTTGGCCGACAATAAATTAGCCGTCTGCTCAGTCTGCTCCAAATGTGCCAGTACAGTACCCGCTGTGACGCGGTCACCTTCGTTGACGTAGACCTGCTCTACCCTGCCATCGATCTTTGCTGCCACATCAGCCTGCCAGACAGGATCAAGGCTGCCTGCAAAACGCATGACCGGAGTAATACTAAGGCGCTGCGGAAAAGCTGTAGCCACAGCAACGCTGCGCCCTTGGGAAACACTGCTCGCACGCTCGTTGTTAGCCTGGATATTGCCATAAATACGGTAAGCGATGATTGCTAAAAGAACCAGGGAAGCGATAATTGCTATACGAACTTTTTTATTCTGCCACATCATTTTCTGCTCCTCAATTTATCGGAATAAAGGTAATTTTAATTACAATAATAGATATTTTAATTATACAACTTTTTTATACATAATAGCAAGAAAATTACAGGTCAAAGCACTGGTTTCACAGTCTTTTCCTGATATGTTTTGCAGCATAAAAACAGGCCCCTGCTGTGTAAAAACAACAAGGGCCAAAATATGTTTATTATTTTTATTTTCTCGCTTCTTCTACTGCCGCCATATTGGCTGCATCACGTTCTTTAACTCGCTCTAAACCAGTTTTTTCACCGGTATCAGCACTGTTCACCTTCCCTAAAGTATCCTTCAGAGAATACACAGTAAATTCGGCTGTCATATCCAAATTTCCGGAAGTGTCATTTTCTTTGACAGTATTGATACTGGCTTTATTCAATTTAGCAAATCTGCCGCCGTTTTCTACCTTCTGCAAAAACTCGACCATTTTATAATAGTTTCCGCTGATAGAAATATTCAGCGGCACTTCATACGCTCCGCTTACCTGCTTCAAGGCAGTGCTGGGCGGCTTGACACTTTTAAACTGGATCCCGCATTCTTTGGAAAAGTTTGAATATTCCTGTACTAATTCAGGTACGGTTACCGTATCTGGCAGCAGCTTTTTAGCTTCCGCAAGATAACCTGCCTGCTTAAGCGCAAAAGCATTATAATCCTTATTCTGTCCGGCAAAGGTCTGATAACTGGCCAGACGCTGCTGGGCCTGCGTCAGCTCCTGCTCGTTTTTTTGAATGTCTTCACGCAGCGGCTGGACAAGGTACAGCGCTACAAAAACAAATAATAGCACTGAACCCAGCAATAATAAAGAATATCTACTGTTTTCTGACATATTGCTGTCAGGCATTTCTAATTTCACTTTTTCACCCCGCTTCGCTGAACTTCCAAAGCAAAATCAATAACGCCAACACTGCTGCTGTTATTATTACTGCCGCTTTCGCTGGCAGAAACCAGCTGCACACCGGCAACGTCCGGTCTGGCCTGCAGAAGGCTGATAAATTTGAGCACGTCATCCATCTTCATCGCCTTACCGGCTATACTCATCTGATCCGGCTGATTGCCCTGCTTGACACTGGTAAGCCAACAGCCGTAAGGTGTAACATTGCCCAGCTCTGCCAGTGAGCGGCTCCAGACGATACGGTCTTTAGAAAGATTGCGTACGATAGTATTGCGTTTATTGATTTCCGCATTCTGGAGCTGCGCTTTATCAAAGCGTTCCTGCCAGACTTTCATCGAAGCGATGCCTTCGTTGACCTCGCTGAGTCTACTTTCCGTATACTTGAACATTGCCAAATGATAGCCCCACAGCAAAATACTCAAGCCTAAAAATACATAAGCTACAATGCGATAAAGCTTCCATGTCGGAAATTCTGTTTTACGCCTGTACTCAGGTAAAAGGTTGATTTTAATCATCAGCTTCCCCTCCATACAAAGCAGCGCCTATCGCAACCGTCAGCGCTCCCAGATATTTTTTCAATTCCCGCTGGTCCAGCTTATCGGCAAAAGTTACTGCCTGGCGCAGATCATTAACGACGACCTGCATTTCCATACCCTCGGTCAAAAATTCAGGCAGCCCGGCCATATTCGCACCGCCACCCGCCAGAACCAGATGTGTAAATCTGGCATCTTTTTTATTGATTAAATAATATTCGCAGGTCCTGCGCACTTCACGGCCCAGATTTTCGATCTCGTTAAAAAATTCCGCATATTTAGTTTTATCCGTTTCCAAGCTGCTTAAAAGCAGTTCATCTTCCAATTTGATCTTTTCCGCAGCCGCCAGGTCAACACCGGCACCGCTGGCAATAGCGGCATTGAACATCTGTCCGCCCTGGGGTATACTGCGCTGAGCTACAGGAGCGCCGTTCTGGAAAATAGTCAGCATGGAATAAGAACGTCCAATATCCAGCAAAACAAAATTTTCCAGCTGCTGCGGCAAGGTCCTGTATGCGGCTAAAACTTCGATATCGATACCGATCGTCTGCCAGCCAAGCGCATCACTGATCTCCAATAACGAATCAATAACGTCTTTGGGAGAAGCTACCAAAAGTACAGGCTGCAGGCCATCACTGGTAAACGAACCAAATTTTGCCGAATCGACATAATAGGTATCAGCTTCATAAGGCACATACTGACTGGAATCCCAGGCCACAGACTGCTTCATTTCCTCATCAGGCATTTCCGGCATATCGATCTCGCGTACAAACGCATTGCGCCCGCCTACAGTAAATACTGCATGCCTGGCGTTAAAATCATACTTGGCCAACAACCCCTTAATAAAACTTATCATCGCATCGCTGTTGCGAACAAAACCGTTATTGATCAGCTCAAGCGGCAGCTCTGCTACAGCAAAACAACTAACTACAGGCTTACTGCCGTTTTCTATCTGTACTAGCTTGATACTGCCTGTACCAATGTCGACACCGATTATTTTAGACGGCTTTGCATGAAACATTTTTTTTATGATGGCTTGCACATTCACTTGCGCAGACCTCCCTGATTTATATAAATAAACTCAATTTCAATACTATATCTTATAAATTATATCATAAGTTTATAAACTTATACAAACAAACTCCAGTAAAAATAAATCAAATAGGGCGAAAATAAAAGTGCAATATACGCACCTGTACATAAGAACGGCCCAAAAGGAATCGGATCTTTGCGCTGCTTGATACCAGTTGCCAGCAGCAGCACACCTATGACGCCTCCCAAAATAAAAGCCAGCATCAGACAAACGATACTTGCCTTCAACCCCAGCCAAACGCCTAAAACAAAGCTGAGCTTAACATCACCGGCCCCCATCCCGCCGCGGCTCAGTAAAAAGATCAGCAGCATCAGACCACCGGCGAATAAAGCGCCATAAAGCGCATCCCACATATCCGGCAGGGTATAATAAGCATAAATAATACCGGTTGGCAGCATCAGCATCAAAATTTCATCCAGCAGTATCTGGTGGTCCAGATCAATAAACGCCTGCACGATCAGACAAGCTACAAAAAAGAATACCAAAGCTATTTTCAGCCCCGGTAAATAATAAAGCCCACACAAAGCAAACAAAATACCTGTTAAAAGCTCCACCAGCAGATAGCGCGGGCTGTAAGGCGCCTTACAATAACGGCATCTGCCGCGCAGGAAAATATAGCTTAAAACAGGTACCATATCCAAAGGCCCCAGACGGTGGCCGCAGCTGCCGCAGGCAGACGGCGGTTTAACAACAGAAATTCCCAGAGGCAGCCTGTAAATACAGACATTTAAAAAACTGCCGATCACAATACCCAACACAAAATATAAGCCAAATAATAAATACACTCAACCACGTCCTAAGATAAAATATACCTTAAATTATAATACTTTTACTTTATATAAGCGTAAAAAGAACTGTTAAAAGGCCTTACAAAAAAGACAAAATCACACGTACCCGCCTGCCAGCCAATGTGTTAGCAGCTTCACAGCTTGCCGTCACAGGGCCGGTCTTTTTGATAATAACTGCGTTTTTCTTCATACATCGCCTTATCGGCACTATTGATAAGCAGATCGGCCGCAACCGTTCTATCCGTCCAAACAGCCCCCAGCGAAAATTTTATTTCGGTATTCTGCAGCACAAACTCCCTCAAAGACTGCTCTTTTTCCTCAAACTCCATCCGCTTGATGCCTTCACAGAGCGCCACAAATTCATCGCCGCCGATACGGAACACTTTTTCGCCAAAAGTAGTTTGCAGCAGCTTGCTGATCGTCATGATAATATAGTCACCATAATCATGACCTTTGCTGTCATTAGCTTTTTTCAGTCCGTTGATATCAAGAAAAACAACGCCTAAACTGCTGTACTGTTTATTTTTCAGCTCGTCTAAATATTTTATATAACTCGTTCTGTTACAAACGCCGGTCAAAGAATCCTTATAACTGAGAATCTGCAGCTTTTCGATCAGCAGTCGTTTTTGCAGGTCATTAACAATAAAAGACGTGACCTGTTCCAATAAGCCATAATGCAAATACTCGACCGAAGGATTATCTACACCAATAAAGCCGATCAGCTGGCCGTTATTAAACAACGGCGCCGCTATCAGTGAATTGATATTCTGCGCCCCTAAGATTTTATATTCTTCTGACTCGTGTTCCAACTCATCTTTTAAAGAATAAATGATCCTGGCTTTATGGTTATTGAAGCGCTCGATCCACATACCAAAAGAACTGAAAGGTATTTTCTGCAATAACTCCAGCTGGGGAACAATGCCCTTTTTGCACCATTCATAGGTATTAGAAACAGTATTATCAGCTTCACACCGCTCAAAAATATACGCTCTGTCACCTTCATATGTTTCGCCAACGATCTTCAGCAGTTCGTTGATCGCTTTATTGACATCATTTTCATTATTCAAAGTATCGATGCATTGGATCAGAGTTCGTTCCATATTCAGTTTATTTTTGATGTCCTGTTTTTCCTGGACCTGCGCAGTAATATCACTACCGATCTCCACACGGCATTCCCGGCCATTTACTATGATTTTTTTATCGTGCAAGGTAAAATATTGCTGCAGATCTTCCCTGAAAAATTCCCATTCATAAATTTTTTCTGTCGAAAGCACAGCATTAGTGCAGAATTCACACGGACTATCCTTGCCCTGCAAAGCCTGATAACAAAGTTTGCCGAACACCTCGGACTCACTTTTACCAATCACCTGCAGCAGCCTTTTATTTGCAAAAATGACCTTGTTCGTCTCCAGATCCGTAACATAAATAAGATCATTGCTGTTATTAATGATTTCGTAACAAATCTCTTTAGCGGTCATCGAAACCTCTCCTACGTCTAATCGGATTATTTAATATTTATTATATCATATAAATTAAATAACACTTATCAAATTTATAAAATATATTTAAAACAAAAACATACTTTTCTAAAAATAAGTACCTTTATGCAAACCCTCCCATACAAAAAAATAATCCCCGCTCCCTCTGCTGTACTATGCCAGCAAAAAGGAGCGGGGATCCTTGAGAATAATCTTGATTTACAATACAGAAATTTCATTGACCTCTTCAATATTATTTTTTTTGGCGTAACCAGTCAAAAACAGCGTTAAAGCACCATCACCAGTTACATTGCAGGCAGTACCAAAGCTGTCCTGCAGGGCAAAGATCGTCAGCATCAGCGCCGTGCCTGTAGCATCAAAGCCAAGCACGCTGATGATCAAACCCAAAGACGCCATAACCGTACCACCAGGAACACCGGGTGCGCCAATAGCAAAAATACCTAACAACAGGCAGAACAAAATCATCGTACCCAGTTCCGGCAAGGTGCCATACAAAATCTGAGAAACTGTCATCACAAAAAATACTTCTGTCAAAACACTGCCGCACAGGTGAATATTGGCAAACAGCGGAATGCCAAAGTTTACCAGATCCTTACGCAGCACTTTGGATTTGCGGGCACATTCCAGAGCAACGGCCAAAGTTGCCGCAGAAGACATGGTGCCTACAGCAGTAATATAAGCAGGCCAGTAATGCTTGAGCACTTCCATCGGATTAGCGCCGGCATAAAGACCAGCCAGACCATACAACAACGCCAGCCAGAGATAATGTCCTACCATTACTATCAGCACCACGATCAGGAATACCGGCAGCTGCTTTGTGATTGTGCCTTCATACGATAAAGCGCAGAAGGTGCAGGCGATAAAGATCGGCAGCACTGGAATAACGATATTAGTCACGATCGCTAAAACGATTTTCTGGAACTCTTCTAAAAATTTAGTGATCACAGCGGCCTTAGTCCAGGCAGCTGCCACACCAACCAGCACAGAAAAGACCAATGCGCTCATTACGCTCATGATCGGGTCGATTTTTAAATCAAACAGCAGTTTCGGCAGCTCTTTTAAACCATCGACAGAGGAAACGATATTCAAATGCGGTATCAGGCCGTAGCCGGATAACATCGCAAAGAAGGCCGCACCCACGGAAGAAACATAAGCCAATATGATAGCGACCCGCAGCATAGTCGATGCATGCTGCCCCAGGCGTGTAATAGACGGCGCAATAAAACCGATAATAATCAGCGGTACACAGAAAATGATCAGCGAACCAAGTAAATTTTTGACTGTCAGTATCACCTGCATCAAATCTTCATTGGCGTATAAGCCCACAATAATACCAGCGATCACACCCAGCACAAGACGGGCCGGTAAACTTCCCAATATGTTCTTCATCAGCGTCACTCTTTTCTTGGATAATAGATTTTACTATATACTAAAATAGCATATACTAATCAATTCCTCAACTGTTTTTCGTCTTTTTCCCAAAATATTTCTGCTTTTATGTGGCAAAAATTTAAAAGCTTTCCAATTTTTATCCAATTTCATCAAAATTAAAATTTCACATTTTTTTTGAAGCTTTGCCCTTTTTCTGTCAAATATCTGTTGTATACTTAAGACATAGCAAGTGATGAACTTGCTATACCCTTCCCATCAAATTCATCATAAACAGCTTTCCTATGAAGAAACCGTTCGCAACCATCCCCTGCGGACGGTTTTCTTTTTATTTATAAGCTTTAGCAAAAAGGCTGTAGCACTAAGCTACAGCCTTTTCTATATTACTCTACTTAAATAAAATACTCACGTAATCCATCTCACTTGATAAAACTCGAAAAATCCATACAGTAACATTATCAGTTTTGTAAAATATTAAAAACTTACCACTAACAATATATCTGTAATCCGTTTTCATATGCAGTTTTACTGAAAGGGAAATACCCATTTGCGGAAACAGGCCTAAATGATTGATACTCTGTAAAATATCGGCTTTAACCATCTCAGCATTTTGCAGACTGTCCTCAATAATATAATCATAAATGTTTTTTACATCACTAATTGCTTTTCCCGTTAGTAGAATGTCAGCCATTTATCCATTTAACGCTTTCTTCAGGTCATCCAAGGTCTGCCAGCCCTTTTCTTTAGCATCAGCTTCGCCTTCTGCTAAAGCCTGCAGTAATCTTAGTTTAGCACATTGTTCATCATAGGCTTCAATATCCATAATTATATATTTGCCTCTGCCATTTTTAGTAAGATAAACCGGATTACCATTGATACATTCTTTCAACACCGCGTTATAATTACGCAAATCAGATATAGGTTTTATAGTAGTCATTCCACCACCTCCAATTTGCTTTTATTATATCATAATCGTCGTAGAATTTTAAGTAATATTTTAATAGTGTTATGCAGCAAACTGCCAGTTTCTTCATACGCAGTTGCTTTTTCTTAAAAGTTTAAACCTATTTTTTGCTGATTTTAGGGGCCACAGATGGTACCACGTTGGTACCATTTTTGCATTTTAGACCCACGGTTTTTTTGATACCACAACAAACAAAAAAGCTGCAGAACAAGTCTGCAGCTAACTTACGCTGTTGGTGATCTGGGAGGGATTCGAACCCCCGACCCACGGCTTAGAAGGCCGTTGCTCTATCCGACTGAGCTACCAGACCAAAAATTGGAGCGGGCGATGGGAATCGAACCCACAACATCAGCTTGGAAGGCTGAGGTTTTACCACTAAACTACACCCGCAATTTACTAAGCAATGCTCTATGTATTTGGTCGGAGCGGCAGGATTCGAACCTGCGACCCCCTGCTCCCAAGGCAGGTGCTCTACCAAACTGAGCCACGCCCCGAATACAAGGGATATTATATAAATTTTTGGTCTTAAAGTCAAGTCTTTTCGTGTTTTAGCAGACAATTTATTATCACTATACTTGACCAAAACAAAAAGGCAGTGTTAAAACTGCCTTTTTAAATACAAGCTTACTATAAAATCAGGCTTCTTCAGTTACTTCTTCAGCCAGAACAGCTTGCTGCTTCTTTTCAGCCAAATGTGTATGATAACGTTTCGTTTCAGCTATAATAACGCCGGTCAGTCCTAAAAGGGCGATCAGGTTAGGAATAGCCATCAAACCGTTAACGATATCTGCCAGTACCCAGATGGCTTCCAATTTCAGGAAAGCGCCGCAGGCAATCAAGCCGATAAAAATAATGCGGTACGGCAGGATCGCTTTAACGCCCAGCAAATATTCGATGCAGCGTTCGCCATAATAGTTCCAGCCTAAGATCGTAGTAAAAGCAAACAATACCAGGCCAACCATCAGCAGATATTTACCCCAGACAGGGAATCCCATCGTAAAAGCAGCCTGCGTCAAAGCCGCGCCATTCAAATCGCCAGTCCAGACATTGGTAACAACCAAAGTCAAACCAGTCAAAGTACAAATAATGATCGTATCGATAAAAGTACCGGTCATGGAAATCAGACCCTGTTCAGCAGGCCATTTGGTTTTTGCGGCAGCAGCAACGATCGGCGCACTGCCAAGACCGGATTCGTTAGAGAAAACGCCGCGGGCAATACCATTACGCATCGCCATCATAACAGTTGCACCCAGGAAGCCGCCGGCAGCAGCAGTCGGGCTGAAAGCGTTAGTCAGCACTGTAGCGATAGCAGCCGGGACCTGATCAGCAAACACCAGCAGGATACCAACAGTAGTAATAACATACAGCAAAGCCATGAAGGGAACGATCTTACCTGCTACATTAGCGATAGATTTCAGACCGCCGATAGTAACAACAGCAACCAGGATAGTCAGCACAGCCGCAGTATAAATAACCGGGATACCAACAGAAAGCTGCGTGATCTCAACGATCGCATTGACCTGCGCAAAAGTACCGATACCGAAGTAAGCACACAATACGCCGGATACGGCGAAGAAAACAGCCAGCGGTTTATAAGACTTACCCAAACCATTTTCGATATAATACATTGGGCCGCCAGCAATATTGCCATTGGCATCAACAGTACGGTATTTTACAGCCAGAAGACCTTCGGCATATTTAGTCGCCATACCGAAGAAAGCAGCCAGCCACATCCAGAACAAAGCACCCGGCCCGCCTGCCTTGATAGCAGTCGCAACACCGACGATATTACCTGTGCCGACAGTAGCAGCCAAAGCCGTACACAAAGCCTTGAAGCTGTTGACATCGCCATCACCGTCATTTTTCGCCGAAAAAATCAATTTCAAAGCCATAGGCAGTTTCAACACCTGCAACAAATTCAAACGCAGGGTCAGCCAGATACCGGTACCAACCAATAATACCAAAAGCGGCGGCCCCCACACAAAACTATCGATCTCATTCAAAAGCTCCAACATAAAATTCTCCCTCTTCCCATTTGCGAAATAAAAAACAAAAACCCACCGGAATAACGACAACTCCGGTGGGCAAAAAACGATATAAGTACTCCCCTGCCTTAAAGGCAGCGGAACTACTGCTATTGCTCTGTCCATTGGCCTGAGAGATAAAAACGTCAACGACGTTCGTGCACCTTCGGCGCCCATTCAAGGGACTCTCCAGAGTTGTGTCCGCATACGGTTCCGCCTGTTTTACAGGCACCTGAGAGTTTAGCTCCTTCGGTAGACGCATCGTCTTCTCCCATATGTTTCATCCACGCATTATTCACTTGTGATGTTAGTTATTATAGCAGATAGTTTGAAAAAAGCAAGTACTTTTGTATTGTATACATGTATTCAATTGATCAAAGTGTCGAAATAACCTGCTTCTACCAGCTTAGCCAAAGCCAGCTCGCCGCCCTGCGGTTTAAAATCAGCTGATAAAACAGGCGCCGCCAAGCCCTCTGCGCCAAGCGAAACACCGACAGCGCGGGTATTATAGCCACCGGCCACTGCTTCCACAAAATGCGGCAGGCAAAAGCCGCCAAAAACGCCTGCGATCAGCAGAACCACGAATACCTTGAGCCAACGATCACCCAATTTAGCGCACGTCATACTGTATCACCGTCCTTTACTGTCTTCATTATACAAAATTATTCACTTCTGTGAACATTTTGAAAACTACAATAACACTTTCATTATCTACAAAATTATTTTCCTGTGGTTTACTTGTGTCTTACAATTTGAAAGCTAAAATAATCTGCTAAGATAAGAAAAAAGGAGGTATACAATGTTATAAACATGTTCAAACCGGGAAAACATATCGTGGTCAGCTGTACATAGCGTCATATAACCGATGTCGTGTACAGCCTGAGCAACTAATTTATTTTCGTAATGAGGTTTTTTATAAGGATTCAGCTGTTTGCACGCCATGTGCCATGCTTCTGCCGCAGTCAGTTCGCGCTGTCCGGTTTGGTGCTGCAACAACATTCTGGCTGCCTGCACAAAAACGGCAGGCTTGGGCGGGTCGAAGGCGGTGTTTTCAATAAGATACATCGCCGCTGCCTGCGCCACATCAAGCGGGAACTGCGCAATAAATGGATACCAGTCTGTTACGACTTCGGTGCCGTTTTTTACCAGCATAGGAAAGTAACGGCCTAAACGATCAAGAATCTTAGCTGCATCCTGCTGCGTGACCTGATTATTCATGACGGCCTCCCTGTGCTAAAGCACGGATTTGCGCGGCACCAGCAGAAAGCATGGGTTTGGCTGGATGGGAAAAGGAAGAAAAAGAAGAGTTTTGATAAAAATTATTCTTCTTATCTTTCTCTTCTTTTTTATTCTTCTTATTAGATGCAGAGTCTTTGCAGTCGCTTTGCACTACATTTGTAAGGTCGTTGCAGCCATCTGTGCAACGATCGCCATCAAGGTACTGATAAGCGCCCCAATTAACGATAGTCAGCAGGCGTCCGGTCTTTGTAGATTCGTTTGCTAAAAAACCAAGTTTTACAAAGCGGTCTAAAGCTCCCCGAACATTACCTGTACTTACTCCTTTGCCACAGCGGTCAGCAATATGTTGTAAACTGGTAATAGTCTGCCCGGGTTGCACGTTGAACTTTTGACCTTGCCATTCCCATTCGGCGGGCGCAAAGTTGACCATAGAGAGCAAAGTAAGAAGAACAGTTTTTTGGATCGGAGTAGACTGTTTCCAGATCGGTTTATCCCAAAGTTCACGATAAATTTTAAAGAAGCCATTGTTCATACAGAACACCTCGATTTTTTATATTTTTAATATAAAAAACAAGGGATTCCCGGCTGGCTGGATGTAATGATGTCTGCTTACAGGTGTTCTGCCGCTTAAGAGCGTTTTTTATCCGGCTAAGGCTCATCGTTGCTCAATGCTTGTTTATTGCCGTTGCGTAGGATTTTATAACGTCGTCGCTTTAGTTTGCCGTAAATCAAAACATTTTACATCTCGCGCAGCGTCCTGTCCTGTTTTTTGAAGCCTTGCTTCACTAATTGTGGGTTGAAGGCAACCTGTTAAGTATGCGCTTTTTGCCGTCGTTTGTCAAATAACTATCTGTTTGTTTATAACAAATGTATTTATTATTAGTGTCCAGTCAAATCTGTAAGCGGAAGTGGTGTTGCAAGATCCAAAGCTACTATAAGCTCTACACTATCAACATCGGCATGCTTTATAAACGTATAGCCGCCTAATTGTACACCACCAAAATTGCTTTTGTATACATTTATTCCATTTTCTTTAATACTACTAATAGCATTTGGGAAAAAAGCTTTTCCTTCTGGAGGAATAGGTACTGCTTCTAAATAGCCTTCGCTAACAAGCATAGGAATAATTTCCGGATATTCAACGGTAGAACCTACTATTATATCTTTTTGTGCGCCGCCATTTTTAGCTAAATACATAGTGTAAGCTGATTGAAGAGCTCTCATATCGCCAAGTATTTTTGCACCTCTGGCAGTTGCCTGAGCATCTGTATAATAAGGAATCGCAATACCAGCTAAAATGCCAATGATTGCAATAACTATAACTAATTCAACTAAAGTAAAGCCCCTAATAGATTTTTTCATTTTATATCTCCTCATAAGCATTTTTTAAAAAACGACTGACAAAAGTCAGTCGTTTTTTAGAAAAATATTAAAATTATTATTTACCTGTTTCAGATTTCTGTTGGTCGCCACCTAAAAGAACAGTTAAAGTATAACTTGAACCACTAACACCTGTAAGATTGGTTGCGCCAGTTAATGTAATTGTTCCTGAAGCGCCATCTGCTCCTGCAGTATAAGTATATGCAGCACCATCACCAGCAACGCCTTCTGTAGTACCGCCACCTTGTTTTAATACTTGAGCGATAATAAATTTACCAGTTGGAACACCAGGCCAGTTACCTTGTACCAAATCTGCAAAATCTGCTTGGTCAGTAGGATATTTAGCATTTTTAGCATAATAAATCATTTCTGCTGATTGAATAGTACGCATATCTGCTACGATTTTTGCGCCGCGGGCAGATGCTGTAGCATCCAAAAAGCGCGGTACAGCGATACCGGCAAGGATACCGATGATAGCAATTACTACTACCAGTTCTACCAGGGTAAAACCTTTTCTGTTTTTAATAAAATTTTTCATTGGAATTCATCCCTTCTTTTATGCAGCGTTACTATGATCATCCACATAACATAGCCGCTACTTTATTTATATTTTAATAATAACTCTTTTTTAGCCTTTTATCAAGTATTTTTATTATAAAAGCAGTATTTTATTTATAAACTGCCAACTTTAGTAACTATTTCGAACATCGGAAGTAACAGCGCTATAGCCAAAGTACCGATGATAACGCCTAAAATAACGATCAGGATCGGGTCCATAATGGTTTGCAGACGTCCGATCGTATCATCGACCTCAGCACCATAGAAATCGGCTACTTTATCGAGCATAGTATCCAAAGCGCCTGTTTCTTCACCGATATTGACCAGACTGATAACGATCGGCGGAAACATGCCGCTGGCTTCCATAGGGTCTGCCAGTGTTCGCCCACGCCGCAAGCTGCCGCGGGCCTGATTGAGAACCCGTTCGGCCTGCAGGCTGCCTGTCGCTTTACTGACGATAGTCATGGCGTTCAATATCGGCACGCCGCTGCGCGATAAGCTGGCAAAAGTGCGGGCAAAGCGGGTGATGATGATTTTATTATACAGATCTCCGAAAATAGGTACTTTGAGATAAATACCGTCACGCCACAGGCGGAAGCTTTCTTTAGTCCCGGCCCATTTATAAAGGGCAAACAATGCCGCCAGCGCGGCGAGAACCAGATACCAGTAATGCCCAAGAAAGTTGCTGATATCGATAACGACACGGGTAACAAAAGGCAGTTCTATTTTGAGTTGCTCAAACAGCCCGACAAAAACAGGCATGACGAACATCATAATAATAGCAACAACGATAGCGGCTACCGATAAGACGATCGCCGGATAGATCATCGCCGATTTGAATTTGGCGTTCATGCGGTAGTCTTTTTCAAACTGGGCCGCCAGACGGTCCATAACGATCTCTAAAATACCGCCGGCCTCGCCCGCTGCTACCATATTAGTCATCAGCTCGGGAAAGACCTTGGGAAATTCGGCCATAGCCGCAGATAAGGCCTTGCCTTCGCGAACACTGGTAGTGATCTGCCCTAAAACAGTACGCAGCCGTTCTTTGGCAGATTGCTGCGTCAGTATCTCCAAGCCTGTTAATAACGGTACGCCCGCTCCCAGCAGGGTCGCAAACTGACGGGCAAAGATGGAGATATCATAAAGGTTGATGCTTTCTTCAAAAAGTGCGCCAGCAAGCAGACCTTTCTTTTTAGAGGCTGTGATATTGGCCACATACATTTCCTGTTTGCGGATAAAGGCGGCGACAGCAGCTTCGTTGGGGGCGTTGACGGTGCCGTAGACTACAGTGCCGTCACGTTTACGGGCTTTATATTTAAATTGCTCCAAACTGCGCTTCCTCCTTTAGCTTTATAGTCCGTGCATATAGCGTTCCAGTGTCAGCGGGTCATAACAGCGTTCTTCCGCAGCGATGCGGTCGATCCTATTTTGACGTACCAGCTGCGCCAGATAAGCGTCCATGCAGATCATGCCAAATTTAGAACCGGTCTGGATATAAGACGGTATCTGATGCGTTTTACCTTCACGGATCAGATTGCGCAGCGCCGGTGTTGCGACCAGTATCTCAAAGGCTGCCAGCCGTCCTGTCTGCTCGCGGTTCATCAGCAGCTGCTGTGCCACGATGCCCTGCAGATTGCCTGCCAGCTGAATCCTGATCTGCTGTTGCTGATGTTCCGGGAAAACGTCGATAATGCGGTTGACTGTCGATGCCGCATCCTGCGTATGCAGGGTCGCCAGCACCAGATGTCCTGTTTCAGCCGCAGTGATCGCGGTGGCGATAGTTTCCGTGTCGCGCATCTCGCCTACCAGAATAACGTCGGGGTCTTCACGCAGCGCTGCCCGCAGGCCGTTGGCAAAGCTTTTGGTATCGCTGCCGACTTCGCGCTGGTTGATGATGCTGTTGATATGGTTGTGTTTGTACTCGATCGGGTCTTCCAGTGTAATGACGTGGTCTTTGCGGTGTTTGTTGATTTTGTTGATGACTGCCGCCAGCGTCGTGGACTTGCCGCTGCCCGTAGGTCCTGTGACCAGCACCAATCCGCGCGGCAGCATGGCAAGCTCGCTGATAACGTCGGGCAGGCGCAGATCTTCAAAGCTTGGGATATTATTGGAAATCAAGCGCAGCGCCGCTGCCACACAGTTACTCTGCTTAAACACGTTCACACGGAAACGGCACATATCTTCGATTTCATACGAGAAGTCGGATTCGCCGTTGTCCAAAAACTGCGTGCGGCGGCGGTCATCCATCAGTTCCATGGCCATGTTATAGGTATCCTCACGGCGCAGCGGTTCTTCGCCGGCCTTACGCAGCACACCGTTGACACGCAGCATCGGCGGCAGTCCCACGGTCAAATGGATATCGGAAGCGTTGACTTCAAAAGCGTCACGCATTAACTCTTTGATCACTTTGTCATCTCCTTAGGCATACGCTACGCGCAGCAATTCTGAGGCAGTTGTTTCACCGTCCAGTACTTTTTGGATACCGTCTTCCTTCATGGAAGTGACGCCATGGGGACGTCCGGCGGCAAAAATATCTGTATCCGGGGCATTTTTCAAAATCAGTTCTTTCATTTCGGGAACAATGGGCAAAACCTCGTGGATCGCCATGCGTCCGGCATAACCGGTAAAATTGCATTTGCCGCAGCCGGCGCCTTTATAGATTTTGACATCTTCGTCCAGCGCAATGCCCATATAAGCTCTTTCAGCTGCATCGGGAGCATAGGCCTCTTTACAATGCGGGCAGATGCGGCGCACTAAACGCTGCGCAACGACGCCGCGCAAAGCAGAAGCGACTAAAAATGGCTCTACGCCCATATCGATCAGCCGTGTAATAGCGCCGGCGGCATCGTTGGTATGTAGGGTACTGAAAACAAGGTGACCTGTAAGGGCTGCATGGATACTGATGCGGGCCGTTTCTACGTCGCGGATCTCGCCTACCATGATGATGTTCGGGTCCTGACGCAAAATACTGCGCAGTCCGTTGGCGAAGGTGAGTCCGGCTTTATTGTTGACGGCGACCTGATTGACGCCGTCGATACGATACTCGACCGGGTCTTCGACCGTGATGATGTTTTTGCTGGGGTGGTTGATATTAGTCAGCGTAGAATACAGCGTTGTAGACTTACCGCTGCCCGTAGGACCTGTAACCAGCACGATGCCGTAGGACGAACTGAACAGATCGCTGTACAAAGCCATATTCTTGGCAGTAAAAGCCAAATCGCCAATCGCTATCGATGCCGCTGATTTGTCAAGGATACGCATAACGACTTTTTCGCCCAAAATCGTTGGCAGCGTTGAAATACGCAGGTCGATCTCGCGTCCGCCCTGTTCGATGTTGATGCGTCCGTCCTGCGGCAGCCGTTTTTCGGCGATATCCATTTCCGCCATGATCTTGATACGTGAAATAATGGCACCGTGGCTGTTTTTAGGCAGTGTAACAGCATTACGCAAAACGCCGTCGACACGGAAGCGCACACGCGTCGACTCTTCCTGCGGCTCGATATGGATATCGCTGGCTTTATCACGGATCGCCTGTTCGATGACCGAGTTGACGATTTTGACTACCGGAGCGTCGTCGCTGCTGTCTTCGACTCTGCGAATGACAGGCGCGAAAGAATCTTCCTTCAATTTGTTCAGACTGCCGCCCACACGTCCTCTGACGCCGTAAAAATTATTGATGGCATTGATGATATCCTGCTGCTCGGACAAGACGATGGAAATATCGCAGCCGCTGACCATACGCACATCGTCGATGGCGTAAAAGTTAGTCGGGTCGTTCATTGCTATCGTCAGGCGGTTGCCATCCTTTTTCAGCGGCACTAAAGTATAACGTTCCGCCAGAAAGATCGGTACCGCTGCAATAGCTTCCGGCATGATCTCGATATCGCTCAAAAACATATACGGTATGGAAAGCTGTTTTTCCAGTGTCTTCAGCATCTTCCGTTCCGTCAGAAAGTTCAGGCTGATCAGGGTCTCACCCAGTCTTTTGCCATTTGTTTTTTGTTCAGCCAAAGCCTGTTCCAGCTGAGTCTGCGTTATTTCTCCCGAAGTGACAAGGATCTCGCCCAGGCGTCTTTTCTGTGTTGCCACGTTGCTTACCTCCGTTTTTGCCTTTACTGACAGTAAAATTACATTAGTTACTTTATTGGTTTTAGAACGAATAATATGTATATTTTATTTTATATTTTATTATACTACGATGTATATTCTAAAACAAACTTATTTTAGTAGAAACAACAAGAATATTTATTTGTTTTTCTTCATCTTGTGGTATAATAACTATATTAAGATTTTATAATTATCAGTTTAATTTATATTTGGAGGAATCATCATGCGAAAACAGCAAAAACAAACTGATCGTTTGTCACTTGTCATTCTGGCAGCTTTCCTGGTTTTGAGCGCCTCGCATTTTATGTGCCGCTTTGATGCAGGCAGCTATATAGAAGGTTTGTTCGAAAAAGCCTGGGCCGAACAGCCGCAGGCTGTTGTTCAGACTCAACCGGCAGCTGCTGCCATGCCTGTTGAAGATGCTTTAGTCCCTGCAGCTAAAATGCAAACTATCGCCCGTAATCCATTTATGGCTCCGGCGGCGCTGCTCAACAGACCTGCCGTATCTGCAGGCACAGCCACAGGCGGAGCGTCTGTTTACGCAGGAGCGCCGGTTTTGCGCGGCATCATTAATAATGGCGTCAGGCAGCTGGCGATCATCGAATTCAACAACACCAGCAATTATTATAAAGACGGTCAGAGCTTCGGCGACTATACCGTTGCCGCTATCGGTACTGATTCCGTTGATCTCAGCCATCCGCAGGCGCCACTCCATTTGACACTGGGGAGGAATAACTGATGCATTCCTGGAAAAAATCACTGCGTAACACTACTCTTGCCGCACTTTTAGCATTCAGCAGCACTGCTGTTGCATTAGCCGCGCCTAATGTTACCTTAAACGTGCACGACGGCGAGGTTCGCGACGTTTTGACTGCTATCTCCGCTCTTTCTGACGCCAGCATCGTTACCGACGAGTCTGTCAGAGGCAGGATCACTATCGCTTTGGACGATGTGCCGTTCGATACGGCTATCAAATTGATCACCAGCGCCAAGGGCCTGGCTTACCGCGTCGTTGACGGCGTTATTCTGGTTTCCACGCAGGAAAATCTGAATAAATTCAACGGCAGCGTCAATGTTTTTAAACTCAATTACGCCAAGGCAGAAGATGTGAAAACCGCTTTAGACGGTCTTTTAGAAGGCAGTAACAAGATCGGTATCGACCCGATCACCAATTCCGTCATGTTCAGCGGCAGCAGTACTGATGAAGACCGTGTTCGTACTACAATCAAGGCGATGGACGTAGCTACCAAGCAGATCACTCTGGAAGCCAAGATCATCGCCATCAATAAAGAGGACAGTAAAAACCTTGGCATCAACTGGAACTGGGATAAAATACCGCAAAACAGCGAGGACAACAATAAAGGAGGCGGTAACAACGACGATGACGAAGATTTCGGCGGTGTAGTCCATTTTGGCGCCAGCTATGAGTTCCGCTTCAATGCCACGCTCAACGCGCTGTTTGCCAACGGCAAGGCGAAAATTTTAGCGACTCCGCGCATCATCACCGTTCCCGGTAAGGAAGCCAGTATTTTCATCGGTGACCACATCCCGGTTTTGACCGAAAAGATCGAAAACGGCGTTACCGTCAATACTACCGAATATGTAGACGCAGGTATCAAGCTTACTTATACCCCGCTGGTCAGCGAGGATGATATGATCACTTCTGCCGTCCATACTGAAGTCAGCACCCCGACGCTGGTTTCTGAAATCAAAAATTATAAGATCACCAGCCGTACTGCCGATACTTATGTAAGGATGCGCAACGGGGAAACGCTGATCATCGGCGGCCTGATCAACGAAGAAGAACAGAAAAATATCCAGAAGATCCCCTTCCTCTCCAATATCCCGATTTTAGGCGAGCTGTTTAAAAACCGCAGCACGACTAAAAATAAAACCGAGGTCATGATGATCCTGACACCGCATATCACGGAAGCAGGTTCTTCACCGGCTATTTATGATACTCAGTCATTGGAAAACGAGTTCAGGGATTTTGATGATAACACCTTCCTGAAGGATATCAAAAAGTCTGAGCGGGCGCAGGCTGAAGCCAAAATCAAGGCCCAGCAGAAAGAACTGGACAAGGAAATGCAGGAACTGCAAAAAGAATTCAGCGACGATAAAGCAAAGTCGCCGCAGACAGGTTCGATGCGCGACCGCGTCAACCAGATCCTGAACGAAAATAACTAAAAAACAGCAAAAAAGTAATAGCTATCGCCGTAACAGCGATAGCTATTTTTATGTGCTTTTTTATGCATTTTTATAGGCAGCGGCAATCGTTTTGAATTTACGCACCTCTGCTTCAATATCGGCTGCCGCCAGAATCCCGCTGACAACAGCGGCACCGTTGGCGCCGGTTTGCAGCACCTGCCCGAAATTAGCGCTGTTGATACCGCCGATACCGACGATAGGCGCCGCAGTTGCCTGCCTGATGCTTTGCAGACCTTCCAGCCCTAAATAACCGGCGTCGGTTTTAGTAGTAGTGCCAAACACAGCGCCGCAGCCTAAATAATCGGCGCCATCTGCCAGGGCCTGCCTGGCTTCTTCGGCATTATGGGCCGAGGCGCCTATGACAGCCTGACCGCCTAAAAGTCTGCGTACTACGGCCACAGGCAAGTCGCTTTGCCCTACGTGTACGCCATCGGCCTGCACCGCCAAGGCAATATCCAGCCTGTCGTTGATCAGCAGCGGCACCTTGTATATCGTACACAACTTCTTGAGCAGCAGCGCCCGCTCAAACAGCGTGCGGCTGTCGGCATCTTTATCACGATACTGCAGCAGGGTCACGCCGCCTTTAAGCGCCGCTTCGATACAGGCGGCAAAATCACGCCCCTGTAAAAGACCTGTATCTGTCACCAGATAAACGCTGTAATCTATTTTTTGTTTCATCTGCTCCATCTCACTGCTTCCGTTCCGGGTCCAAATGCAGCACGTTCCACTTGGTAGTGACGTGGTAAACGCCGTCAAACAAACGTGTTTTGAACATTCCCGGCCCATCTTTGGTTTCCATAAAGCCTGCGGCCAGCTCTGCTGCCTGCCCCATGATAACTATACCTAAAGCCGCGGCCAGCAATGGGTCTTTTGTCACTGCCGCGCAGCAGGCACACAACGTCGTCGTCATGCAGCCGGCCCCGGTGATCTGCGTCAGCAGCTCATGACCGCCTGTCAGCACCAACGCCTGTTTACCATTGCTGACGTAATCAGTAACGCCTGTAACGGCAAAAACGCAGCCATATTTTTCTGCGGCTTCCTTCGCTACCCGCAGCCCGTCAGGCACATCACCGCTGGAATCCACACCTTTGCCTTCGGCTTTTTCTTCCAGCAGCGCCATACACTCAGCATAATTGCCGCGGACAATAGTTATCAGGCCTTCACGCAAAAGTTTCAGCGCAAAAGCCAGACGCAGCTTGGACGCCATCACCCCTACCGGGTCTAAAACGACCGCTATGCCTTTATTCCTGGCAGTAACAGCCGCCGTTTCCATAGCCTGCATTTTAGCTTTGGCAATAGTGCCCAGGTTCAGCACCAGTGCGTCGGCATTAGCCGTTATTTCAGCTGCTTCCTCCGCTTCATCGGCCATTACCGGCGAAGCACCCGCACACAAGGTTATATTGGCGCAGTCGCCGGCAGTCACATAATTGGTCAAATGATGGATAACGGGCCGTTTTGCACGCACTGCATCGACAATCAGGCCAAATTGGCCTTTGATGACCAAACTCATTTTAACCAGCCTGCCTTTCTGTACAAATCAACAAAATGATGTGTCGGACCACAGCCGCCGCCGATCAGCAGACTGTACTCTATCGCTTCTGTTACATAGGCTTTCGAAGCTGCCACAGCCTCAGCCAGGCTCAGGCCCAGGGCAAGATTGGCCGCCAGCGAGCTCGATAACGTGCAGCCTGTTCCATGCGTATTTTTAGTATCGATACGTTCACCCATAAACCAGCGTTCCATACTGCCGTCAAACAGCAGGTCGTCGGCACTGCCGTTCAAATGCCCGCCTTTGACCAGCACCGCCTGGGCTCCCAACTCTAAAATGCGTGCAGCCACCGGAAGCATTTCTGCCTTTGTCTCCACCTTCATGCCGCTGATCACTTCTGCTTCGGGCAAATTAGGCGTTACCAGCGTTGCCAGCGGCAGCAGTTCTTTGACCAGCGTCTCACAGGCTTCCGGCGCCAGCAGCGGATAACCGCTTTTAGAAATCATTACCGGGTCCAGCACCACGATCTGCGGTTTATAATAACGTAATCTGCTAGCGATCATTTTAATGATTTCAGGATGCGAAACCATGCCTATTTTGACAGCGTCAACGCGAATATCGTCGAAGACTGCGTTGATCTGCGCCTCGACCACTTCGGCGTCAATATCCTGCACCATCGTCACGCCCTGTGTATTCTGCGCCGTTACCGCGGTAATAACGCTCATGCCGAAGGTGCCATGGGCGGCAAAGGTTTTCAAATCGGCCTGTATCCCGGCGCCGCCGCTGGAATCGCTGCCTGCTATCGTTAATAAATGTTTCATCATTACTCCTATCTGCGGTCTGCAGTGTGACATTGTTTGCCGCAAACGAAACGGGCACGGGCCTAAAAGTAAGCACCATGCCCGTTAAGATTTAGATTTTAGAGGACGCTTTTTACTTTAGCGACCAAATTCTGAACAGTAAAGCCATATTTTTCCATCATCACATCACCAGGTGCCGAAGCGCCGAAACGGTTGATGCCAAGTACATTGTTTTCACTGCCGGTATAACGGCTCCAGCCCAAAGTAACGCCTGCTTCGACAGCAATCTTCGGCAAGCCTTCAGGCAATACGGAAGCTTTATAAGTGTCGCTCTGAAGTTCAAAGGCATCCCAGCTTGGCATCGAAACCACGCTGACCGCAATACCTTCTTTCGCCAGTTCAGCCTGAGCTGCCAGCGCCAGATGCACTTCGCTGCCGGTAGCGATAATGACCGCTTTTGCCTCTCCCTGACCCGGGTTCAGCACATAAGCGCCTTTATAAGCATTTTCGTGTACGGTAGCGGCATAATCATGCAGCACCGGTAATTTTTGACGGCTCAAAAGCAAAGCTGTCGGTTTGTGCATGTTCATGCAGGCCATCTGCCAGGCAGTCGCAGTTTCCAAAGCGTCTGCCGGACGGAATACCGACAGGCCCGGGATCATCCGCAGGCTCATCATCTGTTCGATCGGCTGATGCGTCGGTCCGTCTTCACCCAAAGCAATACTGTCATGCGTAAGTACGAAAATAGAACGCAGTCCCATCAAGGATGCCATACGCATTGCAGGACGCATAAAGTCGGCAAAAACGAGGAAGGTACCGCCGAAAGGAATGAAACCGCCGTGCAGGGCAAGACCATTAAGCACGGTGCCCATAGCGTGTTCGCGCACGCCGAAATGAATATTGCGGCCGCCGCGGTCGGTTTGTGAAAAATAACCGGCATTTTTCATCACAGTTTTATTAGAAGGACCCAGGTCAGCACTGCCGCCTACCAAATCAGGCAGCTGCATGACCAGTTTTTGCAGGATATCGCCGGAAGCTTCACGGGTAGCTGTTTTAGCAACATCTTTAAAGATCGCTTCCAGATCATGCAGATTTACCAGCGCATTGCCGCTGATACGTTCTTCCAGTTCAGTGCCCAGTTCGGGATAAACAACTTTATAATCAGCCATCAATGCTTCCCAGGCTTTTTGGTTATCCTGGCAATCTTCGATTTTATTTTTGAAATGCTGGCTGACGGTCAGCGGCACATAGAAAGGTTGACCAACAGGCCAACCTGCTTTTTCTTTAGTCAGCGCCAACGCTTCCGCGCCCAAAGGCTCACCGTGGCAGGAAGCACTGTCCTGTTTCGGGCTGCCATAACCGATATGGGTACGGACAATGATCAGACTTGGATGCGAGGTATCTGCCTGCGCCTCTTTCACAGCCGCTTCCATAGCGTCGATATCTTCGGAATCAGCTACACGCAGCACCTGCCAGCCATAAGCTCTAAAGCGTGCTTCTACATCTTCAGTGAAGGCAATATCGGTAGAACCCTCGATAGTGATTTTATTATCGTCATAAAGATAGATCAATTTACCCAGTCCCAAAGTACCTGCCAAAGAAGCAGCCTCGCTGGCAACGCCTTCCATCAGGTCGCCGTCAGAAGTCAGACCATAAGTATAGTGATCGATAACAGTAAATTCAGGTTTGTTGTATTTAGCCGCCAGCATCGCTTCAGCAATAGCAAAACCGACACCCATGGCAAAGCCATGTCCCAGCGGTCCTGTAGACGCATCTACGCCTGCCGTATGGCCGTATTCAGGATGACCCGGAGTTTTGCTGCCCCATTGACGGAAGTTTTTCAGTTCCTCCAGCGAAAGATCGTAGCCGGCCAGATGCAGCATTGCATATAGCAGTGCGCTGCCATGACCCGGCGACAAAATAAAACGGTCACGATTGAACCAGTTGGGATCTTTTGGATTATAGTGCATAAAACGGTCCCACAAAGTATACATCAACGGTGCCGTGCCCAAAGGAAAGCCGGGATGCCCCGATTTCGCCTTCTCTACCTGGTCAGCCGCCAAAAAGCGTAAAGTATTAACAGATGCATGATCAATAGCCTGCATTTACTGAACCCTCCCAATAAGTCATAGTAATACATTAATTATAGCATAAGTTGCTAAAATTAACATCGTGTATTTTCCAGTGTTTTTATCTGACAGTCCATTATCAGTTTTTTGTCATTAGCAAAGCATTATAAAGCTTATTTATCTCTTCACATTACAATCCTTCTTGAAATAAAATTTTAAGGTCTAGTCATAAATAACAAAATAGTGTATACTAATTCCTGTGATTATTTCGCTATTATCATACACTTTATTTATATAGTGTCACCATTCCCTTCGGGCCCCTTTGCCTTCTAAAAACTATGTGCGTATTGGAAAAGGGCATCTCCGACCGTGGTATAACAGGTAAAGCTGTATACCTTGACGTCGTTAGATATATTTTTATTATTATTTATTTTATTTCTCGGAGGTGTCTTGATGTTAATGTTTTTAGGTTTTATCGTTTTGATGGCATGTCTGGTAATCGGCGTTCGACGCGGCGGTATCGGCCTGGCTACTATTTCTGGTATCGGCCTTGTTTTCTTTATTTTTATTATGGGCCTGAAACCCGGTAAACCACCGGTCGACGTTATGCTGACGATCATGGCGGTAGTTACCTGTTCAGCATTTTTACAGGCGTCCAAAGGTCTTGACGTAATGCTGAAATATGCGGAAAAATTTCTACGCAGTAACCCCAAATATATTACGATCCTTGCGCCGCTTACCACCTGGCTGCTCGCCGTTTTATGCGGTACCGGGCATGTAGTTTACGCCATGTTCCCTATTATTTATGATATTTCCATAAAACAAAATATCCGTCCGGAACGGCCCATGTCTGTTGCTTCCATCGCCTCTCAAATGGGCGTCTGCGCTTCGCCGGCTTCAGTAGCCGTTGTTTCTGCCGTAGCCATTTTAGGTGCTACCGACCAGCCTTTCGGCGTTATGCAGATCCTTTCCATTTCCATTCCAGCTACTTTTATCGGCGTTATAATCGCCGGCCTTTGGAGCCTCAACCGCGGCAAAGATCTTGATAAAGACAGCGAATTCCAGGCCAAAATCGCAGACCCTGAACAAAAAGAATTTATTTACGGCGGTCTGCAAGAGCAAAGTCTTTTAAATGTCTCCCTACCCAAAAGCGCTTATCAGTCAGCTTTAGTTTTTCTGCTGGGTATCGTCGTCATTGCCATCTTTGGCAGTTTCCCACAATTATTACCTCATTTTCCCAATGCCAAAGGCATTTTAAAACCCTTCTCCATGACGCCTACCATTCAGCTAATGATGCTTTCTATTGCAGCTGTTATCATGGTGCTGTGTAATGTAAAAACCTCAGAAGTCGCTTCCGGCTCTGTTTTCAAATCAGGTATGACAGCTATTGTTTCAGTCTACGGTGTAGCCTGGATGGCCGATACATATTTCGGTGCTTATCTGCCCGTTATGAAACAATCTTTAAGTGACGTGGTCCTTGCTTATCCCTGGATGTATGCAGTAGTTTTATTTTTAGTTTCCAAACTGATCAATTCCCAAGCTGCTGCTGTAACCGTAATCGTACCAATGGCATTGAGCGTTGGTGTCAGTCCTTTAGTAATAGTTGGCTTTATGCCTGCAGCTTACGGTTATTTCGTTCTTCCTACTTATCCATCTGATCTGGCCTGTATCGGCTTTGACCGTTCAGGAACGACACATATCGGCAAATTCATCATCAATCACAGTTTCCTGCTGCCAGGACTTATTGGCGTGGGCAGTGCCTGCTTTGCCGGATATATGCTGGTGCATTTGGTCTACTGATTTCTGACCTTTTAACAAAATTTACCAAAACCAAAGGGTTTATCTCAAAAAATCTTGAGATAAACCCTTTTTATTCTTTATCAATATATTGGAGTCACAAAAGCGGTTTGCCACTAAAACAAACCGCTTTTCCTTTTTCATTTGCAGCAACTATATCAATTATTGAGCTTCCTTAGCCTCGGCAATGATCTTTTCGGCCATTTTCATCGGTACGTCCTCATAATGGTCAAACTTCATTTCAAAAGTGCCCAGGCCCTGGGTCAGCGCCCGCAGGTCAACTGCATATTCAGAGATCTCGGCATAAGGGACCTGTGCTTTGACGCAGCCCATACCGTCTTCCAGACTCTGCATACCCAAAATACGTCCGCGTTTCGAATTCAGGTCGCCAATAACGTCGCCCATCATCGATTCGGCACAATAAACATCCAAATTATAAACCGGCTCCATCAAAACAGGTTTAGCCTGTTCCATAGCTTTTTTGAATGCCATATTAGAAGCGATCTTGAACGCCATTTCCGAAGAATCGACAGTATGATAAGAACCGTCAAGCAGCGTGATACGAACATCTACTACCGGATACCCGGCCAAAATGCCGTGTTCCATAGATTCACGCATACCTTTTTCAACTGCCGGGATATATTGACGCGGTACGGCACCGCCGAAAATTTTATCAACAAACTCAAAGCCTTCTCCTGGCGGCAGGGGTTCCATTTTGATCACTACGTGACCATACTGTCCATGTCCACCGGATTGTTTCTTATGCTTGCCTTCGACCTCCGCAGTTCCGCGGATAGTCTCTCTGTATTCAACGATAGGCGCACGCAGATCGGCTTCCACGCCGAATTTACGTTTCATACGCTCCATAATGATCTCGATATGCTGATCGCCCATACCACTGACCAGAGTTTCCTTGGTAACAGTGTTTTTAGTAACTATGATCGTCGGGTCCTCGTCCATCAAACGGTTCAAAGCAGTGGCGATCTTCTCTTCCTCGCCTTTCTTTTTAGCATAAATGGCACGAGTATACATCGGCAGCGGGAATGCGATCGGCGCAAACAAAACAGGAGAATTCTTATCGCTGAGCGTATCGCCCGTAGATGTAAACTGCAATTTAGTAGTAACGCCGATATCACCGGCAACTACTTCTTTCATCGGGATCTGAGTTTTACCGCGCATTGTAAAAATACCGCCGATACGTTCTTCTTTTTCACGGCTGGCATTATAAACCATGCTGTCGGCTTTGATCGTACCCGAAAATACTCTAAAGAAACTCAACCGGCCCACAAACGGATCGGATGTAGTTTTGAAAACCAAAGCGGCCATCGGCGCGTTAGCGTCGCGGATCTCTTCTTCTTCGGTTTCCGGATTCGTAACGACAAAATCGTTCAGGATCGCCGGATAGGTAAAGTCGATGATCGCGTTCATAACACGGCCCAAGCCAATATCTTTATATGCGCTTCCGCAAAGGACAGGGAAAATAATCGCCTGACGAATGCCCTTGATCAGGCAGTCCATAATTTCCTCATCGCTGATAGTTTCGCCTTCCAGATAACGCATCATGCAGTCATCGTCAGCCTCGACAGCAGCTTCGACCATTTTTTCATGCGCTTCTTTGGCGTACTCCAGCATATCTTCAGGAATGTCCATTTCGATGGAATCGTTGCCGTTAGCTTTATAAGCCTTCATTTTATAAAGATCGATAACGCCGCAGAAATCGGCTTCCTTGCCGAGAGGTAATTGCAGCGGCAATACACGTTTACCGATCTTAGCACGCAGATTTTCAAGAATACTATCAAAATCAGCATTTTCACGATCCATCTTATTAACAAAAATGATACGCGGCAAATGTGCTTCTTCTGCCAGTTTCCAGCATTGCTCAGTGCCGACCTGCACGCCCGAAGTAGCGCATACAACGATCAAAGCGCTGTCAACGGCACGGAAAGCGCCTTTGACCTCGGCTACAAAGTCAGCAAAGCCCGGTGTATCGATAAAATTGATTTTGGTATCACGCCATTCAACAGGCGCCAAAGTTGCATTGACAGATACGCCGCGTTTGATTTCTTCCGGCTCATAGTCAGTGGTGGTAGCCCCGTCTTCTACCTTGCACATTCTGGAAATTGCTCCCGAACGATACAGTAAGGCTTCGGTAACAGACGTCGTTCCAGCCCCACCGTGACCCACAATGGCCACGTTTCTGATCCTATCTCCAGTATACTCTTTCATGATTACTCCCCCTTGTCCTAGAAAATTTGATGTTATTACAATTCGCTGATTACAAGGGCTTTTCCTGCATTTTGACTGAAATTTAAGAATTTACTGTTTTTAAAACAGCAAAGTGTAACGCAAGTAACAATAAATAAAAAATGTATCTGTATTTACAAAATAATCATTTGACACTCTCATTACTATACCAAAAAAAGAACGCAGACCGAAGTCTGCGTTCTGGATCAATCCTGTTCTTCCTCTATTTTGATACCGTCGTCATCGACATTTACCTTGATCTGCTCGTTCCCAAATTTGATGCCGTCGCCTTCGATCATCACTTTAACATGCTCTTCTTGGTCACTGGTGAGGCTGTTACTGATGCGCCGCTTGATATTTTGCTGTTCCGGCCTGTTTTCCTGCTCTGTAACATCAATATTTACCAATGCATTACGATAAATAGTTTCTTTTGGTATTTCCGGCTTTGGCGGTTCGGGGGGATTTGGTGGATCTGGCGGTTTATTGCCCTTGACTACCAAAGCTGTGGCATTACCCTCAGCCTGTTTGATTTCATAATTAGCCAGCGTCTTATCCAAGCTGCCGTTGATCGCAAATTCTCCTGCCGTCTTCCCGTCTGTGTTGGTAGTAAAATCAATATTCACACCCAAATCAATCCATTGTTCTCCGCCAACCAGCCCGCTGACAGACCCTGTAAATTCAGGCAATGGATCCCCTGCTTGAATAGTCACTCCATCAGCAGTAACAGTCAGCTGCGCTTTATTGATAGTGAATTTGGTGCCATCATTAACTATTTCGATATCATAACCATCCTGCCCGGAATAAAGTAGATCACCCAAAGCGTACTCTCCGGCATTCTTTTTAGTCCCTACTGAAATGCCGTCTGTAAAACCACTTAAACCCGAACTTTGTTCAGTACCATTGTAAACAGTATTGGCAGCAGCGTTAATATCATTACCATTAATCGTGATTTTTTTCAAAAAACCCTTTAAAAGAGGCGTGGTGTACCCATTATAGAATTTCCAGGAATTTTTTGACGCCGTATCTAATCCAGCTTCAAATGCTTTGCCAAAGTCTTCCAGGCTCATTGGAGCTTTATCTACACTGTCATTGAAATTTTTATAGCCAGAAATCTCTCCATCGTCGTTTCTGACTGCATAATAGGCATTTGAAATGCCGCTACCATCTGCAATTATATTATAGCCATTTACTATTTTACCAGTATTATAAACGTTTTTTATTTCAGCGTCATTTACTGCAACAATGCCTGCAGCAGTTGCATCATAACCATTTCCAGTAATTACACCAGTATTATAAGCATTTTTTATACTACCATCATAGCTTTGGCCTGCAATACCACCTAAGTAATACTGACCTTTAATATTTCCGCTATTATAAACGCCATCAATATCCCCTTCATTATAACCGGCAATACCTCCCAATGCCATATCATAGCCACCTATATCATCGTCACTGATATTGCCTTTATTATAGGAATCACTGATATTACCATAATTTTCTCCAGCAATACCACCTATATACACACCCCAGCTGCTTTCACCAGCACCTTTTATATCTCCATTATTAAAAGCATTGCTGATCATACCATCATTTTTACCAACTATTCCACCCAGTAAATAATCCTCACCTTTGCCTGTTACAGCTCCGCTATTATCGGAATAACTGATCACACCGTTGCCACTATTATAGCCAACAATACCTCCAATCTGTGAAGATATACTTGTTCCTCCATCATGAACTGAACCGCTATTATGCGCATCAGTTACAGTTCCTTGGTTAGAACCGACAATGCCGCCAATATTGGCACTCTGATTTATGCTGCTTACTTCCATTCCAAGATTACAAACATTTTTAAGCTGTCCAAGATTCTCTCCCGCAATACTGCCAACATTACCGCCACTGGAATCAGTAAATAAGAATACACTTCCATTCTGCATTGTTAAATTATGTACAAAAGCATTTGTATTTAAAAGATCAAAAAGTCCTGCATTATTATAATATACTGCCTCAGGATCACTCTTACTGTCGATATTGATATACAAGCCTTCTATAGCGCAGCCAGCCCCATCTAAAGAACCATTAAAACCGCCATCTCTGCCAATAGGAATAAATCCCTTGCCAGTATTCCAGTTTACTGTATCACTGGCATCAATATCATTAGCCAGCATATAATCACCAGCAAGATTATTATTGACCGCCTGCAATTCATTAATATTATGCACCAGCATGGCATCGGTTATATTTTTACTGTTGCCGCTCAGATCCTGTACAACAACTCCGTTCAACGCAGCGCTGCCTTTAGTACCGCTACCATTTTTATAATCGCTTACTTCATGTCCGCCAGATACTCCGTCACCAACATCTATTGTAGTCTTAGCCGTAACCTCATACCCAACTGTCACTTTATTATTAGCACGCAGGGTGATGTCGCTATTGCTGCCTGCTTTCAGCGTAGCGGCATTGAGCAGCGAAATATTATCGCCTTCCAGTACGATCTTATTGGCAGTCAGCTCGCCCAGATTTATGATGTCGCCGCGTACTTTTTTGGCCGCATCTACACTCAAAGTGCTGAAAGCACTGCCGTCAAAACCTGTTCTGTCCTCTATCGTCCGGGTCGATGCCGTCAGCTGCCCGACGTTGACTTTAGCCTCGGCTCCAAACAGGATACCGTTAGGATTGACTAAAAAAACGTGTACGTTCTCACCAGTGATATTACCAAAGATCTCGCTTTTAGTGTTGCCGGTGACATAATTAAGCACAGCCTGCATACCACTGAAAGTAACTGTTTCGTTCCTTCCTATGTTAAAGCTGTTCCAGTCGATAGCCACATTACCGCTGCCTGTGATATTACTGGGATCAGATATGTTTCCATTTCCTGCAACTACCGTCCCACCCTGCGGCAGGGCATAGCCCCAGTTGGGCAGCAGCAGCATACCGCCGCTCAGTACTGCCGCCAGTATGCGTTTATGTAATAACAGTTTTGTTCTTTTCATGCTTCCCTCTCTCCTTCTCCCGCTCGCTTTTAAAACAGTTTATAGGCTAAAAACCATATCCTGCCGTTTTTATCGTTTTCTTCGCTTTGGTAGGCTTCGCCGTTGATCTTTCTGGCGTAATCGACACGCAGGTAATAATCATTCGGTTTGGCGTATTGCACGCCGACGCCCCAGCCTGCCAGATTACGACGCTCGCCAATATTTTTGCTCACTTCCACTTCGCCCCAGTCGATAAAGGTCGCCAGGCTGAGGTTAGTGATAGGCGTAGCGCAGCGCAGTTCTGCCGTTGCCTGGTAGCCGTTGCTGCCACTGGCTTCTCCCTGCGGATAGGCCCGTACTCCGTCGGCGCCGCCCAGGCTGAACTGCTCACTGCCGTCCAGGTCTTTACTGGCCAGCTGGCTGTGCAGGTTGACGTGTAAGTTAACAGCATGTCCCAGCATTTGGATATGGTTGACGTCGGTATTGAATTTATGGTAGGTACCTT